>NZ_AP023175.1:0-675967 GCF_013426895.1 Paraburkholderia largidicola | reverse complement strand
ACCCAGCGCGCCTGATTGACGGCATCCAGTTCATACACGCCGAACGGGCGCATTGCATAGCCGCCCCACGGCGTGATGCCCGCGCCGTCGATCACGAAGTCGCCCGAACGCAATCGCAACAGCGAACGGCTATGCGGGCCGACGCGTATCGGCGTGAAGTCGCGCGCCAGCGGATGCGGCTTCATTTCGAAGCCCATCATTTTCGGGTCGTATGACTCGACGTCGAGCTTGCCATTCGACGGCGCGCCCGCAACCGTTTCGAGGTCGAGCTTTTTCGCAAGGTCGGCATCCATCTGCGTGCCGAAAGTCGTGAACACGGCAACGGGAATCTTCGCGTCGATCTGTGCGGTGAGCCAGTCGCGATACGCCTTGCTGTTCGGCACCTGGCCTTCGAGCCATAGCACGATGCCCGCATAACGGTCGCGCAGATCGCCTTCGGGCATGGGATCGCGCGCATCGCGATAGTCGATCCGGTAGCCGAGGTAGTTGAGCGGCATCGCCAGAAAACGCACGCCGGGCGATACGTTCAGGTCCGTGCGCAGCGGCGGATCCTGAATCACCAGAATCCGGCGTTTGACGGGGTCGACGGCGCCGACGCCCATCGTCGCCAGCGCGCCGTCCGTGACATAAGGCACGATGCCCTGCGCCTTGATCTTCGCGACGGTGTCCTGCTGGCATGCGCGATCGCCGGGCGCGCAATAGTCGATCGAAATGACGGGAAGGTGATATTGCTCGCGTATCGTCCTCGCCTGATCCAGCAGCCAGGCGCGGTCCGGTTCGGAGACTTCCGTATAACGTTGCTTCGATTGATCCCAGCTGCGATACAGCGATTCGAACGCAACCGCATACACGAGGTCGTGCACCTGCGGGAGGATTTCGAAGCCGCGATTGAAGATCAGCTTTGCATCGGGATAGCGCGTCTTGATCGCGCGAATCACATTGGCCAAGCCTTGCGTTTCCCGTGTGCGTGCTTCGTCGGTCTTTGCGACGAGTTGCCACGAATCCATCGTGTCGAGAAAAAAGCCGCGATAGCCTTTGTCCCAAAGCGGCTTGATGACATGATCGACAAAGAATGCAGGCCATTCAGGCTGGCTTTGATCGACCACGCGCGATGCCCACGCTTCATTGCTTCCCGCCAGCCAGCTTTTCGGCAGATCCGCGTAATAGCTGCGCGAAGGCAGCACTTCGCCGACGCTGGCATAAGCGAACCACGTGGTATGCGGCAAACGATGCGCAAGCGGATCGAAACCGCTGTCGGGTTCGACAACGGCCGCGTCGAATGCAGAAAGCATTTCCACGGGCGGCGATTTGCCGTAATAGAGCGCAAATGAAGGTTGTGTGACCGATTGGGTAATGTCGTCGGCGAAGGCGGAGTGAATGGACAATGCCATTGCCACGCCAAGAAGGCCCGGCACGCCAATTCGCTGCAAGCTTTCAGTGCAAACTGCCAGGCACATTCGCACGAATGCGAAAATGATTTTCATCAAATAACGATGCAATTCGCTTAGCGCCATTGACAGAATGTGTTCTGCTGATTTGACGAGGCAGATTAATGTTGTGACGTCTTGTTCGGCTCAATTGCGTCAGCGCCTATCATAGACAACATTCAGGTGTGCGCCTAGCGTCATTCTTGCTTAAGAACGCACTGTGTCGCGAATGAAGCGCGTGTTTTAAAAGTGACCCGCTTTTCTATTCGCGCGGCATAGGGGTTTGTGCTAAAGCGAATAAAACGCTTAAAGCTATTTTGAACGCGATTTACGATCCGGTTGCCGGATGCGCTGATACCAGTTCATCAGCGGTGTTGCGCTGATGCCATGCACGATGACGGAAGACGTGATGACGGCAAGCGTCAACGGCACGAGGGGCGTCAGGTCTTGCATGTGACGTTGCTGCATCGACTCGAGTGCGAGCGCGAGATAGTAGAAAGAGCCGATGCCGCGAATGCCGAACCAGCTCATCAAGCGGCGCTGCGCATGCGTGGCACTCGACGCGATCAACGATGCTTCGACGGCGAGCGGCCTCACCACGACAAACAGCGTCACGATCAATACCGCGCTTTGCCACGTAAAGAGCGAGGCGCCGGAAGTCGCCAGCACGTTGCCGACGATCATCATCACGGCGACTTCGGCGATGCGTTCCAGTTCGATGGTGAAGCCGAGCACCGATTCGGCCATGAATGCGTGCGCCTTTCGCGGATCGGAGGCCGTTGCGCCGACGTCCTCGGAATCGACGGTGCCGATGGCTTCGCGCGCCGAGCGGCCGCCGCTTGCGCGATGCTCGACGCCGCGCATCGCAACGCCGGCCGCAAAGACGGCAACGAAGCCATTGCAGTGCGCAAGCAGGGCCGCGCCGTAAGCGAGGCCGATCAGCCCGAGCGCAAAGAAGCCTTCGAGGCCGAGTGCCTGTGCATGGCGCGTGCGCAACCATGCCACGGACTTGGTGGTCATCCATCCGAGCAAGCCGCCTATCACGAGGCCGCCCGGAATGCCCGCGATCGCTTCGAAGGCGATGCGCCAGCCGCTCGCCTCGTTTCCATGCGCCTGGCCGGACGTGCACAGGGCGAGTCCCAACAGCACGAACGGCAACGCGATGCCGTCGTTGAGTCCGCCTTCGCCCGATAGCGAAAAGCGCAGCAGGTCCAGATCGTCGGAGTCCTGGACGCCTACGTCATGGGCAAGCACGGGGTCGGTCGGTGCAAGAATGGCCGCGAGCAGCAACGATGGACCCCAGTCGAGACCGAGCACCAGTACGCCGACGAGCGTGAGCAGCGGTATCGTCAGCACCATCGCGACGAAGCCGAGCCGCAGCGGCAGCGTCCACATGGGCTCGAAGAGCGGCAAACGCAGACGCAGTCCGATCGCGAACAGCGAAACGAGCAGCGCGACTTCCGTCATGGGGCGCAGGATGGGCGCGTCGCGGGCGAGGTCGAGTTGCAGTAGCCCGAGACCGGGCGGGCCGAGCGCATAGCCGATGACGAGATAGAGCATCGCCGCGGACAACGGCAGACGCTTGAACGTCGTGGCAGCGATGCCCATGAAAATCAGTACGCCGCCGACGATCAGATACCACCAGACGGTCTCCGGGTGCATCAGCGGAGGGCGCGCGGCGCGTTCATGGCGTGCGGCCGAACGCTTCGCGCAGCTTGCGTTTGGCCTGCTCCAGCGTGTTCTTGCGCGATTTGGGCAGATTGCGGCCCGCGCGGTTGATGTAGAAGTTGAGCATCGACATGGCCGATTGGTACGGCGTGCCTTTGCGCCGCTTGCTATGCGTCGACGAACGCTTCAGCGATTGAGCGATTTCGTCGGCGGTCCCCGTTTTGAAGATGTCCTTTTCGATGTCCATCGCGTCGCTGGTCTCCATCACATGATGCGACCAGTACTTCGCGTTCTTCCCGGAGCGGCTCGATGCCGCCGTTCGCGCGCGGTGCGCGGCGCTGGCCTGCGAATGACGCTGGCGCGCCGGACGGCCACCTCGGGCGCGCGTCGATGCGTGGGCCGTCGTGCGCTTCTTCGTACGCGATGTTCCGCTGCGTTTGCTGGTGCCGGCCATGATGTTCCCCATAAACGGAATCCGCCCGCTATGCTGGCGTTGCGTAGCGAGCGGACGGTACTGCATGCAGTCATGCCAGGAGGCGTGGCGGGCCCCATAGCTTGACGCCTATAGCTTGACGCCGCCTGCTTCGGGCGCATTCGACGAGCCGGGCGTGACATCGCCGACGTTGAACTCATCCTCGCGGCCCCAGTATGGCTCGCGTCCGTAGTATTGATGGATCGACGTGGCCCATGTGGAATCGGCCATCGACGGCCAATGATCCTTGTCGAATCCCGGTGCGTTCTTCACGCTTTCCGACGGCATGTCGAGCAGGAAGCACTTGCGGTCCACGTCGAGCGTGAGCGCGCTCCATGGAATAGCAAGCAGTTTGTCGCCGATGCCGAGAAAGCCGCCGCTCGACAACACCGCGTACGCGATGCGGCCCGAGCGCACGTCGAGCATGATGTCCTTGATCTTGCCGATATCGTCGCCGTCGGCGCTCAATACCTTGTCGCCGTCCAGCGTATCGGCCGCCATCACTTCCGGGCCGGGCCCACGACTTCCGCCGCGGCTCGCGCCGACGATATCCGCTCCACCGTGTGTCTGGTTCTGCAATGCCATCATGGTTCTCCCTGTGTGGGTTCGTACGGGTCATGCGTACAGCGGGATTTTCAGCAACCACTATTCCTGTCAACCGTCTTCGCCGACTTCGACGGGATCGGGCAATTCGGGCAGGTCTTTCGAGGTGTCGGGCGGTTCGGGCTCGCCGCGTGGCGCGTCGTCCGGGCGGGCAGTCGGGTTGTCGTGGGGGATTGGGTCGCGAGTCATGATGTCGATCCTGTCTTCGTGGTGAGGTTCATGACAGGAGCGGTGCACGTGGCGTGCCACGCGGCACGCCTTGCGGTGTCGGACGAATGCGAAGGCGCGATTAACTCAGGGACGCGCGGCGATCTCGTCGAGATGTTCGAGCAGATCGGCGGGATCTTCGTAGACGCGCAGCGCGCCCGCACGTTCGAGTTCTTCCTGACCATAGCCGCCCGACAGCAGGCCCACGCCGAGCGCGCGGCAGCGGCGGGCAGCGAGCATGTCCCAGATGCTGTCGCCGACCACGACGGCATGCTCGATCTGCACCTTCAGGCGATGCGCTGCGGCGACGAACAGATCGGGATCGGGCTTCGCGTACTTGACGTCGTCGCGCGTCACGACGACTGTCTTCGCGGGATCGACGCCGAGCGCTTCGAGATTGACGGCCGCCGTTTCCATGCGACCGCTGGTCGCGATCGCCCACGGCGTACCGCTTTCCGTCAGTGCGGCCAGTAGCGCCTGCGCGCCGGGCAACGGACGCACCTTGGCATGCAACTGTTTGTAGGCGCGAGCATGCGCGCGCCGCAAGCGCTCGACGCGCTCGGCGCTCATGTCGCCGCCCGTTTCGCGCAACAGCTGATGCGTGAACAGTCCGCCGCTCATGCCGATCTTGCGATGAATGCGCCATACCGACAGTTCGATGCCTTCTTCGTCGAGCGCTTCCTTCCATGCGAGCACATGCTGATACACGCTGTCGACGAGCGTGCCGTCGAGGTCGAACAGAAACGATGTCGAAATACGCATGAAGTGTTCTCCTGGGTGTGAATGGCGTGCAGCGCACTGTGCATATTGCGCCATTTATCGCACGAAAGATTTACGTCCTCTTTGTAATTATCAGACTCCGCAGGGCGTGTGCGTGCGGCGCTGCGGCATTCAGCCGCCGTGTGAAAGCCTCGGGGAAACCGCGCTTTCGGGCCGCAAAACGAGAGCGGGCGCGCCTTCGCGGGGCACACCGCTTGCTCGATTTTCCCCTGACAGCAACAGGATTTTTGCGGTCGTCAGCCGCTTTCATTTCATTCAAAGGGGTACGCAGATGAAGAGCAGAACCACATGGATCGTCGCGGCATTGCTTGCGCTGTCGGGTGGCGCTTTCGCGCAGGGCGGCGGCAACGGCGGCGGTGCAGCGGGCGGCGGCGGGAACGGCGCCGGTATGAGTTCCTCCGATCAGACGGGCGCCGGGATGGCTGCGTCGGGCACGCATGCGTCGTCGAAGCCACATCACAAGAAGTCGACCTCGCACATGAAGCCGGCCAACGACACGACCAACATGCCGGGCGCCGACGCCAGCAGCGATACGAAGGGGCAGTAATCTGACCGACAGGTCCGGCGCGAAGGCGGTGCCGGACCTGCAACGTAGACGGGAGAAACCATGACGAAGGCAGCTTTGAAGCATTTTTTGCTGGCGCTCGCCGTCGTGTCGATATCGCTCGGCGCGGGCTGCAAGAAGGCGGACAACACCACCTCCGATACGGCTACGGGCGCCAGCGCGCCTGCCGCAACGGATAGCGCAATGGGCGCGAGCGGCGCTGCGGCGGCATCGGGCGCGAGCCAGTAACACGCAGCGTTCAGCGGGCGAGTTTGCGCGGCAATGGCCGGGGCAAGCGCGCGCTGGGTAACGTGAGTAATGGATTCGGTGCCGTGCTGTTTCATCGAGGACTTGAAGCAGGCGGCACGACAGCGGTACGTGGAGATCCGCACAGCGGACGGAGCACCGAAAGCGGTGTTCCGTTCGTCCGGCGATCCAGGGTTGCGCGGCACTACGATCGGCCGCGGCAACACACACGGCGCCGCATGTGGAGGTGAACGATGCGATCGAAGATTCACTATCAGAGCAACATCTGCGGCGGCGATTTCCAGCACGTGAAGGATTGCTTCCATGCCTGGAAGCAGCAGCCACTCGTGTACCGGATGAGCCAGCACATGTTCGAAGGCAAGCGTGAAGTGCGACCACTCGCAGACGATTGCGTATTCGACGATGCGGAAGTCGCGCAGCGAACGCTCGCGAACACCTGTGGGCCAAACGATAACTACGCGCTGGCCGCACAGATTCACAGTAGCGAGCGCGATATGTGGCTTGTCATGGCGGCGTACGAAGAGTGAGTCGCCCGCGCGTGCTCACGCGGTATGGGCGGTCCGCTTTTGCGCGTCCGCCTGCTTGCGCAGTGCGCTCGATTTCGTGAGCAGCTTCGCGAGCCGCGCGCTCTCGACGTCCGCCGACGCGGATGGCTTGCCGCCCTTGCGCGCATTGCGGCTTGCAAGCCGCGTGCGCTTTTCCACTTGCAGCAATAGTGCGGCGAATGCCGCTTCGTCGACCTTCATGTGGCGCTTCGCGCGCTGCGGCAGCAGGTCTGGCAATTCGCCCGCTTCAAATGCCGCGATCACTTCAGGGTGGATATAGCAGCGCTTGCATACAGCGGGCGTATTGCGTAACAACGTGGCCACTTCTTTTACGGTCGCGACGACATGACGGCGCGTGTCGGCGGCGCTTTCGCACACCAGTTGCCGCAAAGCCGCCATCGCGTACACACTGCCTGCCCACGTGCGATAGTCCTTCGCCGAGAAGTCCGCGCTGCTGATGTCGCGCAAATACTCGTTGATATCGGCAGAGCCGACCGTATGGCGCGCGCCGTCTTCGTCGATGTACTGGAACAGGTCGTGACCCGGCAACTCCGCGCACCGGCGCACGATGCGCTTGACGCGGGCATTGTCGACAGTGACGTCGTGCTCGATGCCGCTCTTTCCCGCGAACCGGAACCGCACTTCGCCCGCGCGAATCGTCACGTGCTTCTTGCGCAGCGTGGTGAGGCCATAGGACTGGTTGTCGCGCGCATATTCGACGCTGCCGATCCGGATCAGCGTCGTATCGAGCAGATGCACGACTGCGGCGATGACTTTCTCGCGCGGCATGCCTTCGCGCGCGAGATCGCGAGCGACTCGCGCGCGTATCTTCGGCAGTGCATGCCCGAAGGCAGCCATGCGGCCGAACTTGTCGGCATCGCGCGTCTCGCGCCATTGCGGGTGGTAGCGGTACTGTTTGCGGCCCCGCGCATCGCGGCCCGTTGCCTGGATGTGGCCGCGCGGGTCGGGGCAGATCCAGACGTCGGTGTAGGCGGGTGGAACGGCGAGCGCGTTGATGCGCGCGATCTGCGCCTCATCGTCGATGCGTTTGCCGTCGAGATCGAAATAGGCGAAACCGTTTCGGAGCTTTCTACGCGTATAGCCGGGCCGCGTGTCGTCCGCATGCCGCAGCCCCGCGGGCATCGTGGTCGAGAGTCCTTCGGCGATCGCATCGATCGCGTTGCGAGTCATGGTTTTCATGCGCTCTTCCGGTCTTTGTGGCGGACATGCGGTTACGCGTTTACGCATTCGCTTCGCGCAATAGCAATGCCTGAACCTGCGCCACCTGCGAAGCCGAACGCTTCGCACGCGTTGGGCATCGAACTTGCTCGTTGTGTAAACAAACGCTGATAGCTCACAAATACACAAGATTGCGAAGGGAGGACAGGCACATGGCTAGCACGCTGGCTGGATGCAAGGTGGCGGTATTAGCGCTGGACGGGTTTGAACAAGCCGAGCTGATCGAGCCGCGTCGCGCGCTGACGGAGGCGGGCGCGACTGTGCACGTAATTTCTGCCAGGGCCGGGAAGATCCAGGGATTCAGGCATGTGGACAAGGGCGACACCGTCGATGTCGACACGACATTCGACAAGGCCGCGCCGAACGATTACGACGCAGTCGTGCTGCCGGGTGGGGTCGTGAATGGCGATGCGATCCGTCTGTTGCCGCAGGCGCAGGCGTTCGTCAAGGCAGCCGACCAGGCGAAGAAGCCGATCGCTGTCATCTGTCACGGCACGTGGCTGCCCGTCTCGGCTGGGCTGATCAAGGGGCGCACGGTCACGAGCTGGCCGAGCCTGCAGGACGATATCCGCAACGCGGGCGGCACATGGGTCGACAAGGAGGTGGTCGAGGACGGCAACTTCATCACGAGCCGCAAGCCCGACGATCTTCCCGCGTTCAACAAGACGCTGATCGCGCAACTGTCGAAGAAGAAAGCGGCCTGAGCTTCGCCGGGCGCGCCGTATCAATCGGAGAGACGCATGACTATTCGCCCATTCCGCTCATTCGTTCGAGCCTTCGCTGCGCCTGCCGTGCTCGCGCTTGGCGTCGTGGCGTGCCTGCCTGCCAGTGCAGACACGAAGCTCTCGCCGGGCGACACGCAGTTCGTGCAGGACGCGTCGCAGGCAGGCGCAACGGAGATCGCCGCGAGCAAACTCGCGCTGACGAACTCGTCCAATCCGCAAGTCAGGAAGTTCGCGCAACAGATGATTGCGGATCACACGAAGCTTGCTCGCAGCCTCGATGTCGTCGCGACTGAGAAGGGCTTGGGCGCGGCGCCGGGCGCGGACTCGGCGCTGGTGGGCAAGCTGCAAGGACTGAAGGGCGACGACTTCGACAAGGCGTATATCGATGAGGTCGCCGTGGGCGGTCATCAGAAAGCAGTCGAACTGTTCCAGAAGGAAAGTGAAAGCGGCACGGATCCGCAACTGAAGGGCGCGGCGACACACGCGCTTCCGACCATTCGTCACCATCTCGCGATGGCACAGCAACTCGCCAATGCACGCAAGGCTTCGTCATGAACGGGATCGTCAAGGTGTTCATGCCGCGTGCGGCGTACGAGGACTCTCTCATGCACATCACATTCACCGATGATGCTCCCGTGTTCGATGGGTCGAGCCTGACCGTGCGCTTCAATGCGTGCGTCGACGGCGAGCCCGTCGCTTGCGAGATTTCCGCCGAGGCGCTCGAAGATCATTTCGGCGCGGACTCACCACTGGAAGACGTACTGATCAGCGCATTCGAACGCGGCCGCGCGCGTATCCGTTCCGTGTGCGCGGAAGCGCTCGACCAGAATGGCGGGGAAAGCGTCATTCTGCACAGCGGCCTGTTCCGCGTCGAAGGGATGGAGTCGGACCGACGCCTGAAGACATAAACAGCGCGCAAAAAAGGCGGCTGCCGCAATACATCCGGCAGCCGCGCGCCTAATCTTCGTCAATCTCGACGATTAAACCCAGAGCTTCTGTGCGTGTGGCGTATCGACGGCGTTGGTCGGGCGATCGTCGCTGTCGATGGGGCGACGCTCGCTTCGCGCTTCACATGCCGCGCGTAGTAACCCGTCGTGCGGTTTATCGCAAGCCTGCATGCGATCGGTGTGTTGGGCTGCCTGAGTGGACTCGTTGGCCTGGGTGAATGACGACGTATTGACGCGTATCTCCGCAACGACGGCCGACGTGACGATAGCTACCAAAAGCAGGCATTCCGCGCGCCTGATCCTCATGTTGAATTTCTCCCTTGTCGATTGCTGGCCCGCGTTATGGGTCGACCGCGCTTTATTGAAGGCTCTGCGCGGTTCGCGAGGGTCCAACATACTTATTCAGCAATATGCATGCCTCTTCGCCGTGAAAGCGCAGCCCGCATGCGGGGCGCGACGTCCAGTACGTCTGGTATTCAGCTGGAAGCAATTACTTGCCGCAACGGCAAAGACGACACACAAGTCAGTAGAGATCGGGCATGCCGGGTGCGTGAAAGCCCGCATCCCACGCATAACGGAAGGAGCGAGATATGACGACGAATGTCATTGCCGTGTTGAACGATTTGATCGAGACATCGAAAGACGGCGAGCGCGGCTTCATGAAAGCGGCTGAGAACGTACATCACGCGAGCGTCAAGGAGGCGCTGCTCGAAAGCGCGGAGCGTTGTACGCAAGGCGCGCGCGACCTGCAGGACCTCGTGTTGAAGTTGGGCGGCAAACCGGAGGGCGGTGGCAGCGTCGCCGGGGCATTGCATCGCGGGTGGATCGACGTGAAGTCGGCGGTGGGAAGCCGCGCGGATCACGCGATACTCGCCGACTGCGAAAAAGGCGAGGACGCCGCGAAGAACCGCTTTCACGATGCGCTCGAAAAAGACCTGCCCGCCGATGTGCGCGCGGTGGTCGAGCGCTTATATCACGGCGTGCTGCAAAACCATGACCGCATTCGCGCGATGCGGGACCAGTACGCCGCGATGAAATCCTGAGCTCGGCAGCAAACAAAAAGAGGCCGCCCAATCAGGGGCGGCCTCTGGCGTTATAACGCGCGCGTGCAGAGCACGCGCGAGCGTCAAACGCTTAATCGGCTGCGATCTTCAGATGGTTTTTCACACCCTTTACGCCGGACACGTTTTGTACGACGTCCTGCGCAGCAGTCTTGTCGTCAGCCGACGGCACCGTGCCCGACAGCCAGACGATGCCCTTGCGGGTCTTCACGTGAATGTGCGTGGACTTCACGTTCTTCGCGCCGAGCAGCTCGGCTTTGACCTTGGTGGTCACCGTGCCGTCGTCGATATGCTGGCCAACGCTCTCCGATGTGGCGGGCGGTGCCGAAGCCGTCGTTTGCGCCGTAGCGTTCAGTGCAAATGCAACACATGCGATGCTGCCTGCGGCCTTGAGGAACTGGATAGTTTTCATGGTTTCTCCTTCTCGGTTGGTGATCAGGGTTGCGGTCCTGTTGTCCGTGCGATCGATCGCGGCGTGAAGCCGCCGATGACCCGACCAAAGAACACTGCCGCCGCGGTTCCATCTGGTCCGTCGCCGACACAGGACGCGCCGCGCTTCAATCCTGGTAATGGCGCGTCCCTGTGAGACGGTCAGCAAGCGTCGTGCCCGCGGGGCCGAAAAATCATCTCGTGAGGCGTCATCCTTGCGCGCGCACCGATGCCGCATGATTCGGTTCGAATTTCAGAGGGTTTGTAAAATGCGCGCGGCGAACAGGCACGCGGCGTGCGCCTCGGCAACACAAAGGCGAATCAAAACAGACAGTTGCAGAAACTGGTACGACAGTTGCGTAGGTAGTGCGCGAAGCTGTTTGAACAATCACAGGAAGAGTCTGTATGCCGCCTACAATCGAACTACGCGCGAAGCAAACTTTCGCGCTCACACCGCGTCTGCAGCAGTCCGTGCGCCTGCTTCAACTGTCGTCGCTGGAATTTCAGCAGGAACTGCGCAACGCGCTCGACACCAATCCCTTCCTCGAATACGACCCGTCTGTTTCGGAAGATCTGTCGGCAGGCAAGACGGCAGAGAACAACGGAGCCGATGGCGAGACCCTGCCTTCGAACGAACGCGACAACGCGATGGAAGGTTCGTCTTCGGAGCCGGCCACGGAAAGCGTTGCATCGTCGTCGGATGATGGCGGCGATTACTCGAACAACGACTATTCGAGTGGCGACTACTCAGGCGATGCGTACGGCCGTGGCCCGTCGCGCTACAACGGCGATTCGGATGCCGCCGACCCGACCGAATGGGCCCGCGTTCAACCGACGCTGCACGAGCAGTTGCACGATGCGTTGCGTCTCTATCGGCTCGACGACCGCGACCGTGAAGTGGCGCGCCTCATCATCGAAGCACTCGATGACGATGGCTATCTGCGCCAGGACCTCGCCGATCTCACCGACGTCTTCGACATCGAACCCGCGTTGACAGAAGACGAACTGCTGGTCGCGCTGCGGCTCGTGCAGACGCTGGACCGTCCGGGACTCGCAGCGCGTTCGCTGTCGGAGTGTCTTGCGCTGCAGATCGACGCATTGCCCGCCGATACGCCGGGCCGCGACGTGGCAAAACAGGTCGTCGAGCATCATCTCGACCGCCTCGCGCGCCGCGAACATGCGGAGTTGCAGAAGCAGATCGGCTGCGATGCCGAGGAATTGCGTGTGGCGTGCGCGCTCGTGCGCAAGCTCGATCCGAAGCCGGGCAATTCATATGGCCGCGCGGACGACAACTACATCGTGCCGGATGTGATCGTGCGCAGTGTGCGCAACAAGTGGGTCGTGACCGTGAATCCCGCTGTGCTGCCGCGTGCGCGCATTCACCGTATGTACGCGGAACTGTTCGCGCAGTCGGCAGGCGCGAGCCGCTCGCCGCTCGCGCAGCAGTTGCAGGAAGCGCGCTGGCTGATCCGCAACGCGCAGCAGCGCTTCGAAACGATTCAGCGCGTGGCCGAGTGCATCGTCGCGCATCAGAAGCCGTTCTTCCAGTACGGCGAAATTGCTTTGAAACCGCTCGTATTGCGCGACGTGGCCGAAGAACTCGGCCTGCACGAATCGACGATTTCGCGCGCGACGGGCAACAAGTACATGGCAACGCCGCGCGGCATCTTCGAATTCAAGCATTTCTTCCCGCGCGAGCTGGGCACGGAAAGCGGTGGCACCTGTTCGGCAGCGGCCGTGCGCGCGCTGCTCAAGGAAATGATTGCCGCGGAAAACACGCGCGATCCGCTGTCGGATGTCGCGCTCGCGAAGATGCTCGCCGATCAGGGCGTGCTCGTCGCGCGCCGCACGGTGGCGAAATATCGACACCTGATGAAGGTGCCGCCCGCGGAGCTGCGTCGCCAGGTTTGAGGCCCGCTGGCTTGCGCGCTTGCGCGTGAAGCGCGACATACATAACGGCCGCTCCTTGAGGGAGCGGCCGTTATGTTTTGCATGAAGGAAAGGGCGATGCGTTACATGCCGATGCTCGCGCCGCCGCTCGAACTCGATCCCGTGCTGGAGCCGGAACTGGTGCCCGAGCTGGACGCCGGATTCAGATCGATTCTTCCATAGACGCCGTTCGCTTCGTCATTCGGCCCGGCTGCGAAGAACAGTGTGTTCGAAGGCTGGTTGCTCAGGTTGTTGCCGAACGCGATGCCCCATAAGCCGTTCTGGACGATCGTGTTGCCATTCGACGACTTCAACGGTCCCATCGACTTGCCGCTCGACGCATCGAACGCGTTGATCGTCCCGTCGCCAAAATTGCCGATCAGAATCGCGCCGCTGAACGTGCCGAAGTTGCCCGGTGCCTGCGCGATACCCCATGGCGCGTTCAACGGCGCGCCTGTGGCGAAGTGCTGTTTGAGATTGCCAGCCGTGTCGAATACGTCGACCACGCCGGCGCCCGCGCCCGCAACGTCGTCATGTTTCGCGGCGTCCTGCATCGCATAGGTGACGAACAGGTTCGAGCCGATCAGCTGGATGCCGAACGGCGCAAAACCGGCGGGAATGGCGCTGTCCTTGAAGCCGCCCGGCATCGTCACCTTCGTGAAGTTCGTATCGAACACGTCGATCTTGTTGTTATGAAAGTCGGTCGCATAGAGGAAGTTGTTGCCATTGTTCGCTCCGAGTGCAAGCCCTTTGTAGACGGCGCCGCCTGCGCCGTCGTCATACATCGTGAAGGCATTGGTCGGGCCAACGGCGGGCGCCCACGCCGTGATCGTGCCGCCTTCGCCCGCGAAGATGAAGGCCGCGACGCCTGATTTGCCGTTCTGCGTCACGGTGAAGCTGGGCGTGCCGTTGAACACGATGCCCGTGGGCGCAGCCTCGCCGTTGGTGCCGGCCGGTATCGTGACGACGAGCGATTGCGGCACGCCGTTGCCGTCGTAGAGCGTCGCGAGATTGGTGCCATTGTCGGCGACCCAGACAAAGCCTTTGGGGTTGAACGCGACGCCCCACGCGTTCTTCAGGTTCGGGTCGGTGTGAGGCGCGGACACTGCGCCATCGGAGACGATGGCCGCCGCGGTGAATGACGATTGCGCGGGCGAACTCGTATTGTTCGACCCGGAACCGCCGCCGCATGAAACGAGCGTCGCTAAAGCCGCGCCACAGGCTGCGATGCCGAACACCTCGAAGAGAGACTTCATAACCGCACTCCTTGCTCTGTCGAAAGGTCGTGACGGTCATTGAACGGGGTGGGGGTGGGGTTTATTCCTTCATTTGCGGGAGATATTCCCTGCTGCTACGAAGCGGGTGGCGTGCAACGATTGCGAATTCAAAATATTCCGTTCTTCTTATTAAAATATAATTGTGCGGATGTTTTTCAGTGACTTATTACGGCCTTATTTCTCCCTCATCCTCAACGGAAAAATAACCATCGCCGCCAGCAACCCCAGCGCACCGCCGATCAACGTTTCCCACGCCCGCGCCGTGAGAAATGGAATCGAGTGCATGCCGTTCACCGCGAGCGTGACGATCAGCGTGAACGCAAACGCACCGCATGCAATGTCGTATCGTTCGGGCAGCGCCATCGAATAAACGATCATCGCCAGTGCCGCAGCGAGCCAGATGAGCAGCGGCGCATGCTCCGCAATCGGCAGGCATATCAGCCCGAGCGGCACGCCGATGAGCGTGCCGATGATCCGCCGCCGCACGCGCTGCACGGTGCCCGTCGCGGACCCGGCCACGACATACGTGCACGCCGTGATCGCCCACACCGATTCCGCGAGATTCAGCCACGCGTTCAACGCGACGACCACGAGCGCGCCGCTGGCGGCCTGCAGTCCCATCACGAACTCGGGTGAAGGCCGTCCGGGCACAGGCTCGGGTCCGGGCGACAGCGCCGCGACGACGGCGGGCCGTTCGGCTGGCCCGCTCAGCAGCCGCGGCACGATCGACGCCAGCATCGCGATCAGTCCCGCAATGGCGATAGCGGGTAGATCGGCGGGTACGAGGTTCGTGCCGTAGGCCAGCAGTTGCCCGATATAGATCTGCGAGCCGAGTCCGCCGCCCGTTATGCCGAATCGCTTCAGATAGCCGACGAGGAATGCACCCGTGACCAGCACGAGCTCGGGACCCGCATGTCCGAAGGCGAGCAAGGGCTTCGCAAGGTAGACGTACATCGCTGCGCCGAGCGCGGCCGCCGCGCATAGCAGCGCGAGATCGCGGCTCGATTCCGGCCGGGTCGTGCGCGCCTCCGACACGCTCGCCCACAGCGCGAAGTTGGCCGCGAGCAGGCCGACTGACGCATCGCGCGGCAATCCGTGCGTGATGTCCTGCAAGGTGCCGAGCGCCGAGGCGAGGCCGTATGCCGTCACGAGGCGAAGCCCCTTGATGCGGCGGTGCGTGCCGGGATCGACGCGCGCGAGCCAGTCGCCGACCGCGGTAAAGGGATGCTTCGCGGGCATCTCGCGCCGCGTCGCGTCGGCGGACGGTTCGCGATCGGCGGGATCTGTAGAAGGTTCCATGGTGCGCGTCGTCACATTTGGGCAAAGATACGCATGAGGGAAAACGGCGGCTCGTCGAGCGTGCGCTCCGCACGGCAACGGCGCGATGCCCGCTTCACTGGCTTGCCGCCGAGGCCGGGTTCGCGTTGCTGGCAGGCGAACCGCCCGCGCTGGCTGCGGCATCCGAAGCGGACGCGGCGTCGGACGACGCCTGCGCCGCCGACGGCACCGACGCATCGGACGCTGGCGTCGCCGGGGGCAAGGTGCCCGATGCCGCGCTGCGGGTGACCTGCGCAGTTCCTTCGTCCGTGCCCGTTCGCTGGCGGTAGCCGTACAGGATGACGCCGATCAGCAGCACGATCACGGCGAGTATGCCCCACGCCCAGACGGGGACGCGGCGCGGGCGGGGCGCAACGGGTTCGCCCAGTTTCAGCAATTGCGCGGGTGCACCGGGCGCCGGGCGCGCGGCAGCAGAGGCAGAAGCAGACGCGCTGGCAGCGCCGCCCGCCAGCCCATTGGGACCGACGCCAGAATATCCGCCAGACCATGCTGCTTCCGCGTATGACGGCGCCCCGTTCCCCGCCGTGGCGCTCACACGCGGCATGGCCGCCGCAAGTTCGACGAGCCGTTGCGGGACGCTGTCCGCGAACGCAGCGGAACTCTCGAATCCGAGCGCCTTCGCATACGCTTCGGCGAGCCACGGCGCAGCGATCGGCCATTGATAGGCGAGCAGTCCGGGCAGATCGCCAGCGCTGCCCTGTTCGAGCAGCATATGGTGCTTGGCGGCGCCGAACACCACGGCCGATGCGACATCCGTCAGCGCATGCGCGGCTTGTGGCGGCACGCTCGTCGTGGCGGCGATGTGATCGCTGATCATCGCGATCTCGCGGCTCTCGGCAATGCGCATCGCCAGCGCATGGCCCGAGTGCTCGACGGCCTTCAGCCCGTGCGAACTCGCTGTCAGGCCGGCGAGTTGCGCCGCGATGCGCGCGTTGGATTCGGTGGACATGAGCACGAGCAACAGGCGTTGCGCGCTTTCCGCGCTGTCGGTTCTCGCCATCATCGTCAGCACGATGGCGGGCGCCGCGCGTTCCACGACCAGCCGGATCGCGTCGGGCGGCAAGCCGATGCGGCTGCTCAACTGCTCGAGAACGTAGGGATTGAAGGCGGCGTGGGCCGCGGCGACCAGATCGGCGTCGTTCACCAGAGGTCTCCTTCGAGTTAGCAATCGGATGAGAGAGTCACCTGTTGCGCGGCGGCTGGCCGCTTGCCTGTGTCCGAAACGGCCAGCTAAGTATAAGCAGGAATTCCGGCGGCAGGGCTGCGGCGGCCATTGACTTCGAGCAGGCGGCGATGACGACGCCCGCCAGGGAAATGCCCTTGCTATTTTCAAATGCGAGTATCACTCTCGATAGAGCCGCATGCCCGGGCAATGGCCCGACAGCCTGTCCGTTGCGCAAGCGGACGTCTTTACGGTGGAGCACGCCATGAGGTCCGCCATTGCCGTTCACGATCCCAGCCGTCAACTGCTGCCGTTTCGCGAGTCGCTGCTCGCGATGCTCGGCATCGCCTTCGTCACGATGCTGGTCGCGCTCGACCAGACCATCGTCGGCACCGCGTTGCCGCGCATCGTCGCCGATCTGAAGGGCTTCGATTTCTACGCGTGGGTCGCAACCTCGTACATGCTCGCGTCCGTCATCACCATTCCGATTTTCGGGCGGCTCGGCGATCTGTACGGGCGCAAGCCGTTCCTGATCGCCGCGATCCTGCTGTTCACGCTGGCGTCGGTGCTGTGCGGGCTCGCCAGCAACATGCTGTACCTGATCGCCGCGCGCGGCTTGCAGGGCATCGGCGGCGGCATTCTGATCGGCACCGTGTTCGCCACGGTCGCCGATCTGTTCCCCGATCCGAAGCTCAGGCTGCGCTGGCTCGTGTTCGTCACGTCGTCGTTCGGTATTGCGAACATCGTCGGGCCGACGCTCGGCGGCATGCTCACTCAGATGCAGGGCTGGCGGCTCGTGTTTTTCGTCAACGTGCCCGTCGGCATCGTGTCGCTGGTCTTTGTTCAGATGTTTGTGCCGAAACTTCGCCATCTGAAAGCGAGCGGGCCGATCCAGCTCGACTGGCTCGGCGCATTCGTCGTCGCCGTGACGTTCGGCGCGCTGCAACTGCTGATCGAATTGCTGCCGCGCGAGGGCATCAGCGGCACGACGGCGCTGCTGTTCGCGATCACGGCCGTGTGCGGCCTGACGCTGTACTTCTGGGAAAAGCGCATGGGCTATCCCGTCGTCCCCGTCGACGTGCTGCTCGACCGCAAGCTGGCGCCGCTCTTCGCGATGTCGGTGCTGGGCGGCTTCGCGCTATTTTCGATGGTGTTCTATGTGCCGCTGCTGTTCCAGGGCGGCTACGCGATGTCGCCGCACGACTCCGGCATGCTGATCACGCCGCTGCTGCTCGGCACGACCGTCGGCAGCGTGCTGAACAACCGCATCGTCACGCGCATCCGGCGCGCGAACGGGCTGATGTATGCGGGCTTCGCATTCTTCGTGATCGGCTGCGTGGCGCTCGTCTCGTTCAAGGGCCACGAGCCGCATATCGTGTGGATGGCGTGCATGGGCGTGAGCGGACTGGGGCTCGGCCTCGTCGCGACCAACCTGACGATCTGCTCGCAGCAGATCGTCGCACGCGATCATCTCGGCGCGGTGACGGCGCTGCTGCAATCGCTGCGGATTTTTGGCGGCATGCTCGGCACCGCGATAACGGGCGCGCTGCTCGGGCATATGTACACGCAGGGCGTGACCCGCTCGCTCGATTCGTATCAGGCGACGCAATGGCTCAAGTCGTTCGCGAGCCCCGATCTGATGGTCGATCGCAACGAGCAGTCCGCGCTGATCGAGCACCTGGTGGCGGCGGGGCATTCCAGCGATCCGATGATGCACATGGCGCGCGAAGCGCTCATTGCATCGATTCACATCGGCTTGTCCGTCGCCGCGCTCGCGGCGTTGATCGGGCTGTGTCTCGCGTGGTTCGTGCCCGCCGTGCAGGTGACCTATGCCGAGACGGAAGTGCGCGGCGCCTGAGACGCATGGACGGTTTAGCAAGGGAGCGGAAATACTTAGACTGCCCGTCCTAAAAGATCAACGACTTGCCAACGAATCCGGTCACGCAGCCGATTCCGCGAATCCGGGTAACTTCGATTCGCCGGATGTGTGACGCGAATTTGTTGGACTTGCTGGAATGTTGCCGCGACCCGCGTTGCGCCAGTTGCAACGGCTGAGTGCGGCCATGATGAGTCACTCGCCCAGCGCCACACCCGGACGTTCGAACGGCTGCTCCACCCCTCACAGGGGCCATTGCTAGCAAGCATCCGACCGTGGCAACAAGGCCAGGCTCCAATACAACGTCGTTCCCCTGACTAAATTTTTTCGCTGCACGGTTCGATTCGCGAATGCCCGGAACAAGTGCTGAACGCGTGTTCCATGACAGCGAGCGAAGCGGTCATCCTGATTCTGACTCAGTCGCGTCGGTGAAGATTGTCCGCCATTCAATTGCGATGGGTAACGTTTAGCAGATAACCGAAGTAATCGCCCGGTTATCAGGATGGAGGCAAATAGATGAGACACCGATGCAACAGATGTCTTCTCCTGCTGCCTGAACAGCGCGAACTCGGATGGGTCTGTCACCCGGGGGTGCTTTCCTTGCTCCCGGCCACCAGTTGTGTCGGCAGCGGGAAATCGATCACGGTATCGTTGATTCGGTTCACCAGGTTTCCAAAGGTGATGGAAGCGATCGACAGAGACACGCCGATCACCTGATGTTCACTGTAGCCAGCCGCGCGAAACGCAT
The DNA here is from genome assembly GCF_013426895.1 of Paraburkholderia largidicola. Classification (NCBI taxonomy): domain Bacteria; kingdom Pseudomonadati; phylum Pseudomonadota; class Betaproteobacteria; order Burkholderiales; family Burkholderiaceae; genus Paraburkholderia; species Paraburkholderia largidicola. Next base: position 656,723 of record NZ_AP023175.1, on the reverse strand, counting down.
CCAGTTCAGCGGCGGGAAGCGTGCCCCGGGTTTCGACAAGAACCCGAACGAAACGTACCAGCGCATCTCGCCTGGCGTCACCTGTAGGCTTTCCTGCGCGGACTTGGGTCATCACGTCCTGAGACAGACCCGAGAATTTGCCTTTCAGCGCGTGAGCCGCTACACAGTAATCGCAGCCCGAAACCTCGCTGACGACCAGCTTGAGCGTTTCGATATCCGCGTCGGACAGTTCGCTTCGCTTCGCCGCCGCGTCGATAGCGAATATGGCCTGAAGTCCATCAGGACTGTGGGTGCCGATCGTCGCAAATGCATTGGGAACTTTACCTACCATTTTTTTGAGCTTCGCGAATACTTCTGCGGTTACGCCAGTCGCGGTTTCAAGCGTGGCGGTAGTAAGACGGGTCATGCTATTTCCTTTGATGTTTCTGTTTAACAGCTCGAGTTCTCAAGTTTGAAGTGCAACACCCCGCCTCATATAAGGTGTTGCTATGGAAAAACGATACCAACAACTCCAGCCTGAAGAGCGGCTGACGATTGCCAGCCAGCATCTGCAGGGTTCAAGCATACGGGCCATGGCCCGTATGCTTGGGCGCTCACCTGCAACGGTGAGTCGCGAACTGGCTCGCAACTGCGGGCCTGACCGCTATGCTTCGGTGCCGGCCCAGGCGTTAAGCGTGGCGCGACGTGTGGCTGGCCGGCGCCCCGCCAAGCTCGATCCGCAGGGTGTTACATGGCGCATCGTCCTCACGCTGCTGGACTGGAAATGGTCGCCTCAGCAGATATCAGGTACGCTCAAACGTATGCACCCGAATGATTCGTCCCAGCGGGTCTCGCATGAGACCATCTATACGGCTATCTACGCTCGTCCGTATGGGGAACTGCGTCGCCAGCTCGTCGCCTGTCTGCGCCACCATCGCAGCGATCGCATGCCGCGAAGTCGAGGCACAGACCGGCGCGGTCAGATTCCAGATATGGTCAGCATTCATGTGCGCCCACCCGAGGTGGACGACCGCGTGATGCCGGGCCACTGGGAAGGCGACTTCATCAAGGGTGCAAACAATGCCTCTTCCGTGGGCGTGCTGGTCGAACGCTCCAGCCGCCTTGTGCTGCTTGCCCGCATGGACGATGCGACAGCTGCCTCGGCACTCGCGGGCTTCTCCGCCAAACTGAATTCCATCGCTGCGCCGCTGCGACAGAGCTTCACGTACGACCAGGGCAAGGAAATGGCCTGCCACCAGGAGCTCGCGGCCGCGACCGGTGTGAAGGTCTATTTCTGCGACCCTCACAGCCCCTGGCAGCGTGGCACGTGCGAGAACACCAATGGTCTGCTACGCCAGTATCTGCCCAAGGGCACGGATCTCTCGGTCTACAGCCAGGACGACCTTGATGACATCGCTGACAGCCTCAACAGCCGGCCACGTGCCACACACGCTTTCCACTCGCCGTTCGAAGTCTTCGCCACCATGCTTGCACTTGCTTCTCAACCTGATAATTCCGTTCACTAGGCATTGTGTTGCGCTTCACATTTGAAACCGCCGCTATAAATCGTGTCGTGCCCAGGCGACTACAACGAAGAACTTAAGATGGCGCATGCCGGAACTGTTGTACTGGATGTGCAACCGTTGCTGGTGCCTCACGTGTGAATGGAACAATGAAGCCATGCTCAACGCTGAGGCGCTTCACGGTTTCTGGCCGCAGCAACGGTGGGCACGAGAACCGCGAAAACGACGATTGCCAACGCAACGATAAAGAGTCCGGCAAACGTCAGATGAACCGACTGATGCAACGCCTGACGAATGGCGGCAAAGTTGTCCGTACTGCCGGGTGCTGACTCGATCACCTTGCGCAGTTGATCGGAAGTGACGGCGCCAAGCGTCTTCGAATGAGCCAATCCGTAGTTGAGCAGGGCGCCGAAGACGGTTGCGCCGAGTGTGCTTCCAAGGTTGCGCGAGAACAGGTTTGACGCGGTAGCGCTGCCACGTTGCGACTTGTCGACCTGCTCCTGGATGAGCACGAGAGAAGTGACGCTAAGCGCGCCCATTCCAAAGCCCATGACCAGCGATCCGATAGCGGCTACAAGCGGTGTGCTATGAGGGGTCAACGAGACGAAGACCATCGCGCCAACGGGGATCACTGCGCTTCCACCGATCAGCAGCTTGCGCAGATCGAACCGGTGAAAGGAGCGGGCGGAAAGCGTGGCGCCCAGCGGCCAGCCCACCATGACCATGGTTAGCGCAAAGCCCGCGACCACCGGCGTGCGATGCAGTACACCCTGAACATACATCGGCAGGAAAGTTGTCAGCCCCATCAAGGCCATGCCGGAGAAAACCGTCGCGAGGTTGGTCATCGCAATGGGTCTATGCCCCCACAGGCTGAACGAGATCATCGGGTCCGGGCTTCGCCGCTCCTGCCAGACAAACAGCGCTGCGCTTGCGACGAACACGCTGCCGCTGAGTATCGCGTGCGTATAGTCCGCTGTACTCAGGCTCGTCAAACCGATCATGAGCGCAGCGATGGCGGCGGTGAAGAGAACCGCACCGCCGATATCGATCGACGGCCGGGCGTCTCTTTCCTTTTCATGCAGGAACAGGACGAATCCTCCGGCTGAAATCAATCCGATGGGGATGTTGATCCAGAAGATCCACGCCCACGAAAAGTCACGGACAATAAATCCGCCGATCATCGGTCCGAGGACGGCCGCCGTCGCCCACACGCTGGCCAGATAGCCCTGAACCTTTCCACGCTCTTTCGCCGGATAGAGGTCGCCGACGATGGTCAGCGTGACCGGTTGTATTGACCCGGCGCCGATCCCCTGAATAAGCCTGAAGACGATCATCGCAGGCATCGACCAGGCGAAGCCGGCCAGCACCGATCCGACCAGGAAAATGGCAATGCCCGCCAGCATGATGCGCTTGCGACCAAAGATATCCGCGAGCTTGCCAAAGACCACCGTCATGGCGGTCTGCGTCAGCAAAAACGACGAGAAAACCCAGCTATATAAATGCAGTCCGCCGAGTTTCGTCACGATCTGCGGCATGGCGGTCGAGACAATTGTCGCTTCGATGGCGACCATCGCCAGCGAGCCCATCACGGCTGCGATGACGAGTGGCCGGGATGTCTCCGATCTGGACGACAGGTTGACTAACATTGTGTTCATGATGTTCCTGCTTAAATGGCGACGGTTCAGGACATGATCCGTGCGTCACCGATGTCGATAGACTTGGCAAACCGCCTGTCCCAGATAAGCGGGAATCTCCGGATGGCCTGGACTCAACTCCAGGGCCGAGCGACTCGTTCTCTCCTGCCCGAAAGATTCAAAAATCTGCTCAGGCGACTCAACCGGATATCTGCCGACATTGCCCGACAAGGGGGCGAGATTATCCAGACGGAGTGAGTGATCGTTTCATCAGCCGGCAGGCGCATGGTGAAACCGGCGCGTGGGCCCTGCCGGCGTGCCGGCCCGACCCACGGCGCCGACGCAACCGAATGGCTTATTGACCGAAGGAGGCCGGCTTCACGCCGTCAATGGAGGCTCGGTCTGCAAGCGTGCTCAGCCCGGTGCCTTCCGTCAGTTGCTGAAACGTCAGCCCTTTGTGTGCCTTCGCATCGATGATGCGTGTCGGTGAGGGCGAGGCGGGAGTCCTGGCTGTATTGCGATCGGGTCATGGTCGTCACTTCGGATCAGGTGAAGTTCGGGGTCCCGGCTTCGAGTGCTTGCCGGGAACCGATGAACGAAGAATGAGCCAGTTCAGCTATAGCGTCCAAGACCGATTTGTTCTTGTCCCGATTGGTGAAACGAATAGTTGAGATGCCGACTCGCGACGGGCACCGCCCCTTTTTTTGCCCGCGTCGGTACGAAGCGTTACGGGATATTCCCTTCGCCGCACGCGTGGCACCCTTCCGTCGCGTGTTGATGCACGCCTTCCAGGTAGACATCAGTCCGCTTCGAGAGGGGGTGCACTGATTGAAGCTTGACCTATTTCCACTTCAGGCTAGCCCCACAGGTCGTGTACGAGACCAACAACGCTGCGAGAGATCTAGGCGAGGTGAGCGAGATGCCGCTGCGACAGCGCAGTCAGTAGAGTCCTTGCGAGGTTTCCCACACCAGGGGGTCGATCCCGGCAGGCAGAGTATCCGTCTCGGTCCAGTTGAGGTTAGACCTGCGCTAAACCGCCGTCGACAAACACTTCACTGCCGGTCATAAAGCTGCTCTCGTCCGACGCAAGGAATAGCGCCACGGCAGCGGTTTCGTTGGGATCAGCTATTCGCCCAAGCGGCGTCTGCACTTTCAACGCGCCGATCATCGCATCGAGTTGAGCGCCCGAGACAAGGCTCTCCATCAAACCCGGCGTTGCCGTCGCACCGGGAGACAGCACATTCACGCGGATTCCGGAGTCCTTCAGATCGAGCGCCCAACTGCGCGCAAAGTTGCGGATTGCCGCTTTCGTTGCGCTGTAGACGCTGAACGCCGGCGTCCCCTTCGAACCTGTCGTTGACCCGGTCAGGATGATCGAAGCACCCGCGCTCATCAGCGGCAACGCCTTCTGAACTGTGAACAGCGTTCCTTTCACGTTGACGTCGAACGTAAGATCGAATTGCTCTTCCGTGATCGCTCCAAGCGGCGCCAGCGACCCCAGCCCCGCGTTCGCGAACAGCACGTCAAGGTGCCCCTTTTCTGCCTGCACAGCAGCAAAAATCCGGTCGAGATCATCGAGCTTGGACACGTCGCCCTGCAGCGCCCGCACGTTGTGCCCGATGATCGCTACAGCCTTGTCAAGCTCGCTTTGACGCCGCCCCGTGACAAACACGAACGCTCCCTCCTCGACGAAGCGCTTCGCGCTCGCCAGCCCGATGCCACTATTGCCTCCGGTTACCAGTACAACCTTTCCAGTCAGCCTACCCATCTGCGTACTCCTTACAAGTTGTCGATTGCGTCTCGACATCCTAGACCTTCACTCTACTTATGGATAGTATGAACCTTTTGGTAAGTACCAATGGAATGTCGGATGAAAAGAGATCTGTTCACCTGTGGTCTCGACGCGGCGCTGGCCGTAATCGGGGGCAAATGGAAACCCTTGATATTGTTTCACCTTGCACACGACACGCGACGTTATGGCGAGTTGAAGCGGGCGATCGGAGCAGTTAGCCATAAGATGCTCATCCAGCAATTGAAGGAATTAGAGGTCGATGGCCTCGTACGTCGTGTCGACTACAAGGAGATTCCGCCGCGAGTCGACTACTCGCTAACAGAATTCGGGCAGACACTGGCAAACGCGCTGGCCCCATTATGCGAATGGGGCACCGCGCATGCCGTGGAGGTTGGCGAGATGATGACGAAACGCGAAGCACGCACCAGGTGAAATCCGCGCAACGCTGGCGCAACGCCGCCGGAGATGGCACCCAAGCGGGCTTTTCCGGTTGGAGAGCATCGCTGTGGCGATGGCTGAAGGCGGTACCAGGCGAGCTATGGGTGCTACAAATTATAATGCTCCGAAAGCCGTCGGAAATCTAATGTATGAAGAAAGCGCGGGGGCATAGTTTGCGTAAGCGGATTATCGCGAGAAGCAAATTATTCTCACGATTTATATGTTCGCCATATTTCCGCACTTCATATGCTCACGATAGACGATATACGAAGGGTCCCCTTGTTTGCCGGTCTGCCAGACAGTGAACTTGATCGTTTGGCAAGGTCCGCTGGCGATGTACATTTGCAAGCCGGAGATTTTGCCGTACATGAGGGCGGAGAGCCTGCACTTTACGCAGTGCTGGAAGGGAAAATAGAAGCCTTCAAGGTTTTTGACAGTGTTGAGCGCACGCTTGGTTGGAGAACGCCTGGAAGTGTGTTCGGTGAACTGCCGCTTGTGTTGAGTTCGCCATTCGTTATCTCTTACCGAGCTGCTTCGCCCTCCCGGGTTATGCGTGTCGACACACAGCACTATTATGCAATTGCGGCCTCATGCCGGGAAATCGCAGTAAAAGTGGGCCTTCTCGCCCGAGAGCGCGTTGGAGGTCTGCAGGAAATCGCTGACGAGCCGCCCACGCCTCGGGCGACGATGATCGGCGATCGCCTTGATCCGGCCTGCAGGGCGTTGCAACAGTTCTTGCAACGCAATCAGGTAAGTTTCGAGGTGAAGGCGCCCGATGATTTCGAGAAGCAATCTCCCGAGTCTGGGGAACGTTTTCAAGTAGCTGATTTTCCCGTTTTGAAATTGCATGACGGGGCTGTTCTCCGGCGCCCGTCAACTCGACAGCTCGCTACAGCGCTTGGCTTGCGAACCCAGCCGAGCCTTCGGGACTATGACACCGTAATTATCGGAGGGGGTCCGGCTGGGCTTGCGGCAGCCGTCTATGGTGCATCTGAAGGTCTGCGTACTCTGGTACTCGAGCGCGAGGCACTGGGTGGGCAGGCGGGTACATCATCGCGGATCGAAAATTATCTTGGTTTTCCGAATGGCGTATCAGGGGAAGAGCTTGCAAGCCGCGCGTTGCAGCAGGCGAAGAGACTCGGTGCGGAGATCGTGGTTGCGCGATCGGTCAGGAAAGTCGAGATTGGCGCTCACTGTCTACACCTCGATGGGGACGACATCATTCAGGCGCGAACAATCATCCTCGCGACAGGCGTCAGCTGGCGGAGGCTCGATATAGAGGGCTGTGACCGGTTTGCCGGTAAGGGTATCCATTATGGTGCCTCGCGCGGCGATTCCAGTGGTACACATGGTCTTGACATCTTCCTCATCGGCGGTGGCAATTCGGCTGGTCAAGCCGCCTTGAATTTCGCCAATCACGCACGGCACGTAACGCTTGTTGTGCGTGGGGACTCGCTTGAGAAAAATATGTCCCGCTATCTAATCGAGCAGATCAAGGCAAAATCCAACGTCTCCGTCCAACTCGATTCGGAAGTGACCGCGGTGCGGGGGGAGTCCCGTCTCTCGGAGATCTGTTTGCGGGATGGGTCACATGGAGAGGTGAGCTGGAAAGCCTGCGGAGGGCTCTTCGTTTTTATCGGTGCAGACGCGGAGACGGGATGGCTACCGATGGAAATCGCGCGCGATCAACGAGGGTTCGTGCTCACGGGCGACGATGTCGTTAAGGCAGGGCACTGGTCCGAAACTCGCGACCCTTACCTACTCGAAACGAGTATCCCCGGCGTATTCGCATGCGGAGATGTACGACTGAGTCCCGTCAAACGCGTCGCCTCTGCCGTTGGAGAAGGCAGTATGGCAATCGCATTCGTTCACAAATATCTGGAAAGTCGTCGAGGGTGAATCGTTAGTAGGAGTGCAAAGAAATTTATCGTCAGGCTAACGACTTGTGCAGGCCCCTGGTCTGGGCGCCTGCGGTAATCTCGTCGCTGGTGCCAGCTTTAAACATGTTGACGTAAAGATAGCCTTAGGTCGGGCCACTAGCAGACTACACGCTGTTCATCGAGAAAAATCGCCGTACGCCGCGGTCGGCTTCCGATTTGCGGACACGGCCGTTCGATACATCTTTCAGCTACGTAGTTAACTTTGTCGGGTCGTCGTGGATCCGAATGACCTGTGATCGTCCGAGACCGGTCATCACGTCTCAGTCGTTGCGAACGTCTCAGTTGGGTCGTCGCGTGGTTTCTCCAGCAGGCGGGATACGGCGACGAGCCCATGGCACTGTACAAGCTTGCGGAATATGCGGTCGAAGCCGCGCTCACGCTTGCGCATGAATCGGGCGAATGGCTGCTCGCAGACGAGGCGCTACCGGCTTTTAAGAAGCTGTTGGCGCTACACGACTCGCAACTCGCCGTTGCGCCGCTGCACAAGGTCACCCTGTTTTTTTCCTGAAAGATGACCGTTGCTTCGCGTCGGGTCGAATCACGACGCTGCACGCAGCGATGAGAGTGAACGACAAGTAGCTTATCGTGTCGATCAACGTTTTATGTGGCGCAGCGCACATACGAAACCGGAATTCTGTTATCGGTTTCTGCTGTCAGATATTCAAGTCGGCGATATCAGACAGTGTCTTCTGGAATAAAAAGAGCCTTCCAAATGTGCTTGATTATTTTTTTGGCGTAATCCGCCAATAATTAGTTCACTACGCGAGTGCTGCAACTATTTACTTGAAACCACATGCATATTGGGATGGTGGCTCCTATACTCGTTCACGGGCATATGAAAGTTGCACACTGGTTTATCCCGGCGTTTCGGATGGCGTTATCCGGATAATCGACAGATTTTTCAGCCAGAAGCCACCGGCCCCGTCGCCGCGAAAATCGGAAAGCATTGCGGTAAAGGTCGTAAGGAAAAACAATGGCTCTCTTCCGCCTGTTTTCGCAGTCGCGATCGGCGTTCGCGATTGGCGTGCGTGTATCTGCGTTGCTGATCGCGATGGGACTATCGGCTTGCGGCGGTTCATCGACGTCGAACGAGCCGGCCTATGTCACGGCATCCCGCGCCCAGATCAATCAGTTGCTTGGCACGACATTGACGCCCGGCGCGGTGGTGTACGTGCAATCACCGCAGGGCAACTGGCTCGAATCGTTCGGTACCGCGCAGCGCGGCACCAACACGCCGATTCCCGCGAACGCGTACTTTCGCGTGGGCAGCGTGACGAAAACGTGGACAGGTACGGTCATTCTGCAACTCGTGCAGGAGGGCAAGCTGAATCTGAGCGACCCTGTCAGCAAGTTTGTGCCGAACGTGCCCAACGGCGACGCGATCACGATCCAGCAACTGCTCGCGATGCGAAGCGGTCTTTACAACTACTCGCGCGATCTCGGCTTTAACCAGACGCTCGACGCGCAGCCGGGCAAGATCTGGACGACGGCCGAACTGCTGATCATTGCGTTCAGTCATCCGGTGGACTTCGATCCCGATACCTCCTTCGGTTATTCGAACACGAATACGGTGCTGCTCGGCATGATCATCGAGCAACTGACGGGCATGAGCGCCGCCGACGCCATCCAGACGCGGCTCTTCGCACCGCTGGGTCTGACGGGCACGTATCTGCCCGCACAGACCGATTCGTCGCTGCCCGCGCCGTCACCGCATAGCTATCTGTGGGGCACCAACGCCGAGACGGCCACGAATTCCGCACTGTCGCCCGCGCGCCAGGCGGCCGCGAAGGACGGCACGCTGCAGCCGACCGATGTCACGACCGCGAGCCCCTCCTGGGGCTGGACGGCGGGCTCCGGCATCTCGACCATCAAGGAACTGGCCGCGTTCGTGCAGCGCATGGTCGGCGGCGGCTATCTGAATGGCGACCTCCAGTCGAAACGCCTGTCCACCTGCACGGCGCTGACACCATCCGATCCAAACTCGCCAGCGTACTGCCTTGGTATCGCAAAGTTCGGCACGTTCTACGGACACAATGGCCAGATAAACGGTTTCAACACGTTCATGGTGTACGACCCGACCTCGAACACGACGGTCGTAACGTGGGCGACGACGGCGGACACGCCCGATGGCCGCGGGCCCGCCGACGCGATCGCGCGCATCGTGATCACCGAGCTGGGCAAGGCGGTGGAAATAGTGGACGAAGACCAGCCTTGAGCGGCGCCTTTCATTCGCAATCGACATAACCAGCGGGGAGACCTCTGCGATGAACGCGACATCCGATCGGAAGCACACAAGCTGGAGCATTGTCGTGGCGGCGTTGATGCTGGTTTCGTGCGGCGGCTCGGATCATCCGGATACGGCCGTTCCCAACGCGATCACACAGGTCATGCAAAAGCCCGCTTACGCGAACGCCACGTGGGCGATGCAGGTTGTCGATCTGGATACGGGCCGCGTGATCTACGATCTGAATTCGGGTTCGCAGGTGTTCATCGCTTCCGTGCGCAAGCTCTTTTCGACGGGCAACGCGCTCGACATCCTCGGCTCGCAGTACAAACACGTCACACCTGTCTACAAGCAGGGCACCGTCGACGCCAACGGCGTGCTCACTGGCAATCTGATCATGGTGGCGAGCGGCGATCTGACGATGGGCGGTCGCGCCAATGCGGACGGCACCATCGCACTCAGCGCGTTCGATCACAACGAAGCCGACGGTCTCGGCAACGCCGTGCTGACTGCGCCCGATCCGCTGGCAGGTTTCGATGCGCTTGCGGCACAGGTGGCCGCCGCAGGCATCAAGACCGTCAACGGCGATGTCGTGATCGACGATCGTCTCTTCGACGCGTTTCCCTTCCGCGAAGAAACGGGCTTCAATGTCACGCCGATGCTGGTCAACGACGACGCCGTCGATATTTCGTTCAGTTCGAGCGCGGACGGGGCCGTTCTTCCATTCACCTACCGGCCAGTCTCCGCAGCCTTCTCGGTGCAGTCGACCTTGAAAACGGACTCGACGACCACGGATTTCGCAGTCGAACTGACGCCCGATGCGACGCAAAACGAAGTGCCGCAATGCTTCGGCCAGTCGAACTGTTCCGGCGCGGTGTCAGGCACGGTGCCCACCGTCATGCAGCCTCCGCTGACCAACGCCTATCCGCTGATTCGCACGTTCCGCGTCAGTGCGCCGTCTATCTACGCGCGTACGGTGTTCATCGAGGCGCTGGCGCGCGTCGGCGTAACGGTTAGTGCGGCAGCCGTCGGCACGAACGACGAGCGTTCGCTGCCCGCGCAGGGCTCGTATTCGAGCGCGCAACAGGTGGCCCAGCTCACCTCCGCGCCGTATGCGCAGGACATCCGCTTCGTCAACAAGGTCAGCTACAACATCGGCGCGGACGTGACGCTGATGCTATATGGTCTCGCGAAGAACGGCTCGCGAACCATGGCCACGTCGCTGGCGACGGAACAGCAGGAACTGTCGACGACCTTCAAGATCACGCCGGACCAGTATCACTTTATCGATGGCAGCGGCGGCGGCGACACGACCGCGAAACCGACTGCCGTTATCACGTTGCTGCGCGGCATGCGCCTGATGCCCGACTACACGACGTACGTCGATTCGCTGCCTTTCCTCGGTGTGGATGGTTCGCTCACCACCGTCACCAACTTCGAAGCGGACCCGACGCTCGCGGGCGCGAAGGGCAAGGTGTACGCGAAGACGGGTACGTACGTCGGCCTGAGCACGACAACACCGGCTGTGCCGCTACTCAAGGCGCAGGCGCTTGCCGGGTATGTCGACGCGAAGAGCGGTCATCGACTGGCGTTCTTCCTGTCGGTGAACAACGTGGCATTCGAGGGTTTCGACACGGTGCTGAACGCGTTCCAGGACGAAGGCATGATTGCGGCGCAGATCTGGAAGTTGCAATGAATTCGAGGCCCGCTCCATTCGCCTGAATCTGTCGAAAGGAATGCCATGCGTGCATCGCTTGTAGTTCTTCTGGCATCGGTTGCGTGCTGTGTGCTCGTCGCGAGTTGCGGCAGCGGCGACGACGGCGATCCGATCGCGCAGATCATGAGCAAGCCGCGCTATACGAGCGCGAAATCGCAATGGTCGATGGTCGTGATGGACGCGAACACAGGACAGGTGCTCGACGCGCTCGATCCCGACATGCTCGTGCTGACGGCATCGGTACGCAAGCTGTATTCGGTGGCGACGGCGCTGAACGTGATCGGCGCGGATCATCGCTTCGTCACGCCGGTCTATCGCACCGGCACGGTCGACGGGTCGGGCATGCTGACGGGCAATCTGATCCTGCAGGCTTCCGGCGATCTGACATTCGGCGGACGGCAAAAACCCGACGGCAGCGTCGATTTCACCGATTTCGACCACAACGACGCGCGCGGCTTCGGCGGCGCGATTCTCACGCCCGAAGATCCGCTCACTGCGTTGAACGATCTGGCGCAACAGGTGAGAGCGTCGGGTATCACGGCCGTGGCTGGCGACGTGATCATCGACGACCGGCTATTCGACGCGTTTCGCGTGCCGAATGGCAACGTGCTGATCTCGCCCATCGTGATCAACGAGAACGTGATCGACGTGACGCTGACGCCGGGCGCAGCCGTCGGCGCGGCGGGCGTGCTCGACTGGCGGCCGCGCACCAGCGCGATGACGATGCAAGGCACGTCCGTGACGACGGCGGCGAACAGCACGAGTGACATCATGGTCTCCGGCGATGCGCTGAACGAGGCGCCGCTCTCGTGCCTCGCGGCGCCCGGCTGCAAGGGCACGCTGTCGAGCACGGAGAGTCTGGATGCACCCGCAACGATACCGCTCGGCTTCGTGTCGCCGCTCGTCGGCAATGGCCTCTACGTGAGCATTCTGCGCGTCGAGGATCCGCCTTCATTCGCGCGCACGGCGTTTATCGACGCACTGGCACGCGCGGGCGTCAGTGTGTCTGCGCCCGCAGTGCAGCCGAACCAGACGGCCGCCTTGCCGCCATCGCAGGACTATTCGGGCGCGACACAGGTTGCGAGCTATACCTCGATGTCGTACTCCGAATTCGCGAAGCTCGTGCTGAAGGTCAGTTTGAACACGGGTGCGAATCTGAGCTTGATGTACCAGGGGCTTGCGCAAGGCGTGCGCACTGTCGGCGATGCACTGGTCACTGAGCGCCGTTATCTGACGGGCACGCTCGGCCTCGACGGCGCGGGCTTCAACTTCCCCACCAACGGCAGCGGCACGCCCGATAGCCAGGCGACCGCTCGCACGACTGCCACGCTGCTGGCGGCAATGAGCCGCCTGCCCGTGTATCCCGTGTATCACGACGCGCTGTCAATTCTCGGCATCGACGGATCGCTCGCGGCTGTGGGCAAGAATGTCGCAGGCAAGGAACATATCTTCGTGAAGAGCGGCGCGACCATCGACAGCAACGGCCAGATGGTCGCGATGAACATGGCGGGCTACATCGACGCGAAAAGCGGCCGGCGGCTCGCTTATGCGCTGTTCGTCAATAATGCGGGGCCGCTGACTGCACTGTCGGACACACTCGACGTATTTGACGATGAAGCGATGATATTGGGGATTCTTTACGCGAGGTATTGAGGGTGCGCGTTGGCATTGTCCTGAGTGGAATCAGTGGCCGCTTGCCAAGGCTCCTGATGCCAGTTCATGCGCCCTGGCGACCTGTCAAACATCCGCCGCCTGTTCGATCGCCTGCCATCGGCCGCTATAAGTCGCTCTGCAGTCGTTGGTCCGCTGACTACTTCACATGACATTGATATCTACGTTGATGCGAAGATAGGGGCTGCAGTTGATTCTATTAACGATCTATACGTGACGTGAGAAACGACGCCCCAGATCGCGCAACCATGTCAGAAAGCTGTTAATCGCGGGGTCCTCGAGGCGAGCATTGGGGACGTAGCTGCAGTAGCGCCATGCTGGCAGGGCAGGGCTGTCGAACGGAAACATGAGACGGCCCTCTTCGACATCGAGCGCTACGAGCGCGGTCGGGCCCATCGCAATACCCAAACCATCAATGGCAGCCTGCAGCGTCAAATAGAAGTGATCCAGTTGCTGGGAATTGCGTGCGGCAAGCTGGGGGTTGCCGCACGCCGCAAACCATTCGGCCCAAAGCCCAGGATAAGTCGCCGTATGCAAGAGGGTGTGATGCGCCAGGTCTGCGATTTCGTGAATGGGATGGACATCCAGTACTTTGGGTGAACACACGGGCAGTCGGACTTCAGATAGAAATTCACTGACCACGTACCCTGCCGGCTTCTGCTCGCTGCCGCGAATCGCAACATCGCATTCTTCGCGTAGCCTTTCGATCGGTTCGTCCGAGGTCGTCAGTCTGACTTCCACAGCGGGATGGCTTAGCTGGAAGTTGGAGAGTTGCGGCAATAACCAACGCAACGCGAAAGTGGTCGGCGCATTGACCCTGATGATCTGCTGTCGCATGACACGCAGCTGCTCATTGGTGGCCAGCGCGATGCGGTCGAGCGCCGCCGATATCTCCGACAGGTAAGCGCGCCCCGGCGCGCTCAGCACGACCCTGCGGCCGCGGCGTTCAAACAGGTCGTGTCCAAGCCATCCTTCCAGCAGTCCGACCTGCCGGCTAACGGCCCCGTGCGTGACGCACAGTTCGTCCGCTGCGGCTGAAAAGCTCTCGAGCCGGGCGGCAACTTCGAATACGCGCAGGGCATTCAACGGCGGCAGACGGCGTGGCATACAGCAAATCTCTATGTGATTTTTTCTGACAGATCTGATGAGATTATATCGATTTTCATAGAAACGGTACCGCACTACAGTTGACTGGTTGGGCGCAGATCTGATCCGGATCTGTTTGATTAAGTCACCAGGAAAGCTACCGTATGTCAAACGTTGTCGTCGTTGGCGCGCAGTGGGGCGATGAGGGAAAGGGCAAGATCGTGGACTGGCTTGCCGAGGAGGCGGACATCGTCGTCCGCTACAACGGTGGGCACAACGCCGGTCATACGCTCGTCGTGAACGGGCAGACCTACAAGTTGGCGCTGCTTCCCAGCGGTATCGTGCGCGGAAAGCCGGGGCTGATCGGCAACGGCGTGGCGCTCGACCCGGAGGCGCTGCTTGCAGAGATCGACCGTATGGCCTCGCTAGGCATTCACGTTACGCCACAGATGCTGCAGATCGCCGAGACGGCCACACTCGTCCTGCCGGTCCATCGGGCAATCGACGCTGCCCAGGAACGTTTGCGTACCAGGCCGATCGGCACCACGCTACGCGGTATCGGTCCGGCATATGAAGACAAGGTTGGTCGCCGGGGCCTGCGCGTGTGCGACCTTGCTGAGCCGGAGTCGCTCGCCCAGAAACTGGATGCGCTGCTTGATTACCATAACGCGTGGTTCCGCGGCCTCGGTCTCGAACCTTTGCCGCGAGACCGCATGTTGAGCGATCTGCTGAAGATTGCGCCAAGAATCCTGCCCTACATGGGACGCGTCTGGGAACAGCTCGACAACGCCCGCGCATCTGGCAAGCGCACGGTATTCGAAGGGTCGCAAGCCGTGATGCTCGACGTCGACTGGGGCAGCTATCCCTATGTGACGTCGTCGAGCACCGTCGCCGCCAGCGCCGCCAGTGGTACCGGCATCGCTCCCTCGCATCTTGGGCGGATACTGGGCGTCAGCAAGGTCTACGCAACGCGTGTTGGTGAAGGTCCGTTCACGTCCGAAGTGGATGGAACACCCGGTGACCTGCTCAGGCAGCGCGGCGGGGAGTATGGAGTCAATACCGGCCGCCCGCGTCGCTGCGGGTGGCTGGACATTGTGCAACTGCGCCAGAGCAGCAAGGTCGCTGGCATCGACCTGCTGGCGCTCACCAAGCTGGATGTGCTCGACGGTTTCGATTCGATATACGTGTGCACGGGTTATGAGCTTGACGGGAACCACATCGACTACATGCCGTCCATCCAAGCTGAACAGCAGCGCCTGCGGCCGGTTCTCGTGCGCTTTGACGGTTGGGACGGTTCGACCCGGGGCATCCGGTCGTTTGATGCTCTGCCTCGCGAAGCCGCGGCGCTGATCGAAGTGATTCAGCAGGAAGTCGGCATTCCGGTTTCAATGGTCACCACTGGCCCTGAACGCGATGACGTGATTGTCTTGCGATCTCCGTTTGCGGACAGGGCGGCATAGCAATCCCGTTGACTCATGCCGACCCGGAGATCGTGAGTGGCCGTTATCGGGAAGGCTGAGGGACGGTTGCGAGTCGCGTCCCGAGGACTGTATTGGGCAGCAGTCCGGTCATGTCCGACCACACGCTAGTCATCCTGGCCGTCCGTTACAAGGCGACGCCCGTTCGCAAGCGCCTCAAACGTCCAGTCGCGACGCCGTTCCAGCCAGTCGAGTTCCTGCCGTAGTAGTAGCGACTTGTCCCACCGGGGAGGCAAACTTTTCATAGCAGTGAACCAGCTGCAGATAAGCAGGAAAACAGGCGTCGCTCCCGCGACGCCTGCTTCATGAGCGCTGCTAAAGCAAGCTCAGTTCGTCGCCACTAGCGGATTGGACGGCACGATCCGCACAGCAGCAGGACTTTGCACCAACGGATTCCACCACGAAAGATGCATGGCTGCCGCACCCGTGCCGTGCACGTATTCGACCTTGATCGACGTCGGCTGCTTCGCATTCAGCCACACGATGCCGCTCGTCGTCGAACGTGTCGAAGTCTTCTTGTTGATGACCTCGACGCCGTTGATCCACAGCCGCGCGACGTTGTCGCTGTTGATCGAGAATGTGTAGAGGCCTGACTGGGACGCCTCGATCGCACCCGTCCAGCGAATACCGTAGTTCGTCGCATTGACGCCCGCCGAGGCATCCGGCGAGTCGGTGCCGCGCTCCGTGTTCAGATCGAAATCGACGAGCGGTGTAACCGACGTCTTCACAGGCGCGCTGCTGAAGCTCGGATCGTTGTAGTACGCGACGTTCAGCACTGGCAGCTTCACATCGAATCCACCCGTCAGTGCCTGAACTTCCGACGTCTGCCACGGGTGACCATCGGGGTAGATGGTGCCCTGGAACGGCGTCGCCGGTTCGACTGTCGCGGGCGCGCCCGGCGTCTGGCCCCAGTGGAAGCGGGTGTTGGTGCGCCCGATCATCAGCTCCCAGATGATGAAGCCCGTGCTGCCGCCGTAGTTCGACACGATGCCCGGCATCGTCTGTCCCTCCGTGCCCGTGAAGCCCCGTTGCAGCGTCTCCGAGTTCAGCGCATTCACGTAGCTGCCGTTGACAGGACCCGTGTACGGATTGCCATACGGATGGAACGCGTAGAAGTCAGAGAAGTACGTGCCTTCGTCCTCCTGCACCTGCGGCGAATTGATCGGCTGCGTGGCGCCCGCATTCAGGATCGCGATGCGCGCATCGTTCATCAGCACCGCGCGCGTTTGCTGCAACGAACCGTTGCCGCTGCAACCCGGCTCGTTCATCGGTTCCCAGAAGAGGATGCGCGAGTCGTTACGGTGCGGCGCGACGAAGTCGGTGATGTAGTTCGCGAGGCTCGCCTTATACGTCACGGAAGCATTCGATGCCGTCGGCTGGAAGTACGCCTGTTCGATCGGCGTGCCCGGCGACTGCACCCACTGGCTGTTGTGCACGCCCCAGACGGGAGCCGGTTGCGGCCCGTATTGCGGCGTCGGATTCCAGCAGTCGTCGTAGAAGATCGGCGACACCTTGATGCCGTGGCGCGTGGCGATTTCCAGCAGGTTCTCGAACTTGCTCAGGAACGCGACCCGGTCGTTGGCCCACACGAGGTAGTGCAGATATACGGCGATCGTGTTGATGCCATAGGTCTGCGCATACGTGAGTTCGCGATTGACGACGGCGGGATCGTAGTTCTGCCAGAAGTCGATCGCGTTAACGGCTGTCGACGGCGTATAGACCATGCCGACCACTTTCGAGAAATCGAAGGTCGGCGACTTCACGGCCGGATAGGTCTTGATCGTGACGTTGCTGAACGTCGCGCCGACGCCGAAACGCCGCACGCCGAAGCTGCCGCTTGCGAACGCGGCGGGAAGCGCGTTGGTCGCGTCGTTCGCGGTGACCACGCGTTGCTGGTCGAGATCGACGGTGATGGCCGTGCCACTCGTCGTGACCTTCAGATGGTGCGTGCTGCCACCGACGATTGCGCTGTTCGGGTACTGGATGAACTGCGTCCAGTTGTTGTTCTCGCGGCCGACGACCAGCGTATGCGAGCCCGTGTCGAGGCCGATGAAGTAGCCCGTCAAACTATCCGGGCCGCCCGCCGTCGGATTGGTCGTGCGCACGATGAAGCCGGCGTTGGCCGGTCCCGCGCCGACGGGATTGCCGACTGTGACGTCCGCTTCGTAGGATGCCGTCGCATACGTGCTGCCGAGCGCGACGGCCTTGTCGCCCGCACCCGTACCGTTGGTGGCGGGCGCCGGAATCGTGATGCTCGAAGACGTCGGCCCCGGCGCCCACCCTTGCGTGGAGCCCGCCGCGAGATAGCTCGTGAAGTCGCCGAAGCTGAGCGTGGTGGTGGTGAGCGCGACAGGTGGCGAGGGTGGCGTGTAAGGCGGAAGGTTCTTGTCCGGATCGTTGATGACGACGGCCGGCGTGGTGGTTCGCATGCCGAGCGGCGTAGAGCCCGCCAGCCTGAATTCGCTTTGTACGGCCGCCGATGCTGAATTCGCGGCGGACGTCTGCGCGTCCGCTACCGCTGTTGGGTTGGGTGTATCGCTGTTGCCGCCGCACGCGGCCAGCATCACCGCGCTTGCCGAAAGCACGAAGAAGTTGCGCACCTGTCTCTCCTGAAATCCCCGGGTTTATAAAAGGTCAAAAATTATTATTAATTTATCGCGCATAGTTACGTCTCACCTATGTGCGGTGATCCAATTACCGGGAAACGGAAGCGGTGAAACAAGGGAATCGATACGACGAAATTAATAATATTATTAGTCATCGACTCCTGTATCGGGAGTTTCCCTGACTCGTGGGGAATGGTGAGGATTGCCCGGAATGTCAATCGGGCGAGGGGGAGGGACTGCCGAAGGTAAAAACGCGCGGAAAGCCGGGCGCTTTTTAGCGGATGAGGGCGCGATTGGTCGAATCTGAACGATCGATTTGCCACCGAAAGTAGCCATTGAGGGTGCGCGTGTCGAACGTCCCTTGTAGATCGATGACGGCCCGAAGGGGATCGATCTCTGGCGAGCACCTTATGCAATCAGCAACGGACCGTGATCGGCCAATAGGAGCCATTCGGCGCGATGACCTGAATCGCTGACAATACCTCCATTCGTCTTTACCGAAGGAAGTCTCGCGATGTTCGACGAAGCGGTTCTGTCAGCGTCGCGCCGAGCTACCGGTTGTATCCCGTCATGACCGAGTCGCAGCAGATCGATTCGGCTACGAGCGCTTACGGTGTGCGGGCGGCTTGATTCGCCGCAATGCATCCGTTAGCCGCCGACCCTACGCGAAAGCACCCGGTATGCATTACCGGATATACGAATCATAAGTAGAATTTTCGCGTCATTTAAAATGCCCGACGCATATTTAACCTTTCTCGATTCCAAACTAATGATTTTTTAAAATCTGGCCAATGGTTTATTCGTTTTATTCTTGTAGAATCGCGCGGGCTAAATAGTAACGGATAAAAAGAGGGGTTATGGGGGCGCAGGACGTTATCGCAGCCATCACAGGTCGTCTTGCACAGGGCGACCGGCTGCTGAAACTGGATACACTGCTCGGCAGCGATGTACTCGTGCCGCAACGAGTGGTCGGCAACTCGCGCGTCGGGCGACACTTCGAGTTCACGCTGGACGTCGTTTCGATGTCGTCGAACATCGAACTCAAGAAACTGATCGCGCAGCCCGTTACGCTCTGGATCCAGCAGTCCGATAAGTCCTATTTGCCGCATAACGGCTTTGTCCATACCGCACGCCGGCTCGGTTCGGATAGCACGCTAACGAGCTATCAGATCGGCTTTGCGTCGTGGATGCACTTCCTCAAGTTCAGGCGCGATCAGCGTATCTGGCAGGACGTGAGCGTCGAAGAAATCGTCAGTGATGTTTTCAATGCTCATCCTCAGGCTCAAGGACGATTCCAGTTTGCACTCTCCCGGCAGTTGCCTACGCGTTCGTATTGCCGGCAGGACGAATACGACTGGAACTTCGTGCATCGATTGCTGGAATCGGAAGGTCTTTATGGTTTCTGGCAGCAGGCAGAGGACGGCAAGTCACATACGCTGGTGATCGCCGACAATCTGTCGTCATTCAAGCCCACGTCGCCGAAAACGGTGAGCTTCTACCGTGCTGGAGCGAACAGCGAGACGGATGCGCTCACGCAATGGTCGGGCACGCGCACGTTGCAAAGCGCGCTGCTGACGACGCGTACGTTCGACTATAAAAACCCCGCCGGTATCTATAACCCGAAGGGCACCAGCACGCCGACGATGCCGTCACAGGGCGCATTGCCGGCGCAGGCAGAGGTGTACGAATATACCGGTGCTTATACCTACGGCGAGCAGGATCGCGGCGATCAGCTTTCGCGCATCCGTATGGAAGAGTGGGAGTCGCGAGCGAAGCGCTTCCATGGTGTCGGCGGTATGCGCGGTATCGATGCCGGACAGCGCTTCACATTGAGCGGCCATCCCGATCACGATCGCGATGCGGCCGATCAGCGGGAATTCGCCGTGATTGAAACCGTCTGGACAATCGGGAACAATCTGCCTGTCAGCAACGATGCGCCCGTCTTTCCGCATAGCCTTCAGGCAACTGTGGCGGCATTGCGCGCGCGACATGAAGGTGCATCTGCGCCGAGCACGCTGATCGGAGAGGGAGCGGAAGGCTTCTATCGCGTCGATATCGAGGCGCAGCGGACAACCGTTCCTTATCGGAGTCCATTCGAGCACGCGAAGCCGGATGTGCAACTCGAATCGGCGATAGTCGTCGGCCCGCAGAACGAAGAGGTCTATACCGACGAACTGAATCGCATCAAGGTGCGCTTCATCTGGGACCGGCTCAATAGCGGTGATGAACGGGCGTCGTGCTGGTTGCGCGTCGTGCAGTCGGATTCAGGCGGCGGTTATGGCGGTGTGCATCTGCCTCGCGTGGGGGAAGAAGTACTCGTCGATTACGTCGATGGTGATTGTGATCGGCCGATTGTGGTTGCGCGTGTTTATAACGGTGCTATTAAACCGCAGTGGCATTCGAATGGTTTGCTGTCTGGGTATCGGTCGAAGGAGTTCGGAGGTAGTGGATACAACCAGATGGTGATGGATGATGCGACTGGGCAGAACCGCCTTCAGCTTTATAGCAGCAGCGCGAATTCATATTTGCATATGGGTTATCTGATTGCGCAGAACGGGAATGAAAGAGGCGGCTACCTGGGCAGCGGTTTTGATCTGAACTCGGATGCGTATGGCGCGATCCGGGCAGGCCAGGGCATTTACGTCAGCACGCACGCGAAGAGCGCTCCAAGTCAGCAACTCGACGTAAGTGAAGCACACACGCAGATCACCAACGCGCAGAGCGTACTGGATGCGCTCTCGCAAGCGAGCGAGACCCATCAGGCCGAATCGTTTTTAGACGGCCAGAACGCCCTGAAGGATTTCGCAAAGGCAACGCTATCGAGCGCAACGGGCGCGAGTGCGAGCGGCGGCAACACGGCTGGCGGTGGCACGGGTAGCGCAAATGCGTTCAGCGAGCCCGTCATGCTGATGGCCAGCCCCGCGGGCATCGCGTTGTCGACGCAGCAATCGACGCATTTTGCAGCCAACGAACAGATCAATCTGGTTGCCGGTCAAAGTGTTCATGTGGCAACGGGTAAGTCGCTGATAGCGAGCGTCGCGCAAAAGCTCAGCCTCTTCGCGCAAAATGCGGGCATGAAACTGTTCGCGGGCAAAGGCAAGGTCGAGATTCAGGCGCACGACGACAACATCGAAGTGACTGCGCAAAAGTCCGTCAAACTCATCTCGGCGACACAGACGATCGAAGGCGTGGCGAAACAGGAGATCCTGCTGACTTCGGGTGGCGCATACATCCGGCTGAAAGACGGCAACATCGAGATTCACGCACCCGGCGCGATCGATGTGAAGGGCGCTCAGCACGGCTTCAACGGGCCCGTCCGGCTTGACGAGAAGTTCCCGTCGTGGACTAACAGCGAGCCGAAGCGGTCAGTAGACTTTTCGGGGTGACGACGATGGGGCGTCCCGTAAAAAACGAACTGAATAAAGGATAGCTAGTGGCGCAGCAACAGGACAAGCCGTCGCAAGTCGAGAATTGGGCGTATCCGTTTTCATTGAAGAACCCCGGTGCGCAGCCCGCTCCCGAAGAGTATCTGAGCGCGCTCAGTGCATCGGAAGATGGCTTTTATCCACTCGGTGCGAACGGGCTCTGGCACGGTGGCATCCATTTCGGAAAAGGCACAGCTGGCAGGTTCGACCAGGACGCCGGCGTCAAGTGTATTGCGGACGGTGAAGTCGTCGCGTTTCGCCTCAATTCGAAGATGCAGGAACTCGCATATCCGGAAAGTCTCAAGGCTGGATACTCGAGCGGATTCACGCTGGTGCGGCATCGGCTCGTATTGCCAAAGCCGCCCGCGCCATCCACGCCGTCCGCACCACCCGCACAGCCGGCGGCGAATACGCCAAACGCCGCGCCTGCGCAGAACACGAGCACACCTGCCGAAGACGTTTTGACGTTTTTCAGCCTTTATATGCACACGCTGCCGCTCGATGGTTACGGAACGTCGAAGGCACTGCCCGCCTACTACGGTGCGACCGATATCTACACGGTGGGGAACAAGGCAAACGATCCTCGCAAGAACGCGGCTGGTTCCGAGGATCACAGCCAGTCCGGCCTGCGCGTGCGGGCGTCGCATACGGCGGGTAGCGCAGCGACAGGTTGGCTTGCGCGCGATACGAAGATCAAGGTCGGCCAGAAGCACGGCTCATGGGGCAAGATCGCGAGTTTTGTGTCGGGTACGGTTCAGTCGTATCAGGACGGCGCCGCCTTGCCAGCGGATGCCGCGACAGGATGGGTTTTTCTGGGCGAGCTGGACAAGCAAAGCCAGCCGTCTGCGGTGGATCAGATCCATGTCCTGCCGAAGCCTCATGCGATCGCCGCAGGCGAGACGATTGCGCTTATTGGTGAGTATCAGCGGCTCGTGGAAGCGCGGGCGCATCATAGCTTGCCGCCCAAGCAGGGTGAACGACCGCTGCTTCATGTCGAGGTCTTCACGGGCGACGACATCAACGCTTTCATTTCGCGCAGCCGCGCACGGGCGCAGCAACTCGATCCGAAATCGCGCAATCTCTTGCTGATTTCGAAAGGCGCAAAGCTGGTGCAGCCGTCTTCTCCCAGTTCATCGATCCCGCACGGAGCATCCGTCAAGGACGCCCCGGGCTCGCCAGCGAGCGGTCCCTGGCGGAAGGTCTTGCAGGTAACCGCAAACGGACAGCCGATCAATAATCAGGCGCTCTGGATTGCACGTTCTGATCCGCAAGGCAATCAGGATCGCCCGGCGTGGAGCCAGTTTCCCTTGACCCTTCAAGCGACGGGCGGGGCGGCGGCAGCCTGGACGCGTGTGGTGAGTACCGCATCGGCGCGACGTTGCGTCGATGCTGACAACAAGACGTGGTACGCAGTGAGCATCGCCGACGAGAACAATGCCGAAGTCAACGGTTGGGTCTGCGATCACGGGCATCCTCTCGTTGAGCTGAAAAGTCCCTGGGATTGGCCGGGGTTCGACGTGCTGACTCTGCAGACGTCGGTTTCCGATATGTTCACGCGAGCACTTTATATTGCAGACAGTGGCACGCCGGATGAGATCGCGCAATTCGAGAGTTCATTTGCCAATGCGCGCTCCGACGAAACTATTCGCAAACTCGAAGACGCAATCGACGCTCTAGGGCAACGCGATGGCAAGATCACTGCGCACGAATTGCAGATGGCGCTCGGCAATCCCTGGCTCGCGGATCGGATCGATCATCTGATCGTGCGATACGAGAGTGAATGGGGCGGGGAGATGAGCAAGTGGGATGCGCTCGATTCGCATATGCATGCAGGGTTGCCTGTATGGCAGGCGGAGAAGACGCGGATTGATGTGCTGCGATTTTGGGCTGGGATCAGCGGTGTGACCGGATGGCCGACGAGCGCGAACGTTTGCCACGTGCATCCTCTTGGTCTTGTGGGGAATTTCTTTAATCCCGACGCTTGTGCTTGCGGCTGCTGCATGTCTGTCACCGGAACACGATACAAGGCAGATGCACACACCTATTGGTACGGCCCGCAGCATACGGGTACGATTTCGTTAGGTGCGTGCGCTGCGTTGACCACGATGCGTGCTAGTGGGAAATTGAGCGAGACCGAGGACAAGATTCTCCGTGCGATGTCTCAGAATGAAGGCAAGGTGGACACGGTCCAGGCGATCGACAAAGCAATTATCAGCGCAGGGGCGATGCAAAAGACTATCCGTGGCGCGCAGAGTCGGGGCGAGTTAGCCACTCAGATCGCTGCTTTTCGCGACGCGTATCCGGCCGAGTATGAACAGTATTTTTCCGGTTGCGGCTGGACCGTCACCGGTTCAGGTAGCGATGCTTCGCTCGGGTATTCGCATTCGACATTTACGAATGGCACCCGGATCGTTGGCGACGATCTCTACACCGCGCTGCGGCGCGATTGTTCGCTTGCAACTTTCGGCAAACCAGTAAAGTGCCCACCTGTTGCGTCGATGGCGCATGCTGTATCGTCGCCGCAGTATCAGGAACTGCAGGTCAAGGACTTCATCGATCGCCTCAATCACGCGATTGGCAAGAGTCTCAGTGGCTATTCCTATCAGATCAAGGACTATCTTCAATCGCCGCTTGGCCGCGCGACCGTCCTGGATCAGGACGTGAATGCGCCGGGTGCGACGGCAAACAGCATGAAAGCTTCGCTGGATCGATTTTTCCAGAACAATCCGCATGTGTCTCGCAATCCCAATGAGTGGGGGGCGAACAGGCGTGCTTACGAAACCAGCATTTTGCAGGACTATGGCCCATCACGCTTCATGGCGCAGGTCAACGGACAGTCAGTCGCACCGGGGCGATATGATCATCTGGTTCAGGCGCTGGGAATGCCAAACTGAAAAACGCGACTTCTGAATTCATGAAAGCTAATACTCCACCGTATCGAACCCGCTCTCCTCGCATACAGGCTGTACGTATCGGCGCGGCCATTGCTGCGATTTTGGTGCTAACCGGCGGTACAGTCGAATTGGCTGTCGCCGCTGCTCCGCCGTCCACACTCCGTTTCGGATTGCCGGGCGGAGGCTCAATTCTGTATGGCAAGGCCACGAACCCTCAAGCCCCGTTATCCCAGCGTGCATGGCAGGAGGCCATATTCTATTTCCCGAACGGCACGACATTCAGCGTATTGCCAAAAGCTGGTGAATCGATCTCGCCCGGTGCGGTAATGGAGCCTCCGAATGACAGCAATATCTCGCCGTCCGGCCAATATGTCGTTATTGGACGAATCGAGTCGGGATCAGTTTCGTCGAAGCCCGGGCAAGCGGAGTCCAATGCGAGCCGGGAATACTGTTCCGCCATCGAGATTCGCACGGGGTGCATTACAGCTGATCAAACTGGTGAGATATGCGGAGCGGGCTGGCAGACGGGCCAATCCGCTCAGTGGGGAACCGACGACCAGACGAACCTGATGTTGAAGGACGACCGTCCATCGGCCAGCAGACTGATGCGGTTTATCGGCGCTGGCCAACCACCGAGGTCACTCACTAGCAACGATTCGGGCGCCGACAATCTCCTTCGTTGCGACCCACCGTCAGCGGCCAATCGTGGAGTGTACCAGGGGATTGCGGCCGCTTTGCATGCCGCAGGTGCGCAAAACGATGCGCGACTGATTGACGACGCGCTTGCAAAGGCGGGCATTGGCACAACCGGTAAATCGGTTTCGTCCACCGAAGCAACGGGTCATCTCGTGGCGACCATATCGGTGCAAAGAGCGACACTTTATAACGCCCCGGATGATGCCAGCGCGGGACGCGCCTATCTGGTCAAAAACGATAGAGTATCGGTATTGAAGCAGTCGCCGTCCGGTTGGGCCTATGTGGACTACGGCAACGCTTCTGGCAAGCATCTGCTTCGTTGGATCAAATCCGATCAACTGACGATCGAGCCGTAAAGTGCTCTGCAATCTGAGCGAGATATACGACACGACTCGTATTGCTAGCGTCCGAATCGCAGACATGCAGGCAAACATGTCGCGCACCGATTCGGCCCGATATGGGATCAAAACGCTATTCAAGCGTCCGCCGATTGAGTGTCCGCTGTCGAGCAATCTCATTGTCCGCTCCGGGTCGATAACGGCCCGAAGGGATCGATCTCTGGCGAGCACCCTATGCAATCAGCATCGAACCGTGGTCGGCCAGTTTCAGCCTCTCGTCTTTGTGCATAAGACGTTCGAACGTCTCCCTCGCGAGAAAATCGGCCTCTCAGATTGCTCTTTAGGCAAAGCCGAAGCGGGGGATACCGCAAGGCGCGACCACCCATCCGGGCAGTCTCACTCATTCGGTAAATTCAGTCTCGCGGATAGCGCCCCAGTCTCGCTAATTCGGTTTCCCTGCAGGTTTCCGGGTTCGCAGACCGTGGGTTTTGCTATCATGGCTGTATAAATATACAGCCCTCCGTGTCCGATAGCCGTGCCGACCGACGCTCCCGATCCGTTCTATTACCTGTCGAATTTCGAGCGCGCGCTCGCGTGGATCGCGAGCCGTTACGACGATCTGCTCGACGACAGCGAGCGAACCTTTCTCGACACATTTCTACGCGACGACGCGCGCCTGCCGAAAGCATCGCGCGCGCTGCTCGTGCGCATGCTGATGCGCAAAGGCACGCTGTTTCGCACGGGGCGGCTCGCGTATGCGGAAATCGGTTGTCCCGTGCAGGCGGCGGCGCCGCTGGCCGCGCTCGGCTGGGTCAATGCGGACGCGGGCATGTCGCTCGACGAACTGTTTGCGTGCGCGACGCGCCCCGAACTTCAACGCATGTTCGCCGCGGCGTCTTCGCTCAAGGGCCTGCGCAAGGCCGAATGGCTCGAAGCGCTGCGCGTCGCAGACCCCGCGCACGCGCTGCAAAAGCGTTTTCGCGAATGGGATGCAGCGGCTGAGGAAGCCGCGTTGCGCGTGCTCGTCGCGCCGCTGTGCGAGCGCTTCCGGCTGATGTTCTTCGGCAATCTGCATCAGGACTGGTCCGAGTTCGTGCTCGCCGATCTCGGCGTGTATCAGTACGAGCGCGTGGCGTTCGCGCCGTCGTCGCGGGCGTTCCAGCAGCGCGGCGACGTCGACTGCTATCTGGCGCTGCACGCGTGCCGCGAAGCGCTGGAGTTGACGGGTGATGAATCACTCGACCCGCTGCTCGAAGCCGTCGATGCAATCGATACCCAGCACAACCCATGGCTCGCATTGCGCCGCGCGAAGCTGCTGTATGCGATCGGCTATCAGGCCGAACGCCGGCGCGACTGGGAGGCTGCCTTGCGCATCTACGAGCGCTGCACATGGCCCGGCGCGCGGCACAGGCGCATGCGCGTGCTGGAGCGCGACAGCCGCGATGAAGCCGCGCTCGCGCTGGCGTTGCAGGCGGCCGCCGCTCCCGAGAGCGAAGAGGAGCAGCAGCGCGTGGCGCGCATGCTGCCGCGCCTGCAACGGCGGCTCGGCGTTGCCGCGCAAAAGCCTGCCGGCGTGCGCGCGGCGCAGCGCGGCATGCTCGAATTGCCGCGTCCATTGGAACCCGTCGCCGTCGAATACGCGGTGCGCGATCATCTGTCGACGGATGACGCGCCCGTGCATTACGTCGAAAACGCGCTAATCAATTCGCTGTTCGGTCTGCTGTGCTGGGAGCCTGTTTTCGAGGCCGTGCCGGGCGCGTTCTTCCACCCGTTTCAGCGCGGCCCCGCCGATCTGCACGCGCCCGACTTCCGCGCGCGCCGCGCCGCGCAGTTCGATGCCTGCTTCGCGCAACTGGACGGCGGCACGTACCGCGAGACGATCCTGCGTCATTTCGAAACCAAAGCTGGCTTGCAGTCGCCGTTCGTGTTCTGGGGCATGCTCACGCCCGAGTTGCTGACGCTTGCGCTCGATTGCCTGCCCGCTGCACATCTGAAGCTGTGGTTCGAACGGCTGCTGCTGGATATTCGCGCGAACCGCTCGGGACTGCCCGATCTGATCCGCTTCTGGCCGCGCGAGCGGCGCTATGAGCTGATCGAAGTGAAAGGGCCGGGCGATCGCCTGCAGGACAATCAGATCCGCTGGCTCGCGTACTGCGTGCAGCACGATATGCCCGTGCGCGTGCTCGATATCCGCTGGACCGAAAGCGCTGACGAAACGCTCGCCATCAGCGCGGCGGACACGGAGGCGGCATGACGTACATCGTCGCCGTGCGCACGCTCTGCGAATTCACCGCGCGGCGCGGCGATCTCGATCTGCGCTTCACGCCCGCGCCGTCGGCGCTCGAAGGCATCGCCGGCCATCAGGCCGTGACGGCACGCCGTGCGTCCGGCTATGAAGCGGAGATCACGCTGACGGGTACGCATGGCGGTCTCACGGTGCGCGGTCGCGCCGATGGTTACGATCCCGCGCTGAACCGGCTCGAAGAAATCAAGACGCACCGCGGCGATCTTGAACGAATGCCTGCGAATCATCGTGCACTGCATTGGGCGCAGGCGCTGGTGTATGGGCATCTGCTGTGCGAGGCGCGCGCGCTCGACGAATTGACGGTCGCCCTGGTGTACTTCGATATCGCCGACCAGAAGGAAACCGTGCTGACGGAACAGCACACGGCCGCGTCGCTGCGCGCGTTCTTCGAGGATCAATGCGAGCGCTTCATCGCGTGGGCGGCGCGTGAAGAGGCGCATCGCGAGGCGCGCAACGCCGCATTGAATGCGCTGCGTTTCCCGTACGGCGAGTTTCGCAGCGGTCAGCGTGAACTGTCCGTGGCCGTGTTTCGCGCGGCGCGCGACGGGCACTGTCTGATGGCGCAGGCGCCAACGGGCATCGGCAAGACGCTCGGCACGATCTTTCCGCTGCTGAAGGCGTGCGGTGCGGATCATCTGGACCGTGTGTTCTTCCTGACGGCAAAAACGCCGGGCCGCGCGCTCGCCCTCGAAGCCGTCGAATCCCTGCATCGCGGTGAAACCACGCTGCCGTTGCGCACGCTCGAACTCGTCGCGCGCGACAAAGCCTGCGAGCATCCCGACAACTCGTGCGACGGCGAATCCTGTCCGCTCGCGCGCGGCTTCTACGACCGCCTGCCCGCCGCGCGCGACACGGCGTTGCAGGCGCGCACGCTCGACCGCGCAGCCGTGCGCGAAGCGGCGCTCGCGCATGGCATCTGTCCGTACTATCTCGCGCAGGAAATGGCGCGCTGGTGCGACATCGTGATCGGCGACTACAACTATTACTTCGACAGCAGCGCGATGCTTTACGCGCTTACGCAGCTGAATGGCTGGCGCGTCGCCGTGCTCGCCGACGAAGCGCACAATCTGCCCGACCGCGCGCGCCGCATGTACAGCGCGACACTCGATCAGCACGCGTTTCGCGGCGCGCGCCATACTGCGCCCACCGCACTGAAAAAGCCATTCGATCGCCTGAGCCGCGAATGGAATGCGTTGAACCGCGAGCGGGATGCTGCGTATGACGTGCTTCCCGAAGTACCGCCAAAGCTGCAATCGGCTTTGCAAAACCTGATCGCCTCCATTGGCGATCAGCTTGCAGAAACCCCGCAATCCGTCGATGAAAATGCGCTGCGTTTCTATTTCGACGCGCTGCATTTCATGTCGCTCGTCGAGCAGTTCGGCGATCATTCCATAGTCGACGTAACGCTTGAAGCCCAGCAAGGCGCAGCCCGCGCGAAACCTGCCACACAGATCTGCGTGCGCAACGTGATTCCGGCGCCGTTCCTCAAGCCGCGCTATGCCGCCGCGCGCGCGACGATCGTGTTCTCCGGCACGCTCAGCCCGCAGCACTTCTATCGCGACATGCTCGGTCTGCCCGACGAGACTGGCTGGCTCGACGTCGAAGGGCCGTTCAGGGCCGAGCAACTGGATGTGCATGTCGCGCATCATGTGTCGACGCGCTGGCGCGACCGCGAGCGTTCGCTCGAACCGATCGTCGATCTGATCGCGCAGCAGTACGCCGCGCGTCCGGGCAACTACCTCGGCTTTCTGAGCAGCTTCGACTACTTGCAGCGCGTCGCCGGATCGATGCGCGAGCGGCATCCGCACGTGCCCATCTGGACGCAGGAGCCGCGCATGGACGAGACCGCGCGCGACGCGTTCCTCGCGCGCTTCACGACGAGCGGCGCGGGTGTCGGTTTCGCGGTGCTGGGCGGCGCGTTTTCGGAAGGCATCGATCTGGTCGGCGAGCGGCTGGTCGGCGCGTTCATCGCGACGCTCGGCTTGCCGCAGATGAACGACGTCAACGAGCAGATGCGCCGCACCTTCGATGCGCAGTTCGGCAACGGCTACGACTATGCGTATCTGTATCCGGGCATGCAGAAGGTCGTGCAGGCGGCGGGGCGGGTGATTCGCACCGAGCAGGATGCGGGCGTCGTGCATCTGATCGACGACCGGTATCGGCGCGCGGATGTGAAGCGCTTGTTGCCGCGCTGGTGGAAGGTCGTGACATAGCAACAAGAACAGGAGGCAACCCGTGCGCGCAGGCGAATACCGTTTCACGACGATCTGGCGCGTCGACGCGCCGCTACAGGCCGTATGGGATGCCATCCACGATCCGGCGCGCTGGCCGCAATGGTGGACCTGTGTCGAGCGCGTGATCGAAGTGGAGGCGGGCGCCAGCGACGGCGTCGGCGCCTTGCATCGCTATACATGGAAGGGGCGCTTGCCGTATCGCGTCGCGTTCGACATGCGCGTGACCCGCGTCGAGCCACTTGCGGTGCTCGAAGGCGAAGCGTGCGGCGACGTGGAAGGCACGGGACGCTGGCAGTTCTCGACGCACGGCGAAGCGACGGTCGTGCGCTACGAATGGCGCGTGCGCACGCAACGCGGCTGGATGAATCTGCTTGCGCCGCTCGCGCGCCCGTTCTTCAAATGGAATCACGATTACGTGATGCAGCGGGGCGGCGAGGCGCTCGCCGATCTGCTCGACGCGCGGTTGCTTGGCGTCGAGCATTCGTCATGAGCGCGGCAGCGGGTGGTTGCAAACTCAGTGCCGCGCCACCTTCGGTGAGGGCTTCTGCACCTGCGCGTCATCCGGCGTGCTCGACGGACGCGGCGGGCCTTCGAGGTCGTCGTCGGCGGAACCGGGACTGCCTGGCGAGGGATTGGCCGCGACCAGCATGCTGCGCTGCGGGTTCGCAATCTCGATGCCCTTCGCGCGGAACGTGTCGAAGATGCGCCGGTTGAATTCGCGCTGCACGGGCCAGCGCGACGAGTCGCGGCATTGAATCTGGCCGGCGAGCGTGACGGCCGCGCCATCGACGGCATCGACGCCCCAGAAGCTGAAGTCGGACAGGATGCCGTCCTTGAACTGCTCGTCCTCGCGCAGCGCGGCGCCGATTTCCTTGAGCGTCGAGATCGCGAGGTCGACGTCCTGGCCGTACGCGATGCTGACCCGAACGGCCGCATTGCCGAGCCCGCGATTCGTGTTATTCACCGTCGATACCGAACTGAACGGCACCGTGTACAGCGAGCCGTCGCCGCCGCGCAGACGCACCGTGCGGATCGACAGATATTCGACCGTGCCGGATACGCCCGCGAGCGTCACCCAGTCGCCGACCTGCATCGCGTTCTCCATCAGCAGGAAAATCCCCGTGATGAAATCCTGCACCAGCTTTTGCGAACCGAAGCCGAGCGCGACGCCGAAGATGCTGGCGCTCGCGAGCAGCGGCGCGGTGTTCACGCCGAGTTCGCTCAGACCCGTCATCACGACGACCAGCGCGATCACCACGAACAACGCCGAGCGCAGCATCGGCACCAGCGTGCGAAGCCGCGCGGCGCGCATCAGGTCGCCGCTTCTGGTCCACTGCGCGAGGCGCTTCTCGACGGACACATTGGCGATCTCCCATACCACCAGCGCAATCACGGCGGACACGCAGATCGTGACGATGGCCGACGTCAGCCGGTGGCCGATCGCACCGGGCCGGAAGAACTGCCACACGTCGAGTCCCCACAGCTGCAGCAGCACGAGCGCGGTGACGAACACCACGAGCGCCGAGATGACGCGCCGGATCAACGGATAGTAGCGGTACGCGTGCTGGTGAATCAGCGAACGCTGCTCGCCTTCTTCGACATGAAAGAGCCGCCCGAGCGCGCCGAACAGCACGATCGCCACCACGCGCGCGGCCACCAGCACGGCGAGCGACAGGCCGCCCAGGTGCAGCAGCGTGCGGTAGCCGTTATGCACGTCGAGCGCCCACACGAACCAAAGCGCCATCACGATGAACACGGCCACCCACGCCCACATGTCGATCAGCCCGTGCGCCAGCATCGTCACGGTGCGCTGGCTGTCGGCGTCCGTCTCGCCGGTGCGCTCGCGCAGCAGCGCGGAAATCGGCGCGCGGCATTGCAGGATCATGATCGACACCATCACGTGCCCGACCAGCGCCAGCAGCTTGACGAGGGGCAGATGCGCCGCATCGCTCAGGCCGAGCGCGGTGGCGATCTGGATCAGCGCGCCGCCCGCGCCGATCACGCTGACGACGCGAATCACCCAGCGCTGCATGAACAGCGCCCAGCTATCGGGCACGCGCAACAGACGCAGTCCCGGCGCATCCGGCTGCAGGAAAAAGCCCGCGGCAATGACGATCGCGCGGCAGATCATGTACAGGTCGATCAGGCCGTTGAGCGCCGCGTCCTGAACCGTGCCGTCGTCGGTGAAGATCGACATCAGCGCGCTCGCGGCCGCGACGAACACGACGAGCGGCAGCATCCGCAACAGCAGTTGCAGCGCCGCGCTCGGCAGACGCTGCAGCGTGGTCCAGTGATGTTCCGCCTGGCGCTTGCTGCGCGCTTCCTTTTGCTGGTTGTCGGGTTTGTCGGGTTTTGGCTGCGGCGATTCAGCCGACGACCTGGGCGGCGTCGACATCGACATCGACGGCGCGGCGGGGCTCGCCGCAACGCCGGCTGCCGCCTGTGCTGCGGCGGCTTCCGTGGCCTCGGCGGTGGCTTTGGCA
This sequence comes from Paraburkholderia largidicola, assembly GCF_013426895.1. NCBI lineage: Bacteria > Pseudomonadati > Pseudomonadota > Betaproteobacteria > Burkholderiales > Burkholderiaceae > Paraburkholderia > Paraburkholderia largidicola. Next base: position 624,260 of record NZ_AP023175.1, on the reverse strand, counting down.
GCGGCATCTGAAGCAGCAGCATCCGATGCCGCCGTTTCACGCGCGTGCTCGCGAGCCTCACGCGCTTCGCGTGCCTCGCGCCGCAGGATGATCGCGGCGCGCGCCCGGCGCAGCAGTCGCCGCGCAAGCCATTCGAGCGCGATCGCGGGCACCAGCGTGCCGATCAGCGCGAGCAGCACGCCGAACACGCGGGCTCGCTCGTGCGGATCGGAAAGCTGCACGTTCCACCAGTAGCGCGCCGACGACGTGTCGAGCAGCACCGTGGCCGAGCGCTTGAGCGTCATGCCGCCTTGCGTGATCCAGTGCGCACCCTGGCGAACCAGTTGCGATGCGAGTCCGTTCGACTTGAGCGCGGTGGTCACGCTCGCGCCCGACGCGACGTCCGTCGCCGCCGTCGCCGATGCGCCCGAAGCCGGCACATCGGGCGTCGCGAGCACGCCCGCGGCGGCGATGGCCGTCAGCGTGTCTTCGATCTGCGCGCGTTTTTTGGGGTCGTTCAGTACCTGCAGTGCCTGACGGGCCTGGTCGGGCGTCAGCGTGACGGTGGTGGCGGACGCGCCGGACGCGGTCGTCGTGGCCGTCACGGCGGAGAAGGCGGGCGCGCAGAACAGCGCGAGCAGACAGATCAGGAAAAATTTGCGCATGTAGGGCCGGTGGTCGGCGGCGATGCGCGTACGGCTGGACGCGATGCGGCGCCGGAGCCACCACGATTCGACTGGGAAAGTAAAGCGACCCCGGCGGCGCACGATAAGTTCCGCAAAGCGGCAAATCCAATGATCGAACGCGCATGAATGCGTGCGATGCAGGCTTTTTCGTGCCTTTTTGTCCTATTGCGCAGTGCGATGGCGGTGCTGGCGCGTTACGTGCGAGCGGGGTGCGCGGGCTTGCCGAGCGTCCCGTCGACGACTTCCGTGAAGGTCCGTTCCTCGCGCAGGATGAAGCGTTTGGCCTGCGCCATGCCGAAGTTCTCGAGCGCTGCGGGATCGGTGCGCAGCCGCGCGCGATACGCTTCGTAAGCGGCGAGGCTGTCGAACGCAATCAGGCCCCACGCGATGTCGTTGGTCCCCTCGTGCGGCAGGAAATAGCCGAGCAGATGGCCGCCGCAGCGCGGAATGATTTCTCCCCAGTTCTCCGCGTAGTGACGGAACGCGTCGCGCTGGAACGGATCGATCTGATAGCGGATGAAACAGGTGATCGTCATGGAGGCCTCGGTCGTCGTTGCAGTTGAGTGGATGACGGTCAGTATCCGCGACACGCAGCGCGCGATGTTTCAGGCTGGCTTGAAGTGTCGATGAGCCATGCGTTACGGCGCATCCTGCGGCTTCGTCTGGCCATGAATCGTTAACGCCGCGCACGCCGCGCCCAGCAGCGCGCATAGCGCCGACACCAGCGCGACGGCGCGCAGCCCTGCGTCGACGGCATCGGACTGTGCGGCGACGATTTCAGCGGGCACGGCATGCGCGCCCATCATCGCATCCGGCGCAAGCTGCCCTTCGCGATGCAGGTCGGCGGGAATGTTCAACTGTTCGAGCCGCTTCGACAACGCTGCATCGTGCGACCAGACGAACACGATGCCGAGCACCGCGATCGCCAGCAGGCTCGCAATCCGCGCGACGGCATTGTTGATGCCCGACGCGACGCCCGTGCGAGCGGTGGTGACGGACGTCATCACAGCCGTCGTGAGCGGCGCGACTGTGATCGTCATGCCGAGGCCGAGCACGGCGAGCGCGGGGAAGAAGCTCGTCCAGTAGCGCGCGCGGTCGATGTCGAGACAGCCGGGCAGCGCGAGCAGCGCAAAGCCGGCTGCCGCGATCACGGGGCCCGCCGTCAGCAGCCGGCGCGGCCCGTAACGCGCGGCCAGGCCGCCCGTGAAGCGCGACAGCACGCCGATGACCACGGGCACGGGCAGCAGCGCCGCGCCCGCTTGCGTCGCCGTGTAGCCATGCGCGCGAATCAGCGTGAACGGCAGAAAGAACAGCGCGCCGCCCAGGCCGAAATACAGCAGCAGCGTGACGAGGTTCGCGCCGCTGAAATCTCGCGAATGAAACACATCGAGCGGCATCATCGGGTCGTGGCTGTGCGCTTCGATGGCGACGAACGCGGCGCACAGAGCCAGTCCGCCCGCGATCATGCCGATCACGATCGCATCGCCAAAACCGTGCGACGACGCGAGCGTGAGGCCGTACGTCAGCAGGCCGAGCCCCAGCGCCGCCGTCAGCGCACCCGGCCAGTCGAGGCGCTGCGACGCGCGGATGCCGCCGCCCGCCGGTATCGACGACAGCGCGAGCGCCACCGTGACGGCTGCAATCGGCACGTTCAGATAGAAGATGGCGCGCCACGAGAACGCATCGACGAGCCAGCCGCCTGCGACGGGCCCGAGCGCCGACGTGATGGCGCCGAAGCCGGCCCACGTGCCGATCGCCCGGCCGCGCTCGCGCTCGTCGAACACGGCGCCGATGATCGCAAGACTGCCCGGCACCAGCAGCGCCGCGCCCGCGCCTTGCACCGCGCGCGCCGCGATCAGCGCGGCGGGCTCCGGCGCGAGTCCGCATGCCGCCGACGCCGCCGTGAACAGCACGATGCCCGCGACGAACACGTTGCGCTGCCCGAGCTTGTCGCCCAGCGCGCCGCCAACCAGGACCAGCGACCCGAGCAGCAGCAGATACGCGTTGACGACCCATTGCATCGCTGCGACGCTCGCGCCGAGTTCGGTCTGAATGGCAGGGAGCGCGACATTGACGACGGAGCCGTCGATGAACGCCATGCTGGAGCCGAGTATGGTCGCGCCGAGCGCGAGGCGCTTGCGGCGGCACGGCGTCCGGGCGGCGGGTTGCGCGCGGATCGCGAGATCGTCGCACGGGCTGGCCTGGGCGGGGAAGGCGTGCGGCTCGCCGCGCGCGCGGTCGAGAGAAGCGCGGTCGGACATGAGGGGTGTCCACTCCATTGCGATGCGATCGACAATGCAATGGACACATTTGGCGCCGCGCCGTTCAGCGTCGACGGGACGGCGAACCGAACGGCGCGAAGGCCGCAGCGTGACTCAAGCAAAGAGACTCAAAGGAAAAAACGACTCAGCCCACCGATACCGCCGCGACAGCGCGCGCCCTGTGCGAGCCCGAATCGCTGTCGTCGCCGTCGTCCGAGCTGCCGTCCGTGCCGCCATCGGTGCGGCCTTCGCCGCTGGCACGGCGCATCGAGCGCATCGCGTTCGCATCCGGGTTCATCCGGTTTGCGTTCATCAGCCGGTAGAGCGTGGCGCGCGACACGCCGAGATCGGCCGCCGCGCCCGACAGGTTGTGCCCGTGCCGCCGCAGCGCTTCTTCGATCGCCTCGATTTCCGCCTGGGTGCGGATTTCGGCAAGCGTCTTTGCGCGCACGCCGGACACTTCCGGCAAGCCGAGATCGGTTTCCGTAATGAAGCGTCCTTCCGTCATCACGACGGCCCGCCGCACGCAGTTGATCAGCTCGCGCACGTTGCCGGGCCAGTCGTAGTTCGACATCGACACTACCGCGCCGCTGGAAAAGCCGCGAATCTTATGCGTGCCGTCCTGCCGATACATGCTGAGCGCGTAGTCGGCGAGCAGGCGGATGTCGCTGCCGCGCTCGCGCAGCGGCGGCTCATCGAGCCGCAGCACGCACAGCCGGTGATACAGGTCGGCGCGGAAGCGTCCGTCCTTCACGGCGGCTTCGAGATTCACGTGCGTCGCCGAGATCACGCGCACGTCGACCTTGACGGAGGCGTTGCCGCCCAGGCGCTCGATCGTGCCTTCCTGCAGGAAGCGCAGCAGCACGGCCTGGCATTCGTGCGGCATATCGCCGATTTCGTCGAGGAACAACGTACCGCCGTGCGCATGCTCGATCCGGCCGATCTTGCGTTGCAGCGCGCCCGTGAACGCGCCGCGCTCATGGCCGAACAGTTCGGCTTGCAACAGGGTAGGCGGAATCGCCGCGCAATTGATCGCGACGAACGCCTGCTGCGCGCGCGCCGAGCCGTCGTGCACCGCGCGTGCCGTCAGTTCCTTGCCCGTGCCCGACTCGCCCGCGATGAACACGGGCGCGTCCGTCTGCGCGCATTTGTCGATCCGGCGATACAGCTTTTGCATCGGCTCGCAATGGCCGACCATGCCGTGCGCGCCCAGCGACGGCTGTGGCCGGAAGCTCGCACGGCGCAGATTCGACAGGCCGTGCGCGTGGCCGAGCGCGAAGATCAGCCGGTCGTTCATGCACGGCGCGGTGACGAAGTCGAAGCAGTAGTCGAGGATGAAGCGGCTGGTGAGATCGTCGGTGGCGTGGCCGGGCGCGATCTGCGCGATCCAGTTTGCCTCACCGTGGCGCATGCAGGCTTCGAGCGCCGAGAGCTGCTGCTGCGTGACGTCGTCGGGCAGCGTGACAAGGCCGACCTTGATGTCGCCGCGATCGAGCAGCTTTTCCGCAGCGGCCGTGTTTCTGGCGTGCACGACCTGCCATCCCGCCGCGCCGAGGAAGGCTGCGAGCGCTTCGTCGGGCGTGGATGCCACACAGAGCACAGTGCGGTCTGAAGCGCCCGTTGTGGAAGTGGAACTCATGTTACCCCCCGGTAGTGGACGTCGCCCTTGCGCATCGCGCGACAAGGTCAGTGATCCTTGTACTACGGCAAAACGATGTGGTCTTTTGAGGGTCGCCTGCGCGAACCTGAGCGTTTTTCGTGTTCTTCTACATGCGGGTCATGAATGCCGCAATGTCGGGATGCCTTTGCGCCGCGCACATGCTTCGCAACACGAAGTTATCGTCGCATGAAATGCACAGTAAAAACAAAGATAAATGAATGGGTAGGGGCTTTATATAAGCGTAAATCAGGATGCAGATTCACCCTTCTGCAATTTCTACCTGCGCTTGAATCGTTTGCGACCCGGAGCATTTGCGTGCGCGTGCACGTGGGGGCTCGTACGTGGCGCCTTGCGCCACAAGGCCGCGCCGCGCTCGCAGCGGCGCTTTTCGCGCCGTCTCAACTCTGCGACACATCCGGCAATCGGTTCTTCAGACCGATCAGTGCTTCCCGGTGACCGGTAGTTCTGACCGGGAAGCCATTGCCATCGGGCTTTGCGGCCCGATTCGTCGCATCTTTGACCGTGTTCGGTTGGCCATGTGGCCTGGCGCACATGCGCGCCGCGCTTCGAAATCACGTTACGGGTTCGCAACATCGCGAACCGCCAGCCCCTGAAAAACCACGTGCCGCGCCAGCCCGATCACGGCGCGACAAGGGTTTGCGGGCACATGGCATACCCGTTGCGATATGGCAGTCACGACGAAATCGCTGCTGCCGGAAAGCAAGGCCAAAGGAAGTCTCCGACAGCAGCACAGAACTTCGCAGTCGCGGCCGGGGTTTGCCACATGCGACTGTGGGGGCGGCGGAGCCAATGGGGGGCGGACGTCGGTAGAAAGTGGCGCGAATGGTTCGTACGGTGTACGGCCATTCGCGACCATGACGACACCTTCGGCGGCACTTGCCGGTTGTATCCGTCCGAAAGGGCGGTTTGATTGGCCAACGCGCATGGGGCGCGACGGCTATGTGACATCTCATTTCCTACGGGGGAAATCATGAAGAACGCAATCAATCAGTTTCTGCGCGAAGAAGACGGCGTGTCGGCAATCGAATACGGCCTGCTGGCTGGTTTGATCGCCGTGGCAGTCATCACGACGGTCACGACGCTCGGCACCAACCTGAGGACTGTTTTCACCACCATCTCGAACAAGCTCGCCGCAGTAGCAGCGGGTTAACGGACTAACGGACGGCGGTTGAATTCGGCTAACAGGCTACGGGGGACACCATGAAGAATGCAATCACTCAATTTCTGCGCGAAGAAGACGGCGTGTCGGCAATCGAATACGGCCTGCTGGCTGGTTTGATCGCCGTGGCAGTCATCACCACGGTCACGACGCTCGGCACCAATCTGCGGACCGTTTTCACCACCATCTCGAACAAGCTCGCCGCAGTAGCAGCGGGTTAACGGACTAACGGACGGCGGGACGGCGGCCGAATGTCGGCTAACAGGTTACGGGGGACTCCATGAAGAATGCAATCCAGCAATTCCTGCGCGAAGAAGACGGCGTGTCGGCAATCGAATACGGCCTGCTGGCTGGCTTGATCGCCGTGGCAGTCATCACGACGGTCACGACGCTCGGCACCAATCTGCGGACCGTCTTCACCACCATCGTGGACAAGCTCGCAGCCGTGGCCGCGGGTTAGTGGACGGCGGCTGAGGCAGTCGAGCAAGCCAGTCCGCAGCCCTGTCTCGCTACGGCGAGCGTTCGAGGCAGGGCAGCGGCCGCCGGCAAAGTCCACCAGACGTATCCAGCTAACGGAGCTTTCGATGAACGGCGTACCTTTTCCGGTGGGTCCCTGCGTGTTGGCGCTGGTCGTGATGGCAGCGATCTACGACATCCATGCGCGGCGCATTCCGAACTGGCTGGTCGTCATCGGTCTGGGCGCGGGACTCGTCGTGCAGTGCGCGCTGCATGGCGCCATCGACGGGATGCAGTTGTGGGGTGGCGGCCTGCTCGTCGGCGGCGCGGTGCTCCTACCCGGTTATCTGCTGCGGATGATGGGCGCGGGCGATGTGAAGCTGATGGCGGCAGTCGGATGTTTTTGCGGTGCGAGCGGCGCTTTCGACGCTGCGTTGATGGTGTGCATGGTTGGCGGCGTCTGGGCGCTGGCGGAGATGCTGCGGCATCGGCAAGTGCGCGCCGGGCTGCACAACATGGCTGCCGTGCTGATCGACGTGTCAGTGTCGTCGGGCGGCGCAGCGGGCGGCAGCGAGCAGGGTACGGGCAACACGAGAACCAGACGGCCGACGACGGGCACGCTGCCATACGGCGTAGCCATCGCGATCGGCACGATGCTGTCGCTGTTCGTGAACGTGTGACGAAGCGGCAAGCAAAAGAACAATGAGTCACGCGGTACGGGGCAAGCAGCGAATAAACGGATTTCTACGGGGAAGCAGCGGCGGGGCCAGCAGGTGAATCAGGGCAGGACGGCAGTGCATAACGACAAACAGCATGAGCGACCGACAACAAGAGGCGAACGGCGGACAACAGCCGAAGCCCACCAGAACCAGTAAAAAAAACGCAGCGGCAGTGACAAGAGAAGCAGCAGCACAGAGCCTTCGCAGAAAGGCTTGAAGCAGATCCAGAAACGGGGTGTGGACGCGGGGTCGTCCACCTGGAAAGAGCCTTCGCAGGAAGGCCGGCCAGATACGGGGGAAGTGATGAAGACGAACGATTCAGGCCGCAAGACGGCCAATGCCTATACATCGGCAACACGGGGGAGCCGTCCCGCATCGGCGGACAACGGCAGCGGCACCGAGGCCGGCAACACGAACCGGCCACACCGCACGGAGGCCGCGTCCACAGCGTGTGCAATGTACTACGTGGACGCGGCGCCGGAACTGCTCTTCACGACCGATCCCGCCATCTATCTGCGCCAGCGCGCGCTGCTCACGCCAGTGGGCCGGCTGGAACGCGAATACGCGCTGCAGGCGCTGCTCGACGAACTCGTCGTCGCGCGGTGGGTGGCAAAGCGCGAAGCGGAACGCCGCGCGCAGCAAGCCGCGCCGTTGCGCGCCGCCTTGCAGCTGCCCGCACAAGAGCGCGTCGCAAGCATGGACGAAGACGATGCCTGCAGCCCGCCGGACCGCGACCGCGATCTGATGGACTGACGGACAGACTCACTGCCCAATCCCTGCAACACGATCCCTAGAGCGCCGTCGCCGACGGCGAGAGTCAGGAGAACGACATGAAGAACGCTCGCGCGTTGGTGATGTTGGTCGTCGCGACGGCGGCCGGTCTTGCGGCCGTGGTGTTCGCGTCGCGCTGGATGGTGCAGCAGTCGTCGACGACCACGACCAAGGTGGTGATCGCGTCGGCCGACATGAGTCTCGGCCAGCGCGTTTCGCCCGACATGCTGAAGGTATCCGACTGGCCTGCCGGCAGCGTGCCGCCCGGCACCTTCAACGATGTGAAGAAGCTCGAAGGCCGCGTGCTGAAGGCGAGCCTGTCGCGCGGCGAACCCGTGCTGGAGGCGAAGCTCTCGCCCGTGGGCACGCTCGGCGGGCTGTCGGCCGTCATCAACGAAGGCAAGCGCGCGATCACGGTGCGCGTGAACGACGTGATCGGTGTCGCGGGCTTCGCGCTGCCGGGCAACTACGTCGACATTCTCGTCAACACCGAGAAGGACAACAAGGACGGCGCGGTGCAGGGACGCGACCAGAACATCTCGAAGATCGTGCTCGAAAAGATTCTCGTTCTGGCCGTCGCGCAGGAAGCGGGCCGCGACGAAACCAAACCGAAGGTCGTCGATGCCGTGACGCTCGAAGTCACGCCCGAGCAGGCCGAAAAGATCGACCTCGCACGCAGCATCGGTTCGCTGTCGCTCGTGCTGCGCAACCAGGTCGATCCGCAGGACGCAACGACGGCGGGCGCGACCAAGGCGTCGTTGCTGAAGATTCCCGTCGCCGCGCCGCCCGCGCCGGCAGCGCCCGCGCCGAAGCCGGTGGTGCGCAAGATCGTCGCGCGGGCGCCGTCGAACTGCGTGAGCGTGATCGACGGATCGCAGGCCAGACAGGAATGTTTTTGAGCGACACGAAATTCGCGACAACAGCGCGGGCATAGAACCAGGCGCGAAACCGCAAGCCGTGACGAGACCAGACAACGGCGCCAATACGGGGGAAGGACATGAATGCCACAGAGAATCAGCGCGCGCATGCAAGGCCTGAGCGCGCTACGACGCAAGCCGCAACGTTTGCGCGCCGCTCGCGTCTCGCGCAGGCCAGCGCCTGCGGTCTGATCGGCGCCGCATTGTGGGCGCTGCCCGCTACGCAGGCCGTGAGCCAGGAAGCCGGGCTGCCGGGCCAGGCGCCGCTGCCGATGAGCATGGCGTCGAACGGCGGCGCCGTGCATCTGACGATCGGCATGAGCGGCGCCGCGCCAGCGGCCGCGGCAGGCGTGACGCAGGGCGGCCGGGGTCCGAACTGCACGGGCACGATCGCCGATCACCAGAGCGTGACGATTCCCGTCGGCAAGTCGCAGATGGTCAACATCCGCGAGTCGGTGAAGACGCGCACGGTCGGTAATCCGTCGATCGTGCAGGCGATGCTCGTGTCGTCGCAAACGCTCTATCTGCTCGGCACCGATGTCGGCACGACCAACATGATCGTGCAGGGCAGAAGCGGCTCGTGCACGATCATCGACGTCGCCGTCGGCGCCGATCCCGGCGGCCTGCAGCAGACGCTCGCCGTCCTGATGCCCGAAGAGACGGGCGTGCAGGTCAAGGCGGCCGCCGACACGCTCGTGCTGACGGGCACCGTGTCCGACTCGGTGAAGGCCGAGCGCATCGTCGAACTGGCGCACGCCTATGTATCGCGCCAGACCGCGCCCGTGCCCGTCGCCGCGCCCGCCAACGGGGCAGGCGCGCAGGGTGGCGCGATGATTCCCGCCGTGATGAAGACGGCGGGCGCATCGGGCAATGGCAACAACGAACGCATCGTCAACATGATGCACGTGGCCGCGCCGCAGCAGGTGATGCTCGAAGTGAAGGTGGCCGAAGTGTCGAAGACGCTGATCGACCAGCTCGGCATGGCCGCCAACATCCAGGGCGGCACGGGCAGCTGGAGCTTCGGCCTGCTCGCCGATTTCCTGTCGGGCGGCATGGGTGCGCTGATCGGCTCGAAGACGAACAACAAGCCGCTGAATTTCGCGTTCGACGCGCAGAAGACCGACCAGCTCGTCAAGGTCCTTGCCGAGCCGAACCTGATGGCGATCAGCGGCCAGGAAGCGAGCTTCCTCGCGGGCGGCAAGGTCTTTATCCCGGTGCCGCAAAGCAACGGCGCAGCGGGCTCGACGATCATCCTGCAGGAAGAAACGTTCGGTGTCGGTTTGACCTTCACGCCGACCGTGCTCGATAACGGCCGCATCAATCTGAAGGTTTCGCCGGAAGTGTCGGAGCTGTCGCCGACGGGCGTCGCCGTGACGGCGGGCACGGTCAGCACGACGGCCGTGCTGCCCCTCATCACGACGCGCCGCGCGTCGACCACGCTGCAGGTCTACGACGGCCAGAGCTTCGCGATCGGCGGCCTGATGAAGAGCAACGTGACGGGCACGCTCAAGGGCCTGCCGGGCCTCGGCGAAGTGCCCGTGCTCGGCGCGCTGTTCCGCAGCACGAACTTCCAGGAGGACAAGACGGAACTGGTGTTCGTCGTGACGCCGCGTCTCGCGAAGCCGCTGCCGCAGAACTATCCGCTGCCGACCGATCACTTCGGCAAGGTCACGGAAGCGGGCGTGTTCTTCACGGGCAACATGGAAGGCAAGAAGCCGCAGCCTGCCGCCGAGCCGATGACGCCGTCGACGGGTGCCGCGATTCCGTCGCCGATCCCGGTGAAGGGCGGTGCGATTGCCACGACAGGCACGGCTGCGCCCGTGGTGCTGACACCCGTCATCACGTCGCAAGGCACGACGGCGCCGTCGCCCGTACCGGCACCGGAGCGCACCCAGCCCGCTGCCGACGCGATCCGTGCGCCCGCCACGCCGCGCTCGACGGGCAGCAGCGACGGCGACGGAACGGCGCCCGTCACGCGCACCGAACCGACGGACGGAACCGTGCATACGGCCGCCGTGCAGACGGCGAGCGTGAGCGCGCAGCCGCTCGAGGCAAAGTCCGCCGCGCCGTCCGGCACCCAGGAAGCACGCGAAGCCAACGACGTGCGCCGCACGCAGTGAACGCGACGCGCATCTGACGAACACGGGAGACCGACATGAAAACCATCCAGACATTGATCCGCGCGTCGCTGTGCGCAGCAGCGAGCCTGACGCTCGCCGGCTGCCTGACCTCGACGCCGCACTGGGACGAGACGTTCGGCAGTTCCGTCTCGCAGCTGAAGGAAATGCAGACGCTGAATCCGAACGCGGGCATGAACACCGACCCGGTGGCGGGCGTCGACGGCTCGACGGCTCACGCGATCCAGAAGAACTACGCGAAGTCGTTCACGACGCCGCCGCCGCCCATCAACGTGTTCGCGGTCGGCCTGCCCGTCTCGAACTGATCGGGCGCGCCGCACACGCAACCGTAATCGCAACCGCAACAGAAACGACGCACGACACCCCACGCCCCGCACGCGGAGACTGAACATGATCGACATCCTCCTCATCTCATCGGGCCCAGACCGCTCGCGCCATATCGAGCAACTGCTAGAAGGATGCGGCGTCGCGCATCGCGTGCGGGCCGTGCACGGCTCGGTGCGGCATCTGCGCACGCACGCGGCGTCGATCAAGTCGGCGGATCTGCTGATCGTCGACGATGTCGGTCTCGAGCCGCAAGACATGGCATCGATCGAAGAGGCCGTCGCGCACGTGCCGCAACTGAGCTGCATGCTGGTGACGCCCGCGCCCTCGACGGCCCTGCTGATGGCCGCCATGCGCGCAGGCGTGCGCCATGTGCTGCCGTGGCCGCTCGACGCGCAGGCGTTCGCCGCCGAGCTTTCGCACGTGTGGGGCAAGAAGACGGCGGGCGCGCGCCGCGAAGGGCGCGTCGTGGCGCTGACGTCGTGCAAGGGCGGAACGGGCACGAGTTTCATCGCGATGAATCTCGCGCATGCGCTCGCGACGCAGCGCGGCAAGCGCGTGCTGCTCGTCGATGCGAACCAGCAGTTCGCCGACGCGAGCCTGCTGATGTCGGACCAGACGCCCGCCGCGACGCTCGCCGATCTCTGTGGGCAAATCGACCGGCTCGACAACGCGTTCTTCGACGCCTGCGTGATGCACGTCAACGACAACCTCGACGTGCTCGCGGGCGCGGGCGATCCGATCCGCGCAGGCGAGTTGCGCCCCGCGCAGCTCGAACGCGTGCTGACGCTCGCGCGCTCGCAGTATGACGCGGTGATCGTCGATCTCGGCCTCGGCATCAATCCGCTCGCGATTCACGTGCTCGACCAGAGCGACCGCATCTGCATGCTGGTGCGCCAGAGCGTGCTGTATCTGCGCACGGGCCGCCGCATGCTCGACATCTTTCACGAACTCGGCTACGCGACGGGCAAGGTCAGCGTGCTCGTGAACCAGTACGACAAGCACGCGCCCGTCAACCTGCAGACGTTCGAGCAGAGCTTCGGCATGAGCGTCGCGCATCGCTTCGCGCGCGACGACAAACATGCGGGCGCGGCGCTGGATCAGGGGCTGCCCATCATGAGCATCGCCAAGGGCAGCGCGCTCGCGCAGGACATCGTCGCGTTCGCGCACACGTTGTGGCCCGCGCCGCAGAAAGAGAAGAAGGGCGGCCTCGCGCGGCTCTTTGCGCAGAAGCCGCGCGACGTGCCGCAACTGAAGACCAATCTCTGAAGCGGCCCGCGCCATTCAACAAGAACCGGGGAGCGACACCATGTCATTGCGCGATCAACTGAAACTGCAGAGCGGATCGACGCCGTTCGACACGGCGACGGCGGCCACCGCAGGCAACAGCGCCGAAAGCATCGCCGCGCGCCGCGCGTATCAACAGCTGAAGATGAACGTGCACGAGAAGATCATCGACCGTGTCGAACTCGACAAGCTGCAACGCCTTACGCCCGAGCAGACCAAACGCGAACTCGCGCAACTGGTCGAACGCATCGTCGATGAAGACAAGATTCCGATGAACGAACTCGAGCGGCGCCGCCTCGCGCAGGACGTGCACGACGAAATGTTCGGCCTCGGCCCGCTCGAACCGCTGCTCGCCGACCCGACCGTGTCGGACATACTCGTCAACACGCCGCGGCACGTCTACGTGGAACGGCGCGGCAAGCTCGAACACACCGACATCACGTTCCTGGACGACGCGCATCTGATGAAGATCATCGAGCGCATCGTGTCGCGTGTCGGCCGGCGTATCGACGAATCGACGCCGATGGTCGACGCGCGCCTGCCCGACGGCTCGCGCGTGAACGCGATCATTCCGCCTTCCGCGATCGACGGGCCGCTCGTGTCGATCCGGCGCTTCGCCGTGAATCCGCTGAAAGTGGACGACATGGTGAAGAACCAGACCTTCACGCCCGCGATGGCGCAACTGCTCGAAGCGCTCATCAAGGCCAAGCTCAACGTGCTGATCTCGGGCGGCACGGGCAGCGGCAAGACCACGATGCTCAACCTGCTGTCGGGCTTCATTCCCAACGACGAACGCATCGTCACGATCGAAGATGCCGCGGAACTGCAACTGCGCCAGGAACACGTGCTGCGGCTGGAAACGCGGCCGCCGAACATCGAGGGCAAGGGCGAAATCTCGCAGCGCTCGCTGGTGAAGAACGCATTGCGGATGCGCCCCGACCGCATCGTGCTCGGCGAAGTGCGCGGCGCGGAAGCGCTCGACATGCTGCACGCGATGAACACGGGCCACGAAGGATCGATGGCGACGCTGCATGCGAACACGCCGCGCGATGCGCTCTCGCGCCTCGAAAACATGGTAGGCATGGCGGGCCTGACGATGCCGATCAAGGCGATGCGTCAGCAGATCGCATCGGCCATCACCGTGGTGGTGCAGGCGTCGCGTCTGACGGACGGCCGCCGCAAGCTGATGAGCATTTCGGAAATCACCGGGATGGAAGGCGAGATCATCAACATGCAGGAAATCTTCACGTTCAAGCGCACGGGCGTGGCGGAAGACGGCACGGTCAAGGGCTACTTCTGCGCGACAGGCGTGCGGCCCAAGTTTGCCGACCGGCTTGCCGCGTTCGGCCTCGCGTTGCCGGATCAGATGTTCGATCCGTCGCGGCGTTTCGAAGTCTGACGCTGGGCCTGACGCCAGGGAGGCGCAAATGGATACGACACTGCTGGCTTTTGCCGTTCTCGGCTTCGTCGCGGTCGTGCTGCTGATCGAGGGCGTGTACCTGTACTGGAACAGCCACCACGGCCCGGTCGTCAAGCGCATGGACGCGCGGATTCGCGCGATGTCGGCAGGCGGCCACGTCAGCGGCGAACAGATGTCGATTCTCAAGCAGCGCCTGCTGAGCGAATCGCCGACTTTCACACGCATGTTGATGCGCATGCCGCGCGTGCATCGGCTCGATCTGTACCTGCAGCAGTCGGGGTTGACGTGGTCGGTCGGGCGCTTCGTCGGCTATACCGTTGCATTCGGGTTCGCGGGACTCGTGTTCGGCGTGAGCGCGATGCATCTGCCGTTTGCGATCGCGCTCGCGGTGGCGGGCGCGGCCGCGCTGCTGCCGCTCGTATATCTGCGCGGCAAGCGCGCGAAGCGCATCGTGCAACTCGAACGCCAGCTGCCTGATGCCGCCGATCTGATCGCCCGCGCGCTGCGCGCCGGCCATTCGTTTCCCGCCGCGCTCGGCATGGTGGGCGACGAGTTGCCGAATCCGCTTGGCGGCGAGTTCCGCATCGCCTTCGATGAAATCAACTACGGCGTGTCGATGAGCGACGCGCTGATGAATCTGGTGAGCCGCGTGCCCGTCGACGACGTGCGCTACTTCGTGATCGCCGTGCTGATCCAGCGCGAGGCGGGCGGCAATCTCGCGGAGATTCTCGGCAACATCGCCGGCATCATCCGCGAACGGCTCAAGCTGCTCGGCAAGGTGCGCGTGCTGTCGGCGGAAGGTCGCATGTCCGCGTGGATTCTGGGGCTGCTGCCGTTTGCCGTGATCGCCGCGTTGTCGGTGTTGAACCCCGACTACTGCAAGGTGTTCTGGGAAGACCCGACGGGCCAGAAGATCGCGGGCATCGCCATGGCGATGATGTTCTTCGGCATTCTGTGGCTGCGCAGGACGGTGCGCATCCGCGTGTAGCAGCCGACGAAGACGCGAACAGATAACGACGCAACAAAACGGGGAAATCATGGAAACCGAACAGCTTGCCGTGCTGGCCGCGATGTTCGTGATCGTGTTCGGCGCAGCGTGGAAGGCGATGTCGCTGCTGCGTCCCGATCCGCTGAAGCGCCGTATCGACGGTATTGCGGCGTCGTCGGCGGCGGGTGCGATGGGGGCCGCGGCAGGTACGCCCGGCATGGACGCCGACGACAGCCCGGCGTGGATGGAAACGGTCACGAAAGTCTCGCATCGGGTCGCGAAGCTGTCGCTGCCGAAGGACGACTGGGACAAGTCCGCGCTGCGTCGGCGCTTCGCGAATGCGGGCATGCGCAGCGAGACCGCGCCGGCGATCTACTTTGCCGCGAAGACGCTGCTCGCGCTCGTGCTGCCCGCGCTCGCGCTGCTCGGCATGACGCTGTTCGCTGGCCCCGACGCGCAGAAATTCCTGCTGATGGCGACGCTCTCGATGGCGGCGCTCGGCTTCTATCTGCCGAACGTGGTGCTGAACCGTCTGATCGAGCAGCGTCGGCGCAGCCTGTTCGAAGACCTGCCCGATGCGCTCGACCTCATGACCGTCTGCGTCGAAGCGGGCCTCGGTCTGGACGCGGCGATGCAGCGCGTCGCCGAGGAAATCGGCGTGAAGAGCCACGCATTGAAGGAAGAGCTGGAACTGGTGCTGCTCGAACTGCGTGCGGGTGCGGGCCGCGACAAGGCGTTGCGCAATCTCGCGCTGCGCACGGGCGTCGAGGACATCGACACGCTTACGTCGATGCTGATCCAGGCGGACCGCTTCGGCACGAGCGTCGGCGATTCGCTGCGCGTGTTCATCGACACGCTGCGCACCAAACGCCGGCTGCGCGCCGAAGAACTGGCCGCGAAGATCGCGCTCAAGCTGCTCTTTCCGCTGATGTTCTGCATTTTTCCGACGCTGATCATGGTGCTGATCGGGCCCGCTGCGATGCAGGTCGTCCGGCAACTGCTGCCGACGATGGGCGGCATGCACTGAACCCACTGCGGGAGAGACACGATGAAAACCACGCGTCCTCATCTGCGAGTGACCCGCGCGAGCCGGTCCCTGGGACGCCGCCGCAGGCAGCTTGGCGTCGCGACGCTCGAATTCGCGTTTATCGCGCCGATACTGTTCTTTCTGCTGTGCATGGTGATGGATCTCGGCGTCGCGCTGTGGGTGAACCTGACCATGCAATACGCGGTGCGCGAAGGCGCGCGCTACGCGGTGACGGGACAGACGGGGCTCGACCCGAACCAGAAGAATCCGCAGCGCTATCTCGCCGTGATTCAGGAGATCAAGGATCAGTCGATGGGCCTGTATCCCCTCGTCAATCCGAGCTACGCGATCACCGTCAACAGCGGTAAGGCGCAGAGCTATGCGAGCGACGCGAGCTATACGTCGAGCATGTTCGGCAATCCCGGCGACATCGTCGTGCTGCAGATCAACTGCGCGTGGCCGATGATCACGCCGATGATCCGCTCGTTCTTTCCCGGCGGCTTCTTCAACTTCAGCGTCGCGGCAACCATGCGCAACGAGGGCTTCTGACATGAAGACGAGACCACGGCTCAAGGGGCGCCGTTACGCACGAGGCCATGCCAAAGGGATCGTCAGCGTGGAGTTCGCGTTGCTGCTGCCGCTGCTGCTCGGCATCGCGCTGCCGCTCTACGACATCGCGCGCAACGTTCAGGCGCAGATGATCCTCATCAACGTGAGTCGGGAAGGCGCGAACCTGTCGTCGCGCGCGGCGAGCACGTATCCGATGCAGACCATCATGTCGTCGCTCGCAGCCACCACGCCGCCGCTCAACATGAGCGCAAACGGCATGATCTACATCACCGAAATCATGGGCTCGCAAGGCTGCGACGCAAAAGGCAACGGCTGCACGGGCACGGTCGTCGCGCAATGGAAATGGACGGGCGGCAGCGACAGCGGCGCGGCCAGCAAGATCTGGAACTGCGCGACGGCGGGCACGTCGTGGGCCACGGACGGCACCGGTGCGTGCAACGGACTCGGCGGCAAGACGCCCGCGCAGGCGGTCGACCTGCTCAAGGGCAAGCTGTCCGACGGACAGATCGCGTATGCCGTCGAAAGCTTCTATGTGCAGCAGCCGCTGATCGGCGCAATCAACCTGGGCGGCGGTGTCACCACGCCCGCGCTGTCGCCGAACCTGTATTCGATGAGCGTGTTCTGAAGGTCAGGCAGTTCGAAGCACCGGGGGAAGCAATGAAAACATACACAAGAAAGACGCGCGCGCTCAGGCGCCAGCAAGGCTCGGTGAGCATACTCGTGGCGGTGTCGCTGATTGCGCTGCTCGGTATCGCGGGACTCGCGATCGACGCGGGCCTGGGCTACATGGTCAAGGCGCGGCTGGATTCGGCGGTGGACGGCGCGCTGGTCGCGGCGGGCCAGGCCGTGACGCGTGGCGCGACGCAGGCCGAGCAGATCACCAACGCCACCACGGCCGCGAATGCGTTCTTCGCCGCGAACTATCCGCAGGGCTTTCTCGGCTCGACGGCCACGCTCAGTGCGCCGTCGGTCAACATCAACAAGGGCACGGTGACCATCGATCTCGCCGCGCAGGCGAGCGTGCCGCTCACGCTGATGCAGATTCAGGGTTTCAAGCTGCTCAATGTGGCGACCACGGGCGAGGCGATCCGGCGCGATCTGGATATGTCGTTCGTCGTCGATGTGACGAGTTCGATGAGCGATACGACGACGCAGGCGGCCGTGCGTTCGGGATCGATCTCGTTCCTCAACAACTTCAACACGTCGACCGACCGCGTGTCGCTGATGCACTTCGCGACGGGCACGGTCGTAGACGTGCCGTTCAAGAGCGACCAGAGCCGCGGCTTCGACCGCACGACGATGACGAACAAGATCAATGGCTATAGCTTCGGCGGCAATACGGCCTCGGTGGACGCGGTGTGGAACGCGAAGTATCAGCTCGATCACGTGATCACGCAGCCGTCGAGCCTGCGCGTGATCGTGTTCTTCTCGGATGGCGCACCGAACAGCTTCGCGGCCAACTTCACCAGTGGCTCGACGACGACCTGCGCAACGGGTGGTTATACGATCACTTCAAGCGACAGTCCGCCGGGTACGAGCAAGAGTTCGATGCAGAACAATCCGGGTGCATTCAACAGCATGACGGTGCAGAACCAGCAAAGCAGTTGTCACGACATATACGCGGACAACGTGACCAGCATGCCCGCGACCTACGACGTGCATGCCGCATCCGACGCCAGTTCGACACTGCCCATCACGCCCGCGTCGCCCATCGCGGGCACACTGACGCGCACCGTCACGAGTTCGATGCCCTACGTCGGCCCCGTTGGGAGTAGTGGTCCCACGGCGGCGCAAACCAAGAACATATTGATCAAATACGCGAACGTGAACAACGCGTCGCGCAACCTGATGGAAATGATGGCGGCCAGGGCGCGCGCGGAAGGCATCTTCGTGTTCGCGCTCGGCTACGGCCCGTCTCTTCTGACCAAGACGGGTGCGGGCAGCGGCGAGGTGGGCCAGGACATCCTCAAATGCATCGCCAACGTCGCCGACGGTCCGAGCCGCTGCTACAACGCGGCGCAGCCTGTCGGTGTGTACTGCTACGCCGCGACCCCCGACGCCATCAAGCCGTGCTACGCGCAGCTTGCTTCCGCGATTCTGCGGATCGCGAAATAGCGGCGTGGGCCGCAGCCGGTGACGTCGCTGTGACAGGCGCGTGAACGGCGACGCCGTCGCCAGGGCCCGCGACTTGAAGTGCGCGCGCAATAAAGGTGCGCTATCGTGTGACTGCCTGCGGCGCGGCCGCAGGTCTCCAGATGAACGCTTCGTTTCTCGACGGGGAAGCACGATGGTCAAGAAAACCGCGGCGCACGCGGCGGCGCAGCCTTCTGCGCAGGCCTCGCGCGCCTCCGCACGGGTGCGCAAGAGCGAGGAAACGCGCGGCGCGTCCTCGCATCCCGGGATCGACGCCCAGGTCGTGCTGGTGCTGCAAGGCGGCGGCGCGCTGGGCGCCTATCAGGCGGGCGTATTCGAAGCGCTGCACGATGCCGGGATCGAGCCCGACTGGGTGATCGGCACGTCGATCGGCGCAATCAACGGCGCGATCATCGCGGGCAACCGCCCCGAAGACCGGATGAGCCGCCTGCGCACATTCTGGGACCGCGTCACGTGGACGGGCCAGCATGCGCCCGACTGGCTTTCGGCCTGCGCGCCCGCCTGCGCCGCGTCCGGTTTGCCCGCGTATCTGGCCACCGCGTGGGCCGCGTGGATTCCCGGCTACGAGCAGTGGATGCGTAACCTGTCGATCATGGCGCAAGGCTTGCCCGCCTTCTTCACGCCGCGCGCCGACGCGTGGCTCGCGCTGCATGCGCCCGTCGGCATCGAGCGGGCGGCGTTCTATCACACCGAGCCGCTGCGCGAGACGCTCGCGTCGCTGATCGATTTCGATTATCTGAACCGCAAGCAGACGCGGCTGACGGTCGGCACGGTCAGCGTGGGCAGCGGCCATATGCGCTACTTCACCAATCGTGACGCACCGCTCGACGTCGAGCATGTGATGGCGTCGGCGGCGTTTCCGCCGGGCTTTCCTTCCGTGCGCATCGACGGCGAGGCGTATTGGGACGGCGGCATCTATTCGAACACGCCGCTCGAAGCGGTGCTCGACGACCGGCCGCGGCACAGCTCCGTGATCTTCACCGTGCAATTGTGGCCCGCGCATGGCGATGAACCCGCGTCGATCCAGCAGGCGATGAGCCGCCAGCGCGACATCCAGTATTCGAGCCGTGCCGAGAGCCATCTCGAACGGCAGCGGCAGATCCACCGGCTGCGGCATGTGATCCGCGAACTCGGCAAGCATCTGCCCGACGATCAGCGCGACACGGCTGCCGTCAAGGAACTGCTGAATTGGGGCTGCGGCACGACGATGCAGGTGATCGAACTCGACGCGCCGAACTTCGGACACGACGATATGCACAAGGACATCGACTTTTCGAAGGACGGCATCCGCCGCCGCTGGGAAGCGGGCTACGCCGACGCGCAACGGATGATCGAACGCGCGCCGTGGCGCGAGGAACCGGACCCGATGGAAGGCATCGCGATTCATCGCTCGGACCCGGCCGCGGCGTAAGACGGCGACATATCTGAACGATTGCGCAATCGCACGGGCGTGTTGTACCTTGGATGAATGGCACTGACGTCCCGAACGATGCGCCGACATGCGCTGACATGCGCTGACATGCGGCGCCGTCGGAGCGGCAGGCTCTGGTAGACACAGGCTGGCAAAAACGAAAACGGCGAGCACAAGACCGAGATGACTCATCCCAATGCGGCATTGATCGAGCGATTCTACGAAGCATTCCAGCGGCGCGATGTCGACGCAATGGCAGCGTGCTACGCGCCCGACGTGACGTTCAGCGACCCCGTGTTCGGCGAGCTGCACGGCGGCGAAGTGACCGACATGTGGCGCATGCTGGTGTCGCGTGCGCAGGAGTTCACGCTGGCCTTCAGCCATGTCGTCGCCGACGGCGACAGCGGCAGCGCGCATTGGGTCGCGAGTTATGTGTTCAGCCAGACAGGCAGAACCGTGGTCAATCCGATCGACGCCCGTTTCGTGTTTCGCGACGGACTGATCGTCGAGCATCACGACCGTTTCGATCTGTGGCGCTGGGCGAGTCAGGCACTGGGCGCGAAGGGCGCGCTGCTCGGCTGGACACCTTTCGTGCAGAACGCGGTCCGCGCGCAGGCGAAACGCGGGCTGGCCGCGTTCCGCGCGAAGGCAACATGAACGGACTATGAACGCGCGTCGAGCCTGTCCTGAACGAGGCCCGGCGGGCGCGGCAACGAAGCAGCGGGGGATGTGATGCGCGAGATGGATGCGGCATGGCGGGAATGGCTGGCGACCAACGTGAGCCGCGGGTGCACGCCGGAATCGATGGTCGAGGCGATGGTGCAAGGCGGCTTCGAGATCGACGCGGCGCGTGAAATCGTGCGTCGTGCGGCATCGGAGACGGGCGCGGTGGCCGCCGTCCTTGCATTGCCGGACGACGAAGCGCGTGCCTATGACTACGATGCCTGTCCCGTCGCGGCGGGCAACACGGTGCACGCGTACGACCGTGACGTGACGGTGCGCATACGCTTCGAGCGTCCGCAGGTGATCGCGTTCGACGACGTGCTGTCGGGCGAAGAATGCGCCGAGCTGATCGAACGCGCGCGGCACCGGCTGAAGCGCTCGACTACCGTCAATCCCGAGAACGGCAGCGAAGACGTGATCCAGCTGCGCACCAGCGAAGGCTTCTGGTTCCAGCGCTGCGAGGACGCGTTCGTCGAACGGCTGGATCGACGTATTTCCGAGTTGATGAACTGGCCGCTCGAGCACGGCGAAGGCCTGCAGATTTTGCACTACCGGCAAGGCGGCGAGTACCGTCCGCATTTCGACTATTTTCCGCCCGGCCAGAACGGCAGTGCGTTGCATACGGCGCGCGGCGGCCAGCGCGTCGCGACGCTGATCGTCTATCTGAGCGACGTCGAAGGCGGCGGCGAGACGGTGTTTCCGGACGCAGGGCTCGCGGTGATGGCGCGGCAAGGCGGCGCGATCTACTTCCGTTACATGAACGGGCGCCGCCAGCTCGATCCGCTGACGCTGCACGGCGGCGCGCCCGTCACGAGCGGCGACAAGTGGATCATGACGAAGTGGATGCGCGAGCGCCCCTACGTCTAGCGTGCCCGCGATGCACATTGCATCCGGGTATGGCGGGTGCTGTATAAGGGCCAGCGCATGCGTGGCCTGTTCCGCCGCGATCGACGTGACGAGCGCTACGCATATGCCCCTCAGGCTCAAACAATATCAGGGGTTCGACTATGGATAACTACCAACTGGAAAGCGAGCTGCAACATCTCGAACGGGTCCTCGCCCGTATGGGCGCCGAACACCGCTTCCCACTTTCATACTGGCGCACCCGGCTCAACGCCGTGCTTGCGGCCCGGCTCGTGCCATCGCAACGCTCGCGCGCCCACAGGCTCGACGAAATGCTCCGCGCGCTCGAAACGCGTGCGCCCGCGGTCGGTTGAAACGACCGCGGCACGGGTCAGGCACAGCGGATGCTCGAATCCCGGTGACTGGCGCAACCGTTGCGTCGGCTAACCAGACGGAGTCAGCCATGAACAAGGATCAAGTGAAGGGTACCGCTGAGAAGGTCAAGGGCAAGGTCAACGAGGCTGTCGGCAAGGCCACGGGCAACCGTAGCCAGGAACTCAAGGGCGATCTGCAGCAAGGCGCCGGCGAAATGCAGAAGTCATATGGCGATGCGAAGGAAGACGCAAAGGACATCGCACGCGAAAACCGTAAGCACTGATCGCGCACTGATCGTGGCGTTGCCGGGGCGGCGCTGCTGGCCGCCCGGCCGTTCGATCATAGGGAGCGGATAAACAGACGGGCGAAGCCCGCAGGGCCGCGTGACAGCGCGGCCCGTTTTTATGTCGAGTTCATGTCTGATTGCGCGGCGCGTGTTGCCCGTCGCCATTAGAATGAACCGTCCATACCGATACGGAAATCTTGCGTGAGTCTGCCGCCTTCAACATCTTCTACCGATACCCTCGATGTGCTCGCCGCGTTGCGCGAAGCAACGGGCAGCCGCCATGCACTGATCGATTCTGCAATGCCGCTTTCGGGCGACACGCCGACTTTGCGTGACTATCGCTTGCATCTGCAACTAGTGGCTGCGTGGCTCGCGCCGCTGGAACAATGGCTCGTGAACTTCGACGATGGCCCGCAACGCGCCTTGCCATTCGTGGCGCGGATGCCGTTGATCGAAGAGGATATCGCCGACCCGTCATTGCGTAGCGGGGCGCTAGCGGATGAGCCGCTCGAATACGCCGTGCTGCCCGACGCGAACGACGCCGCCTATCGCTGGGGCGTGTGTTATGTGATCGAGGGATCGCAGCTGGGCGGCACCGTGCTTTACCGGCGTTTGAGCGAGACGCTCGCACCGCATCCGTTGCGCTATCTGAGCGGCAACGGCGTACCGCCAGGACCGCGCTGGAAGCAGTTCATCGATGCCATGCGCGTGCAGGTCGTCACGCCGCACGACATCGCGCGCGCATGCGAGGGTGCGAAGGACGCGTTCGATCGCCTGATTGGATTGCTTCCGGAAACGCGGGCGGCCTGATCAGGGGGCGCTAGTTCAACGACGCATCGCCCCCGCTGCGCACCGGCCTGGCGCCGTCGTGAAGACGGCCCAGCAGCAGATCGACCTGATCCAGCAAAGTCTCGCGCGCGACGGGCTTGTGCAGCGTGCATTCGCAGTCCAGGTCGGTCGGAATATCGGTCGATGCGCTCCACAGGATCACGGGCATGCCGTCGAGGTCGGGATCGTTCTTGAGCATGCGGCAAACCTCGGCGCCGTCCATGCCGGGCATCATCAGATCCGTGATGACGAGTGCGGGATGCACGCGCTGCGCAAGCTCGACACCTTTGCGTGGCTCGAAGGCCGTGAGTACGTGGAAACCCTCGAGTTCGAGGAGAAGGGCCCACGCGATTAGCAGGTCCGGCTCGTCATCGATGAGCAGGATGGTAGGGAGGTGGCTGTCCGATAGTGCGTTGGAATCCATATGTACAGGCAAACTTCTGATCGCGCAGCCGGGATCGGGTGCACGCGAAACGTCATCGTCAATTGGTTTGCACGCATGCATGACCCGTGCCAATGCGACCGGCGATACGTTTGAGGCTTCTGCGCGGACCCTTCGCCGCACTGCCGCACGTGGCCCGGCGCCGTACGCAGCGGGACTTTCCGCTCGTCGTTGCGTTCCGTGCAGGTGCGCATGGCACGCGGGAGGCAGATGTTTTGCAAGTAAGAACGTTTAGCAAAAAGTATCCGCGTCGTTGTAAGTTCTGACGCGCTGCGGTGTCGACTATTCCGGATTCCGCGTTGCGGAACACGTGCACGACAACCCGCCGCAAGTTTGCCGGCGGTGTCCATATGTCCCGTTTCTTTCGGGTAGACTGCGAGTCTATGGACAGATTAACCAGCCAACAGCGCGTCGCGTTGCCGGTGAACACCACGCAGGTGTTCGAACTGTTGCCGGATGCATGGCTGATCCTCGACGAGCAGTTTGAAGTCGTGCTGGCGAACGCACGTTATCGCCAGATGCATGGCGTCACGCTGTCTGATATCCAGGGTCGTTCCGTCTACGACATCAACCAGTTCGGTTCGCAATCGCAACGCGATTTGCGACGCAACTGGCTCGACTCGATGCTGCCCGGTCTTGCGCCAGGCGAAACCCGCCTTTCGCCGCAGCTGCGCTACGACACGCCCGCCCCGGACCGCCGCGACGACACGCTGACGCCACGTTACTGGCAGGTGCGCACGTCGCTGATCGATGCCGGCGACGGCAGTGCGCCGCTGATCGGCCTGTGCGTGATGGATGTCAGCGATTCGATTGCCGTCACCGAGCGCGATCAGCGCGAGCGCGCCAAGCTGCGTTCGCAGGCACGCTTGCGTCAGGTGCTGGTCGACGAGGCGAATGCGGAACTGCGCGCGCATCGCGAGCAGTTGCGGCAGGCGCTCGCGTTCGCCCATGTGGGCGCGTGGGAACTGGACCCGGCCACGGGCATGGTCGAAGGCACCGATCAATGCAAGGTGAACCTCGGTCTCGCGCCGTCGGACACGTTGACGCAGACGCTGCTGTTCGATGAACTCGTCGACGAAGCCGACCGTGCGCGCGTGAAAGAGGCGATGGATCGCGCGCTCGCCCAGCGCGAGCATTTCGAAGTGGAGTTCCGCGTCACGTGGCCCGACCGCTCGGTGCACTGGATTCTGCTGCGCGGCCTCGGCCGTTATCAGACGGACGAAACACTGAAGGCGATCATCGGCTTCACGCTCGACATCACGTCGCGCAAGGAGGCCGAGCTCGAACAGCGCGCCATCGCCGAATCCGAGAAGCGCGCCAGACAACACAGCGACGAAGTGGCGCGCGCCATGGATCACTTCGTCACAGCCGTGAGTCACGAACTGCGTTCGCCGCTCGGCGCGATCGTGTCGTGGACGACGCTGCTGCAGCGCGCAGCCGATCCTTCCCATGTGGCGCGCGCGGCGGGTGTGATCGAACGCAATGCGCATCAGCTGTCGCACATGGTCGACGATCTGCTCGATAGCGGCGCGATCGCGACGGGCAAGCTCTCGGTGAGCCTGCAACCCGTCGACCTCGGCGCGCTCGCGGGCAACGTCGCCGAGGACATCCGCATGACGGCGGAATCGAAAGGGCTGCGGCTACAGGTCGGCGAACTGGCGCCGTGCGTCGTGATGGCCGACGAAAGCCGGATGAAGCAGATCGCGTGGAATCTGTTGTCGAATGCCGTCAAGTTCTGCGCGCAGGGCGAGGTCGAGCTCAGTGTGACGGTCGACGGCCAGCAGGCGGAACTGAGCGTGCGCGATACGGGCTGCGGTATCGAGCCCGCTGCGCTGGCGCGCATTTTCGAGCGCTTCGAGCAGATCAACCCGGAAAGCGGCGGACGCGTCGCGGGCCTCGGACTCGGGCTGTGGCTCGTCAAGCATCTGGTCGATCTGCATCACGGCAGCGTGACGGCGGAAAGCGCGGGCCGCGGGCAGGGCGCGACGTTCAGGGTGACGCTGCCGCTGTATCGTTATCGGTAAGGCGGCGGCTCGTTGAGCACGGCCCAGAACATGCCGAGGTCGTTGATCGCGGCCATGAAGTCGTCGAATTCGACGGGCTTCACGACGTAGGCATTCACACCGAGATCATAGCTGCGCAGCAGATCTTTTTCTTCGCGCGACGACGTGAGCATCACGACAGGAATGCGCTTGAGCTTGTCGTCGGCGCGCACGTGTTTCAGCACTTCATGGCCATCGATTTTCGGCAGTTTCTTGTCGAGCAGAATGACGGCGGGATTCTCGTCCTTGCGGTCCGCGTACTGACCTTCGCGCCGCAGGTAATCGAGCGCTTCGGCGCCGTCGCGAATCGATACGACTGGGTTCGCGAGGCGCGTTTTTTCTAGCGCAATGAGCGTCAACTCGATGTCGTTGATGTTGTCTTCCACCAGCAGGATAGGTCTTAGCACGCGTAGTTCCTCGTTAGCATGAGCGCGTCATTCGCGCCTGGCGTCGTTCGCGCCATCTGGAGCCGGGTCCGCGTTCGACTCGGGATTGAGTTCCTTCGGCACGGGCCTGAACGGCTGACCCGGCGACAGCGCCGCGAGCCGCGCTACGGCCGCAGTCGCGCTCTCGTCGCGCACGGGCATATCGGGCGAAAACGTCAGCGGCAACGTGAAATAGATGGTCGCGCCTTCGTTCAGTTTTCCTTCTGCCCACGTCTTGCCGCCATGACGTTCGACGATACGTCGCACGCTTGCAAGCCCGATGCCCGTCCCCTCGAATTCTTCCGCGCGATGCAGCCGCTGGAACACGCCGAACAGCTTGTCGACATAGCGCATGTCGAAGCCGACGCCGTTATCGCGCACGAACACGACGCGCTGTCCCGCAAACTCGCCTTCACCCGCCTTGCTCGAAATCTCGATGATGGCAGGGGCCTGGGGATGGTCGCGAAGGCGGCTGAATTTTACTGCATTCTCGATCAGGTTCCGCAGCACGACATGGAGCAGCACGGGGTCCGCCGTGACTTCCGGCAGATCGCCGACGTGCCATTCGATCGCACGGTCGCCCGTGTTGCGCTGCTCGTCGGCAGCCAGCGTCTGCACGAGTGCGCGCAGATCGATGCTTTGCGGACGCAGCGCGGCGCGGCCCATCTGCGAGAACGCGAGCAGATCGTCGACCAGCTTGCCGCCGAAGCGCGCGGCGCCGATGATGCGCTCGACGAAATGGCGGCCGCGATCCGAGAGTTTCGCGCTGTCCATCTCGCGCAGCAGATCGGCGAAGCCGACGATGTGCCGCAGCGGCGCGCGCAGATCGTGCGACACCGTGTACGAAAAACCTTCGAGTTCCTGGTTAGCGCGGCCGAGTTCCAGCGCGAGCTGCGCCAGCTCTTCGGCGCGCCCCAGCACGATGCCGAGCAGCGCGGTGCGAAACTCGACTGCGATTTCGAGTTCGGCCTGCCGCCACGGTGCAGAGCGTCCGCGCACGGTTTCGGTCCATGTTTCGAAGCTCTCGCGCGGCGATAGCGACGCCGACAGCGACGACAGCTTCGCGCGCGGATCGCCCGCCCATTTGAGCGTGCGCACCACCTCCGCGCGAAACCAGATCACGTAGTTGCGAAACAGCTTCGAAATTGACAAGGCGAGCATGCCCGCGTATTCGGGATTCGCCGGGCGTCCCCATGCATGCGCGAGATCGTCGGTCGACCAGATGTCGTCGCTTTGCGTGTCGAGCCACGCCACGAGTTGCTCGATGGTCGCTTCGTCGGGCGCGTTGCCGATGGACACGATGCGTCCGTCGAACACGATCGCCGCGCCCGTCGAATTGGTCAGCGCGAGCAGTTCGCGCGGATCGTTCGTGAGCGCGTCGATGAAGTGATCGGTGTTCGCCATCGTCGCAAGCAGGCGCGACTGGCGGCGACGCAGTTCGAGGCGGTGCTCGGCTTCCGCGTAATCTTCCTTCGCTTCGACCTGCAGCGACAGCACCTGCGCGATGTGCTCGCACGCGGTGCGCACTTCGAAAGGCGGCACGCGTGCGCTGGCGTGATGGCATGAGATCAACCCCCACAGCTTTCCACGCACCACGATCGACATCGACATCGACGACCCTGTGCCCATATTCTTCATGTATTGCACATGCACGGGCGACACGCTCCGCAGCGACGCGTAAGTGAGATCGGTCGGCGCCTGCGTGACGGGATTCAGCGCGGGCACGAGCGGCGCGGGCGCGTAGTCCGCATCCGCGATCAGACGGATGCGGTTGCGCACGTAGAGCGCGCGCGCTTGCGGCGGAATGTCGGAGCCGGGAAAGCGCTGATCCATGTACGACGGGTAGCCTTCGTCGAGCGCTTCGGCAATCACGTGGCCGTTGCCTTCGTCGTCGAAGTCGTAGACCAGCGTGCGCCCGTAGCCGGTGATGCGCTGCACTTCCTGCGCGGCGAGCGCGGCCAGATCGGCCACGCTCTGCACTTCCTGCAAGCGGTTGATGAAGGTACGCACCAGCGGGTACATCGACGAGAACACATCGGCCGTGCCGCGCGCCGGTTCCAGTTCGACGAAGGCGATGCCCTGATAGCGATGCACGACGATGGCGAGCGGCGAGAGATGTACCCCGGGCTTCGCCGCACGGCGCGGGTCGTCGATCGAGCCGACGTAGAGCGGCACGCCTTCCGTATCGAGCGATGCGAGCGCGGTGATGGCCAGTGAAGCCGCTTCGCCGAGCACGCCTGACAGAGGCTTGCCGAGCACGTCCTCCAACGGCGTGTGCACGAGCGATGCAACGTTCGCGCTGACCTGAATGACGATGCCTTCATCGGTCACGCAGAAGAGAAAGCCATGCGGCTGGATGCCGCCCGGAATGTGGATCGGCTCGCGGGCGCAATCGACCATCGCACGGTCCATGTCTGCGGTGGGCTCTTCGTTGACGCGCGATACGTTCGACATGCTTGCTCCATGTGACGGTCACGTCATTCTCGCATAAGCGTTGCGGGTTCTGCGCGGAGCGCTTCATGGGTTTTGATTGGGGTTTCATTGACCTGTCAGGCACAACGATTGCTAAACGTCCATGTTGCTGTGTCCACGCAGACATGACGCGTCACGCCCATCCAATTCGCCCTGAGGAATACCACTATGCCAACCGATTCCCGCATTTCCGAGGGCCTGCCGTTTCCGCTCGGCGCGACCTGGGATGGCAGAGGGGTCAATTTCGCGCTGTTTTCCGCGCATGCGACGAAGGTCGAGTTGTGCCTGTTCGACGATGAAGGAAAGAAGGAACTCGAGCGGATCGAACTGCCCGAATACACCGACGAAGTGTGGCATGTGCACATGGCCGGCCTGAAGCCGGGCACGGTGTATGGCTACCGCGTGCATGGCCCGTATGAGCCTGAAGCGGGGCATCGCTTCAATCCGAACAAGCTGTTGCTCGACCCGTATGCGAAGGCGCATGTCGGGTCGTTGCGCTGGGACCCGTCGCTGTTCGGCTATACGCTCGAAACGGAAGACGACCTCACGTTCGACGAGCGCGACAGCGCGGCGTTCATGCCGAAGTGCCAGGTGGTCGACCAGACGTTCAACTGGACCCATCCGACGCGCGTGCGCGTGCCGTGGGATCGCACGATCGTCTACGAGACGCACGTGCGCGGCTATACGAAGCTGCATCCCGATGTGCCCGAAAAGATGCGCGGCACCTTCGACGGCCTCGCGCACAAAGCCGTGATCGACCATATCAAACGCGTCGGCGTGACGACGATCGAACTGCTGCCGATCCATTCGTTCGTCAACGATTCATACCTGCTCGACAAAGGGCTGACGAACTACTGGGGCTATAACACCATCGGCTTTTTCGCGGCCGATCCGCGTTACTTTGCGCGCGGCCCCGGCGTGATCGAAGAGTTCAAGGAGATGATCGACCGGCTGCATGATGCCGGACTCGAACTGATACTCGACGTCGTGTACAACCACACGGCCGAAGGCAACGAGCGCGGGCCGACGCTGTCGTTTCGCGGCATCGACAACGCGTCGTACTACCGGCTCATGCCCGACGAGTGCCGCTATTACATCAACGACACGGGCACGGGCAACACGCTGAACCTCTCGCATCCGCGTGTGCTGCAGATGGTCACGGACAGTCTGCGCTACTGGGTGACGGAGATGAACGTCGACGGTTTCCGCTTCGATCTTGCGACCATCCTCGGGCGCGAGCCGTACGGTTTCGACGAAGGCGGCGGCTTTCTGGACAGCTGCCGGCAGGACCCGATCATCTCCAGCGTGAAGCTGATTGCGGAGCCGTGGGACTGCGGGCCGGGCGGCTATCAGGTGGGCGGTTTTCCGCCGGGCTGGGCCGAATGGAACGATCGCTATCGCGACACGGTGCGCTCGTTCTGGAAGGGCGATGAAGCCTCTGCCGCCGATCTCGCCAAGCGCCTCACCGCTTCCGGCGACTTTTTCAACCGGCGCGGCCGGCGCCCATGGGCAAGCGTGAACTTCATCACCGCGCACGACGGTTTCACGCTGAACGATCTCGTCTCGTACAACGAACGCCATAACGAAGCGAACGGCGAAGACAACAACGACGGGCATAGCGATAACCGCTCGTGGAATTGCGGCGAGGAAGGGCCGTCCGACGACCCCGAAATCATCGCATTGCGCGAGCGCCAGAAACGCAACATGCTCGCGACGCTGCTGTTTTCGCAAGGCACGCCGATGGTGCTTGCCGGCGATGAATTCGGCCGCACGCAGAAGGGCAATAACAACGCGTATTGCCAGGACAACGAGGTGAGCTGGATCGACTGGGCGGGCATCGACGACAACGGCCGCGCGCTCACCGAGTTCGTGCGCAAGCTGACGACGCTGCGCCACGCGTTACCCGTCCTGAGGCGCAATCGCTTTCTCACTGGCGAAATGCGCGAGGACATCGGCGTGACGGATGTAAAGTGGCTGAGTCCCGTCGGCGCCGTGCTGACGGACGAGCAATGGGACGATTCGGCGATGCGCTGCTTCGGCCTTGTGATCGACGGGCGCGCGCAGGCGAGCGGCATCCGGCGTCCGGCCTCCGATGCGACGCTATTGCTCGTCATCAACGCGTATCACGACGTCGTCGACTTCATGTTGCCGGAGATACCGGGCAGCGATCAGTGGAGTTGCATGATCGACACGAATGCGCCGGAGCGCGACGAGTTGCCCGATTTCGAATCGGGTGACGTGTATCAGGTGACGGGCCGTTCGCTCTTGCTGTTCTCGTTGCATGCGAAGGGCGAGACGAAGCGGATCTTCCAGCGGCTCGAAGAGCGGTTGACGGAATGAGCGTATTTTGAAGGCCCCGGTTTGCAGGCGTAGTGGCGGACCTGAGAGGTAGTGGTAGTACTAAAAGAAAAACGGACCTCTTCGCGAGAAGAGGTCCGTTGCTATTTGTATAGCCCTTATAGACGCTGTTGCGTCGGCCTCACGCGCTTCGCGCCACCGTCTCCTGCGACGACGTTGCGCCATTGCTCCACGCAGTCTTCGCATTCGCTGCGCCGCTCGTATTCGCGCGACGTTGCGCCGATGCCGCTGCAACGCGTTCGACATCGACACGCGGTTGCGCCGGGCGTGCATCCGTCAACATCGCATAGAGCCTCAGATACGCCTGCACCGGCTTGCGCCAGCTGAAATCGCATCGCATCGCATTGCGCTGCAACGCATGCCACGACGAAGGGCGCATGAACGCGTCGAGCGCGCGCTGCAATGCCGCGGCGACGTCATCGGGCGTCTCGCCGTCGAACAGAAAGCCCGTTGCGCCGTCTTCAGGCAAACCGAGTTCAGGCGAACGCTCGGGCGTGTAATCGACAATCGTGTCGCGCAGCCCGCCGACGCGCGACGCGACGGGAATCGTGCCGTAGCGCAGCGCATAGAGCTGTGTGAGGCCGCATGGCTCGAAGCGGCTGCCATGCAGCAACACATCGGCGCCTGCGTGCAGCATGTGCGCGCGCCGTTCGTCATAGCCGATGTGCACGCCGACGCGCTGCGGCCAGGCGGCGGCGAGATCCCGCACTGCCGCTTCCAGATACGCGTCTCCCTTGCCGAGTATCGCCACCTGTAGCCGCGGATCGCGCGCGAGCAGCAAAGGCAGCGCTTCGACGACGACGTCGGCCAGCTTTTGCGACGTAAGACGGCTGCCGATGGCAACCAGCGGCGCGAAAGGATCGACGCTCAGGCCGAAGGTCTGCTGCAGATCGCGCTTGCAGGCCTGCTTGCCGCGCACGTCGTCGGCGGAATAGGCGCGGGCGATCAGCGGGTCGGTGGCGGGATTCCATGTCGCGCTGTCGATTCCATTCGTGATGCCCGACAGCTTGTGCGAGCACGCCTGCAGCACGCCTTCCATCAGATGGCCGAAATGCGGCGTGAGGATTTCGCGCGCGTAGTTCTCGCTGACGGTGACGACCTGATCTGCGTGCACGATGCCCGCTTTCATCATGCTGAGTGCGCCATAGAACTCGATACTGCGCGGGTCCGTCAACGCGGGCGCGAGCAGTTCGGGCGGCACGCCCATCCAGCTGCCCAATGCAAGCGGATAGTTGCCCTGGAACGCGAGGTTGTGCACGGTGAACACGCTTTTCGCCGTGACACCCGCGACCTTCATCAAAAGCGGTGTGAGGCCGGTGTGCCAGTCGTGCGCATGCACGATGTCGGGCTTCTGCACGCCGCGCACGCCACGCGCAATGCGCGTCGCCGCTGCCGCAAGCGACGCGAAGCGGATCGCGTTGTCGAGATAGTCGCGGCCCTGTTCGTCCTGATAGAGGTTGTCGCGCTTGAACAGATGATCCATCTGCAGAAGCAGGACAGGCACGCCCGTATCGGGCATATGCGCGCGCAACAGCCGCGCGTCGCCGCCCGGCAAGCCGCTGATGCGGCAGATGGGCGTCACGCCCACCGCGCGTTCGAGCGCCGCGGGGTACGCAGGCAACAGAATGGTCGAATCGACGCCCGCGTCGCGCAACGCGGCGGCGTACGCACTCACCATATCGCCCAAACCGCCGGACTTCGCCAACGGCATCGCCTCCGAGGCGACGAGAAGGACGTTCAGCGTCAAGGTTGAAACTCCTGGTGAAAGAGTAGATTGAATAAGACGCTTGAATTGCCGCCGCGGATGACTGGCGCGATCCATGTCGCGGATCGGGTCGGCGAGAAGCGAGGGACGACGGCTTCGCTGAGCAGCAAACGGTGTGCCATAGGCACGCGCATTCCGCGATGCTTATGCGGCGCGGCTCGACGTTTTCTTCAGATCTTTGCGCGGCGCGGGACTGCGGTGCATGAAGCACTGTAGAGGATGAAATGCGTCAACTTGGTGAACACGCGCGTGATAGACGTGCGTCGATATTCGAATGTAAAACGCGTTGGGAAATACAGAGGGTTTTACATGGCTGCGTTCATCCCGGCGCAAGCGAAACGGGGCGCGTTGCGCGCCCCGTGTATGTCGGCGTTCTATTACGCTCAGATGTCCAGCCGCGAAATCTTCGCGCCTTCGAGCGAAACGCCCGCCATCAGTCCGGCGTTGGTCAGCACGAATGCCTCCACCGGCTTGGTGGCCGTCGTCGTATCGATGTTGCCGTTCGCGCCGACCTTCACGAGCGCGACCGTCGCATCGCCGCCGACCGACCAGCCCTGGCTGTTGCGGAAGCTGTCGAGTGCGTCCTGTGTCATGAACAGCAGGACCACGCCCTTCGACTGTGCTCCGATCTGCAGGCCGAACGAGCCTGCTGCCGTGCTGTAGTAACCCACCGTTTGCCCGCCGACGCGCAGCGACCCTTGCCCGTATTGTCCGCCGATCCAGAAGCCTGCCTGCACGACGGATGGGAACACCAGTACGCCACGTGCTTTTGCGACCAGTTCGCGCGAGCCGTGCGCCGTCGTGTAGAGACGCGAGAGCGTTTCATCGACGCTCGAATCGATGGCGCGGCGCTTGTCCGTATTACTGGTGGTCGTCGAGGAATGCGGCCCTGTCATCGTGCAGCCCGAGAGGGCAAGACCACCCGCAGCGAGTGCGGCGCCGGTGCTGAGTATGAAATTTCTTCTATGCATCGTTGTTCTCCTGTCTGTCAACGCGAGGTCCCGGCTAGCGCCTCCCTTGGTGCTTCGCCGCAGCCGCCCGGGCGCGCTAAACCTTTGTGCGGCAAGGACTGACAATGCGACAGCAGTTAGCGTGCCTGCCCCTCGCGCCGGCGTCGATCCACATGCGTCAAGGCGCGTGACTAGTCCTTCACGGTATGGACGCGTTGGGACGGCGCAGGCATGCCTGTATGAATTACACACGCGCTAGACGTCGCCCGAGGTAGCCTGCTTCAACAGTTCGAGCAGACGCTGCGGCGTGAGCGGTTTCGCGCAATGCGCATCGAAGCCGGCTTCGCGCGCCCGCTCGCGATCGAGTTGCGACGCGTAGCCCGTACACGCGATCAGCAGCATATGCGAGGTCGAGTCGGAGGCGCGCAGGCGACGCGCAAGCTCGAGTCCATCGACGCCCGGCATGGCAATGTCGAGCACGACCGCGAATGGCTGCCATTGGGAGGCGAGTTCGCAGACGTCCTCGGCGCGATGCATGGCGCGGCATTCGAAGCCGTTTGCGAACAGCAGCAGTTGCAGCGCGTCGGCGGCATCGGCGTAATCGTCGACGACCAGCACGCGCCGGTTGTCGCT
Source organism: Paraburkholderia largidicola (assembly GCF_013426895.1). Classification (NCBI taxonomy): domain Bacteria; kingdom Pseudomonadati; phylum Pseudomonadota; class Betaproteobacteria; order Burkholderiales; family Burkholderiaceae; genus Paraburkholderia; species Paraburkholderia largidicola. Next base: position 590,170 of record NZ_AP023175.1, on the reverse strand, counting down.
CATGTGTGCGCCGATTGCGCGCCATTGAAACTCGTCATCACTGTCGTATGGATTTTTCGTTGCCATCTTCCCGGGTCTCCAAAGTGGTGCTGCGGCGTCTTTCTACCTCCCAAGATTGCAAATTCAGCAAAGGTTGGACCCGTAACAAGTGCGATTAGCGAGCATAGGGTTTCCGTTCTGAATGGAATCAATCGTCGTTAATTAACAATTTCGACGCATCCAAGGGTTAACCAGACGTAATTGGCGGTGGTTAAAGGTGCGAATTAGCGAAAGGTTGTTGTTTATAAGGAGACTTTCCGCCTTATTCATGCAACATAAATTCTCATTCGGATTTATATTCTGATCGGCGCCGCGATAGCGGATTCGATGTAAGGCGCCGGCGGCCCGTCCATCGGCGTCGGCGGAATACGCGCTTCCAATAAGAGAGCAAGCGAGGGACTATGAATACATCGTCTGGGGTGGGACGGCGTGCGCTCGGCATGGTCGGCGGCGCGGCGTGGCTCGCAAGCGTGGAAGTTTTGCGCAATATGCATGATGCGAATGCCGCTGCGCGAACGTTTCAGCCATTGGATATTGCTGTCGAACGCGTCTCGGATATCGAGCGCCGTGCATCGATTTCTTATGTCGCGGGTTCCGCGCAACACAAATTGCGGGTATTCGACGCAATTCGCGATTTCGAACAGCGCGGCTTGCCCGCTGTTGCGCTGCCATGTTTCGAAAGCCATTTGTTTATCGACGAATTACAGCAGAACACGACGCTTGCTATCGTCGATATGGTCGCTGCGCTGTTTGCGCATATTCGCCAGCGTTATCCGCTTGCGCGCCGCGTCGGCGTGCTGACGTCGCCGGTGCTGTGCGAGCGCGGACTGTTCGAGCGATACGGCGAGCGCGCGTGTCTCGAAGTGGTGAGCACAGGTTTAACGAGTGTGGACGGGCTGCGTGAAGCATGTGACGCGCTGATCGGGCAGGGCGTCGATGTGCTGCTGCCGGGCAGCAGCGATAGCGCATTGTCGCTGCGGCGGCTCGGCGCTCAGGCCGTGCCCATCGTCGATAGCTTGTCGGTGTACGCGCAACATCTGTTGTTCGCCGATCATCGCAAACCGGCACATCAGATCAGGCTCGGCGTGGTGGGCGGCGTTGGGCCTGCCGCGACCGTCGACTTCATGCACAAGGTCGTGCGCAATACGCCCGCTGCGCGCGATCAGGATCACATCAAGGTCATCGTCGAACAGAACCCGCAGATTCCCGATCGCACCGATCATCTGACGGGCGAGGGCGCGGACCCGACGCTCGCGCTCTACGCGACATGCAAGAAACTCGAAGACGGCGGCGCCGATCTGATCGCGATTCCTTGCAATACCGCGCACGCGTTCATCGGGCCGATCGAAGCGCGCTTGCGCGTGCCTATCATCAACATGATGAACGTGACGGCTGACTATTTGCGCACGACGTTTCCCGCCGTCGATCGTATCGGCCTGCTCGCGACGGACGGCACGATTGCCAGCGGTGTCTATCGCACGGCACTCGAAGCGCGCGGCATGACCCAGGTCCTGCCGCCGCGGGCGATGCAGGCGCGCGTGATGAACGCGATCTATGGCGCGCGGGGCGTGAAGGCGGGCTTTACGAGCGGCGATTGCGCCGACGACATCATCGCAGCTGTCCAAAGCCTGTTGTTGCAGCAGGTCGAAGTCATTCTGCTTGCCTGCACCGAGCTGCCGCTTCTTTTCCCGCAAGCGGCGACGGTGACGCGCGAGGGTCGCAGCGCTCATCTCGTCGATCCGACGGACGTGCTCGCAAGATGTTGCGTCGAGTTCGCGCGAGGCACGCTGCCTGGCACTCCGGCGAGCGCGAGGCACGAAGCGGCGCCGGTCGAATATGCCGCTTATGCGAGGTGCAAGGAAGGCAATGCGGCATTTAATGCCGAACTGCTTTAAAGACAATTAGACGATGACTTTCGTGTTGCCTTTCGCTTTCTAATGGCTTTCCAATAAGAAATATTTCAAGGTATTTCTTTTCCTTGGCAAACGTTTCACAATAATTTCTTCATTCGACTTCAGACTGCGTTTCCAGCGACGGCCAGCCTTCCCCGGCAAGCCGTCATCGGTCGATTCCGCTGGAACCTGGATGCTCGAATGAACGGACTTTCTCTCTCTTCCTTGCGTGTGAGCGCAATCGTTGTGCTTGCATCGTTCGTTCTCGCCGCGTGCGGGGCGGACGATGCCGCCACGGTCAGCAATCCGACGCCCACGGCTTCGCAGGCCAATACCGCTGCGCCTTCCGCCTCGCCATCCGGACTGGCGATGCCGCCTGCCACGGCGGGCAATTCCGCTAACACCTTCAATACGCCGGCCGCGAACAGCATGAATGCAGCCGACAACGCGCGAAGCGATGCGCAGGACAGTGCCGCCATTCTCAGTGCACAGGCAAGTATCGCCGCCGACAACCAGCAGGTCGCGCCCGTGCTTCGCTACGCGCCAGGCGAAGAGAGCCATTGAATCGTCGTTCAGGCAATAAGAAATAAAGAAACAAAGAAACGCGCGTGAATGCGCGCGGTTATTCCCTTGTTAATTCCTTTCCCCCCGAGAAGAAGGCAATAACATCATGACATCCAATAGCCGTCGCCGTTTTCTAAAGACAGCCGCAACGTCCGCGGGCGCCGCCGCCGCCGTGACGATGCTGCCGGAATCGATCCGCAATGCACTTGCCGTCCCCGCCAATTCGCGCACGGGCTCGATCCGTGACGTCGAGCACATTGTCGTGTTCATGCAGGAGAACCGTTCGTTCGATCATTACTTCGGTCATATGCGCGGCGTGCGCGGCTACAACGACCGCTTTCCGATCCCGCTGCCCAATGGCAAGCCAGTCTGGTATCAGCCGTCGAAAGCCGATCCGACCAAGCCCGTGCTGCCGTTCCACCTGAACACGCAGACCACCAGCGCGCAATGCGTCGGCGATCTGGATCACTCGTGGTACAAGACGCACGGCGCGATCGACGGCGGCCGCTATGACCAGTGGCCCGCGAACAAGACGGACATGACGATGGGCTATCACCTGCGCTCGGACATTCCGTTCCACTACGCGCTGGCCGATGCATTCACGATCTGCGACGCGTACTTCTGCTCGCTGCCGGGACCGACGCACCCGAACCGTTCCTACCTGATGACGGGCATGGTCGATCCGACGGGCACGAAGGGCGGTCCGCTGCTCGACAATAACGACTTCGTGGATGGCGACGTGCCGCCGAAGTATCAGTTGCTGTCGTGGACGACCTATCCGGAGCGTCTGGAAGCGGCCGGTATCTCGTGGCAGATCTATCAGCAGGGCACGGACGGCTCCGACCCGCTGAACGGCAACTACGGAACGAACATCCTGCAGAACTTCGAGAACTTCATCAATGCGCAACCCGGCTCGTCGCTGTTCCAGCGCGCGCAGACGGTGCGCACGATCGACGACCTGAAGGCCGACGTGCAGGCCAACCGCCTGCCGCAAGTGTCGTGGCTGTGCCCGCCCGCCGCGTACTCGGAGCATCCGAAGTACACGCCTGCGTACGGCGCGGAGTACACGTCGCAGATTCTCGACGCGCTGACGTCGAACCCGGAGGTGTGGAGCAAGACGGTGCTCTTCATCATGTACGACGAGAACGACGGCTTCTTCGATCACGTCGTGCCGCCACAAGTGGCAACGTCGCGCGCGCAAGGCCTTTCAACGGTGACGGCGGACGGCGAGATTCACGACGTCGTCAATCCGGGCCGCGGCGGCAGCTACACGGCCGACAACCTGCCGTACGGCCTCGGGCCGCGCGTGCCGATGACGATCGTGTCGCCATGGACGAAGGGCGGCTTCGTGTGCTCGCAGGTGTTCGACCACACGTCGGTGATCCGCTTCATCGAAACGCGCTTCGGCGTGCATGAGCCGAACATCACGGCATGGCGTCGCGCGGTGTGCGGCGACCTCACGACGGCCTTCGACTTCCGCACGCCGGATGCGAAGATGCCGCCGCTGCCGGACACGAGCAACTACAAGAGCATGGCCGACAACCAGTGCGCGACGCAGCCCGCGCCGACGGTGCCTGCCGTGCCGGGCGCAATCGATCCGCAGGAAACGGGCATCCGTTTCGCGCGTGCGTTGCCGTATGAATTGCATGTGAACGGCAAGGTCGACGAGAAGGCCAACTCGCTGACGATCGAATTCGGCAATACGGGCGATCAGGGCGCGCACTTCTATGTGTACTCGACGAACCGCACGGACGGTCCGTGGCGTTATACGGTGGAAGCGGGCAAGACGCTGAAGGACGTGTTCAACCTGTCGTCGACGAATGGCGTATATGCGTTCACCGTGTACGGTCCGAATGGTTTCGTGCGCCGCTTTGCGGGCAACGCGCAGCCGCAGTCGAACCAGGCCAATGTGCAGGGCCTGTTCGGCCACAACCGCAAGCCCGCCATGCCGGAAGTGAAGACGCATTACGACGTCGGCAACGGCAACGTGTATCTGAAGTTCACGAATCATGGCGACAGCATTGCGCGGCTATCCGTGGTCGATAACGCGTATGGCGCGCATCCGCGCCCTGTGATCGTGCCGCCGAATGCGTCGATCGAAGAGGCCTGGGTATTGTCGGCGAGCCACCACTGGTACGACCTGACGGTGAGCGACAACGATGACGCGTCGTTCCAGCGCCGCCTTGCCGGTCACGTCGAAACGGGCAAGACGAGCATCAGCGATCCGGCGGCCGTTGCGCCCGTCATGACAGCAGCCTGATCGTCAGGGTGTAAAACAGCGCAAAAGCTTGGCCCCGGCATGGTTCACATGCCGGGGCTTTTTTTGTCTGGCTACGCGCAAGCGTGGTTCACACGCCTTCGACCAGCGTGCCGTCGCGTGCCACGATCCGTCCATTCGCCACGACCAGCTTGCGCACAGGACGTGCCGCAACGGCATGTGCGACGGTCTCCACATCGACGAGCACGAGGTCGGCGCGCGCGCCCACGTGCAGGCCATAATCGGCGAACCCGCAGCCGCGCGCAGCCGTATGACTCACGCAATCGAACGCAATGGCGAGCGCATCGTCGCGGCGCAAGTCGTAACGCATGCCGATCAGCATCGCGCGCTCCAGCATGTCGGGCGAGCCGAACGGATTCCATGTATCGCGGATGCCGTCGTTGCCGCCGAAGAGCGTGACGCCTTTCTCGATACACACTGCAAGCGGCGGCACGGGCACGGAAGCGGGCGCTGTCGTGAGCAGCGCGACGTTCAGCAACGCGAGCCGTTCGAGCAGCGGATCGCGCTCGCGCGGCGCGAGCGCGCCGAGACAGAACGCATGGCTGATCACGACGCGCCCCTGCATACCGAGCGCCTCGACGCGATCGAGCAGCAGCTTCAACGTGAATGCGCCTATCTCGGCGGGCTCGTGCAGATGGATATCGATCGGTTTCTGATGGCGTTCGGCGAGATCGAACGTCGCATTCAGTGATGCAACGGGATCGCCGTCGATCAAGGCCGGGTCCAGCGCGCCGAGCACGTCGGCGCCCGCGCGCAGCGCCTCGTCGAGCAACGTGACGGTGCCCTTGCGTGTGAGCATGCCCGATTGCGGAAACGCTACTGTCTGCATGTCGAGCACATCGCGCAGTGCGTCGCGCGTCTTCAGCACGCCTTCGAGGTGCTTGAGGCCCGCGTCGGTATCGATATCGACATGCGTGCGCAAGCGCGTCGTACCGGCTTGCAGAAAAGCGCGGGCCAGCGCGAGCGATGCAGCCGCCGCGTCGTGTCCGCTTTGCGCGCGAAAGCGGCGCTCGTTTTCGATGCGATCGGTGAGCTTAGGCCCCACTTCGTTGCGATACCAGGGCATGCCCCACATCGTCTTGTCGAGATGCGTGTGGCCTTCGACGAAGCCGGGCAACAGCAGGGCGCCGTTCGCGTTTTCGTGCGCAACCTCGTTTTCGACCCGTAAATCAGGGCCGATCGCATCGATGCGGCCATTGACGATCGACACGTCGACGCACGTGCCATCGGGCAAGCGTGCATCGACGATCAACAGCGGCTCTTTCATGCAGACTCCATTTTTCTCTCAGCGTCTATCCGTTTGAGGCGGCGCCGCGTCCAGAGGGTCCATAGCGACAGCGAGCCATAGACGCCCCAGCGCAGCGCCGTCGAAATATGCAATGCCAGTTGCGCGTCGCTCAGGTTCGTCACGACCCAGTAACGCGCGGCATTTTCGGCCGTCAGACCAATGCCCCAGACCACCGTCATCCGGCGGATCTGCGCGACGAGCGCGGGGCGCTCGCGATAGTGGCGCTCGAACTGCTCGACGTCTTCAAGCGATTCACGCGACACCGTCGAACGCGCGAGGTAGTAGACCATCGGCTTGCGCAGCAGCAGCGACAGCAGAAACGTGACGCCGATGACACCCGACACCATCGGGTCTTCGAGCGCGCGCCGGTGCTCGCCCCGGTCGATCAGCGCCCACGCGAGCAGCGGCAGGATGCCCGCCAGCACGAGCGCGCTCAATGCATCGAAATGCCGCGAGTGATACAGGTCCCATGCCATCCACGCGAACAGGGGCGCGGCCGATGCGGCGAGCGCGCCCGTCGTGCCCCAATGCGGCAGCGCAAGCCGGTACGCGAGCCACGGCAGCGCGACATTGATGACCATCGCGGACAGGTATCGGTACGGAACCTTCATACGCCCTCTGCGCTAACGGTGCGTTGGTTCTGCTTGCAACGGGTGTGCGTGCGTAGTGTCGCATATCGGCGGGGGCGGGAAAATCGGCTTCGGCGTCACAAGAGCATCAGATGAAAAACGGCGGGCGCCCTGAGGCGCCCGCCGTTGCGTGTCACGCGTAGTGCAGTGAATATCGCTCAGACCAGCGGCAACGTCTGCCGATCCAGCGTCGGTTTCATGATCGGCGTGAGCGCGGTGAAAATGCGCTGTCCCTGTTCCTCGTCGATCACGCTCTGGAGCAGCGAGCGGAAACGCTGCTCTTCGACACCGGAGACGATGTATTGCCAGCGGTACGCGTCGAGCATCGCTGCCTGCACCTCCGCGAATTCGGCATGCAGCAGCGTGCGGCCCATATGCTGGCAGAAGTACATGGCATCTTCCTTCGCCTGCATCTGCACCACGTTGTCGACGCCCGCCACCAGCGCGATCAGATCGTCGACGGCGGCATCGCGCGCGGGCTTGTCGAGCTTCGCGTCCTCGCGCATCCATTCGAGTTCGTCGATGATCGCGTGCTGCGACTCTTCCTTCCAGTGGTACATGAACACGTCCTTGAACAGCGGGGAAAGCGTGTCGTCTGCTTCGATGCTCTGACGGTAGTGCACCTGCGAGAAGATTTCGATGAAGCACGTCAGCGCGAGAATGCCCCACGTCGATTTGCCCAGCACGAACATGGCGATGTCGTCGGCATCGGGCAGGAAGCGATAACCCGCGGGCATGTCCGCGCCCGCAAGCAACTCGATACGGCGGAACAGTTCCTGGTGCTTCAGTTCTTCGTCAGTGAGACGCACGACGGCTTCGAGCGCGATCTGGTCGCCGAGCGCGTGATCGCGTCCTAGCTCGAGCATCTTTGCACCGATGAAGCGTTCTACGAGCTTGAACATGTTCGCGTACGTGCGACCCTGAACCTGCGAATAGAAGCGACGTTCGGCGTCGTTCAGAAACGGCAGCCGATATACCTGAGACAGACCGTCGGGCAGAAACTTCTGATCGATATCGAGCGTGCGCCCGCGGATCACGTCGTTGTCGATATCCCAGCGGATTCGCTTGGACACTTCGACGCATTTGGCGTAGCGATGGGAAGGCAGTTGATACTCTACAGCTTGCATCTGAGAACTCCAGTTCGGCGGATTGCAGTGGGGTGGCGCCGAAAGAAGAACGAAGAGAGACGGCGCCGACTCAAAGCGCTGCGCCGTGGTGTGTCGTATGCCGTGGCGAAACGCTGATACCCATTCTGCGCATCGGCATTTGATCGGACATGAGACGCGAGTCCCGGTACTCGCGGTGAGCAGTGCAACAAAGCCGGAAAAAGCCGGGACATGTGCCCCGTCATGCAGCGCGTCGAAGTAACAGTCAGGCAGCGGGCGCGTCGAAGCCCGCCTTGCGCGCCATCACGATGGCCTGCGCGCGGCTCTCCACTTCGAGCTTCGCGAAGATGCTCGTGATGTGATTGCGCACGGTCTTCTCCGACAGACCGAGCCGCGCGGCGATCTGCGCATTGTCGCGGCCGCCCGCAATCAGTTCCACGATTTCGCGCTCGCGTCGCGTGAGCGACGAGAACACGGGGTCCGCGTGCTTCGCGGGCGGCAGGAAGGCACGCACTTCGTCGTGCCAGCGCTGCCAGGCGTTCTCGCATTCGAGCGTCAGATGATTCTCGCTTTCGAGCGGCACGAAGCGCGCATTGGGGATCAGGCTCGCGAGCAGCCGGCTTTCTTCGAACGGCACGCGTGCGTCGCGCACCGCATGCAGCACGAGCGTCGGGCATTGCACGTGCGGCAGCAGATCGACCACGTCGATGTTGTTGAAAACACGCATGATGCGCGCGGCGTTCTGCGGTGTCGTCGAAATGCGTTCGAGTTCGTTGAACCAGCGGTGCTGGTCGGGCGTGCCACCGGGAATGAATTGCGTCGTGAAGAACTGGCGGAAGGCGGGGTTGTGTTGGCCCCAGCCGATCTCGGCGAGCTTGGCGAGGGTTTCGGCTTCGTCGCGCGCCTGCTCGGTACGCGAGCGGACCAGCCGGCCGCGCGCGTAGCCGCCATGCAGGATCAGATGCGAGACGCGCTCCGGAAACGCGACGGCATAGCTGATCGCAATCGACGCACCTTGCGAAATGCCAAGCAGCGCAAAGCGGTCGACGCCGCTCGCGTCGATGACGGCGATCAGGTCCTGCTTCCATGCATCGAATGAAATATCGGCGACGTCGTGATCCGACAGGCCGCAGCCGCGCTGATCGTAGCGGATCAGCGTGTGCTCGCGGCACATCTCCGCGATCATGTGGCTCCAGACGGGGCTCGCGAGATCGAACTCCAGATGGCTCAGCCAGTTCGCGGCCTTGACGATGGGCGGCCCGCTGCCGCAGGTCGCGTACGCGATGCGCGCGCCGTCGTGCGCGGTGCACAGCCGGATTTGCTGTCTGCACTTCGGGGCGGTCGCGGACATGAGCCTCCCGGCGGCGATGAACGAAGCGCGCGTCAGCTTGCGGACCGCATGACGCGCGCTTTCATTCAGCTTATCACCGCGTGAGCGCTTTGCTGCGCGAAGGTGCAGACAAACGACGTCTCAGCCGCGTGCGTACGGCTGAACGTATGAAGTGCATGATGTATTCGCAGGCAGGAGCCCGAGCCCGCGATCAAGCGTCGACGCTGCGCGGCGCCTTCTCGACGAGCGGCGGTGCGGATGCTGCGGCGGCCGCCTGCACGCACTGATTGACGAGATCGCTGAACGCGTTGGCGTTTTGCGTATCGCTCAGTGCGCCGACTTCATCGACGCGCTCCGATTGCCCGCCAATACCGACGATCAGTTGCGCGCGCGGCGCCCGCTCGCGGATGCGCCGCAGCAGATTGCGCAGATAGGGCGGCGCTTCGGGGGCATCGAGCGTCACCACGCAGACGATGGCCGCGCCGTCGATGCCGAGCGTGTCCGTATGGCCACGGCGGAATTGCGCGTAGTTCGCCGTGACGGGCGCGAAGCCGCGGCGCGTCAGCAACTGCACGGCGATGGCCGTCGTCACGTCGTCGAATGCGCCGCGGCCCGCCACGCACACTACGCGCAACTGCGCGGCGTCTTCCGGCCGCAGGGCGGGCAGCGCGTCGGGCGCGTTCGGGTCGGGCTTGTCTTCGGGCATGCCGTCGAACTGCTCGAGGTCCTCGACGATATCGAGCAAGGTCTCGTTCATGCGCGCCAGCTGCTCGGGCGCGAACACGCCGCGCAGCGCGTCGTTACGTGCGAGCCGCAAGCCTTCGCGCGCGACGTCGTCGTAGTAGCGGGTGAGTGCCATTTCCCTGAGGAACTTGTCGGCCTGCACGATCGCCTCGTGGGGATCGTCGGCGAGCAGGCGCTGATAGAAGTTCTGCGCAGGCGTGAGCGCTGGCTGATCGCCGAGCAGCACCGTCAGGAACTTCAGGCGCTCCGCGTAACGGCCGAGCGTGACGAGGCACAGCGTGAGCGGCGTCGACAGCACGAGACCGATGGGCCCCCACAGCCAGCTCCAGAAAATCGCCGCGACCACCACGGCGAGCGGCGACAGCCCTGAACTATGCCCATACAACAGCGGCTCGACCACCTGGCCCGCGACGACGTCGATCGTCACGAACAGCACGATCGTCCACACGGCCATCGTCCATTGCGGCTGGATCGCGGCCGCGAGAATCACCGCGAGCAGCGCCGCGATCCACGTGCCGATGTACGGCACGAAGCGCAGCAGCGCGGTCAGCACGCCGAACAGGAGCGCGCCCGGCACGCCGATGATCGCGAGGCCGATCGCGATCGTCGCGCCCGCGCCGAGGTTCACGCCGAGCTGCGCGACGAAGTAGCGCGACAGGCGGCTCGCCGCATCGTTGATCGCGGTAGTCGTGCGATGCAGGTCACGCGCGCCGAACAGGCGTATCAGCCGGTCGCGCAGGTCCTCGCGCTGCAGCAGGATGAAGATCGTCACGACGAGCACGATGAACATTGTTTCGAGCGGCCCGACCACAGGCGAGAACACGCGCTGCGCAAGTTGCAGCGGCGACGGAATGGGCTCGTGCACTTCGACGGGCAATGGCGCCGATACAGTCGGCTTCTGCGAGCGGCCCGCTTCGTGAGGCACGGCGGGGCGATCGGGCGCGACGCGTGCCAGCGCACTCGCGGCGCGCGACAGCAGCGCATCGGCGCGACCGACCGTTTTCTCCTGCACGGTCTCGACCTTGCGCTCGATAGCCGCCTGGTACTGCGGCAGCGAACCGGCGAGTTGCGCGATCTGCGCGCCGATCAGCGTGCTGACGGCGAGCAGCGTGACGACGGCAAGCAGCACCGCGACGAAGATCGACGGCAACTGGCCGAAGTGAAGACGCCGCAACAGGCTGACGAGCGGTGCGAGCAGGAAACTCAGCAGCACGGCGAGCGTGATCGGGATCAGCACCTCGCGCGCGAAGTACAAGCCGCTGACCACCACGACGAATGTAATCACCGATGTCAGGCCGTGTACCCCCGGCGTTCCCGGCGGGTAGACGCGGTTGGCCGAAGGGCGGTGCGGGGTGAGCGGAACTTTCATGGTTATGCCGGTGTTGGCCGTGCGATCGATACAAGGGGCAGCTATTGTAAGCAAGACGCAGACCCGACCGTAAAACGAGCGGGAGCGTCACGTTCAAACCGTTCGGTTCAGTGTATCAACTGCATCGCGCGGATTTGTGTGAAGGCGGGAGGCGGCGCGGCAGGCATAATCCTGAAATTGGCCTGGTTGAATTGTTCATTGTTCTTTCGGGCGTTGATCCAATTACAGGGTGAGGACATGCGCCGCGCAACGGAAATCGACCTCGCATTGAACGCGCGGCCTGACGGGGTGCCGCTCCAGCGCTGGCTCTACGGCGAACTGCGCGCGGCCATTCTCGAAGGGCGGCTCGGCCCGGGCGCGCGCCTGCCCGCCACGCGCGATCTCGCCGCGCGTCATGGCGTGTCGCGCGGCACGGTGCTGGGCGTGTTCGCGCAACTGGCGGCGGAAGGCTATCTATCTGGCGCGGTCGGGCGCGGCAGTTTCGTTGCGAGCGAATTGCCGGACGGGCGCTTCGAATCCGCGCCAGCGTCCGACGCGGCGCGGCACGTGCGTAAAAAAGCGGAGCCGCGTGGCAAGCAAGGCATCGCACTGTCCGCGCGCGGCCGTCTGCTGGCGCGCAGCTCGTTCGCCGTCGAAGGCCGTTCGTTTCCGTCGCGCGCGTTTCGTCCGAGCCAGCCCGACTTGCAGTTCTTTCCGTTCGCGTTGTGGGCGCGCGTCGCGGCGCGCCGCTCGCGGCTGTCGAACCGTTCGATGCTCGCCGACGGCGAAGCGCAGGGCTACCGTCCGTTGCGAGAAGCGATCGCGGAGCATGTGCGCGTGACGCGCGGCATCGCCTGCACGGCGGATCATGTTGCGATCGTCGGCAGCGCGCAGCAGGTGATCGATCTGGCCGCGCGTCTGTGGCTCGACCCCGGCGACGCCGCGTGGATGGAAGACCCCGGCTATCAGGGCGCGCGGCTCGTGCTCGAAGCGGCGGGCGCGCGCATCGCCGCCGTGCCCGTCGATACCAATGGCATCGACGTCGCCGCGGGCCGCGCGCTCGCGCCCGATGCGCGGCTCGCGTACGTGACAGCCGGGCGGCAGGCACCGCTCGGTCCCGCGCTGTCGCTCGAGCGACGGCTCGCGTTGCTGGACTGGGCGCACGCGCGCGGCGCGCTGGTGATCGAAGACGACTACGACAGCGAGTACCGCTTCGAAGGCAGGCCGCTCGCTGCGCTGAAGAGTCTCGACAGCGCGGGCCACGTGATCTATTGCGGCACCTTCAGCAAGCTGCTGTTTCCCGCGCTGCGCATCGCGTATGCGGTGTTGCCGGAGCGACTCGTCGATCCGTTCGTCGCCGCGTGGTCGCTGACGGGCCGGCACGTACCGCTCGATCAGCAGGCGACGCTGCACGCGTTCATTGCCGAAGGCCATGCGGGCCGTCACGTGCGGCGCATGCGCGAGCTGTATGGCGAACGCGCCGAGGCGCTGCGTGAAGCGGCGCGCCGTCATTGGGCGGGCCTGCTCGCGTTGCCGCCGATCGTCGCCGGGCTGGATGCGCCCGCGTTTCTGCCCGCGGGCGCCGACGATGCGCTGGCCGCGCGCCTTGCCGCCGAAGCGGGCATCGAGACGCGGCCGTTGTCGTCGTACGCCGTGCAGCGCGCGGCGCCCGCTGGCCTGGTGCTGGGCTTTGCGGGCGTCGGCGTGGACGAGATCGACGCGGGTGCCAGGACGCTCGCGCGCGTTCTGCAGAAGATGCTCTACCAGACCTGATATCTGTCGATCACGGCGGCAGCACGAGTGGGCCGCAGTTCGAATCCGTGACGAACACGGCGAGCAGTTTCGCGGGCTGCGTGGGGTCGAGGTTCTCGACGAAGTCGTGCAGCGTGCCGGGCGGTTCGAACCATGTCTGGCCGCTGCGATAGTCGACAGCCGGACCGCTGTCCAGCCGTGAACGCAGCGTGCCGGAGATGACGTAGGCCGTCACCGAGCCCGGATGCCGGTGCGCGCCCGTGTAGGCGCGCGGCGGAAAGTCGACGACGACCGTCGTCACGGACTTGCCCGGCACGTTCGCGAGCGGCTCGCAGGACAGCACGCGCGAGGTGGAAGCTGGGCGCTGGGCGGCTGCACCGGATGACGACGAGGCATCGCTGAGCAGCGGCGCGCTGCACAGCGCGTCGAGCCATTGGATGGCGGGGCGCGTCGGCAGCACGGCGAGCGGGGCGAGCGCAAGGACTGCGAGCGTAGCGAACGTGCGCGCATGCCGCGCGTTCGCGCTCGCGAACAGATGGGCGGCGTTCATTGCGCCGCGTCCTGCGCGTTCGCCGTGCTGCGCCGCCAGTCCGCCGCCCAGCCGAGCTGGCGTTTCGCCTTTTCGGTCGATACGACGGGATTGTCTTCGGCGATATTGAACACGCCGGCCCGCGCGTGCCGCAACGCGAGCACGGCGGCGTGCGCGGCCGCATCGACATGAACGGGGCTTGCGCCTGTCGCGTGGTCGGCGCCCGTGCCGGGGCCGTACAGTTGGCCGTACCGCAACACCGTGCCGATCAGCGGCGCCCTCAGAACCTGCGTTTCGAGCGACACGACGCCGCGCACCGTGACGAGACGATTGCCTTCGGCTTCCGTATCGAGCGGCTGGGTTTCGTCGTACGGTTGTGCTCCTTCGCGATACGCCCACGCGATGCTTTGCGCGACGAAGCGCTTGCTGCCCGCTACGCGCGCTGCGGCGATCAGATTGCGCGTGCCTTCGTCGCGAATGCGCGCATTGGCCGCCACGGCTTGCGGCATTTTCGCGGGATCGAGCGCAGGGGGCAGGTCGGTCAGCTGATGGATCACGCAGGCGGGTTCGATGCGTCGCAGCGCTTCCGTCAGCGCGCGCGCGTCGAACACGTCGACGATCACGGGCGTGGCACCCGCCTGTTCGATTTGCGGCGCGCGCTCGGCGCGGCGCGTGCTGCCATAGACAGTGAATCCTGCCTCGACCAGCAGCGGCACCAGCGCGCTGCCGATCGCGCCCGCCGCGCCTGCCAGAAAGACTTTCGTTTCCATCCGATGATCTCCGTGTATGCCGGGCTCTGGAGCCCACGTGCGGAGATTAAGGCGGATAATGGCCAACACAAAGATCCATTATCTACAGAATGATTAGGCCATTATCGATTGGAAGCCTGAAACAAAAACGGCGGCTTCGAACCGCTCGCATCTGCGTGCCGGAACGAAACCGCCGTATACGAAGACCAGCGACGCGACGCGTCGCTGGCAGCGAAGCGCGTTAGAACTTGTGACGGATGCCGAGGTTGACCATCTCCTGATGGCTCGTGCCCGCATAGCCATACGAGCCGATCGAAGCCTGCGCGTCGGTGATCGTGTTGGTGTTCGCGTCGCGCGTCTGGCCGCTCGCGTGCTGATACGCAGCCGTCATATAGAGGTCGGTGCGCTTGGAGAGATTGTAGTCAGCACCCAGCGATACCTGATGGTACGTCGCCGACGTGTCGCCGTTCGAATGCGTGTAGCTGTAGCCGACGCCGAGCAGCATCGCAGGCGTGGCCTGGTAGTTCACGAAGCCCTGGCCCGTGTTGTAGCGTTCGTTCGAACCGAACACCGAGCTGTCGTCGCGGCGATACTGCGCATTGCTGTAGCCGAGGCCGAACGTGAACGAACCGGCCGTGTACTGGCCGGCGACGCGTGCAATGCCGATCGAGTGTGCCGTCTGATAGCCGAGATTGACGGGGCCGTCGAACGTGCCGTCGGAGGTGCTGTTCCAGGTCGTGCGAATGCCTTCCGATGCCGGGCTGTTGGACGCATAGTAGTAACCTGCCGCAAGGCCGATCGGCCCGTTGTTATACGCGACCGCGCCCGAATACGACTGCTCGGAACCCGTGCTGCCTGCCACGCCGCCCAGCGAGTACATCGCTTCGAACTGCAGTCCCGCGAACACGGGGGACGTGTACTTCACCGCGTTGTTCACGCGGAAGCTGTTGTCGTAGTTGTCGACGTCGCCCGCAGTCGCGAATGCGCTGCCGAAGTAGTTGTCGGCGGTGATGCCTTGCACGAGGTCGATCAGCGGATCGTATTGACGGCCGAGCGTAATGGAACCGTATTGATCCTGCGAAAGGCCGACGAATGCCTGACGGCCGAACAGACGGCTGCCCTGGCCCATCTTGCCGTTGCTCGGATCGAAGCCGCTTTCGAGCTGAAAGATCGCCTTCAGGCCCGCGCCAAGATCTTCGCTGCCTTTAAGGCCCCAACGCGTGCCTGACAGATTGCCTGCGCTGGTATTGCCGAGCGACCACAGGCTGTTGTTGCCCGATGCGTTGTGAACGTAGGTGATCCCCGTGTCGATCGTGCCGTACAGCGTGACGCTGGTTTGTGCGTGAGCGGCGCTGGTGGCCGTGGCCAGTGCGGCCAGCGAGATCATCGAGAGGGCAGTGCGCTTCATTCTTCTCTTCTCCTGCGTGTGGTAAAGCATTGAATGAGCGAGAGACTAAAGGCGCACACAACAAATGTAAAAACGCCAAAAAGCAGCATTAGTGAAATTCACAACACGCAATGACGGGATTATTGCGGCTTCATACAAACAGTATTTCTATGAAGATGTTTGTTCAGGCATGGCCTATGGGATTGTTTTTGCCCAACGAAAATTGACGTGTATTGCCGTCGATATTTCGCAGCATCATGATGTATTCGGGAATATTGCGGGAACAACGATAATGAATTGTCTATTGCGGGGTTTATCGTTTCGCGCAATGCTTTACACTTGGCCCCGTTTCATCCTGTCTGCACGCAGCGGACAACACGCTTGAACGCGGCCTCGCGCCGCGTTTTTTTTGCGTGTTGCTTTGCGTTGGAAACGTCAGCCCTGATCGCCGCCGCCCACGGGCAGCACGGTGCCCGTGATGTATGACGCTTCGTCGGAAGCGAGAAAGAGAATGGCGCCGACCTGTTCGTCGATCGTGCCATAGCGCTGCATCAGGCTCGTCGCCTTGGTCTGGTCGACAATGCCCTGATACCAGAGCGCTTCCTGTTCCGTCTGCTGCTGCGCGTTGCGCGGCACGCGCCGTGCCGGCGCTTCCGTGCCGCCCGTCGCGACGGCATTGACGCGGATGCCGTCGGCGGCATGCTCGAATGCGAGGCTTGCCGTCAACGCATTCACACCGCCCTTGGACGCCGCGTACGGCACGCGATAGATGCTGCGTGTTGCAATCGACGATACGTTGACGATTACGCCGTGCTTACGCTCGATCATCGCAGGCAGCACTGCGCGGCAGCACCATAGCGTCGGAAACAGCGAGCGGCGCACTTCGGCTTCGATCTGCGCTTCCTCGTATTCCTGATAAGGCTTCGCCCAGATCGTCCCGCCGACATTGTTGATCAGCACATCGATGCGGCCGAACGCGCCGAGCGCCGCATTCGCGAGCTTGCATGCGCCCGCGAAGGTTTCCAGATCGGCGATCACAGCGATGCAGCGCGCCCCCGGCGCCGAGACTTCGGCTGCCACTTCATGGACGAAATCCGAACGGTCGCATAGCACGACGGTCGCGCCTTGCCGCGCGGCCGCAATCGCAACGCCGCGTCCGATTCCTTGCGCCGCGCCCGTGACGACGACCACTTTTCCTTCAAAACGTTGATTCATGATGGTCAGGCCGCGTTGGTGGCAGAGAATTTTTCGTAGTGAAAGCTCGCCGGCGTGACGCCGATTTCGCCGAGCCATCCGCGCACTGCATCGACCATCGCAACGGGGCCGCACAGATAGACGTCGACGTCGCCGTTGTTGAGCCACGCGGGATCGACGTGCGCCGTCACGTAGCCTTTGAGCGGATGATCGCTCGCGGCGTCGGCTACGCAGGTCCGGTAGGTGAAGTCCGGCAATTTGCCTTGCGCAGAATCGAGTTGTGACAGCGCGACGAGATCGGTGTCGTTGGTCACGCCGTACACCATGCGCACCGGTTGCTTCGCGCCGTCTTTGGCGGCGAGCACATCGAGCATCGACAGGAACGGCGCGATGCCCGTGCCGCCCGCGAGAAACAGCACGGGCCGCGTTGCTTCGCGCAGATAGAACGCGCCGTACGGCCCGGAAAACGCGACGCGTTGCCCCGGCTGTGCATGCTGGCTCAAATAGGTGCTCATCTTGCCTTCGGGCACGTTGCGCACGACGAACGACACGCGCGATTCGCCCGGCGCGGAGCTGAACGAATACGAACGCGTCAGCGCGCTGCCGGGCACTTCGACGTTCACGTACTGGCCCGCAAGAAAGCTCAGCTGATCGGGCGCATCGACGTCGATTGAAAATTCGATTGTCGAATCCGAGAGCTTCTGCACGTTCGCAAGCGTGCCTTCGTGACGCGCGACGCCCGTCTTGCATGCCGCCGACGAAGCGGGCACGCGAATCACGCAGTCGGAGCGCGGCCGCGTCTGACATGCGAGCACGTAGCCTTGCGCGGCATCTTCAGGCGTCAGCGCGTCTTCGATATAGCTCGATTCGGGCAGGTCATACGTGCCTGATTCGCAGAAGCCGCGGCACGTGCCGCACGCGCCGTCGCGGCAATCGAGGGGGATGTTGATCTTCTGCCGGTACGCTGCGTCCGACAAGGTTTCGTTTTCGCGGCACGTGATGAAGCGCGTGACGCCGTCTTCGAACTGGAGTGCGATGCGATGTTCCATGAACTGCTCCTGTGCTGCCTGATGCTGCTGCGTATCGTGGCGGATCGTGAACGCGCGTTCAGATGTGATAGATGTCGATGACCTGATTGATGTAGTCGTTCTTCAACACGACGTACTTGTTCAGGATGCGCGGCGAAGCGCCGCTGAAATCGATCACGTAGCGCGACATGCCGAAATAGCTGTAATTGGTTTTGTAGCGATGGCTCAGCGTGTGCCAGTTGAAGCGCACTGTGCAGACGCCATCGTCGTGGCTCTCAAGTTCTACGTTGCTGATGTTGTGGCACGTGCGCGTGTCGGGAATCGTCGCGCTCGACCGCTCGGTCTTGATGCGGAATATGCGGTCTTCCAGACCCTGGCGGCTCGGGTAGTAGATCAGCGAGATCTCGCGCTGCGGGTCCGTGATCAACTGATCGGTGTCGTCCCACGAAGGCATCCAGAAAACGGCGTCCGGGTGATAAAGCTCGAGCCATTCGTCCCATTGCTCGTCGTCGAGCAGACGCGCTTCGCGGTACAGAAATGCCTGGATATCGGCGAGCGTCGGCGCGGTGATGATCGTGCTCATGCTGCGCTCCTTTCTCGCGTCAGTGCATCGCGGATCGTTTCCACCCAGTAGCGGTGCTGGATCGTATAAAGCCCTTCGTCTTCCGTCTTCACGCCGCTCAGCAAAGGCTTGAGGCCGATCTTCTGCGCGGCTTCGTCGGCGCCTTCGATCCAGTGCGTCGAGCCCCGGCACATGTCGTTCCATTCGACGGAGCGTGCTGCATAGCCTTGCTGGCATGCGCGGAATTCTTCGAGGTCGTCGGGCGTCGCCATGCCGCTCACGTTGAAGAAGTCCTCGTACTGGCGGATGCGTCGTGCGCGTGCTTCATCGGATTCGCCCTTGGGCGCGATGCAATAGATCGTCACTTCTGTCTTGTTCACCGACAGCGGCTTGAGCACGCGAATCTGCGAACCGAACTGATCCATCAGATACACATTCGGATAGAGGCACAGATTGCGCGAGTTCTGGATCATCCAGTCGGCGGTTTCGCCGCCGCAGCGCGCGGCGAATTCATCGCGGCGATTGAAGTTCGGGCGGTCTTCCGGATTCGCCCAGCGCGACCACAGCAGCATGTGGCCGTGTTCGAACGCGTAGAAGCCGCCGCCCTGGCGGCCCCAGCCGCCTGCGTCCATTGCGCGGATCTTGTCTTCGGCCGCGTTCTTTTCCTTGCGCTGGTTCGTCGTTGCCGCGTAGTTCCAGTGCACGGCCGACACGTGGTAACCATCCGCGCCGTTTTCGGCCGTCAGCTTCCAGTTGCCTTCATACGTATAGGTCGATGAACCGCGCAGTACTTCGAGACCGTCTTCCGACTGATCGACGATCATGTCGATGATGCGCGCGGCTTCGCCGAGGAATTCGGTGAGCGGCTTTACATCGGGATTCAGGCTGCCGAACAGAAAGCCGCGATAGCTTTCGAAGCGCGCGAGCTTCTTCAGATCATGCGAGCCTTCGTGATTGAAGCACTCGGGATAACCCGCACCTTCGGGGTCTTTGACCTTCAGCAGCTTGCCGCTGTTATTGAAGGTCCAGCCGTGAAACGGGCAGGTAAAGGTCGCCTTGTTGCCGCGCTTGTGGCGGCACAGCATCGCGCCGCGATGCGTGCACGAATTGACGAGCGCGTTCAGCTCGCCCTGACGGTTGCGCGTGATGACGATGGGCTGACGGCCCATCGTGGTCGTGAAGTAGTCGTTGTTCGACGGAATCTGGCTTTCGTGCGCGAGGTAGATCCAGTTACCTTCGAAGATGTGCTGCATTTCCAGCTCGAACAGCGCTTCGTCGGTGAATGCGCTGCGGTGCAGGCGATAGTCGCCGCGGGCGGTATCTTCGACCAGATAGTCGTCGATGTGCTTGAGCTTCGGACTGCGGTCCGGGTAGATGGGGATCATCGGAAGTCTCCAGTTCGATGTCGGCGCTCGCGTCTCGTTCGGTGGCAACCCGAAAGGTATAATTTGTGAGGGCGCTGCGGGTGAGTGAAGAGTAGTTGGCGCACATACAGTGCGTCCAACACTGATTTAGTATCAGTTCAATATCTCAGGGGTATCGTCATGGAGTTGCGCCATTTGCGTTACTTCGTCGCCGTGGCTGAGGAGCGGAACTTCACGCGCGCCGCGCAAAGGCTGCATATTGCGCAGCCGCCGCTCAGCCGCCAGATGCAGCAGCTCGAAGAACTGCTGGGCGTGCAACTGTTCGTGCGCAATTCACGGCCGGTCGAATTGACGGACACGGGGCGGTTCTTTTATTCGCACGCGGTGAAGTTGCTGGCGGAAACGGCTGAGCTCGAATCGATGACGCGGCGCGTCGGCAAGATCGAACGCAGTCTGTCTGTCGGGTTTGTCGGCTCGACGTTGTATGGCATGTTGCCGAAGATCATCCGGCGCTTTCGCACCGAGCACAGTGCTGTCGAATTGACGTTGCACGAGATGTCGACGATGGATCAGATCAAGGCGCTCAAGGAAGGCACGATCGATGTCGGGTTTGGGCGCATTCGTCATGAGGATCCGAGTATCCGGCGCATCGTGTTGCGTGAGGAACGGATGATTGTTGCGTTGCCTTCGGGTTATCCGTTGTCGGAAGTGAAACCCGTTTTGTCGCTGCATGATCTGGTCAACGAGACGTTGATTATTTTTCCGAAGGCGCCGCGGCCTAGTTACGCCGATCAGGTGTTGGCTGCGTTCCGCGATCGCGGGTTGGAGCCGGCGCGGATCTACGAGACGCGGGAGTTGCAGATTGCGCTGGGGCTGGTTGCGGCTGGGGAGGGGATATCGGTTGTGCCGAGTAGTGTGTATGGGCTCAAGCGGGATGATGTCAGCTACAAGGAACTCGATGACTCGAATCTCGTGTCGCCGATTATCATGAGCATGCGGATGCTGGATGAGTCAGAAGATCTGACTGAGATGCTGGAGCTGATTTATCGCCTCTATGAAGAGGCGCAGATTGAGTATTTGCCGCCGCATGAAGGGGCGTGACGGTTTTTGTTTGTCTGCGACGGCTGGTGTGGTCTGCTGTGCTGTGCGGTGGCATCCGCGTGATGTTATTGGTTGTTCAAGCGTTGCCCCGCACAGGGGCAACGCTGGCAAACCAGAAGCAAACCGCGGATGCCAGCGCAAACCCAAACCACAATCAAAAACCGGCCAGCTGCGCAGCAGCATCCCTCAACGCGCTCCGCAAACCTTCCTCAACAACAGGATGATAAAAAGGCATCGCGAGCATCGCATCAACTGTCAGCCCCATCTGCAAAGCCCACGAAAGCAGATGCGCGATATGCTCGGCATCCGGCCCGATCCACTCAGCGCCCACAAACCGGCGCGTAGCGCGATCAACATACACATGCATCAATCCGCGATTGCGCAACATCACGCGGCTACGACCCTGGTCTTCGAAGCTAACTTCACCGGTCACGAACGACCCGTCAGGAAGATCCAAAAACCTCTGACCAACCATCGCAATCCCAGGCTCAGAAAACACAACCGAAATCGCCGCCCGCCGCACAAGCGGCTTCACATCCGGATAACGAGCGGCATTGTCGCCCGCAGCGCGACCTTCATCGGCGGCTTCATGCAAGAGCGGCAGCACATCATTCGCGTCGCCTGCGATAAACACCGGATGCTTGCCCACTTGCAGCGTCAACGGATCAAACACCGGCACACCGCGCGCATCGACTTCGAGCGTCGTGTTATGCAGCGCAAGCTTGTCCATATTCGGCCGACGGCCCGCCGTCACCAGCACATAATCGAACGTGTCTTCGCGCAATTCGCCCGCGCTATCGCGATAACGCAAATGCACGCTGTCACCTTCGCGCGTCGCCGCTTCAACCTGCGCATGCGTCTCGAAGTGAAACGAATCCTTGAACACATCACGCGCGTAATCCTTGATGGCAGGATCGCTCAACGGCCCCACGCGCCCACGTGCGCCAAGCATCGTGACATCGACGCCGAGCCATGCGAGCGCCTGGCCCAGTTCCAGCCCGATCACGCCCGCACCGACCACCGCCACCTTGCGCGGCAAGTCGTCCCACGCAAACACGTCGTCGTTCACGATCGCGCGGTCGCCGAGTGCCTGGTACATCGCGGGCACATACGGCGACGAGCCAGTCGCGATCACGACGCGCTTTGCATGCACGCGGGTGTGCTCGCCGACTTGCAGCACGTTATCGTCGACGAACTGCGCGTAGCCGATCAGCCGCTCGTCATCGGGAATGCTCTCCGTCGATTCGACGACGAAGCCAACAAAGCGGTCGCGCTCGCGCTTGACGCGCGCCATCACTTCACGTCCATCGACCCGCACGGCGCCGTCGACATGCACGCCAAACGGCGCCATGCTGCGCGCCGCATGCGCGGCTTCGGCGGCGGCGATCAGCAGCTTCGACGGCATACAGCCGACACGCGCACACGTCGTCCCGTACGCGCCGCCTTCGATCAGCACCACACTCGCGCCCGCGGCCTTCGCGGCGCGGAAGGCGGACAGGCCCGCGGTCCCCGCGCCAATCACTGCGACATCGATATCAAGCGTCTTCATGATGTTCCTCGCTCAGACGGGCGGTGGCGGAATCAGTGTGCTGTGCCGCGCGCGTCGCTGCCGTCCAGTAGAATCGGTTTGCATTGCACGGTTCTACTTTACGGTCCTGCGTGCGCGTTGCTAATCCTCGAACGATTCAAAAACATGCTTAATCGGCTCAACCCGCGGCTCAACCCGCGGCTCAACCCGCGGCTCAACCCGCGGCTCAACCCGCGGCTCAACCCGCGGCTCAACCCGCGGCCCGACTCCCGGCTCGAACGGCGGCTCACATGGATCTGCTAAGCCGCTTCCTGTCGCTGATGCCCGTGAGCGGGCGTGTCGATGTCCGCTGCCACTTCGGCGCGCCATGGGCAATCGAAGAAGGCCCCGCGGGCGTGCGGGAGATTCCGTATCACGTGCTGCTGTCGGGGCGCGCGGTGCTCGAAGACGGCAACGGGCCGCCCGAGCATCTGGCCGCGGGCGACATCATCGTGTTTCCAACGGGCAGCCCGCACCGTATCCACGACGGCAGCGGCGCGCAGCCCGCCCCCGTCACGGAGCGGCGCAACATCATGCTGACGGTCGCCGAGAACAGCGGCACGGGCGAGACGGTCGATATCCTGTGCGGCCGCTTCCTGCTCGGCGCCGTGCCGGACCGCCTGCTGCGCGATCACTTGCCCTCGCGGCTGGTAGTGCGCAGCGGCGCTCAGACGAGGGGCAATGGCGTAAACAGCAATGGCGACGCGGCGGTGAATGGAGAACCGCTGGGCGGCGTCGCGGGCTCGCGGCTCGCGCGGCTCATCCAGCTGATGCGCGAAGAGGCCACCGACGAATGTCCCGGCAGCGAAACGCTCGTCAATCATCTGTCGGCGGCGCTGTTCGCGTTGACGCTGCGTTTCGCGAGCGAAGCGGCGCATCCGCCGCACGGGCTGCTCGCGCTGGCGGGGCGGCCGCGCCTGCAGGCGGCCGTCTCGGCGATGTTCGAATCGCCCGGCAAGCCGTGGACGCTCGACCAGTTCGCCGCGCTGTGCAACATGTCCCGCGCGACCTTCGTGCGGCAGTTCCAGGAGGCGATCGGCCGTTCGGCAACCGACGTGCTCACGGAAGTCCGCATGACGATCGCGGGCCGAATGCTGCTCGAATCGACCACACCGGTAGGCGACGTCGGCGAGACGGTCGGCTATCAGTCGGAAGCGGCGTTCCAGCGCGTGTTCAAGAAGCAGATCGGCGTGACGCCCGCGCGCTGGCGCGCATCGGGCGGTCATATGCAGTCTGCACAGGATGCCGCCGCCGATGAAGCTTCGGCCGACGCAGAGCAATAGAGAATTTCATAAACCGCACAGCATGCGCCGGGGCCTCTGCGACCGGCCCTGTGCATCGCGCTGAAACCCTTGCCGTACAAGCCTTCCCGTCAATACCCGCCGTCCTCGCGCGACGTTTGCGCAGGCAACCGGTGAGCCGATCGAGCATCTTCGTGAGACGCGCCGACATTAACGGTCATCCGATGCGCGCCTACAGTTGAGCCATCCCGTCGCGGACGGCAACGCTTCTGAGAGGTGCTCAACATGAAACGCGTTTATCACGCTCTTGTTCTCGCGGCTGCATTAGGTCTGCCGCTTGCAAGCCAGGCCCAATCGCAATCGACGGCGACGCGCACGCAGGTTCGCGCCGAGCTGGTCGCTGCGCAGCAAGCCGGCCAGTACCCGCAAAGCGACACGAGCTATCCGGAGCCGGCGAACTATTCGGCCGCTGCGCCGCACGTGTTCCATCGCACGCAGGATCTGATCGCGACTTCGTATGGTCCGTCGGCCAGTAGCAGCGCCGCCTCGGGATTCCGCGCGACGCGCGCCCGCTCGCTGGCAGGCGCATCGTCCGCATTCGATGACCTCTATCGCGGCCAGTAACGCGCCGCTTCCAATACGCTCACGGAGATAACCATGTCCGCAATCACGATCTACACGACGCCAACGTGCCCGTACTGTCTCGCCGCCAAGGCGCTACTCAAGAACAAGGGTCTGTCGTACGAGGAAATCAACGTGCAGGGCGACCGCGCCACGGCGCTCGCGTTGATGGAACGCACGGGACGCCGCACGGTGCCGCAGATTTTCATCGGCGAAACGCATGTGGGCGGATTCGATGACCTGAACGCGCTCGAAACCGCGGGGAATCTCGATCCGTTACTCGAAGCTAGCGCCGTGCGTTGAGCGCGACGCACGAGTCCTGACAGTCTGAGCCGCGAACGGCAACGCGCCGTTCGCGGCTTTTCGATTTCCGCTTGCGCGTTACGAACCGACGCGTGGCAGGTACGTCGCGGGATTGACGGGCTTGCCGTCCTTGCGGATTTCGAATTGCATCGAGCCGTTGCCGTCGTCGGTCGCCGCCATCTCGGCGATCGTTTCGCCGCGTTTGACGTTGGTTCCTTCTTTCACCAGCAGCTTGCGGTTATGTCCGTATGCCGTCACGAGCGTGTCGTCGTGCTTGATGACGATCAGCTTGCCATAAGGCTTGCCGCCGTCGCCCGCAAACACGACGCGGCCGGAAGTCGCCGCTTTCACCGGATCGCCCGCTTTGGCGGCGATCACGATGCCTTTCGATCTGGCCTGTCCATATACCGCGCTCAGCGTGCCGCGCGCAGGCCAGACGAAGTTCGGCTTGCCGGTGTCCGCATTCTTGTCGTCCTTCTTGTCGGCGCTATCGGCCTTGTCGGCTTTCGGGCCGGTCGTGGCGGGGGTGTCGGGCTTTGCGGGCGCGCTCGCGCGTGGTTGCTTCGCCTGAACGGACGACGCGGACACTTCGCTGCCGCTGGCTGCATCGGGCGGCGGCGCGACGCGCAGCACACTGCCTGTTTCGATATGGCCCGGATCCGTGAGGTTGTTCCACCTGATGAGGTCTTCGCTGCGCTGGCCGTGGCTCGTCGCGATGCGATAGAGCGTGTCGCCGGGCTTCACGCGGTAATAGACGTCGGACAGCGGTTTGTCGGCATTGACGGGCGGGCGCCGCGCGAGACGGTCGGTCGAGGCGAGTGACGCTGTCTGTTGCGGTGGCTGCTGGAGTGACCGATCTTCGGGCGACATCTGCCAGGGCAGCGTCGTGCAGCCGCCGATCAGCGATAGCAGGGCGAGGCCCGCGCATGCTCGCGTGCGGCGACTCGGTTGCGTATGGGTCATGTCGATCTTCCTCTTGTCGTTCGGCGCAGCGCGGACCGGGCAGCGCAGCACAGAACGGGAATCTGACAGACCGTCGCGAAGGATGTTTCGGGAATCCTGAATGTTTTACAGCGCTTCGTATTTTTGCTTTTTATGCGCGCAATTCTGTTGTGAAGCGTCGACGGACGCGTGGTATGCGTGCGACACCGCCGCGTTCACGGGCGGCGCTTTTTCCACGCGTAATCCGCGGGCGGATCGGACGCGCCCGCCTTGCCGACGGAGCGCGGGTTCTCGCTGCAAAGCGTGACGACGCTCACGTCATCGCCGGCAGCCTGCTTCTTGCGCAGCGTTTCGGTGAACGCGAGCGCTTTGGTCATTTCGTCGGCGGCGAACCGCTCGAAGCGAGCGGTTCCCGTCGACGTGCCTTCTTCCAGCCAATACACGACGAACATGTGGTTCCTTCAATCAACTTCGACAATGGCATCACGCGAGATCGAGCGCCCCGTCAGATCGCCGATGGGCGCAAGCCCGTTCTGCACCAGCGCACGGTCACGCAGCGCGACGCCATCGAGTGGCGCGAGCCCATGCACGCGGCTGATCAGACGCAGGATCGAGTTGGTGTCGTACACCGTATGATCGACATAGCCTTTCTTCGCGAGCGGCGAAATGACCAGCGCGGGAATGCGCGAGCCCGGCCCCCAGCGGTCGCCGTTGGGCGGCGCGACGTGATCCCACCAGCCGCCGTTTTCGTCGTGCGTGATCACGATGACGGTGTTCTGCCATTGCGGGCCGCGCTGGATATGCTCGATGACGTTCGCGATATGGCGGTCGCCGGACTCGACATCCGCATAACCTGCATGCATGTTCAGATTGCCCTGCGGCTTGTAGAACGTCACGGCGGGCAGGCGTCCTGCGTCGATATCGGCGATGAAGCGGTTGGTCGACGCGTCGTCGCCCACGCCGCCGTCGCGCAGATGCCGCGTGCGTGCCGCCGTGCCGGGCGCGAAGTTCGCGAAGTAGTTGAACGGCTGATGGTGATACTGGAAGTCAGGCACCGCGCCCGTATCGCGATGATCGAGCGCGTATTGCCACGCGCCGCTATACCACGCCCAGTCGACGCCCTTGTCGCTCAGCCGGTCGCCGATGGTCGCGTAGCGCTGCGGCGGCAGCACCTTCGGATCGCCCGGATTGGCGAGCGCGGGATCGCCGCCCTCGGCGGGCCGCACCATGCTCGGCTGATAGGGCGGCGCCATCGTGTTGACCGCGTAGCCGTCGGGCGTGAAAAGCCCGTCGCTGACGAACACGGGCGGGCCTTCGAGCGCCGTCTTCGGCGAATTGGGCGCCTGCTTCAGGCGCGTGCCCGTCGGGTCGTCGCCTTCGACGACGGACACGAGCTTCTTACCCGGACCGCTGCCGATATCCGGCACGAGCGGCGCCTGCGCGGAAATCAGGAAGATGTGGTTGAGCCACGAGCCGCCGAACGCGGCCATGAAGAAGTTGTCGCACAGCGTGTACTGCTGCGCGAGCGCCCACAACTTCAGCGATTCGCCGGAACTGCGGTAATGCCCCATCACGAGGCCGCCCGAATCGCCCCATGCGGCGAACTGGTTGTTGCGGCCTGCGTTGATCTGCATCTGGTTCTGATAGAAGCGATGCACGAGATCGCGCGTGATCACGCTGTTCGGCAGCGGCGCGCCGTGCGCGTCGGTCAGATGGAACGGCTGGTTGCGCAAGCCGGCGATGTCGCGCTCGGCAATCATGTAGCGCTTGCCGTCGACTTCCTGCGCCTGCGGCACGAGGCCGCCCCAGATTTTCGGCAGTGTGGCGAGCGGCGTGCTGCCGTCGCGGTCCAGTTGCAAGTAGCGCTCGGGTGTGACGGCGGACAGCGGATACTGCACGCCGGGGAAGTTGCCGTACAGGTTCGCGAAGCTGCGGTTCTCCGCGTAGATCACGACGATGCGCTTGACCTGATCGCGCAATGCGTTGTCGAGCCTGGCGTCGGCGGCGCTGCGCGGCGCGCCCGCCGAGGCGGCGTCCACCGACTGGCAGCCCGCCAGCGCGAGGCCGAGGCCCGCCGCCGCGAGGCCTGTGAGAACGCGGCGGCGGTCGGGATCGTCGGGGCTGTCGTCGGCGGGGAGCTCGGAAGCGGTGGGCAGTTTGGGATCGTCGTGCTCGTTCATCGGTCAGTCTCCTGGCACAGTGAATCGCAAAAGAGGCACAGCGGGGCAATGCGAGAGGGGGCGCGGCGTGGCGTCGGCCGCGCGCCAACCGCATCGTCGCATTCGTTAAGGGCGGTTAGCAACCCGTTTGGCGCGCTGTTTGATGCCCGGTATGGCAAGCGTCTGCGTTTTGTACAGGTTGTTGATCGGGCTTGACGCGGCCATGTGGGGCGCCGTGGCGCAGTGATGACGCGCTGCTGGTTTGCTGCGGCCATGCACGGCAAACCGGCAGCGATTCCTGTCGCTACAGGTTTCCCTTCAGCGCATCGAGCGACACGCCAAGCTCACCGGCGAGGTGCGCCACGAGCGCTTCGAGTCGCTCGACACGCTCGCTCAGCTCGCGCTGCTGCGCGCGCAGCGCTTCGAGTTCGCCGGGCGGCAGCGGCTCGTCGGAGAGCGCCGCGGCGCCGATCTGCTCGGCCGTCGGCTCGCCGCACAGCAGATGCATCCAGCGGCTCTCGCGCTCGCCCGGCGTACGCGCCAGCTTGACGACGCGCGGCGGATCATTGGCGGCGAGTTCTTCGAGAAACGCTTCGACGGACGACGTATCGGCGAAGCTGTGCAGGCGCGCCGTGGCGAGCCGCAACTCGGCGGCCGTCTGCGGTCCGCGCAGCAGCAGTGCCGTCAACAGCGCTGCCGACTGGCGCGGCAGGCCGAGCACGCGCTCCATGTTGTGCTCGAAGCGCGGCACGCGGCTGCTGCTGCCTTCGAGCACGAGCGAAAGGCGCTTCATCGAGTTGATCGCGTCGAGAATCTCGGATTCGCTGACGTTCATCACGGGCGAACGCGAGGTTTTCTGGTTGCAGCCCGACGCAAGCGAATTGAGCGACAGCGGATAGGTGTCGGGTACGGTGTGCTGCTTCTCGAACAGTACGCCCAGCACGCGGGCTTCGATCGGCGTGAGCGCGCGCATGGCGGGGCGCGGGGTATCGTCGGTAGTGGAATTCATGGGCAATAGACTCGGATGGAAGGCCGCGTGTGCGACGTCGCGAGCACACAGGCTCGCGCGTTAGCATAGTCTATTGCCGTTGGCGGCGGGACTGGAAGCCCTCCCGGCCCGTCGCCTGGTTGGGGCGCTACAGCATGTCGTACGGTTCGTCGGGCACGTCGAAGACGCTGTCGTCCACATCGAGTTCGATCGAACAGCTATCCGTCGATGCCGGCTGCGCGCGCGACACTTCGACATGCTGCCGCACGAGATCCCTCAGACGATCCTGCACGACGCGCCGTTTGGCCGTATCCAGCGCCGCATAGCGGTCGATCTGCGCATCGCCGAGCCTGAGCGTCACGACGCAGCGCGCATCGAGCGTTGTGTCGCGGCCCGTTTCGACGACCCAGGATAGCATCAGATACGTCGTGGCGCCTTCCTGATAGGCGCTGACAGTGGGCGCTTTCGGGGATTCGAACGTCCCGACGAGGGCCAGTTCGATTTCCTCGATGCGTTGCGACAATCCAATCGTGTCCATGGCGGCTCCTTTATCTGGTTTCTTCTGACTATGAGCAACCGGGATGCCACCGTCTTGTCATGCGCCCGTCACATTGCGTGCCGTGAAGGGCCGACAGCGCCGATGACGGCTGTCACAGGCTGCGCGGTACACTGCGGAACAACACACAACGGGGCAACCCGAAGGAGAGTCGCATGCGTACCAGCGCCCGTAATCATTTCGCCGGCCAGGTCACGGCCGTCAAGGCCGGCGCCGTCAACGACGAGATCACGCTCCGCACCCAGGACGGGCTCGAGATCGTCGCGGTGATCACGCACGGCAGTGCGTCGTCGCTCGGGCTCGCGGCGGGCAAGCCGGCGTTCGCGCTCGTCAAGGCTTCGTCGGTGATCGTGATGGTCGATGCCGACAGCAGCAAGGTGTCGGCGCGCAACTGCGTCGCGGGCACGGTCGCGTCGGTCACGAAAGGCGCCGTCAACAGCGAGGTCATCATTTCGGCGACGGGCGGCGCGCAGATCGCCGCGATCGTCACCAACGACAGCGTCGACCGTCTCGGCCTCGCCAGCGGCAAGGCGGCTGCAGCGATTTTCAAGGCGTCGAGCGTGATCGTCGGCGTCGACTAGCGAGTTTCGGCGGGCGGCTCGCATGTCATAAGCCGTGCGATATGCCGCCTATGTCGTGCTTCCCTTCGGCAGCCAGCCCGCGAGCAGCGTAATATATCCACCGATACATCGTGGAGCATGACAGCGCCGCAACGCAACGGAGAGGACGATGGGAATGACTGGCTCGGCGGCGCTGCCGCTGCAGGAGACGACGGCAGGCGCCGTCATGCTGGCGGGCGATTTTCTGCGCCCGATGCAGGTGACGATCGACGATCTGCGGCAGCACGCAAGCGTGACGGCCGATCCCTTCGACCTGCGCTGCTACACGACGAACCGCTTCATCCGCAAGGTCGATCAGTATCGCGGCGTGCTGCTGAAGGATCTGATCGATATGGCGGGCCTGCGCAACGACCGGCCCGGCGATTTCAAGCGGACCATTTTCATCGCGCACGCTCACGACGGCTACGCGGTGACGTTCTCATGGCATGAGCTGTTCAATACGCCCATCGGCGAACGCGTGCTCGTTGCGTTCGAGCGCGGCGACCAGCCGCTTTCCGTCGACGAAGGCGCGCCCATTCTGTTTTCAGCCGCTGATATTCTTCCCGCGCCGCGTCATGTGAAACGGCTCGCGGGTGTGGTTGCGCGCGTGCTCGAGCTTTGATGCCGTTGTCGCGCCGTCGCTGCGGGCGTGAGCCGCCGCGTACTGGTGCAATTGCCGATTGAAGTCCAGCGTATGGCATCGTGTATGCTTGCGCGCATGAGTCAACCGGCAAACAACATGAAGACATCGGCACATCCGAAGCCCGAGGTGCGCTTCAGAATGCGCATTCAGCAGGAAGACACGATCGCGCTGGGACCGGGAAAGGTCGCGCTGCTCGAAGCGGTGCGCGAGCATGGTTCGATTTCGGCCGCGGCGCGCAGTCTGAACATGTCGTATCGGCGCGCATGGCTGTTGATGGATGAATTGAACCGTTCGCTGAAATCCCCGGCGACGGTCTCCGAGCATGGCGGCCAGAGCGGCGGCGGCAGTGCGCTCACGCCTGTCGGCGAAGAGATTATCCGGCTCTATCGCGGCATCGAAGCGCAGGCGTATGCCGCATGCGCGGACGATATCGCCGCGCTGACGAAGATGGTGCGGCGTTAGATTTCACGCTGTTTGCGAATGACGCCTAGCCGTGACGCAGACAGAAGCGCGGCGCTCCGCCGGACTGGGTATTCGTCTGCGCGTCGGCATTGAGCCGGCCGATCAGTTCGACGAAACTCGCGACGCTCGCGGTACGCAGCGGATACCACGCAATGTGGCCGCGCTCGCAGACGCGCTTGAGCATGTTCATCGAGTCGTGATCGATGCAGTCGACGGGAAACACCACCATATCCGCGCCCGGCAATGCAGCCGCCAGCAGACCCTTGCGATCTTCTATGCCGCCGTCGTGCACGGTCATCTCGCCGCCCGCCGATTCGACGATCCGTTTGATCGCCGCATTCGAACCCGGCCTTCCTCCGACATACACGATGCGCATGCGCTCCAGGATCGCCAGCGAGGCTGAACGTCCGGACGGGTCGTCGCCTGCCGTGGCCTGAAGCGTGCGTTCCAGCGCGCTCGCCTCGGCTTGCAGCGTTTTCACGAGCGCATCCATTTCATCGAGCCGCGCGCGCAATGCGCGCGCGCTTTCCTGCTCGGCCGCGACGCGCTGTTCGGCGGCTTCACGGCGGTTCGTATGCAGCGCGAGACGTTCGTCGCGCGCCGTCAATGCTTCGCGCAGCAGCTGGACTTCGGCGCGCAATGCGTCGTCGGTGTCGGCATCCTGGGTCCTCGCTTGCGCTGCGCGCGTTTCCAGTTCCTGCGCTGCGGCATCGCGCTGCAAGCTGATTTCCTGCAGACGGCTTTGCTGGCGATCGACCTTTGTGCGCAGCGCGACATTCTCTTCTTCCAGCGCGACGAGCCGCCGGATATCCGCGCGATTCGCGGCGCCGACCAGATGCGACAGCATGTGCAGATCGCCGAACGCCGATTGCCGCACGCTCATGGTGGTTTGCGGATGCGTCATCAGCGCCCAGTAGGCGGGCGGAATGTCGCCGCTCTTGAGCGCGTCTTTCCATAGCGCGAGCACGGCATCCGGGTCCTTCGCCTTGTCGAACAGGCGGATCGCGCCCGCATAGCGTTCATCCAGTGCCTTATGCAGCGCCTTGCCGCCGGCGCCGCCTTCGATCGCGAGTTCGACGGCCGTGTGATGAATTTCGAGGTCGGTGGCGCGCTGACGGTCGAGGTCGGTGAACTTCGGCACGAGCTTGCGCAGTTCATGCGTGCTCAGACACGTGCCGATGATCGAGCAATGCAGGTGCGCATCGAGTTCCGCGAGCCGCGTGCGTCGCTTGAGATCGGCGAGTTGCGCTTTCGACGGCGCGCAGCAGGGATCGGCGCGTTGCGCAGAACCGATGGACGTATCGATGCCCGGGCGGGCGAGACGAAAGGGCGGAGCGTGCATGAGGACCTCTATCCGGACGTGACGGCGGACCGGGGTGGATGCGCGAGCGGGTTGTCGAAATATACCATTGAATATATCGGGTGCGCGCCGGGGCGACAATCAGTGCACCGGTTCGGGTTGACGCCTGCGTGCTGGCAGCGGCGAGGGCTTGAGGGCCACCGTGCGCGGCGGCACGGGCTTATGACGCTCCAGCACGTGCTCGACGCACAGCCCGACGAGAATCGCGTCGACGCGCTCCAGTGCCGTCACCGTTTCGCGCATGGCCGTCTCGTCCGTGCTGAAGGACTCGGAAAACACCGCGTCGCGCGTACGTTCGAGCACGCGCGCCTGGCGGATCGCGATCTTCAGCTCGCGCAGCCGCGCAAAACGGGCGGCTTGCGCTTCGTTGGCGAGCATCGACAGCAATTCGCGCAGCGATGCGGAAGACAGGCCCTCGGCCGTCAACGCAGCCTCCCGCGCGGCTGCGAACATTTGCACGAAGCGCGTGACGCTGCTGCGCAGACGCCGGAACGCGTCGACTACGTCACGAATCTGCTGCGCGCGCACGTCGGCCGACAGCGGCTTGAGCGTGCTGATTTTCCCGGATAACGCATCCTTTGACGCATCGCGACGAGTGCTGCCCACCCCGACTCTCCCGAGATTCAAAACGATCGATGTATTCTACCGTATATATCGATGCGTCTGTCACGTCGAGATCCGATCGTTCGTTCGATGGTCAGCGGCGGCCGATTACGAGCGCGATGCCGCCCAGTATCGCGGCGGCGCTCAACGCGAGTCGCGCGGTCAGCGGTTCGCCGAGCAGCACGATGCCGCCGACGGCGGCGATCAGCGGGACGCTCAGCTGCACGGTCGCGGCCGTGGCCGCCTTGATCTCCTTCAATGCGGCGTACCAGACCACATAGCCGACACCCGACGTCAACGCGCCGGATATCGCCGCGAAAAGCAGGCCCGTTCTGTCGATCGATGCGCGCGCAAACATCGCAAGGCTGATCGCCGCCGCAAACGGGATGGCGCGAAAGAAGTTGCCGGCGGTGGTGGCCGTGGGATCGGCGGCGCGTTTGCCGCGCAGCGAATACGCGCCCCAGGCGATGCCGGCGCACAGCATCAGCAGCGACGCGAACGGAGGCGGCGCGCTCACGCCGGGCAGCACGAGCGCGACGAGGCCCGCGAGCGCACACGCGAGACCAGTCCATTGCAGCATCTGCAAACGCTCGCCGCGCGAGAACGCGTAGCCGATCATCGTCGCCTGCACCGCGCCGAACAGCAGCAGCGCGCCCGTTCCCGCCGCCAGCGACACATAGGCAAACGAGAACGCCGCTGCATAAGCGAACAGCGCGAATGCGGAAAGCCAGTTGCCGGCGATGGGCTGCGATTTGCCGCGCCTGCGCAGAATGATCCACAACACGATGGCCGCCGACACGATGCGCACGGACGTAAACGTTGCGGGATCGATCGAGGTGCCCTTCAACGCGATGCGGCATAGCAGTGAATTGCCCGCGAAGGCGAACATGGCGACGATCGTCAGCAAGGCGATGCGCATGCGCGGCATGGTGGGTTGGACGGAAAAGGAGAACGTCGTGGGCCTGCACGCTACTGTAGCGTGAGGCGATGCATCCACGCATGGCGCAGTGCAGCGTGAACGACGGAAGCGGGGCGTTGAAAACGATGCCGGATAGCAACGGGACAACGATTGCTACCCGGCATGTTGGAGGCGACGTTCAGGCCATCGAGGATGGCTTGATGTTCTGGTTATGTCGGAACAGGTTCTGCGGATCGTAACGGTCCTTCACTGCAACCAGTCGCGCGTAGTTCGGACCATAGGCCGCGCCCACGCGGGCGGTTTCTTCCTCCGTCATGAAGTTCACGTACACGCTGCCGATCGCGAACGGCGCCGATGCGTCGAAGAACGCGCGGGACCATGCAATGCAGCGCTCGTCGTCGGCGGCTTCCGTCCAGCGGCCGTGCACGTTCATCACGTACTTCGCGTCGCGATTCGAATAAGCCATGGCATCGGGCGCCACGCGCATCGTCTGGCCGCCAATCGCGCCGAAAAAGATCTCGCACTGCGGCGACGGCAGTTTGGCAATTGCATCGACGAACGCGTCGATCAGGCCGTCGTCGAGCGTTGCGAGATTGTGCGACTTCCAGTAGTTGCGCGCGCCCGGCGTCAGGAGTGGATCGAATGCCTGTTGCCATGCGGTGAAGGGCATCGGTCCGAGATGTTCGCCGTAGGGCGTGCCGAACTTGCGCACTTCTTCGACCACGGCAGGACCGTTCGCGACCGGACCCGTGTAGCAGACGGCAAAAGCAATGATTGGCTTGCCGTGTACGTCGGCGGGCAGGAAGGGGAGCGGCGGCGCGAAGCGCGCGACGGCCCACACAGTCAGCTCATCGGGCCAGGTTTCCAGCGCGGCGCGGTATTTGACGAGCGCGTCGCGCGCCTGATCCATCGGCAGCACGACGAGTCCGCCATAGACCTCGGGTCCCACTTCATGCAACTTGAACTCGAACATCGTGACGACGCCGAAGTTGCCGCCGCCGCCGCGAATCGCCCAGAACAGATCTTCAT
Organism: Paraburkholderia largidicola; assembly: GCF_013426895.1. Taxonomy (NCBI): domain Bacteria; kingdom Pseudomonadati; phylum Pseudomonadota; class Betaproteobacteria; order Burkholderiales; family Burkholderiaceae; genus Paraburkholderia; species Paraburkholderia largidicola. Next base: position 555,294 of record NZ_AP023175.1, on the reverse strand, counting down.
GCGAATCGGCGCTGCAGCGGATCGATTCGCCATTGGCGGTGACGACATCGGCTGAAATCAGGTTGTCGACCGTCATCCCGAAGCGCCGGCTGATCCAGCCGAACCCGCCGCCAAGCGTGAGGCCCGCGACGCCCGTCGTCGAATTGATGCCGAGCGGTGTGGCGAGACCGAAGGCTTGTGCTTCGTGATCGAAGTCGCGCAGCAGACAGCCCGGCTCGACATAGGCGCGGCGCGCGACGGGATCGATACGGGCGGACTTCATTTGCGACAGATCGAGCAGCATGCCGTCGTCACACACGGCGCTGCCCGCGATGTTGTGGCCGCCGCCGCGCACGGCGAGCAGCAACTGGTTGTCGCGCGCGAAATTGACGGCGCGACGGACATCGGCCGTGCCCGCGCAGCGAACGATGATCGCGGGACGACGGTCGATCATCCCATTCCAGATACTGCGTGCTTCATCGAACGTTGGATCGCCGGGCAATACGACCTGGCCCCGCGTGAGAGCTTTGAATTCGTCGATTGCACTGCTGGACAGATTCGCCATGCTACACCTCCGGTACGGACAAACAACGTCCAAACTCCTCGATCATGTCTGATCAAAGTAGTTCGGACGACCTGGCTTTCGTCCAGTAAACGAGTCGGATCGTCGCGCACAAATTAACGTATACCCGCACGCCTTCGCGTTTGATCCAGGTTCCTTTGAATACGAGCCGGTACGTGAGAAAGCCCCGCAAAACAAGGCTCTTTTTTGAATGGACTCACGGATGGAGTGCTTCGTAAATTGCGTGTCCGGCGTGTGCCTGCTGACGCGCAAAGGCGTATTGCAAATGCGCCGAACGAACCATAAGAAACCATAAGCCTGCTGTCTATTTCATTGCGCGAAAATCGAGCGCATGCGATTGACTTGCGCACACCGATTACGGCCTTCGGCCCGCCGTTTTCTGGAGTTCAGACGAATTGCACATCCGCCCGGCGTGCCACATTTCTTCTGTTACGCTGACCGCCAACTTGCGCTCTGTAAGTCAACCAGCGTCAATGCGTAATAGATTGTTCTACAGTCCGTAAGTACAGTAGATGGTGATTGTTCACGTTTTGTATGGTTAACCCCGATTTAAACGTAAACGAACAAAAGAGAACATTGTTGCTGTTGTTTTGATTTCCTTTTTGAACATGGGTCGTTTGGCCTGTTTTTGAAGTACCCGAATAAAAACCATCGGGACAATGGATCGACAACAGCTTCTCCGGCGCCCGTGCGGCGCTATCCCTTGCCCTGCCTCTCGTCAGCAAACCGGGCCGCCCCTCGCGGTGCCCGGGGTATATGAACGTCCGTAGTCGATTCACTGTTGTCGCCGTACCAAAGCATCTGCATTTGCATCGAAGCCGCGGTTGAACAAAGAACAAGCAGAAGAAAAGCGAAGCTGCATCAGAAGCATCGAACAAAGGAGAGCAATTTGGTTTTGGAACTCGAGCGGGTCACCGTCGTTTCGGGCGGGCTGACGCATCTGTACGGCGTCGATCTGCGGCTCGTCCCGGGGGCGATCAATGTGCTGCTGGGTCCCACTCAGGCAGGCAAGACCACGTTGATGCGCGTGATGGCAGGGCTCGACAAACCCACGACGGGGCGCGTGCTGGCCGATGCCCAGGACGTGACGGGCGTGAGCGTGCGTCAGCGCAATCTCGCGATGGTCTATCAGCAGTTCATCAACTATCCCGCGATGACGGTGTTCGACAACATCGCGTCGCCGCTCAAGCTGCAAAAGACAGAAGCGGGGGAAATACGGCGCCGCGTGAACGAGGTCGCGTCGAAGTTGCATATCGAACATCTGCTGGACCGGCGTCCCGGCGAACTGTCGGGCGGCCAGCAGCAGCGTTGCGCCTTGGCGCGCGCGCTGGTCAAGCGCACCTCGCTCGTACTGCTCGACGAACCGCTCGTGAATCTCGACTACAAGTTGCGCGAGGAATTGCGCGCCGAACTCACGACACTTTTTTCCGACGGCAAGACCACCGTCGTCTATGCGACGACGGATCCACTCGAAGCGCTGCTGCTCGGTGGCTATACGGCCGTCGTCGACAAGGGCCGCGTGCTGCAGTTCGGCCCGACGCTCGACGTCTACAACGCACCCGCGAACGTCGATGTCGCCGCTGTGTTCAACGACCCGCCCATGAACATGCTGACGAGCGAACTGCTGGAAAACGGCGACGCGCGTCTGCCCATCGGCATCGACGTGCCCGTGCGCGGCGCGGCGGCCACCGCTGTCGGGACGGGCACCTGCCGGATCGGCATCCGGCCCGGCCATTTGCGTCTCGCGCCGCGCAACGCGCATTCGATTGCCGTGCCTTGTCTGCTCGAACTCGCCGAGCTGAGCGGCTCGGAAACCTACCTTCACTTGCATACGCGTCAGGGCGGCATCGATCTCGTCGCGCAGTTGCAAGGCGTGCATCAGATTGCGCTGGGCACGCAGCTCGACGTCTATATCGACCCCGACGAACTGTTCGTGTTCGGCGCGGACGCGAATCTTGTCGCGCGTCCCAAGGTGCAGGAGGTGGCATATGGCGCGCATTGAGTTTCAGAATCTCGGCCATGCCTACCAGCCCAATCCCGCCACACTCGACGATTACGCGCTGCAGCCGATGAGCATGGTGTGGGAAGACGGCGGCGCTTACGCGCTGCTGGGTCCTTCGGGTTGCGGCAAATCGACCTTGCTCAATATCGTGTCGGGTCTGTTGACGCCGTCGGAAGGCAAAGTGCTGTTCGACGGACGCGACGTCACCGTGCAAGGCGCGCGCGAACGCAATATCGCGCAGGTGTTCCAGTTCCCGGTGATCTACGACACGATGACCGTGTTCGACAATCTCGCCTTTCCGCTGCGCAATCGCGGGCTGCCCGCGGCCGAAGTCCGCACGCGCGTGCATGAAGTGGCCGACATTCTCGACATGGCGCGTGAGTTGCCGCGCAAGGCGAGCAATCTGTCGGCGGATGCAAAGCAGAAGATCTCGCTTGGACGCGGACTCGTGCGAAAAGACGTGGCGGCGATTCTCTTCGACGAACCGCTGACCGTCATCGATCCGCACATGAAGTGGATGCTGCGGCGTCAACTCAAGAAGATCCACCAGCAATTGAAGCTCACGCTGATCTACGTGACGCACGATCAGGTCGAGGCGCTGACTTTCGCGGATGAAGTCGTCGTGATGACGAATGGACGCGTCGTGCAAAAGGGCGGGCCGGAAGCGCTGTTTCTTCGCCCCGATCATGCCTTCGTCGGCTATTTCATCGGCAGTCCGGGGATGAACCTGTGCCCCGTGAGTCTCGATGAAGGCGCGATCAAGCTGGGCTCGCAGCGCGTCGCCGTCGACGCGAATACGCTCGCGACGCTCAAGAGCACGAACGGCGATCTGAAGCTCGGCATCCGCCCTGAGTTCGTGCGTCTCGCCAACGACGGCGAAGCGGGTGCCGTCAAGGCGCAAGTCACGCGCGCGCAACAGCTCGGCAACTATCAGCTCGTGACGGCGAACTGCGAAGGTCACGTCTTCAACGCAAAGATGGAGCCGAATTTGCGCGTCGTGGATGGCCCCGTGTGGTTGCGCGTCGCTGCGCCCGAAACCGTCTATTTCAGCAACGACGAACGCATTGCGGTGCGAGCCGCAGGAGGCGCGTGATGAACAAGCCGCTCAACCAGAAGGCGTGGCTGCTCGTCGTTCCCGTTTTCATCTGCGTCGCGTTTTCCGCGATCCTTCCGCTGATGACGGTCGTCAACTACTCGGTGCAGGACATCATCAGCCCGACGCAGCATGTGTTCGTCGGCACGGAATGGTTTCGCAACATCATGACCGATCCCGATCTGCGCGGCGCATTGGGCAGGCAGATCGTTTTCTCGGCCTGCGTGCTGCTGTTCGAAATTCCGCTCGGCGTAGCGCTTGCACTCGCGATGCCGGCGTCAGGCTGGCGCGCGTCGGCGGCGCTCGTGGTGCTCGCGATGCCGCTGCTGATTCCATGGAACGTGGTCGGCACGATCTGGCAGATCTTCGGCCGGCCCGATATCGGTCTGCTCGGCTACGTGCTCAATCGTATCGGTGTCGACTACAACTACACGGCGAGTCCGACCGACGCATGGGTCACGGTGCTCGTGATGGACATCTGGCACTGGACGCCGCTCGTCGCCTTGCTGTGCTATGCAGGACTGCGCGCCATTCCCGATGCTTTCTATCAGGCCGCGGAGATCGACGGTGCAAGCCGCTTTGCGGTGTTTCGCTATATCCAGCTGCCGAAGATGCGCGGCGTGCTGATGATCGCGGTGCTGTTGCGCTTCATGGACAGCTTCATGATCTACACGGAGCCATTCGTGCTGACGGGCGGCGGTCCCGGCGACTCGACCACGTTCCTGAGCCAGTACCTGACGCAAAAGGCCGTCGGTCAATTCGATCTCGGGCCTGCCGCGGCGTTCTCGCTGATCTACTTCCTGATCATCCTGCTGCTCTGCTTCATTCTCTACAACTGGATGGAGCGCGTCGGCAAGGGCGGTCCTGCAACGACGGGAGACGACAATGCGTGACAACCGCCGCTGGATACGCGCGCTCGTCCTGCTCGGCTATATCGCGTTCGCGTTGATTCCGCTCTACTGGATGCTGTCGATCTCGCTGCGCACGAACGAAGAAACGATGTCGGCGTTTTCGATCTGGCCGCATCAGGTGACATTCGACAACTTCAAGGTGATCTTCACCGACCCGTCGTGGTACTGGGGCTACATCAATTCGATTGTTTATGTATTGATGAATACGGTGATGTCGGTACTCGTCGCATTGCCGGCTGCGTACGCGTTCTCGCGCTATCGCTTTCTCGGTGACAAGCATATGTTCTTCTGGCTGCTCACCAACCGGATGACGCCGCCCGCCGTGTTCCTGTTGCCGTTCTTCCAGCTTTATTCAAGTGTCGGACTGATGGACACGTATGTCGCCGTCGCGCTCGCGCACATGCTGTTCAATGTGCCGCTCGCGGTGTGGATACTCGAAGGCTTCATGTCGGGCGTGTCGCGTGAAATCGACGAGACCGCGTATATCGACGGCTATTCGTTCCCCGCGTTTTTCATCAAGATCTTTCTGCCTTTGATCAAGGCGGGTGTCGGCGTGACGGCGTTCTTCTGCTTCATGTTCAGCTGGGTCGAACTGCTGCTTGCGCGCACGCTGACCACCGTCAACGCCAAGCCGATTGCTGCCGTGATGACGCGCACGGTATCGGCGGCGGGCATGGATTGGGGCGTGCTGTCCGCGGCCGGCGTGCTCACCATCATTCCTGGCGCGCTCGTCATTTACTTCGTGCGCAACTACATCGCGAAGGGCTTTGCGATGGGGAGAGTGTGATGTTCACGTGGATGTACTGGACACCGGAAGTCGCGATCTTCTTCGGCTGCGTCGTCGCGATGCTCGCGGGCATGACGTTATGGGAGTTGCGCGCGCCGACTATCGAACGCAAAGGCTTTCTGCCGATTGCGACGACGCGTGGCGACAGGCTCTTTATCGGACTGTTGACGGCGGCTTACGTGAATCTCGCATGGATTGCGATCAGCGGCGAAGGCGCGAGCGCATGGCCGGGCTTTGCGGCGTCTGTCGTCGTGCTGCTCGCGGTCATGTGGAAGGGATAAAGCGTCAAGAATAAACCGGTTTCGTTGATGCCCCGGGCGGCAACCGGCTGATGATCCAAAGGGGTGTGGAGACACAGGAGAAGACCATGCAACACAGGAGACGGATCGTCGCGCTCGCAGTGGCAGGAGTGGTCGCGGGGGCTTGTGCGAATCACGCTGCACTGGCGGGTACGCCAGAAGCGCAGAAATGGGTCGATAGCGAATTCCAGCCGAGTACGCTGACCAAGCAGCAGCAGATGGACGAAATGAAATGGTTCATCGATACAGCTGCGAAACTCAAATCGCAAGGCGTCAAGGAAGTGCACGTGGTGTCGGAAACGATCGACACGCACATGTATGAATCGAAGACGCTTGCCAAGGCATTCACGGAAATCACGGGCATTCAGGTCAAGCACGACATCATTCAGGAAGGCGATGTCGTCGAGAAGCTGCAGACGTCGATGCAATCCGGTCAAAGCATCTATGACGGCTGGATTTCGGACTCGGATCTGATCGGCACGCACTATCGGTATGGCGTGATCGTGCCGCTGTCCGATTACATGGCGGGCGAGGGCAAGCAGTACACGAATCCGGGCCTCGATCTGAAAGACTTCATTGGCACGAGTTTCACGACTGCGCCGGATAAAAAGCTCTATCAGTTGCCCGACCAGCAGTTCGCCAATCTGTACTGGTTCCGCGCGGACTGGTTTGCGCGCAAAGATCTGCAGGACAAGTTCAAGGCGAAGTATGGCTATGATCTCGGCGTGCCTGTGAACTGGTCGGCGTATGAAGACATCGCCGACTTCTTCACGAACGACGTGAAGACCGTCGACGGTGAAAAAGTCTACGGCCACATGGACTACGGCAAGAAAGACCCGTCGCTTGGATGGCGCTTCACGGACGCATGGCTTTCGATGGCGGGCGAAGCCGATAAGGGCATTCCGAACGGCATACCCGTCGACGAATGGGGCATTCGCGTGACGCCGGACGGCTGCCATCCCGTGGGTGCATCGGTGTCGCGCGGTGGCGGCACGAATAGCCCGGCTGCCGTTTTTGCCACTACCAAGTACGTCGACTGGCTGAAGAAGTATGCGCCGCCTGAAGCGTCCGGCATGACGTTCAGCGAGGCGGGCCCGGTTCCCGCGCAAGGCAAGATCGCGCAGCAGATCTTCTGGTACACCGCGTTCACGGCGTCGATGCTCAAGCCCGGCAACGTGACGAATGCGGACGGCACGCCGAAATGGCGCATGGCGCCGTCGCCGCACGGCCCGTACTGGAAGGACGGCATGCAGAACGGCTATCAGGACGTCGGCTCGTGGACCTTCTTCAAGTCGACGCCCGCGAACCAGCGTGCCGCCGCATGGCTTTACGCGCAATTCGTGACGTCGAAGTCGGTATCGCTGAAGAAGTCGATTGTCGGTCTCACGTTCATTCGCGACTCCGACATTCATAGCGATTACTTCACGAAGAACGCCGACAAGTACGGCGGCCTGATCGAGTTCTATCGCAGCCCGGCGCGTGTCGCGTGGACGCCGACAGGCAACAACGTGCCTGACTATCCGAAGATGGCGCAGCTCTGGTGGAAGAACGTCGCGACCGCGGCCGCCGGCGAGAAGACGCCGCAAGCCGCGATGGACAGCCTCGCGAAGGAAATGGACCAGGTGCTGGGCCGTTTGCAGCGCGCCGGCATGAAGGTGTGCGCGCCGGAATTGAACGCGGAAAGCGATCCGTCGAAATGGCTCTCGGATCAGCATGCGCCCTGGAAGAAACTCGCCAACGAAAAGCCGAAGGGCGAAACGGTCAAGTACGACCAGTTGCTTGCAGCGTGGAAGGCGGGCAAGGTTCGCTAGTCATTCGATGTAGAAAAGCGGGAAGGTTGAAGCGGGCGGTGTCGAAAGACGCCGCCCGTTTTTTATTGGTTTTCATCGGCTCGAAACAGCAATTAAACAGGCACGATTCATCCATCAATCGAAGCGAACTGTCATTTAAAAGAGTGATGCGCAATGACCACATATGCCTTACGGGTGATTGCGAACCATTACCGTTCATGTAATGATACCGATTCTCATTTAGAAGGAGCCGGCCGGGGGGACAGTTACCGGCGGGGCGGTTCGCGTGGACACGCGAACCGGACGGGCAGGCACCGCCCGTTGCACCAAGAAAAAATCAGTTACAACGACAGGGAATCGTGATGCTTCGAACCACGCCACTCGCAGCGGCCGTCATGGCCGTCTTTGCGACGCCGCTCTACGCTCAAACGACGGCGCCAGCCACACCGGCAGTACAGGTTGCCCAGGCTGCAACGTTCGCTTCTCCCGCCAGCCAGCCCTCGGCCAGCCAGCCTTCCGAAAGCAACACCCTGCCCGCCGTCAAGGTGACGGGGCAGGTCGACAACGCCACCGACTTCCAGCCCGATACGTCGAGTGTCGGCGCGAAGGTGCCGACCGCGCTGCGCGATATTCCGCAGGCCGTCACCGTCATTCCGAAGGCTGTGCTGCAGTCGCAGGCTGCGAGTTCGTTCTCCGACGCGCTGCGCAACGTGCCCGGCATCACCATCGGTGCCGCCGAAGGCGGCCAGATCGGCAACAACATCAACCTGCGTGGCTTCTCGGCGCGTACCGACATCTATCTCGACGGTTTCCGCGATCGCGGCCAATACTATCGCGACACGTTCAACCTCGAATCGATCGATGTGCTGTATGGTCCGTCGTCGCTGTACTTCGGGCGCGGCTCGACGGGCGGCGTGATCAACCAGGTCAGCAAGGAGCCGCAGCTGAAAAAGCGCGCCGACGTCTCCGTGCAGGCAGGCACGCATGACCGTTATCGCACCACGGTCGACCTCGACACGCCGATCACCGACACCTCGGCGTTCCGTATCAACGCGTTCGGCCAGAGCCTCGGCTCGTCGCGCGACGTGATGAAGAACAAGGACTATGGCGTCGCGCCCGAAGTGAAGTTCGGCATCGGCACGCCGACGGAAATCACGCTGTCCGCGCTGATCCAGCACAACCGCGATCAGCCCGACTACGGCGTTCCGCCGCTGAACGGCCATCCCGCGCCCGTGAATCGCGGCACGTTCTACGGCTACACCGATGACCGCACGATTCAGGACGTCCAGACCTTCAGCGCGCGCATCAAGCACCGCTTCAACGACGACGTGACGGTGCGCAACCAGACGCAGTTCAGCCACTACAGCACGGACGCGCGCGCGACCAATGCGGCGGCGGTGCTGACGGGGCCGCTGTCGACGTCCACGGCGCTTGCCAACGGCAACTTCACGAATATCGATCCGTCGAAACTGTTCGTGAAGCTGCAGGGCAAGGACCGCAACATCAACGACCACTCGGTCTACAACTCGACCGACGTCGAGTGGAAGTTCAACACGGGCCCGGTCAAGCATGACCTGCTCGCCGGCGTCGATCTGAGTCACGAAACGTATAGCAACCAGACGTTCACGGCGACCTCGCCGGGCATGACGTCGAACACGATCGGTGTCGTGCCGCTGATCGATCCGCCGTACACGCCGCGCCCTGCGAACGTGAAGGAAGTAGCGACCAATCTCGCGGAATCGAGCGCGAACGGCGTGGGCCTGTATTTGAACGATACGATCTCGCTCGGCGAGCACTGGAAAGTGGTGGGCGGCGTGCGCTGGGACCGCTACGAAGCGTCGATCAAGAATTCGATCAACCTGCCGGGCTACGCGACGCAGACCAATTTCTTCACCAGCGTGCGCGGCGGCATCATTTATCAGCCGGCCGACTGGCAGTCGTACTATGTGTCGTACGGCACGTCGTTCGATCCGTCGCTCGAAGCGCTGACGCTCACCAACGGCCAGCAGAACCTGCCGCCCGAGCACAACAAGTCGTATGAAGTCGGCGCGAAGCTGGATCTGCTCGGCGGCGGTCTGTCCGTCACGCAGTCGCTGTTCAACATCGAAAAGACGAATGCGCGGACCGCGAACCCCGACGGCAGCTACACGCTCGACGGCGATATCCGCGTGCGCGGCTATCAGTTGGGTCTTGCCGGCCACATCACGGACAAGTGGCAGGTGTTCGGCGGCTACACGTACATGGACGGTGTGATCCTGCAGGCGTTCGACGGCACGCAAGGCAAGACGCCCGCGAATACGCCGCGCAATACGCTGACGCTGTGGACCACGTATGCGTTCACGCCGCATTGGGAAATCGGCGGCGGTCCGACGTACATGTCGTCGCGCTATGCGGCCAACAACAACCTCGTGCAGGTCGGCGGCTACACGCGCTGGGATGCGATGGCTGCGTATCACGCGAAGCGTTACGACGTCCAGATCAACGTCTTGAACCTGACCGACAAGAACTACTACGACGCGCTGATTCCGTCCGACGGCGGACGCGCGGTGCCGGGTTACGGCCGTACGTTCCTCGCGACGCTAAACTATCGCTTCTTCTGATCGCACGAAGCGATAGCCCACGGCACGCCGCGCGCCCGCCCGCTTGAAGCAATTCATGCGGAGGCGCGCGGCGCTGCCGCTTATGCAGGAACGTTGAACCATGATTGTTTCGATCCCGGACGTACTGAGTCCCGCCGAAGCCGCCGCGATGCGCGCGGCGCTCGAAGCCAGCGATGCATGGGTGGATGGCCGCGCGACGGCCGGCTATCAGGGCGCGCCCGTCAAGCGCAACCAGCAGATCGCGGAAGGCTCGCAGATCGCGCTGGAAATGGGCGACCGGATTGTCGCGTCGCTGGAACGTCACCCGCTGTTCATCAGCGCCGCGCTGCCGAACAAGGTGTATCCGCCGCTCTTCAACCGCTATGAAGGCGGGATGCACTTCGGCAGTCATGTCGATGGGGCGATCCGGCTCGTGCCGGGCAGCGGCGTGCGCGTTCGCACCGATATTTCGATCACGCTGTTTCTCACGCCGCCGGATGAATACGACGGCGGCGAACTGCTGGTCGAAGATACCTTCGGCGTGCAGGAAGTGAAGCTGCCTGCGGGACATGCCATTGTGTATCCCGGCACGAGCCTGCACCAGGTGCGGCCCGTGACGCGCGGTGCGCGCGTTTCGAGTTTCTTCTGGGCGCAAAGCCTCGTGCGCGACGACACGCAACGCGCGATGCTGTTCGATCTCGACGGCGCGATACAGCGCCTGAATGCCTCGAACGGCGATGAAGCGGCGCGCCGTACGCTGGTGGGTTGTTATCACAACCTGCTGCGTATGTGGAGCGACACCTGATCGTTACGCTGGCCGTCGCGCCACGGTCGCGGTCTTTTGCGGACTGCGACCGCTTTGCAGCAGGAACACACCGCCGAGTATGCAGGTCATCGCGAGCAGATCGAGCGGATGAATCGGTTCGTGCGCGACCAGCACGCCGATTCCCAGTGCAATGACGGGCGGAATATACGTGACGCTCGAAGCTGCAAGCGCGCCGAGCCGTTGCACGATGAAGTAGTACAGGATATACGCGACGCCTGTGCCGAGCAGACCAAGCCCGAGCACGATGCCGACGGCGGCGCGCGCATCGTGCGCAATCTGCGTCATGCCGTTGAATGGCGTCACGCAGGCAATCGTCAACAGCGCAAAACCGATCTGCCATGTCGACAGCGCGACGGGCGACATGTCGAGCTTCGACAGAAAGCGCCGCGCGTAGACGAACGAGCAGCCCACGCTCAACGATCCCGCCGCCATATAGGCGACGCCGCTCAGATCGACGCTCGCGACGGCGCCATTCCACGGCCGCGCGATCATCAACACGCCAACGAACCCGCACACCACGCCGATCATCATGCGCAGGCTGGGTCGTTCCGCGCGCAACAGCGCCCACGCGCAGACGAACGAGAAAAGCGGTATCGCACCGCTCAACATGCCCGCCACGCTCGACAGCAACAGCGACGCGCCTTTGGCAAACGCATAGTAGTAAACGCTCGTCGCGAGCAGCGACATCACGACGAAGTGATGCGCATGGCGCAATTGCTTCCACGCGAGCGCTTTGGTCGCGAAGGCGTAGACGAGCAGCGGTAAAAAACCGAACAGCACGCGCAGGAACACGATCTGCGCGGGCGTGATCCATAGGCTGGCCCACTTCATGAAAAGAAAATTGCTGCCCCAGATCAGGCCGAGCAGCGCGAACGCGAGATAAGCGGGATTCATGGCAAACACCATCGGATGCGAGGACGATGCGCCGATTGTGCTGCGCGCACGGATGCGGTACAAACGATTTGTTCTCGTCGATACTGCAGAAAAACTATCCTATGTCCGGTATGCCACCCTTAAAAGCGCTGGTCGCGTTCGAATCTGCAATGCGTCTGAACAGTTTTTCTGCAGCCGCCGATGAACTGAACGTGACGCCCGGCGCGGTTGGCCAGCAGATCCAGAAGCTCGAGGCGTGGCTCGGCGTCGCGCTGTTCGCGCGTCAGGTGCGGCAGATCGTTCCAACGGACGAAGCGCGCGCCTACTACGCACAGATTCAGCCCGCGCTCGCGCAGATCATGCATGCAAGCCGCCGCGTGCGTGAGAACCAGAGCAAGGGCGTGCGCGTGTCGATGCCGCCCAGCTTCGCGGCCAAATGGTTCGCGCCGCGCATGACGGACTTTCTGATCGCGCATCCGGACATCGCGCTGGAGCTGAATACGACGACCGCGATGGTCGATTTCGAACTGCAGTCGATCAATCTGGCCGTGCGCTATTTCGACGGCAACGCGCCCGATCTGCACGTGCAACTGCTACATGCCGATGAAGCGCGCGTCTATTGCAGTCCATCGTATGCGAGACGTTTGAAGCTGAAAGGCCCGGACGATCTGCAACGAGCAACGCTGCTGCACAACACGCTGCATCCGCACTGGACGACGTGGCTGAAGAAATTCAGCAAGCTGTCTACGCGGCAGATCGACGGCATTGCAGGCATTCATTTCGACCAGTCGCTGATGGCGATCGAGGCCGCTGTGCGCGGGCAGGGCGTCGTGCTGACGAGCGCGGTGCTGACGGAAGCGGAGATGGCAGCGAAGTCGCTGATCGATCCATTCGGCCAGAGTCTGCCTTTGAAGACCGCGTATTACCTCGTGCATCCGCAGTCGATCGAACTCAAGCCGGGTGCGGCGACCCTGAAGGCGTGGTTCATCGGCGAGCCATGAACAGAAACGCCCGCTCAAGAGAGCGGGCGTTCATCATGCGCGATACAACCGGACGATCAACCCGGCAACATGCCAGGTAGCACGTAAGCCTGCAACAGCGTGATCAGACCGACGATCAGCGCGAACAGCAGGCTATGCCGCACCGTGAAGCGGAACAGTTCCGACTCGCGTCCGACCAGCCCCGTCGCCGCGCAGGCCACGGCAATCGACTGCGGCGAGATCATCTTGCCCGTCACGCCGCCCGTTGTGTTTGCAGCCACGAGCAAGGTGTCCGACACGCCGATCTGATGCGCGGTAGCATGCTGAAGCGAGCAGAACAGCGCATTCGACGACGTATCCGAACCCGTCAGGAACACACCGAGCCAGCCGAGCACAGGCGAGAAGAACGGGAAAGCGGCGCCCGTTCCGGCGAGCAGCAGCGCGAGCGTCGACGACATCCCCGAGTAGTTCGCAACGAAAGCGAACGACAGCACGAGACCGATCGACAGCACCGGGCGGCGCAGTTCCTTCAGCGTTTCGCCGAACGTCGCGAGTGCATCGCGAGGCTTCACGCGCAGCAGCACCATCGAGATCAGCGCCGTCGCGAGGATCGCCGTGCCGACTGCGGAGAGCAGATCGATCTTGAGCACGGCTTCGTACGCTTTCGGGGTCGCGACGATGGGCGCCGTCTTCATCACGAGTTGATCGAGCGCGGGCACCTTGAACTTGAGGATGCTCCACGCGAGCGCGCCCTTCGACGCGAACAGCGCCTTGAACGGTTGCAGGCTCCAGATGGTGACGACGGCAGTCAGAATGCCGAACGGCGCCCATGCGCGGATGGTTTGCGCAAGCGTATAAGGCGACGCGCGACGGCTGACGCCCACAGCGCCATTCGAACCGCCTCCAAAGCCGCCGAATCCCGACAACGCCGCTGCGCCACCACTTACAGCCCCACGTGCCGTATCGCGAGCGCGGCGCGGTTGCCAGACCTTCAGGAACGACGCGAGCGCAACGAGGCTGACGAGCGCCGACGTGATGTCCGGGAGTTCGGGTCCGATGTGATTCGACGTGAAGTATTGCGTGACGGCGAAGCTGCCGCCCGCGACCAGTGCCGCCGGCCACGTTTCCTTGAGGCCGCGCTTGCCGTCCATCATGAACACGAGCCAGAACGGCACGGCGAGCGAAAGCAGCGGCAATTGACGGCCCGCCGTCGCGCCGATCAGAAACGGATCGATGCCCGTCACCTGGCCCGCGACGATGATCGGAATACCCATCGCGCCGAACGCGACGGGCGCGGTGTTCGCGATCAGGCACAGACCCGCCGCCTTGATCGGGTCGAAGCCCAGCCCGACGAGCAGCGCCGCTGTGATCGCGACGGGCGCGCCGAAGCCCGCAGCGCCTTCGAGAAACGCGCCGAACGAAAAGCCGATCAGCAGCAGTTGCAGACGCTGGTCGTCGGTCAGTGCAAGCACGGATGCGCGGATGATGTCGAACTGTCCCGTCTTCACGACCAGTTTGTAGAGGAACACGGCCGTGACGATGATCCACGCGATCGGCCATATGCCGTACGCGAAGCCGAAGCCCGCCGCCGCGAACGCCTGCTGCACCGGCATGCCGTACGCGAAGATCGCGACGGCCAGCGACAGCGCCAGCGTGCCTGCCGCCGCGACGTGACCCTTCAGTCGCAGTCCCGCCAGCGCGACGAAGAAAAAGACAATGGGAATGCTGGCCGCGAGCGCGGATAGCCAGAGGCTGCCGAGGGGCAGGTAGGTCTGATACCACGTGTGCATGTCGGTCTCCTCCGAATATGCGATTGATGAATTCTTGTCGGCGGCGCGCAGCCGCGCCCGGTGCATCGCCGCTCAGGCGATGCACGCATATCGATCTACGGGATTGAAAGCGCGTTACTCGGGCTGGCCGCGCTCGCGCATCAGGTCATGCAGACTGCGCGCAGCGGGCTTCAGCGGCTCGCGGTGGCGAGTCCAGCCCATCTGGTTCGTCGGCGAGAATGCGCGCAGTCTCGTCGCCGCCCAGCGCAGCACCTTGTACGCGCGCGGATGCGCAAACGCGCCGCTCCAGAAGCGCCACACGAACTGTTCCTCGCGGCTGAACTTCGCGCCTTGTCCACGCAGCGGATGCGCGACCACTTCGTCCGGATCGCGATTCGCTTCCGTGCGCAGGCGCACCAGCAGGTCGGGAATCGGAATGCGCACCGGGCACACTTCGCCGCATGCGCCGCACAGGCTCGATGCCGTCGGCAGGTCGGCAGTTTCTTCGAGGCCGAGCAGATGCGGCGAAATGATCTTGCCGATCGGGCCCGGATACGTCGTGCCGTACGCGTGTCCGCCGATGCGCGTGTACACGGGGCAATGGTTCATGCACGCGCCGCAGCGGATGCATTGCAGCGTCGCGCGCAGTTGCTCGTCCGCATAGGCCTGCGTGCGGCCATTGTCGAGCAGTACCACATGCATTTCACGCGGACCGTCGCGCTCGCCTTCGCGGCGCGGGCCGGTGATCAGGTTGAAGTACGTGGTGATCGCCTGGCCCGTGGCGGAGCGCGTCAAGAGGCTGGACAGCGGCACGATATGCGACAGCTTCTCGACCACTTTCTCCATGCCCATGATCGCGATATGCACGTCGGGCACGGTGGTCGACAGGCGTCCGTTGCCTTCGTTTTCGACGAGCCAGAGCGTGCCCGTGTCGGCGGCCGCGAAGTTGACGCCCGACAAACCGATGTCGGCATCGACGAAGGCGCGGCGCAACGCGCGGCGTCCCGTCTGGATCAATTCGTCGACGTCTTCCGTATAGCGCGTGTCGGGAATGTGCTGCTCGAACAGCTCGGCGATATCCGCCTTTGTCTTGTGGATCGCAGGCATCACGATATGCGACGGCTTTTCGTGCGCCAGTTGCACGATGTATTCGCCCATATCCGATTCGATACAGTCGATGCCGCGCGCTTCGAGGTAATGGTTGAGCTCGATTTCCTCGCTCGCCATCGACTTGCCCTTGATCACGCGCTTCGCGTCGTGCGATTGCACGATGCCGTGGATGATCTCGTTCGCCTCGGCGGCTGTTTCAGCCCAATGCACGTGGACGCCGCGCGCCGTGAGGTTGGCTTCGAGCTGCACGAGCAGATCGGGCAGGCGCGTCAGCGCATGACGGCGTACCGCTTCGCCGAGATCGCGCAGATGCTGCAGTTCGTCGTCGTCGGGAAACTGCGTGCGGCGCTTCGTTTGCAGAAAATCCATTGCGCCGCGGAAGCTGCTGCGCAGTTTGGGATCGTCGAGCGCGGCGCGGGCGCGCGCCTTGAAGTCCTGCGACGGCACGAAGTGCATCGGAGTGGCGTTCATGCTGCGTCTCCCTCCGTGGCGGCGGCTGCATCGGTTTGAGGTTCGACGATCACGACCCACAGTTCGCGCGGGCCGTGCGCGCCGTAGGCGAGCGTCTGCTGGATATCGGAAGTCTTCGACGGGCCGGAGATCATCACGAGATTGGTCGGCATACCCGCCTGCCAATGCTCGGCGCGCATCGCGGCGTGCAGGTCCGCATGCAGCGAATGCGCGTAGACGAGCGCGATATGCAGCGGCGGCACGAGCGACATCGTGCGCGGCGAACTGGCATCGGGCGCGACGATCAGCGTGCCCGTCGAGGCGATCCCTGAGCGCGCGACCGTGAAGCCGGCGTCGATGGTGTCGAACAGTTCGGCTTTCCAGTTTTCGATCGGCTGATCGTAGTTGCGGGTTGCCACGGAAGAGGGCAACACCTCCGCCAACGCCGCGCCTTCCGCACACGATGTATCGAGCAGCAGGCGCTTCACGTTCGTCGCGAGCAGGCGTTGCGCGATCAACGCGGGCCACGTGTGCTCCGTCGCGCGAAATACTTCGGCATGCGAGGCGGCGAGCGCCGCGTGCATCGATTCGACCAGAGCTTGCGTCGGCAGCGCCACGCGGCGGCTGTCGTAATGCAGATCGATCTGTTCGTCGAGGTGTTTCAACTCGTCGCCTGAAACCTGAGCGGGCGCAGCGGCGCGCAACCGTCCGAGCATGCGTTCGCGCGCGTTCATGCTTTGCTCCCCTTGTTTTTCGCGTCGGCGGGTTGCGTGCGCCGCCACAGAAAACTCGCGATATGTTCGACTTCGACAGGCGCGCCTTGATGACGGGCCGCATGGCCGATGTTCAACAGACAACCGCAGTCGGCGGAAACGATCCGCTCGCAGCCTGTCGCGCAAGCGGATGCGACCTTGTCGCGCACCATCGCGCCGGAAATGTCGGGATGCTTCAGCGAAAACGTGCCGCCAAAACCGCAGCATTCCGATTCGCGCTCGTGTTCGATGCGCGTGACGCCCGGCAGCGCGTCGACGAGTTCGACGCCATGTACGCGCGTGCCCATTTCGCGCCGCGCGCCGCATGACGTATGAAGCACGACGCGTTCGGACGGCGCGTCGGTGGTGGTGGGAAATTCGATGTGCAGCACGCGCAGCAGGTATTCGCTCAGTTCGTACACGCGTTCGCTGAGCGCTTGCGCTTTTTGCGCCATCGCGGGATCGTCGGCGAACAGCTTCGGCCAGTGGTGGCGCATCATGCCCGCGCACGAACCCGACGGCACGATGACAGGCCAGGGCTGCGAGAAGAGATCGAGTTGGGCGCGCGCGACGTCACGCGCCTGTTCGGGATTGCCGCTGCTGTACGCGGGCTGGCCGCAGCAGCTTTGCTCCTGAGGAAAGTGCACGACCAGTCCTTCGCGTTCGAGCAGCCTGACCGCATCGAGCCCGGCTTCGGGGACGAACAGATCGACGAGGCAAGTCGCGAACAGATAGACATCGCGTGAGGCCGCCGGATAGTGCCTTTCCTTCATATCTCGCTCCTGAATGCGTCTGCTTGTTCGTCCGCTTGATGCGCCGCCCGCGTCGAGGCGGCTCGTGCGGATCGCTCGAATCGTTGACGCATGATTCCCAAATGTGCGCGACAATACAAATTGGTTGGACCACTGAAGCACGATCGACGCAGCAGAGGACGCGTATGGCGACGGGTACGAGAGAGCGGGGCAGGGTAGAGGGCGTGATGCGCCAGATGGAAACGTCGCTGCTGGACGGCACGTGGCCGCCGGGTTCGCGGCTGCCCGCCGAGCGCGCATTAGCCGAGCAATACGACGTGTCGCGCAACACGGTGCGCGAGGCCATTCAGCGGCTTGCGGCGCGCGGGCTGTTGCAAAGCCGGCGCGGCGCGGGCGTGTTCGCGACGGACCAGTTGCGCGCGGGCATTGCGTCGCCGTGGGGACAACTGGTCGCGGATCACCCGGTGTTACGCGACGACATTCTCGAATTTCGCCGCGTGCTGGAAGGCGCAACGGCCTACTTCGCGGCGATGCGCGCAACGCAGGCGGACATCAAGCGCATTCGTTCATTGATGCGCGAACTGGAGCGCTCGCACGCCTGCGACGACCACGATAGCGAAGCCACCGCCGACGCACAGTTGCACGACGCCATCGCGCTCGCGTCGCACAACACGATGTTCCTGCATCTGCATACGAGCGTGCTCGGCATGCTGCGCGAACACATCACGATCAGCGGCACGGACGTGCGTTTGCAGGGACCAGCGGAGTCGGGACAACTGCTGATCCAGCATCGCGCGGTGAGCGATGCAATCTGTTCGCGGCGCCCGGAAGAAGCGCGCACGGCGATGCACACGCATATCGACTTCGTACGCAGTATCCGCGACCGGCAGAGCTAGCTGAGCCGCAGTCAGCGGCTCCAAAGTGGTCCAACCAGATCCACGCGTTAAAACATCAGGCCACGGCGTCGGAAACCTGGAAGGCGTCGACAGAGGTCTTCAGCCGCCCAGCCTGCTCGGTCAACGAATGCGCGGCGGCGGCAGCCTGTTCGACGAGTGCGGCGTTTTCCTGCGTGAGACTGTCCATCTGCGTGACGGCGAGATTCACCTGATCGATACCCGCGCTCTGTTCAGCGGCGGCTGCGGCAATTTCCTGCATCACGCCCGTGACGCTCGCAATCGCATCGCGCGCCTGCTGGATCGTCGTGCCCGTGCGTTCGACGAGGCCCGCGCCGTTGCCGACCTTGTCGACGGCGCGGCTGATCAGTTGCCGCACTTCCTTCGCGGCGCCCGCGCTGCGATGCGCGAGCGTGCGCACTTCGCCCGCGACGACGGCGAAACCGCGTCCCTGTTCGCCCGCGCGCGCCGCTTCGACGGCGGCATTCAGCGCGAGGATATTGGTCTGGAAGGCGATGCTTTCGATCACCGCAATCACCTCGACCATCTTCTGCGATTCCGTCGAAATATCGCGCATGGTCGTGACCGCCTCGCCGACCATCACGCTGCCCTGATTCGCGATCTGCGCGGCGCTTTCGGCGAGTTCGCTGGCAGTGCGCGCGTTCTCGGCCGTCTGCCGCACCATCGACGTCATCTGCTCCATGCTCGCCGCCGTCTCCTGCAACGAAGCGGCCTGATTCTCGGTGCGCGACGACAGGTCCGCGTTGCCGCTCGCGATTTCTCCCGCGCCCGTCGCGACGTGATCGGCGGCGTGCTTGATGGCGCGGATCGTGTCCGTCAGCGTGTCGCGCATGCGGCGCATTTCACGCAGCAGGCTGCGATTGTCGTCGGTGCGCGTGTCGATCGACACCGTGAGATCGCCGACGGCGATCGCGTTCGCGACGTCCGCCGCGTAGCCGGGGTCGCCGCCGATCGTGCGCTGGATGCTGCGATTGGTCAGCGCGACCAACGTGGCCAGCAGCAACGCAATACCGATGAACACGCCGCCGATCAGATACAGCGAGCGCATGAACGCAGCGTCGATATCGTCGACATACGCGCCCGTCGCGATGATCCAGTCCCACGGCGCGTAGCGCACCACGTAGCCGATCTTGCCGACGGCTTCGGCGGGTGCCGATGCGGAGCCCGATGCAGACGCCGGGCGCGAATGCGGAAACACGTAATCGACGAAGCCGCCATCGGGCGACTGCGCGACCTTTGCGAAAGCAACATAGTGATGGCGGCCGTCCGCGTCGGCGGTGCCGGCGAGATCCTTGCCGTTCGTCGCCGGCTTGATCGGATGCATGATCATGCGCGGCGTCGAATCGATTACGAGAAAGTACCCGTCCTCGCCGTATCGGATATCGCGCAACCGGGCGAGCGCTTCCTTGCGCGCGTCCGCTTCGCTCAGCTTGCCGCTTTGCGCGAGCTTCGCATATTCCTCGACCAGCGACAGCCCGACATGGGCGACGTTCACGAGATCGTTCTTGCGTTCCTCGATGCGCGTCTCACGCGACAGATACGCCGCCGATACCGACACCAGCAGCAACGCGATCAGACTGATGACGAGCGGCAACCACAGCTTCTGGGTAAAACTCAGCTTCAGCATTCGGACGCCTCGCAACGTGGGCGATATATCGTTATGTGGACGCGCCGCGGTGGAATGCGGCACGCATGTCTCCATCTGATATATCGACAGTTGCGGCGTGGGCTTGCGTACAGGGAAACCCTGTCATGGATTATGCGGAGTGCGGATTTCAGCGTTGGTTTCAGCGCGCGTCGAAGCGCGCGGCGAGCCGCCGCTCGCGGAATGCTTCGACGACGAAGTCGATGAACACGCGCGTTTTGGCGGGCAGCAGCTTGCGGTTCGGGTAGTAAATCGTGATCGGGCTGACTTCCGCATACCAGCCGGGCAAGATCCGCATCAGCTCGCCGTTTTCGAGCCACCGCGCGGCGTGCGGCGTCGGCAGGAACGCGACGCCGAGACCGGCCCGCGCCGCGTGCGCCATCGCTTCGGGATCGTCGAAGATCATCCTCGTCTTGCACTCGGCGAGCGCTTCTTCGCCGACCTGATTGCGCATCGTCCACGCACGCAGGCGGCCCGTGCTGCTGGAGCGGCGCGCGATGCCGTCGAGTTCCGCGAGATCGGACGGGTGCGCGGGCAGCGGCCGGCCCGCCATGTAAGCCGGCGACGCCGCGACGATCACGTAGGGCCGCGCCAGATCGCGCGCGACGACGCCTTGCGTCAGCTCGATCCCGCCGCCGATCGCCGCGTCGAAGCCACCCGCAATCAGGTCGACGGCGCGGTTATCGAAATGCCAGTCGGGCACGACGTCGGGATAGCGTTCGAGAAACTCGCCCAGCAAGGGCAGCAGATACTCGCGCCCGAACGCGACGGCCATGCTGACCTTCAGCACGCCCGACGGCTTGCCGCCATGCTGCGCGGCGCGCGCAAACGCGTCCTGCAAGCTGGCGAACGGGACGCCCGCGTCGGCCCAGAGCTGTTCGCCGCCGGGCGTCATGGTGAGCTTGCGGGTGCTGCGGTGAAACAGCCGCACGCCCAGATGCGATTCGAGCCGCGCGACGTTCTTGCTGACGGCGGCGGGCGTGAGGCCGAGGCGCCGCGCCGCCGCCGAGAAGCTGCCCGTTTCGGCAGACTGGATGAACGATTCGATGAGATTCAGCGCTTCCATGGAGGTGTCCGTCGTGCCGTTGGCGGTTCGCTCGATCTTATACCAATGGTTGAAACTGTTACTCTTGATTCGACGCTAGCGGCAATGTAATCCGCTCGGCATACTGACGTCACTGCATCAACAAACCCACTGGAGCACAACATGAACTCGAATCTGCAAGGCAAGGTAGCTTTCGTCACGGGCGGCGCGCGCGGCATCGGAGCAGCGGTTGTGCGCCGGCTGGCAAGCGAAGGCGCGACGGTCGCTTTCACGTATCACAGCTCGGCTGCGGGCGCGAACGAACTGGTCGCGAGCGTCGAGAAGGCGGGCGGCCGCGCCGTCGCCGTCAAGGCAGACGTCGCCGACGCGGCGGCGCTGACCAACGCGATCAACGAGACGGCGCGTCAACTCGGCAAGATCGACATTCTCGTGAACAACGCCGGCGTGCTGCGGCTTGGAACGCTCGACGCCTTCTCGCTCGAAGACTTCGACGCCACCGTGCAGGTCAACGTGCGCGCCGTGTTCGTGGCATCGAAGGCCGTGCTGTCGCATATGGGCCAGGGCGGCCGGATCATCAACATCGGCAGCACGAACGCCGATCGCATGCCGTTCGCGGGCGGCGCGGTCTACGCGATGAGCAAGTCGGCGCTGCAAGGTTTCGTGCAAGGTCTCTCACGCGATCTCGGCCCGAAGGGCATCACCGTCAACAACGTGCAACCCGGTCCCGTCAATACCGACATGAACCCGGAGGAAGGCGAGTTCGCGGCGTCGCTGCATGGCCTGATGGCGATCCCGCGTCACGGGAAGGCCGACGAAATTGCCGGCATGGTCGCGTATGTCGCGAGCCCGGAAGCGGCCTTCGTAACGGGCGCGAACCTGATGATCGATGGCGGCTTCAGCGCCTGAGGCATCGCTTCAAGGACAGGGTCACCGCGACGCTTGCAGGCAGGGCGTTGCGGGAACCTGTCAGAAAGCTGTCAAAGCATCGACAAATAAACGTCAAACGGCTGTCACGTAACGTTTCTGCCGTTTGCTCATGTCAGAATGGCGCTTTCGCGGAACCCACCTCGAAACGCACATGACTTTGAACCTGGCGCCCGCCACCTATGGGGCAGACCGCTCCGGCCTCGTTTGCGGATTCCGTTTTTCACCCGACAAGCCCGGCCTCGCCGTCGATACCGACACAGCGGCCGAATGGCTCGCCGAATGTCAACACGAGGCGAAAGGGTCGGGCGCGCATCCGGGCGAATTCCTCTGGCTGCATTTCAATCTCGCGCATGTGTCGAGCGAGCGCTGGATACGCACGCATCTCGATCTGCCCGACACCTTCTTCGAAGCCTTGCGCGAAGGCTCGCATTCGACGCGTATCGAACATCAGCACGGCGCGCTGCTCGCCGTGGTCAACGACGTCATGTACGACTTCGAGCAGACGCCTTCCGAAATCGCGACGCTGTGGGTCTACACGCACAAGCGGATCATGGTGACGGCGCGTCTGAAGCAGCTGCGCTCCGTCGACCGGCTGCGCGCGTCGGTGCGCAACGGCGAGAGCTTCGATACGGCGGCCGAACTGCTGATTCATCTGCTGCGCGACCAGGCCGATCTGCTGGTGGAAATCGTGCGGCGGACCAGCATCGAAGTGGACCGCATCGAAGATCATTTTTTGTCGCAGCGCGCCTGGCAAAGCCGGCGCGACCTCGGCGCGATGCGCCGCGTGCTCGTGCGTCTGCAAAGGCTGCTCGCGCCAGAGCCCGGCTCGATCTTTCGCCTGCTGGTGCGGCCGCCCGCGTGGTTGTCGCCCGCCGATGTACAAAGCCTGCGCGATTCGACGGAAGAGTTCTCGCTGGTGCTCGGCGATCTGTCGGGCCTCGCGGAGCGCATCAAGCTGCTGCAGGAAGAGATCGCCGCGCGCCTGAACGAGCAGACCAACCGCACGCTGTTCACGCTGACCATCGTGACGGTGCTCGCGCTGCCGATCAACATCATCGCGGGTCTGTTCGGGATGAACGTGGGCGGCGTACCCCTCGCGGAGAACAAGCACGGCTTCTGGGTGATGGTACTGCTCGTCGTGAGCTTTACCGTGCTGGCAGGCTGGTGGGCGTTGCGCCGACGTCCGTCGGCGTGATGAGCGCAACGAGGACGCGGCGACCAGCGCGCCGCGTTTGAAACGCGTCCCTTCGACACAGAGATTGCAAATGTCGAGCGTAAAATCCACGGACCGTTGAACTGGCAGCATGTGGCATCAAGCAACACTGCACTGAACGTCCGTTTCAGGAGGCCTCACATGGCAAAGCTCATCGCGCTCTACAAGACCCCCGCCGACCGCAACGCATTCGACGCCCATTACTTCGACAAACACGTGCC
Organism: Paraburkholderia largidicola; assembly: GCF_013426895.1. Lineage (NCBI taxonomy): Bacteria > Pseudomonadati > Pseudomonadota > Betaproteobacteria > Burkholderiales > Burkholderiaceae > Paraburkholderia > Paraburkholderia largidicola. The sequence continues at coordinate 531,794 of NZ_AP023175.1, read as the reverse complement.
GCTTGCGAAGTCGATCCCCGGCCTGCGCCGCTACGAAGTGAGCGTCGGCCCGGTGGCGAGCGCGAAGGGCGAATCGCCTTATGCGCTGGCGGCCATCCTCAGCTTCGATAGCTTCGAGTCGCTGCAGCAGGCGATGGGCACGCCGGAAGCCGCCGCCACGACCGCCGATCTGCAGAACTTCGCGCAGGCGGGCGTCGAACTGCTCGTGTTCGACTCGAAAGACGTCTGACGCGGGCAGGGCGTTCCCTGCGCGGCGCCTTTTCAGTCTGATTCTCCGTCGCCTCTCCGTACTATCCCTGGCGGACGAAGCGCGATGATAACGCTACCATCCGCACATCTCATCGCCATTTCGCCGTCGGGAAAGACAATCCGTCATGTCCCGCCGCGCGCTTTTGCGGCCAGAAATGATAGCGTTACCAAGGAGACTGATTTGTCCTCGAATCGCAAGAAGCCCGAAGAGTTGCGCAGCCACCGCTGGTATGGCGTCAACGACCTCCGTTCGTTCGGGCATCGCTCGCGCACCGCGCAGATGGGCTATCACTCGTCGGACTACATGGGCAAGCCGGTGATTGCCGTCGTCAATACGTGGAGCGAGATCAATTCGTGCCACACGCACTTCAAGCAGCGCGTCGAGGAAGTGAAGCGCGGCATCTGGCAGGCGGGCGGCTTTCCCGTCGAAATGCCCGTAATGACGCTCGCCGAGCCGTTCCAGAAGCCGACCACGATGCTCTATCGCAACTTCCTCGCGATGGAGACGGAAGAACTGCTGAAGTCGTATCCGTTCGACGGCTGCGTGCTGATGGGCGGCTGCGACAAGACCACGCCCGGTTTGCTGATGGGCGCGATCAGCATGGACCTGCCGGCCATCTATCTGCCCGCGGGCCCGATGCTGCGCGGCAACTGGAACGGCCGCACGCTGGGCAGCGGCTCGGATACGTGGAAGTACTGGGCGGAGCTGCGCGCGGGCAAGATCACGGAAGACGAGTGGAAGGGCATCGAAAGCGGCATAGCTCGCTCGCCGGGCCACTGCATGACGATGGGCACGGCCTCCACGATGACGAGCGCGACGGAAGCGCTCGGCCTCACCTTGCCGGGCTTCTCGTCGATTCCCGCCGCCGATTCGCGTCACGCGCAGTTTGCATCGCTGACGGGTCAACGCATCGTCGAGATGGTGTGGACCGACCAGAAGCCGTCGGATCTGCTCACCGCGAAATCCTTCGATAACGCCGTCACCACCGTGCTCGCGATGTCCGGTTCGACCAATGCGATCGTGCACCTCGTGGCCGTTGCGCGCCGCGCGGGCATCGATCTGACGACGGCGCGCTTCGACGAACTGGCGCGCGTGACGCCCGTGCTCGGCAATATCCGCCCGGCCGGCCAGTATCTGATGGAGGACTTCTATTACGCGGGCGGCCTGCGCGCGCTGCTGGCCGAACTCGGCGAGCTGATCGACGGCACGCAGATGACGGTGAACGGCCAGACGCTCGGCGAGAACATCGCGGGCGCGGAGATCTTCAACGACGACGTGATCCGCAAGCGCGACAATCCCGTGGTCGAACGCGACGGCCTCGCGGTACTGACGGGCAATCTCGCGCCCGATGGCGCGGTGATCAAGCCCGCCGCGATGGAATCGCATCTGCAGAAGCACCGCGGGCCGGCCGTCGTGTTCAAGGACTACAGCGACATGGCCGCGCGCATCGACAGCGACGACCTCGACGTGACGGCGGATTCGGTGATCGTGCTGCAACACGCCGGACCCGTCGGCGCGCCGGGCATGCCGGAATGGGGCCAACTGCCGATTCCGCAGAAGTTGCTGAAGCAGGGCGTGCGCGACATGTTGCGCATCTCCGATGCGCGCATGAGCGGCACCAGCTACGGCGCGTGCGTGCTGCACGTGGCGCCCGAGTCGTTCGTCGGCGGGCCGCTTGCGCTCGTGAAGGACGGTGACATCATCGAACTCGACGTGGCGGCGCGCCGCTTGCACCTCGACGTCAGCGATCAGGAACTCGCGGCGCGCAAGGAAGGATGGAAGCCGCCGAAGCGTCCGTTCGAACGCGGCTTCGGCGTGATGCATCAATTGCACGTGACCCAGGCAAACAAGGGTTGCGACTTCGACTTCCTCGAAGAGAAACTGACGACGCCTTCGCTCGAAGCACAGGAAGCGAACAACAACGAGCCGGAAATCCATTAACACGAACACCGTCACAGCCGACACGAAAATGACTGCATCCGAAACGACCGTGAGCGCCGACGCGCTCGAACTACTCCGTCACGTCAGCACCGCGACGCTCACCACGCAACTCTTCAAGCGCGGCCTGCGCAACGTGTTCCTGCAAGGCGTCGCGCCGCTCGTGAAGCCCGCGCCGGGCGCACCGAACCTGGTCGGCCCCGCGTTCACGCTGCGCAATATCCCCGCGCGCGAAGACATCGATCACGTCGGCGTGTTCCAGGACCCCGACCATCCGCAGCGCAAAGCGGTGGAAACAGCGCCGCCCGGCAGCGTTCTGGTGCAGGACTGCCGCGGCGACCGCACGGTGGCTTCGACGGGTTCGATCCTCACGTTGCGCCTCGCCAAACGTGGTGTCGCGGGCATGGTGTCGGACGGGGCGGTGCGCGACAGCGGCACGATCTCCGAACTCGGACTGCCGATCTGGTGCGCGGGCGCGAGCGCGCCGCTCAATCTCGCGAAGCATCACGCCGTCGACATGAACGTGCCGATCGCCTGCGGCGGTGTACCCGTGTATCCGGGCGATATCGTTGTCGCTGATGTGGACGGCGTGGTGATCGTGCCGCGCGAAATGGCCGAAGAAGTCGCGCGCGATGCGACCGAACAGGAGCAGCTGGAAGTGTTCATCCAGCAGCGCATCGCCGAAGGACGCCCGCTGCGCGGCACCTATCCGCCGAACGAGGAAACGCTGGCCGCCTACAAGGCGTGGCGCGAAGCGCAGAACAAGTAACGCGCCCGACGTCACCACGACAACCTGCACAACGAGGCCCGCGCGCACGCAGCCGGGCCCGGGAGACACCGTGAACACCGTCACTTCCGCGATCGACGAATCGCGCCTCATCAATCGCCTCGGCTTGCGGCTCATGCCGTTGCTCGGCCTGCTGTATCTGGTCGCGTATATCGACCGTTCGAACATCAGTTTCGCGAAGCTGCAGATGCTCGGCAGTCTCGGGTTGTCGGAAGTGGCGTATGGGCTAGGCGCGTCGCTGTTCTTCATCGGCTACCTGATCTTCGAGGTGCCGAGCAACGTGCTGCTGCACAAGTACGGCGCGCCGAAGTGGATGGCGCGCATCATGTTCACATGGGGCGTCGTGACGATCCTGCTCGCGTTCACGCAGAACGCGACGATGTTCTATGTGCTGCGGTTTTTGCTGGGCGCATCGGAAGCGGGGCTTTATCCCGGCGTGATCTACTATTTGACGCTGTGGTTTCCGCAACGGCATCGCGTGCGGATGCTCGGTTACTTCACGGTGGGCAGCAGTCTCGGCAACATGGTCGGCGCGCCGATCTGCGGCTGGCTGCTCGACAAGGGAGGATTACTCGGACTGCAAGGCTGGCAACTCGTGTTCATCGTGACGGGCATTCCTTCCGTGCTGTTGACGCTCGTCGTGCTGTTCTGCCTGCCCGCGTCGCCGCGCGAAGCGAAGTTCCTCAACGACGAAGAGAAGAACTGGCTCGCGCGCACACTGGACAGCGAAAGTGCGCAGGCGCGCAAGAGCGCCGCGGGTCACGGCACGCTCCTGAGCGTGCTGACCGAGCCGCGCGTGATCGGCATGGCGCTCTACTACATGATGCTGTCGATCTCCGTCTACGGCGTGAGCTACTGGCTGCCGACGCTGGTGAAAGGCTTCGGCGTCAGCAACACGACGAACGGCTTTCTCAACATCATTCCGTGGCTGATGGCGACGATCGTACTCGCGTGGCTGCCGTCGAAACTGCGCGCGGGCAATCGCGCGATCATCGCGATGCTCGCGTCGGCGCTGCTCGGCATGGTGTTCTTCCTGTCGTCGGTGTTTTTGCCGACTAACACGCTGCGCTTCGTCGCGTTGTGCTTCGGCGCGCCGTGCATGTATCTGCTGATTCCGTGCTTCTGGACGCTGCCGCCGAAGTTCCTGTTCGGCGCGCGTGCTGCGGCGGGCATCGCGGCGATCAACTCGCTGGGCAATATCGGGGGTTTTATCGCGCAGAACCTCGTGCCGTTCGTCAAGCAGACCACGGGCAGCACGCAGGCGCCGATGCTGATTCCCGCCGCGTGCATGCTGATCTTCGCGTTCGTGACGATGTTCGTTCTGCGGCGCAGCGGGCGGCCCGCGCAGAGTGTCGGCGGCGCGCCCGTCACCGAATAACGCATTGGCTACAATAGCCGCGCAACGTCATCCGTTCATTCACTCATGCCGACCGCCAAGCCAACCGACGCATCGATCGATCTCAAGGCCGCGCCCGCGCGTCGCACGCGCGGCGGCCCGAAGGGCTTGCGCATCACGGATGTTGCCGCGCAGGCGGGCGTGTCGCCGATCACGGTATCGCGCGTGTTCAACAACCCGGAGTCCGTTGCGCCCGAAACACTCGAACGCGTGCGCCAGGTCGTGCAGAAACTCGGCTATGTGCCGAACCGTCTTGCGGGCGGGTTGTCGTCGGCGCGTTCGCGGCTGATTGCGGCCATCGTGCCGACTGTCGCGCACTCGTTGTTCTCCGAGACCATCCAGGTGTTCAGCGAAACCATGTCGCGCGCGGGCTATGAAGTGCTGCTCGCACTGAGCGGCTACAGCGATACGAACGAAGAGAGCCTGCTCGATACGGTGTTGAGCCGCCGTCCCGAAGGCGTGCTGCTGACGGGCGTGGCGCATACGGATTCGCTGCGCGAGCGGTTGCGCAATGTCGGCATTCCCGTGGTCGAGACGTGGGACATGACGGAAACGCCGATCGATATGCTGGTCGGCTTCTCGCATTACCAGATTGGTGTTGCGGTGGCGGAGCGGTTTTTGTCGCGTGGTGTGAAGCGGCCCGCATTGATCTCAGCGAGTGATGTGCGGGCGCTTGCGCGCCGGGCGGGGTTTCGGGAGCGGCTTTTTCAGGCAGGCATGATCGATGTCGCGGAAGTGATCGTCGCGCCGCCTAGTTCTGTTGCCACAGGGAAGGCAGCGTTGCCTCAGCTTATGCAGGACGCGCCTGATGTCGATGCCGTGTTTTGCGGCTCGGATCTGCTGGCTATTGGTGCGCTCGGCGCGGCGAAGGGTATGGGGCTTGATGTGCCTGGGCGTCTTGCGATCTGCGGGTTTGGCGACCTCGAGTTCGCGACGGAAACGACGCCGCAACTGACGACGGTGCGTGTCGACGGTACGCGGATCGGCGTGAGCGCGGCGCGCGCGTTGCTCGATCGGCTGGATGGTGTGCAGGAACGTGCGTTTGTTGATGTTGGGTTTAGCTTGGTGGGGCGCGAGTCGGCGTGAGCGACCTGGTGGAGGTCTGGAGTTGCCGGTTTGGTTTGCGGTGGCATCCGCGTGATGTTATTGGTTCGCATGCGTTGCCCCTGTGCGGGGCGGCACCTACTTTTCTTTGCCGCCGCAAAGAAAAGTAGGCAAAAGAAAGCGGCTAACACCGCGAGTTCTAGTATTTGCCTGAGGGCCCCCAACCGGTCTTACGCTTCAAACGGTAACGCGCCAGTCCGCGCCCGTTGCCAACGTCCTCTCAGTACGCCTCACCCACTTCACGCACCCGCATCACAGCGTGCCATGCCAGATAGTCCACGGCCGCCCAGGTGGCAAACTGTGTGCAGGCCGTAGTACCTCACACGCCTCACTTCGGACAGATAGCGCACGCGTTCCACCCTGTAAGAGCGCCACGCTATACAACGCGACAACCTACACACAGTTTGCCACCTGGGCGGCACATACCATTCGCTGCCGCTGGCTCTTGTGCGGGTGTCTGAAGCGGGTGAGGCATCGGTTCGAAGCGTTGGCAACGAGCGCCAGCAGAGACGTTGCCGTGTGAAGCATAAGACCGGTTGGGGTCCCTCAGGCAGACACACGAGCTGGCGGTGTGAGCCGCTTTCTTTTGCCTACTTTTCTTTGCGGCGGCAAAGAAAAGTAGGTGCCGCCCCGCACAGGGGCAACGCTTGAAGCACGTAGGCATAACGCGGATGCCAGTAAAAACAAAAAAAACACAAAACCGCATCACGCCCGAGTTGAACCGACCCGCCAACAGGTCAAAACGACCCCAGTGAAAATGACTCATCCCGGAAAAAGCACACGGCCTGCAAAGGCCCCTCAGCATTGGCACAAAGCCTGCATCGTCACCTGAGACAATCCCGCCCATGAGTCACCAGATGAAAACCGTCGCCTTCGTCCCACCACCCGAACGCTACCGTCCCGCACAGCGTTTTGCCCTCCTCAATCTAGGCTTCCGCCCCTTCTACCTGGTAGGCGCAGGTTTCGCCGCACTCGCACTGACCGTGTGGCTGCTCATGCTCGCAGGCGTACCCATCATGGGCGGCTATCTGCTGAAACTGGACCCCATCGGCTGGCACGCACACGAGATGGTCTTCGGCTTCGCGGCATCGATCGTCGCGGGCTTCCTGCTGACCGCGGTACGCGCATGGACGGGCATGCAGACGACCAGCCACCGCGCGCTCGCCGCGCTCACATTGCTGTGGCTCGCCGCGCGCGTGCTGGTGTGGAGCGGGCCCGCCGTGCCCGCTGCGCTGATCGACAGCGCGTTTCTGCCTGCCGTTGCGTTCACGCTGCTGCGCGTGCTGATGAAAGCGGGCAACCGGCGTAACTATTTTCTGGTGCCCGTGCTGCTGACGTTCGCCGCGCTCAACGCCGCTTTCCATGTGTTGACGCAATTGGGGCATCCCGATCTCGCGCTGCGCTGTCTCTACGCTGCAGCGGACATCGTGGTGCTGCTGGTCTCGGTGATCGGCGCACGCGTGATTCCGATGTTCACGTCGAATGCAATTCCTGGTTTCGTCACGCGCCGCTGGAAACTGGTGGAGTGGAGCGCCGCGCCGCTGACGCTATGCGCGCTGTTCGCCGACGCAGCCGCGTTGCCGGCCGCCATCGTCTCGACACTCGCGTTCACCGCATGCGCGATCCATTGCACGCGGCTCATTGGCTGGCGGTCGTACAAGGTGCGCGGACCGGCCATCCTGCTGATCCTTCACATCGCCTATGCATGGATGCCCGTTGGCTTCGCGCTGCTCGGCTTGAGCGCGCTCGGGTTCGTGACGCATTCCGTCGCGACGCACGCATTCACGGCGGGCGTGATCGGCGGGGCGATCATCGCGATGATCACGCGCACGGCGCGCGGTCATACGGGCAGGCCGCTCGTCGCCGACACGCGCGATATCGCGAGCTATGCGCTCGTCACGCTGGGCTCGACATTGCGGATCGTCGGGCCGCTCGTTGCGCCGGTTCACTATCAGATGTGGATCTGGAGCGCGGGCGCGTGCTGGATCGCCGCGTTCGCGATCTACGCGGGCGCCTACGCGCTGCCGTTGATGCGGCCGCGCGCGGACGGCAAGCCGGGTTAGCGAGGCCGCGTCAAGCGAGCGCCAGACGGTACGCAGTCATTGCGCCGTCGAGCGCGTTTCGTTCACACCGCCTTCCGTCGCCGCCACGCGATTTTTTCCATCGCGTTTCGCGCGATACAGCGCGAGGTCGGCGGCTTCGATCAGCGTCGTCATCGGCGCGTCGGGCGCGGGCACCTGCGTGGCGCAACCGACGCTGATCGTCACGTACTGCCCCGACGACGAGCCCGCGTGCGGAATGCGCAGCGCTTCGATTTCGAGCCGGATCTTCTCGGCGAGCAGGCGCGTGCCGCCCGCCGACGTGCCCGGCAGCACGACCGCAAACTCCTCGCCGCCGAAACGCGCGGCAAGATCGCCGGGCCGGCCGAGGCAGCCTTCCACCGTCGACGCGATCTGCTTGAGTACTTCGTCGCCCGCGACGTGGCCGTAGGTGTCGTTGTACGGCTTGAAGTTGTCGACGTCGATCATCAACATCGACACTTCCGTTTGCGCGCGCATGCCGCGCCGCCATTCGGCGCTCAGATATTCATCCAGATAACGGCGGTTCGACAGCCCTGTCAGCCCGTCCGATTGCGTCAGCTTGCGTAGTTCGAGATTCGCTTCCAGCAGTTGCTGCTGCGATTCGCGCAGCGCGCGGTACGCCTCGTCGCGTTGCAGCAGGTTCACGTACGAGCGCGAGTGATAGCGGATGCGCGCGACCAGTTCCATCCGGTCGGGCAGCTTGACGAGATAGTCGTTCGCGCCCGCCGCGAAGGCCGCGCTCTTGATGGTCGGCTCTTCCTTGGTCGACAGCACGATGATCGGCACGTCGCGCAGCTTCGTGTTGGTGCGATACGCCTTGACCAGCGTGAGGCCGTCGATGCCGGGCATCACGAGGTCCTGCAGGATCACCGTGGGGCGCGTGTGGGTGGCCGCGTGGATGGCTTCGTCGGCGCTCGCGCAGTAGTGCAGGTCGATGCCTTCCTCGTTCGCGAGCGCGCGCCGCACCGCTTCCGCGACGATCGCCTGGTCGTCGACCAGCAACACCATGATCGGCACGTCGGACAGCGCCGCCGTTTCCAGCGCGGCGCGCGCAGCTTCGAGCGCGGCATTCGCGCGGTCGGCCGACGTCGATGTGGAACCCCCCTGGTCCCGTGCCCCGATTTGATCGAAGTCCATGTGCGTACCCCTGTCGGAAATGCTGGTCATGCGTTGTCTCGGTGTTTCATTGCGTGCCGCTCTTGCATCGAATGCCCCGTTGCTTCTGTCTTTACCCCTGCTGCGTTGCGCACACTCATCTTCGCGCGAACGCCGTCAGCTGGCCGGCGATGCTGCCCAGCGGCAGAATCCGGCGCGCCGCGCCAAGCGTCGCGGCCGCCTTCGGCATGCCGTAGACGGCGCTCGTCGCTTCGTCCTGCGCAATCGTGTCGTAGCCCTTCGCGCGCATCGCCTTCAGGCCGATCGCGCCGTCGCGGCCCATGCCCGTCAACAGTACGCCGAGTGCCTCGCCGGGCCAATGCTCGACGACACTATGAAAGAACACGTCGACGGACGGACGGTAGGGCATGTCGGCTGGTTCGCGAGTGTAGTGCAGCGCGCCGTTCTGTGTCAGCAGCATGTGATCGTTGGTCGCCGCGAGCAGCGCGACGCCCGCCGCCGGCAACTCGCCTTCGCGCGCGGTGCGCACCACAACGGGCGTTTGCCCGTCGAGCCATTGCGCCATGCCGTCGGCGAACACCTGGTCGACATGCTGCACGATCACGATGGGCGCGGCGAAGTCCGCGGGCAGGCTGCCCAGCACGGTCGCGAGCGCGGCCGGCCCGCCTGCCGACGCGCCGATCGCCACCAGCCGCTGCGCATCGCGCGTGAGCGGCGCGATGGCCGTTTGCCGCGGCGCCCAGGGCTTGTCCATCAACTGGCCGATCTGGTCGATCTTCTGCAGCATCAGCAGCGCGGACTCGCCGATGCCGCGCCCGCCGAGCGTCGGCGTATCGACGGCGTCGAGCGCGCCCGCGCCCATCGCCTCGTAGACGCGCCACGTGTTCGCGCCGACGCTGCTGGTCACGATCAGGATCGGGCAGGGCGTGCGCGCCATGATGCGGCGCGTCGCTTCCACGCCGTCGATTTTCGGCATGATGAGATCCATCAGCACGACGTCCGGCGTCTGGGCGGCGCAGAAATCGACGGCTTCTTCGCCATTGGCGGCGACCCACAACACGCGATGCTCGGAGCGCAGCGCGATCACGCGGCGCAGCGCCTCGACGGCGAGCGGCAGGTCGTTGGCGATGCCGATATTCATGCTGATGCCTCTCCGATCAGGTCGCGCACGGCATCGAGCAGGGCTTCGTCATGGAAGCTGCCCTTCGCGAGGTAGTAGTCCGCGCCGGCTTCGAGGCCGCGCCGGCGGTCCTCGTCGCGGTCCTTGTACGACACGATCATCACGGGCACGGGCTTGAACAGCGGGTCGCGCTTGATCAGCGTGACGAGCTCGATGCCGTCCATGCGCGGCATGTCGATATCGGTGACGACGAGGTCGAACGTGCCGCCGCGCAGTGCGTTCCAGCCGTCCATCCCGTCCACGGCGACCGTCACCGCATAGCCGCGTTTCTCCAGCAGCTTGCGTTCGAGTTCGCGCACCGTCAACGAATCTTCGACGACCAGCACATGCTTGCGCTGCCGCGCGGCGACATCGTGCGCGCGGCCGATCCGGTCGAGCTGACCGCCGCGCACGAGCTTGTCGACGGAACGCAGCAGGTCGTCGACATCGACAATCAATACAGCGTCGCCATTCTCCATCAGCGCGCCCGCCGCGATGTCCCGGATCTTGCCGAGGCGTGGATCGAGCGGCTGCACGACGAGCATCCGCTCGCCGAGAAAGCGGTCGACGGCGATCCCATACGTCACCCGCTCGTCGCCGATCACTACCACGGACACCGACTCGCGCGTCACGCCCGCCTGCGCGCCGAGCAACTGATGCGCAGTGACGAGCCCGACGGGCTTGCCGTCGAACGCGAAGTGCTGCTGGCCTTCGAGCATGTCGATATCGACGCGCGCGAGTTCGAGTGTGCGGCGCACATGCGCGAGCGGGAACGCATACGCCTCGCCGCCCACATCGACGAGCAGGCTGCGCACCACGGAGAGCGTCAACGGCAACTGCATCACGAAGCGCGAACCGTGGCCCGGGTCGTTGAAGATGCGCACGGTGCCGCGCACGGCCTTGACCATTTCATGCACGGCGTCGAGGCCGACGCCGCGGCCCGATACATCGGTGACCTGCTCGCGCATCGAGAAGCCCGGCAGCAGCAGGAAGTCGAGCAGTTCCGGTTCGGACAGACGCGCGGCCGTGTCTTCGTCGGCGAGCTTGCGGCGGATCACCGACGCGCGCACGTTGTCGAGATCGATGCCCGCGCCGTCGTCGCTGACGCTGATCAGCAGCTTGCCCGCACTGTGGCGCGCTTCGAGCGTCACGTGCGCTTCGGCGGGCTTGCCGCGCGCGAGCCGCGCGTCGGGCGTCTCGATGCCGTGATCGAGCGCGTTGCGCAGCAGATGGCCGAGCGGCGCGTCGAGCATGTCGAGAATGTCGCGGTCCACCTGCGTCGACGTACCGACGATCTCGAACTTCACGCGCTTGCCGAGCGAGCGCGCCAGATCGCGCACGACGCGCGGATACGCGTGCGTCGCGTCGCCGAACGGGCGCATCCGGCATTGCAGCGCTTCGTCGTACAGCAGTTGCGCCAGGTTGGAACTGCTGCGGTCGTAGTGGTCGAGTTCGTCGAGGCGCGCGCCGAGCGTGTGCTGCATGTCGTTGAGCGCGGTGCGCACGTCGGCCAGCGCCGAGAGCGCGGCGTCGTCGAGATGGTCGGCCAGCGTGTCATAGAGCGCATCGAGCGCGCGCGAGGTGTCGCGCTGTGTCCGCTTGATGCGCAGCATCGACGTGGCGAACGGCTTGAGCCAGCGCGATTCGACGAGCACTTCGCCCGACAGGCTCAACACGCGGTCGAGATTCGCAGCGCGCACGCGCAGCATGCGGTCGGGGTGACGAGCGGACGCATGCGAAGCGGGTTGCGCGGGCGCGTCAGGCGGTGCAGCGGGGTCGGTTGCGGGCGCTTCCTGCCGTTGCGCGAGCGCCTCGGCCTGCAGTTGCGCCTGGAGTTGCGCATACACGTCGACGTCCTGATCGGCGTGCGTTCCGTCGCCGGCTGCCGTCTCGCGCGCGGCGCTTGCGGGCGACGCCAGCCGCCGCACGAACCCGTCGATATCGGCGCGCGTGACGGGCGCGTCCGTCTTCGCATCGCCCACGCGTATCAGCAGATCGACGCCGCGCAACAGCACGTCGATATGCGCGGGTGTCAGTTGAAGTTCCGCGCGCTGGGCGCCGACAAAGCACTCTTCCATCACATGCGCGATATCGACGCCATCCTGCAAGCCGATGATGCGCGCCGCGCCCTTGAGCGAATGGGCGGCGCGCATGCACGCTTCGAGCGCGGCGGCGTCGGCGGGGCGATGTTCGAGCGCGAGCAGACCGTCGGACAGCACGCGCGTTTGCACAGCCGCTTCCTCGCGGAACAGTTCGAGCAGCGACAGATCGTCGTCGGTCATCGCAGGCTCCGGGCAATCGACTCGAACAGCCGCGCCGGATCGATCAGGCCGACGGACCCGCCGCGCCACGCGAGCACGCCGCTTGCGTGCGACGCGGTGGCGTGCGCGAGCGTCGCGGGAACGGGCAGCAGTTCGGCGTCCGCATATCGGATCACACCTTCGACCTCGTCGACGGGCAGGGCCACGGGCGGCGCGGCGGATTCGCCGTCGTGCGCGGCGACCAGCATCCGCGCATAGCCGTTACGCGCGGCCTGCTTCGCGTCGGCGGCGCGGTCCATGTTCAGCAGTTCTCCCAGCGAGACGGCAACGGTCAGCGCGCCACGCACGTTGACGACGCCGAGCACGGCGCGCGAGCGCTGATGCGGCAGCGAATGGATCGGGCGGATATCGTCGATCTGGCGCAGCACACGGGTCGGCAGCGCGAGCCACTCGCCCGCGATGCGAAAGGCGAGCGCGGACTGAGTCTGCGCGGACGCTTCACGCGTTGCGGCTGTCGCTGCGCCCAGTTGCGCACGCGAAGCGAGATCGGTGGCGCTCAACGGCCGGTCGAGCAACTGCGCCGCGCCTTGCGCGAAGACAGGGCAGTTCAGGCAGCGAAAATAGTCGGCGAGGCGCGGGCAGGTATTGTCGCCGCGCGTGCCAATGCGGTTCCAGCAGTCGTCGACGCGCACGGCCGCGCCCGGATGATCAGGAGCGTCGTGCAGCATGGAATCCTCGTGAACGTTGCGCATCGTCCGTTGGCGCTTGAGTCGATTGTGTCGAGCGCGCCGCCGAGCGTTGCGCGCGTTGCATCAGGTTCTGCGCACCCACCCGATCGCCGCCGATGTCGAGCAAAGCGGCCAGATGCGTGAGCGCTTCGTAATGCACGGGGTCCAGATAAAGCGCCTTGCGATAGAAATCGGCAGCGTCGGCGCCGCGCCCGCGCGCATCGGCGATCAGGCCGAGCAGATAGAACGCGTCGACATTCGGGCCGTGCACGATCGCATGCTGATGCGCGAGGCGCTCGGCTTCGTCGAACTCGCCGGCATCGGCGTGACGGCGCGCGGCTGCGAGCGAGGGTTCCGTGGCGGGTAGCGGCGTCGGCGCGGGCGGCATCGTTCGAACAGCAGGTTGCGTTCGCTGCGCCGAGAGGCCGCGGTTCGCCGGCGGCGGTTTCGCGGCGACGCGCGTTGCCGACGTGAGCACGGTCGCACGCGCGGCTTGCGCCGTCACGTTCGCCGCGCTCAGAGCAAGTGGTTTGACCGCGCGCGCCGCATGTGTTTCTTCGGGCGTGCTGCGCCGGAACGCAAACGCGAGCGGAATGCGCGCGGATGTCATCGCGTGCCGCATCATCAGGCCCGTCTCGGCGGGACCGACGAAGATCGTGCCGCCGCTGGCGAGATTCGCGTCGAGCACGCGGATCGCGCGGTCCTGCGCCTCCCGGTCGAAATAGATCAGCACGTTGCGGCAGAAGATGAAGTCGTATGGCGCCTGCGCGCCCGCCTGCAAGTCGAACAGATTCGCGTGCGAGAAGCGCACCGTCTCGCGTACGCGCTCGCTCAGTTGCCAGCTGTCGCTGACGGCCGTGAAATGCCGGTCGCGAAACGCGAGCGGATGGCCGCGAAACGAATTGCGCCCGTAGAGGCCCGCGCGCGCATGCTCGATCACGCGCGCGCTGATATCGAAGGCATCGACGGTGAAACGGTTCTCGCCGATGCCGTCGTCGAGCAGTGTCATCGCGATCGTGTACGGTTCCTCGCCCGTCGAGCACGGCAGGCTCAGCACGCGCAATACGTGCATCGGATCGCGCACCAGCCGCTCGTTCGCGAGCCGCGCGAGTGCGACATACGCCTCGCGGTCGCGATAGAACCATGTTTCGGGCACGACGAGCGCCTCGATCAGCGCCTGCCGTTCGTCGCGCGACACGCTCAGCTGCTGCCAGTACGCTTCGATCTCGGCGGGATCGATAGCGACGCTCGTGTCGTGTGCCGACAGGCCGAGGCGCGTCACGCGCACGCGTTCGAGCACCGCGCGCTCCAGCGCGTTGATGCCGAGCGACGACGCGTCGATTCCCGTCTCCCGCAGGAGCCAGGCTTCGAAGCGCGGCACGAAAGCGTTCGCGGCGTTCATCGCGTATGAGATTGGGGTTGCGGGAAGAGCAGCGCCTTCACGTCGTCGTCGAGCATCTGCTGTACGTCGATCCATTGGATCATGCCGAGTTCGTCGCTCGCGACGGGGCCGAGCCAGCGCGCGTGCGGCGTCGCGATGCCGCTGTCGGCGAAGTGCTCGCGCTCGATCCGGCGCGTCTGCGTCGCGCGTTCCACGATCAGGCCGAGCAGGCGCGGGGGCGCTTCATCATCCCCGGGTTCGCGTATGTCTCGCACGTCGCGGTAATGGACGAACACGAGCCGCGTCGAGCGCCAGTACTGCGACGGGCGGCCAAGCGCGAGTTGCGCGAGATCGATCACGGGCACGGGTTCGCCGTGACGCTCGATCACGCCCGCAACCCACGCGGGCGCGCCGGGAATCGCCTTGGTGGCGGTCAGCGTCTGCACTTCGACGATGTCGGCGGCATCGAGGGCATAGCGGTCGCGGTCGAGTTCGAACAGAAGAAAGAGCATCGCCGTCACCGTGTCAGCCGTGTTGGGCCCGCCAGCGCGAGCGGGCTCACGCTTCGATCTTGAAACGCGACACACCCGTGCGCAGCTGGTTCGCAACGAGCGTGAGATCGTCGATCGCCTGCGACGACTGGCGCAGCGACTCCGCCGTCTGCTGCGCGGCCTCCGACAGCTGCGACAGCGCCTGCGTGATCTGCTCGGCGCTCGTCGCCTGGGTCTGCATGCCTTCGTTGACCAGCTGGAAGCGCGGCGCGAGCGTCTGCACTTCATGAATGATCTGCGACAGCTGCTCGCTCACCTGCTGCACGTCGCGCATGCCGCGCCGCACTTCTTCGGAGAACTTGTCCATGCCCATCACACCCGCCGACACAGCCGACTGGATTTCCTTCACGGTCTGTTCGATATCGAAGGTGGCGACGGCCGTCTGGTCCGCGAGACGGCGGATTTCCGTCGCGACGACGGCAAAGCCGCGGCCGTATTCGCCCGCTTTCTCGGCTTCGATGGCCGCGTTCAGCGACAGCAGGTTGGTCTGATCGGCGACCTTGGTGATCGTCGCGACCACCTGATTGATGTTGACGGCCTTTTCGTTGAGGATGGCGAGCTTCGCGTTCACCGAACCGGCCGCTTCCATCACGCTGCGCATCGTGTCTTCCATGCGCGTGAGGCCGTTCTGGCTCGCGCCCGCGAGCGTCGCCGACTGATCCGCGACGGCCGACACTTCATTCATCGTGCGCAGCAGGTCGCGCGAGGTCGCGAAGATTTCGCGCGAGGTCGCGCCGATCTCCGTCGTGGTCGCGGCGGTTTCCGTCGCCGTCGCCTGCTGTTCTTTCGACGTCGCCGCAATCTCGGCCACCGACGTCGTCACCTGCAGCGACGACTTCTGCGCCTGCGCAACGAGGCTGTTCAGTTCCTCGGCCATCCGGTTGAAGCCGTCCTCGAGCGTGCCGAATTCGTCGCGGCGGCCAAGCTTCAAACGCTGTGTCAGGTTGCCCGTGCGCATGACGTTGTGCACGTCGACGAGGCTCGCCATCGGCACCGTGATCGCGCGGTACAGCGAAAAGCCGGTGTAGAGCGCGACGAGCAACGTGACGCCGAGCGCCGTCGCGAGCGTGATTTCCGTACCCGTCACCGAGTCGCGGATGGCTTTCGCGGACTCGTCCGCCTGCGTGCGGTTCTCGTTGACGAGTTCGTTCGCCGCGCGGATCACGTTTTCCCATGCGGGCGCGAGCTTGACGAAGATGGCCTGGGCTTGCGCTTTCGAGGTCGGAGCGGCGTGCATCGCGTCGTTCAGTTGCGGCAGGTATTGATCCCACGCGGCCCGGAAGGCGCGGAAGTGCTCGCGATCGACGTCGCGATAGAGGGTCGCCTGGTATTCGGCCGATACCTGATCGAATTTTTGCAGTGCCTGCGGCATCCGTTCGAGATCCTGCTTCGTCGCGGCTTCGTTGCCGTCGACGAACAGCGCGCGTTCGAGCGTCGCATAGCCTTCGTTGGCCGCCGCGCGCAAGGTCGTGGCGAGGTACAGGCCGGGCACCGAGTCGCGCCCCATGCTGAGCGCTTCGTCGTCCATCACGCGCAGCCGGCTCCAGGAGATGGCGGCCATCATCAGCATCAGCACGAACAGTGCGCCGAAGCTCAGCATGATCCGGTTGCCGAGCGTGAAGCGGGCCGCGTGCTTCGGCTCGAGCAGGGTGGTGTCGCTGGTGCGGGGCGTCGCTGTGGCCATTGTCGATGACTCTTCCGGTGTTGATGTATTGAGGCGGTGCGTCGGATGGCGGTCATCCGGACGGTCCACGCCGACGCTATCTGGAAATTACAGGATTCCCTCGCGAATCATTATCCCAAAAAGCTTGCGAAACCTGTGCCAGATCGTCGTTTTGAAAGGGAGGCTAGACGGTTTCCAGCAAAGCGCAAGCAGGGTAATGGCCGGATTGCGCCTTGCCTGATAACCGTGGAAGCCGTGTTCTGGCGCAGCGGCTGATGCTCACGGGCGAGCGGAAAACGCCGGTCGCGTCGCATTGCCGTTGCAAAACGCTGTTGCGAAACGCATAAGAAAGCTTTGCGAGCGCGGCTTTGTCGCCCAGAATGTTCCGTAACACCGCATGCGCTGTCGGAACGCACTCTGGCCGGGTGTCGACCGCGAAATGCCGTCCCGTCGATCTGCGCGAAACGGGCGTGGCCGATATGCCTGGCGATATCTGGAGTAGTCATGCTCGACGATACGCTTTCGCTGCCGTCGGCGTCACGGGCCGCCCGCCAACGCTGGACGATCTTCGTCGCCAGCACGGGCGGCGCGCTCGAAGTCTTCGATTTCGTCATCTACGGCTTCTTCGCGCAGCACATCGGGCGCGCGTTCTTTCCGCCCGGCATCGGGCTCGCGCCTGCCACGCTGTCGTTTGCCGTGCTTGCCATCGGCCATCTGTCGCGCCCGCTCGGCGGCCTGTTTCTCGGCCGGCTCGGCGACAAGTACGGCCGGCGCGTCGTCTTCATGTCGTCCGCGCTCGTCGCCGCGCTCGCGACGCTCGCCATTGGAATGCTTCCTTCATACGCCGCGCTCGGCATTGCCGCGCCGATTGCGCTGCTCACGTTGCGCCTCGTGCAGGGTTTGTGCCTCGGCGGCGAGTTGCCGGGCGCACTCGTCTACGCGATCGAGACGGGCTCGGCGCATCCGGGCCTGATGTGCGGCTTCGTGTTCGTGGCCGTCAATCTGTCCTTGTTGCTCGCTTCGAGCGTGAATCTCCTGGTGCATCTGTTGCTCGATGGGCCGCAGGTCGATGCGTTCGGATGGCGGATCGCGTTCCTGCTGGGCGGAATCTGCGGTCTCGGCATCTTCGCGCTGCGCCGCACGCTCGAGGAGTCGGCGGAATACGCGCGCGCGATTGCGCGGCGGCATCGCGAGCCGCTTGCCGTGCTGTTCCGTCATCACCTGGCGGCCATCGTCACGGGAACCGGCGCGGGCGTGATGACGGGCGTCACGGGCGGACTGTTCATCGCGTACATGCCAAGCTGGCTGCAGGCGCTCGGTCATGGCGCAAGGGATGTGGCGTGGGCGCAGACGCTCTATGTGATCGCCATCGCCGCGTGCATTCCGTTGACGGCGGCAGCGGGCGACCGTTTCTCGCGCCGTCGCGTGTTCCGCGCGGGTGCCGTGATGACGGCCCTGTTCGCGCCCGTGTTCTTTATCGCCGCCTCACGTACACAACCCGATCTCGTGCTGCTGTTCGTAATCGCGGGAGCGATTGCATCGTTGATCAACGGCACGTATGGCTGCGCGATCGCCGAACTGTTTCCTGTCGACGTGCGCTTTAGCGGCGTCGCGGCCGCGATGAACGTCGGCCTCGCCGTGACGATGGGACTGACGCCGCTCGTCGTGAGCTTTCTGGTCGCCGATCTGCATCGGACACTCGCGCCCGCGCTCGCGATGTTCGCGGGCGCGCTGGTCGCATTCGCCTCGACCTTTGGCATGAAGCACGGCAGGCTGCGTACGCCGATGGTGCGGCACGAGTAGCGGCGCGCGAGCCTCGTCACGCGATGGCAGGAGCGGAGATGGAACCCACAGAGCCCGTATGGATCGCGGACGTCGAACTCGACATCGGGCGCTACGCCTTGCGCCGCGGCGGCGAGCAGATCCGGCTCGAACGACTGCCGATGGAACTGCTGATCCTGATGGCGTCGCGCAGCGGCCAGCTGGTGACGCGCGCCGACATCGTGCGCGCGCTGTGGGGTGGCAATGCGTACCGGCAAACCGATAACAGCATCAATACCGCGATCCGCAAGATCCGCATCGCCCTCGGCGAGAATCCGGACGCGCCGCGTTATCTGCTGACTGTCAAAGGCAAGGGTTATCGCCTCGAAGGCATCGGGACGGCGGCGGCAGTCGAGACGGCGCCTGCGCCGTCGACGGCGGCGGCGCGCCTGCTCGTGCTGCCGTTCGGCAACCAGACGGGCGATACGGCGCTGGACAGCTTCTGCGACGCGCTCGCCGACGAAACCTCGGCGAACCTCGGCATGCTGGACGCGAACCGCATTCTCGTGGTCGCGCGCACGACGGCGGCGCACTATCGGAACGCGAAAAAGAGCATCGCGGAGATCGCCTTCGAGCTTTCCGTCGATTACGTGCTGGAAGGCTCGCTCATGCGCGATGGCGGACGCCTGCGCATTCTCGTGCAACTGATCCGCTGCTACGACCAGGTGCAGGTGTGGCGCCACGCTTACGAGCCCGTCGCGAAGGGCGCGCTCGACATCCAGATGGAAGTGGGCGCGGCGCTCGCGCGGGAAGTGTCACTGGCGCTCGGCGAGCAGTTTCAATTGCGGCTTGCGCGCCGGCTGCCCGTCGATCCGCGTGCGCACGACGCATATCTGCGTGGCCGTTACTACTGGACGCGCCGCGTGCATTTCGATGCGGGGTTCGCCGCGCATCACGCGCTGAGCGACGAGGACTTCATTCGCGCGCGCGGCTATTTCGAAGAGGCTGTCGAACACGATCCGACCTACGCGCTGGGCTACGTCGGGCTGTCGAATGTGTTCGGCGGCACGGCGGCGCATGGTTTCTATCCTTCGTTGCAAGGCTATCCACGGGCGCGCGAAACCGCGCTGCGCGCGCTCGAACTCGATAGCAGCCTGCCCGAGGCGCATCAGGCGCTGGCCGGCGTGCATTACTTCTTCGACTGGGACTGGCGGCGCGCAGAAGAAGAGTTTCTGGAGGCGCTGCGCCTGAACCCCGAGCATGCGGAAACGAGCCGCCTGTATGCGCGGCTTCTGCTCGTGCTGGGCCGCGAAGCCGAGGGGCGCGCGCAGTTCGAGCGCGCAGAACGGGCCGATCCGCTCGGCTTCGAAGGCTCGCGCATTTTCGGTCTCGTGCAGTCGGGGCGCTACGAAGAAGTGACGCGCGACTATCTGAGCGCGGGGCACGGCAACCGTTCGCCGCTCGTGTATCAGTTGCTGGCCATCGCGTTCGAAGTGCGCGGCGACTATGAGCGCGCCGTCGAGGCAACTGTCGATGCGCTCACGCGCTGCAACGAATTCACGCGCGCCGAAAGCGTGCGCGCGGCGTGGGACGCGGGTGGTTATGACCGGGTGCTGCAGTGGTATCTGCAGGACCTGCAGGCGCGGCGTCAGACACGCTACACGTCGCCGTTCCTGTTCGCCGAACTCTACGCCCGGCTGGGACAGGCCGACGAGATGTTCCGCTGGCTCGAGGTGTCGCTGGCCGAACGCTCGCCGCGGCTGTGCGAACTGCGCACGAATCCGTGGTTCAACCACTATCGGTCGCTGGGAAAGTTCAGGAGTGTCGAGAAGCGGATCGGTTACTGAAGCGCGCAGGATGCGATGCGCCGCGAAGACCCTGGGCGCATCGCGTGGATGGCGTTCACTTGCCGTGATAGAGGCTGGCGTTCAGCCGATGCTGCTCACCGGACTGCTCGGACCGCAGCAGATCCTGATAGACGTCGGAGCGTGTCGTTCCCATCGCACGACCGGACTGACCCACCGACGCATCCGGCATGCCGCCGACATCCTGCGCCGTTTGTGCGACGGGCACGGCTGCGGGCTGCTGATCCTGTGCCCATGCGTGCCCAACATAGCCCACTGACAGAGCGACCGCGCAGGTCGCCGCGATACGAAGCGTCTTCATGATCTGACTCCTTCGAAACGATGTGGGTACGGTCAGCGGTGACTGGCCGCGAGGCGAAACCGGAGGATCGGAGTTCGCTGCTTACATGGTGCGAGCCGCAGGAGGAGGGCGCTATCGACAGATCATGAAGAAATCATCAAGCCGTAGCCGTGCGGCGCGTGCGCATGCGGCTTACAGCGTTTCCCATCGCCAGGCCTGCGCGAGCCGCTCGCGCAGATAGTCGACGAACGCGCGCACGCGCGGCGCGAGATGCTGGCTATGCGGATAGATTGCGTGCAGCGGCGCGGCGGACATCGAATGCTGCGGCAGCACGCGGCGCAGCTTGCCCGCGAGGATGTCGTCGCCCACGTCCCAGATCGACTTCACGGCAATGCCGGCGTCGGCGAGCGCGAACAGATGCGCGGCCTCGCCGTCGTTGGTGACGATTGCCGCATCGACGCGTACCGCGATGCTTTCGTCGCCTTCGAAACGCCATTCCGCGCGCCGCTGGTCGCCGATCAGGATGCAGCGGTGCGCGGTCAGATCGTCGGGGTGCTTCGGCGTGCCGTGCGCCTGCAGATACGCGGGCGACGCGCACAGCACGCGAAAGTTCGGCGCGAGCGAGCGCGCGATCAGCGACGAATCCGCGAGGCTGCCGAAACGGATCGCGAGATCGAACCCGCTTTCGACGAGATCGACGACGGCGTCCGTCAATTCGAGCTGCACGGTGAGCTGCGGATGAAGCCGCTGAAAATCGGCGATCAGCGGCGCGATCTTCTGCCGGCCGAGCTGGCCAGGCGCCGTGACGCGCAGCAGGCCGCTCACTTCCTGGCGTCGTTGCGACAACAGTTCTTCCGCCTGCTCGATTTCATCGAGTATCCGCACGACGCGGGCATGAAACAGCGCGCCTTCTTCCGTCAGCGTCTGACGGCGCGTGGTGCGCTGGATCAGCCGCACGCCGACGCTTTTCTCCAGTTGCGCGAGCCGCTTGCTGACGACGGACAGCGGCAGGTCCATTTCGCGTGCCGCCGCCGACAGACTTCCCGCCGCCACCACGCGGGAAAAGGCCATCAGGGCCGGCAGGCTGTCGATGCGGGTGTCGCTCATTCTTCTCAAAAAGGAAAGGATTCATCAATCTGGAAGTGGTATTTCTTCCATGGCGCGAAGACTAGCATACCTATCAATCCGATCCGTTGCTTTTCTTCAAGGAGCCCATCATGTCGTTTCGTCCTGCTACTCCGTTGCGCCGCGCGCTGTCCGCCGCGTTGGCCGTCGTGTCGATGGCGGCTGCGCCCGCGTTTGCCACGGCTGCGCACGACTCGCTCGTCCAGCCGCATCAGTTGACCGTGGATCACAGTCTGCCGAAAGCGCAGCGCGACGCGCAGATTCTCGCCGCCCGCCGCTACGACACGTTCTGGAGCACAGGCGACGAAGCGCTCGCCCGCGCAGCACTCGCGCCCGGCTTCACCGATCGCACGTTGCCGCCGGGCCGCGCGCAGGGAATCGAAGGGCCGCTTGCCGCGTCGAAGTTCGTGCGGGCCGCCGTTCCTGATCTGCAGGCGGATATCGAACAGATGGTGGTCAGCGGCGATCGCGTGGTCGTACATCTGCGTTTTCATGGCCATTTCACGGGCCAGTTCAAGGGCGTGCAGGGGCAGGGCCAGAACGTGGATTTCATCGCGACGGATATTTACCGCGTCGCGAACGGCCAGATTGCCGAAAACTGGCATCTCGAAGACAACCTGACGTTTTTGCAGCAGCTTGGCGTCGTCGCGAAGTGACGGCGCAATCCATCCCTTTTCTTGAGCAAGGAGACACACATGAATTCGCTTGAATCGAAACGCGTGCTGATCGTCGGCGGCAGTTCGGGCATTGGCGCGGCGGCTGCACAGGCTTTTGCCGCGCTCGGCGCGAAGGTGACGATTGCATCGCGCAATGCGCAGAAGCTGTCGGCGGCGGCACAGGAAATCGGCCACGGTGTGCAAACGGCTGAGATCGATACGACGGATGCCGCCGCCGTCGAAGCCTACTTCGCCGCGCAGCAACCGTTCGATCACGTTGTGATTTCGGCTGCGCAGACGCCGTCCGGTCCCGTGCGCCAGTTGCCGCTCGACGACGCCTACAAGGCGATGGACAGCAAGTTCTGGGGCGCCTATCGCGTGGCGCGCGCCGTGAAGATCGCCGAAGGCGGCTCGTTGACCTTCGTGTCGGGCTTTCTCGCAGTGCGGCCGAGCAAGATGTCGGTCCTGCAAGGCGCGATCAACGCGGCGCTCGAAGCGCTCGCGCGCGGTCTCGCGCTGGAACTGTCACCCGTGCGCGTGAACACCGTGTCGCCGGGTTTGATCGCGACGCCGCTCTGGTCGAAGCTCACCGACGAGGCGCGCGACAGCATGTTCGAAGGCGCCGCGAACCGGTTGCCGGCACGGCGCGTCGGCCAGCCCGAAGACGTCGCGAACGCGATCGTCTATCTGGCGACGACGCCTTACGCGACGGGCTCGACGGTGCTCGTCGACGGAGGCGGGGCAATCGCCTGAACGCGGTTGACGATCCCCTGGCTAGGCGAGCGTCGCGCCCCGGTCGGCGAGCAGCTCGCGTAGCACGCTGCGATGGCAGCGGTTCTCGTGCTCGCAATAGCAGCCGACCGAGAAATTCGCGGTGGCGGACAACGCGGCGAGGGTGTCGAGCACCTTCGGCGCGTCGCCGTGGTTCATCTCCGCGCGAAACTTGCGCACGAAATCCTTCCACTCGGCATCGGTTCTGGCGGCCAGCGCTTCGTGAACGAGTTCCGGAGTAGGCGACAGTGTCGGCAGCCAGACGTCGTAGAAATTGCGGCTGCCGAACTCGGCCTTCGGCACGCCGCGCGGCGGACGCCGCACGGTGCCGATGCGCACGCCTTCGTCCGGCGCGCGTTCCGATCCGAGTCGAACGATGCGTATGGCCATGGGCTTGGGTCTCCTTTTGCGGTGCGTCTTGTGTGACGCTCAACCGAGCGTGTTCTTCATGCCCAGCACGTCGATGCGGCCGATCTGCGGCGGCCGCGTGAACAGGTCGTCCGCGACGCTCATCAAGGCCTTCGCGATCGGACCGTCCAGATGCGCCTGGCGGCCGGCCTCGTCGGGGAAGGCATCGAACACGCCGTAGGTGTGCTCGGCGATTTTCAGCGCGAACCAGATCGGCGTGGTGGTTTCCTGGTTCGCCAGCTCCAGTCCCTTCTGCAGAAACGCTTCGACCTCGGCTTCCTTGCCGGGCTTGGCCTCGAATCGCGCGAACAGTGCGTACTTGATCATCGTCTGTCTCCTTTCGATGCGGCTTGCTACGGGTCTTCCAATGTAACCGGATGTCGGCGGCAATGGCGACTGCGGTGCGACGCGCATGACAACCGTTGTCAAACGATTTCATGGAAAACACCAAGTCGTCAAAAAGTTGTTTGACAACATTGCGACGCGGGTGCTAATTTTCTGGCTTGTCAGCCACCCATCCGAACCACGAGATCTTATGAACGAGTCCCAGATCGTCGAGAGCGAATTCGCATCGACCGTGATGGCAGTCCCGCCGCTCGCGCGCCGCGCGGATTTGTCGCTCGATATCGACGCCAACCAGAAACTGATCCGCCATATCGAAGCGGGCGGCGTGCGTACGCTGCTGTACGGCGGCAACGCGAATTTCTATCACGTGGCCGTCAGCGAATACCGCGAGTTGCTCGACATGCTGGCAGAGAGCGCGGCGCCCGCCACGCGCGTGATCCCCGCCATCGGTCCGGACTTCGGCAAGATGCTGGACCAGGCGCGCATCCTCGCGCAGACCTCATACCGCACCGCAATGGTGTTGCCGCTGTCCGGCTTCACGACGCCGGCAGGCGTCGAAGCGGGCCTGACGCGCATCGCCGACGTAGCGGGCATTCCGCTTACGCTCTATATCAAGAGCGAAGACTATGTGGATGTCGATACGCTGGCGCGCCTCGTCGACCAGGGCACGCTGATCGCCGTCAAGTACGCGATCGTCCGCGAGAATCCGGCGAACGATCCTTACCTGCGCCGTCTGCTCGAAAGCGTGAGCCCGTCGCGTGTGATCTCCGGCATGGGCGAGCGTCCGGCGCTCACGCATGTGCGCGACTTCGGCCTCGCCGCATGGACCACGGGCAGCGGCTGTATCGCGTCGCATGCGGTGATGGGTTTGCTGGCCGCCGCGAAGCAAGGGCGCGATGCCGAAGCGCAGCGTCTCTACGACGCGTTCATGCCGCTCGAAACGCTGCGCGACAACATCTCGCTGATCCGCGTGCTGCACGATGCCGTCACGTTCTCGGGTATCGCCGACATGGGGTCGATCCTGCCGCTGTTGAGCGAAACGCCCGTCGAGCATCATGCCGCCGTCGCTCAGGCGGCGCGTGAACTGCTCGAGTTCGAGCGCGCGTACGCGAGCACCGTGTCTGCCTGATCCGTTTGAATGCGTGCCCCGCGCCGCGTGACGAGCACGCGGCGCGGCGGCATCGCAGTGCAATTGAAGTGGACTTGAAGCAATACCTGGAGTGAGACGACGTGAGCAATAACGGCAACGAACGCAAGAAGAAGTCCCCCGAAGAGCTGCGCAGCCACCGCTGGTATGGCGTGAACGATCTGCGCTCGTTCGGCCATCGCTCGCGTACGGCGCAAATGGGCTACAGCCGCGAGGAGTATGCGGGCAAGCCCGTTATCGCGATCCTCAACACGTGGAGCGAGATGAACCCGTGCCACACGCACTTCAAGCAGCGTGTGGAAGAGGTCAAGCGCGGCATCTGGCAGGCGGGCGGCTTTCCGATCGAGTTGCCGGTGCAGACGCTGTCGGAGCCGTTCCAGAAGCCCACGACGATGCTCTACCGCAACTTCCTCGCGATGGAAGCGGAAGAGACGCTACGCTCGTATCCCGCCGACGGCGTCGTGCTGATGGGCGGCTGTGACAAGACCACGCCCGCGCTGCTGATGGGCGCGATCAGCATGGACCTGCCGACTATCTTCCTGCCCGCCGGCCCGATGCTGCGTGGCAACTGGAACGGCGCGACGCTCGGCTCCGGCTCTGACACGTGGAAGTACTGGGCCGACCTGCGCGCAGGCAAGATCACGGAAGAAGACTGGCAGGGCGTCGAAGGCGGCATTGCGCGCTCGCCCGGCCACTGCATGACGATGGGCACGGCGTCGACGATGACGAGCGCCGCCGAAGCACTCGGCTTCACGCTGCCGGGCTTCGCGTCGATTCCCGCGCCGGATTCTCGCCATGCGCAGATGTCCGCGAAAACGGGCATGCGGATCGTCGAGATGGTGTGGGAAGACCTGAAGCCGTCGGACATCCTCACGGTGAAATCGATCGACAACGCGGTCACGACCTGTCTCGCGCTGTCGGGCTCGACCAACGCAATCGTTCACATGATCGCGCTCGCGCGCCGCGCCGGGATCGAACTGACGCTCGACCGCTACGACAGCATTTCGCGCAAGACGCCGGTGCTCGCGAACATCCGGCCGACGGGCGCGTATCTGATGGAAGACTTCTATTACGCGGGCGGCCTGCAGGCGATGCTCGCGGAACTGGGCGAACTGATCGACCGCTCGCAGAAGACGGTGAACGGCAAGACGCTCGGTGAGAACCTCGAAGGCGCGCAGATCTTCAATGACGACGTGATCCGCCGCCGCAGCAAGCCGCTGATGCCGGACAACGGTCTGGCCGTCCTGCGCGGCAACATCGCGCCCGATGGCGCCGTCATCAAGCCGGGCGCAGCCGAGCCGCATCTGCTGGTGCACACGGGCCGCGCGGTGGTGTTCAAGGACTACAACGACATGGCCGCGCGCATCGACGACGATGCGCTCGATATCGACGAGAACTGCGTGATCGTGTTGCAGCACGCGGGGCCTGTGGGCGCACCGGGCATGCCCGAGTGGGGCCAGTTGCCGCTGCCGAAGAAGGTGCTGCAGAAGGGTGTGCGCGACATGCTGCGCATCTCCGACGCGCGCATGAGCGGCACGAGCTATGGCGCGTGCGTGCTGCACGTCGCGCCGGAGTCGTTTATCGGCGGGCCGTTTGCGCTGGTGCGCGACGGCGACATGATCGAACTCGATGTGCCGCAGCGCAAGCTGAACGTGCTGGTATCGGATGAAGAACTCGCGCGCCGCAAGGCCGAGTGGGTCGCGCCAACACCGCGCTTCTCGCGCGGCTACGGCGCGATGCATCAGGTGCATGTGCTGCAGGCCGACAAGGGCTGCGACTTCGATTTCCTGCAACGCGACGGCGCAAGCGCGGCAACGGGAGAGCCGGAGATTCATTGAAAGGCGTAACGGCCGTCCGTGTCGGGAAACAAGAAACAAGAAACAAGAACAGAGCAACAAGAACGCGCGCAGCGCGAAGACACCGAGCAACAACATCAATAACCAGGCCCAGGAGGGGATACGGATGGAGAAGAAACACTATGCAGGCGTCAAGGCGGTGCTGGTGATCGGCGCATCGCTGGCGACGGCGGCGCCTGCGTTCGCGCAGAGCAGCGTGACGCTGTACGGCATCGTCGATAACGGCATCGGCTATCAGTCGAGTTCGACGAGCCTCGGTTCGACAACGGGCGGTCACTCGGCCTTCAAGATGGTCACGGGTGTATGGGCGGGCAGCCGCTTCGGCCTGAAGGGCGCGGAAGACCTCGGCGGCGGTACGAAGGCGATCTTCACACTGGAAGAGGGCTTCAGCGCGAACAACGGCGCGATGTCGACGAGCAACCTGATGTTCAGCCGCCAGGCGTTTGTGGGCGTGTCGAATGCCACCTACGGCTCGCTGACGGCTGGCCGCCAGTACGCGTCGTACTACCAGCTGCTGTCGCCGTACAGCCCGACCACGTGGCTGACCGGTTTCTACGGCGCACATCCGGGCGACGTCGACGGTCTCGATACGATTTATCGCGCGAACAACACGCTGCTGTACATGTCGCCGCAGCTTTACGGCTTCAAGTTCAGCGGCTCGTATTCGTTTGCAGGTGTGCCGGGCAGCGCGTATCAGGGCTCGACGTGGAGCACGGCGGTCCAGTATGCGCAAGGCCCGGTCGGCATTGCGGTTGGCTTCTCGAAGATCAACAACTCGAACGTAAATGGCGGCACGTTCGGCACCGATACGACGACGTCGAACGCGGGCGGGCAGGCCGGTATCTCGGCTGTGACGAACGGCTACCAGTCGGCGCGCGCGCAGCAGCGCTTCGCGGTTGGCGCGGGCTACACGTTCAACAGCCAGTTCGACATCACGGCGACGTATTCGAACGTGCAGTATCTCCCGGGCATCGGTTCGGCGTTCCGCGACGAGGCGATCTGGAATACAGGCGGCATCGTGCTGCACTGGAAACCGACGGCTGCATGGGACTTCGCGACGGGCTACAGCTATACGCGCTCGACGAAGGCCAACGGCATCTCGAGCGCCGCGTCGTATCAGCAGGTCAATCTGTCCGAGTACTACTCGCTGTCCAAGCGCACCGGTCTGTATGCGTTGCAGGCATATCAGCGCGCGAACGGTCAGACGCTCGGCTCGAACGGCCGCAGCATCATCAACGCGACGGCAACGATTGGCGACGGCTTCAATTCGACGCCTTCGTCATCGCGCAGCATGGTTGGTGTGGGCGTCGGTATGGTGCATCGGTTCTGACGCTGTTCGAAGTTGCAGTAGCAGGACAGGGCGCCGCGATTGCGGCGCTTTTTTATCGAGTGCGCGAAATAGTTGGAGCACGAAAAGCCGCCCGTCGTGGGAAACGATCGGGCGGGTTGCTGTTCAGCTCACGCGGTTTTATCCAGCCGCCTTGAACCTCGCCGCAAGCTGCTCGGCGTTACGCGCAAGCAGCCCGATATCCGAACCCACCGCCGTGAACAGACAGCCGAGATCGATATAGTGCCGCGCGAGCGCTTCATCGCCGATCAGAATGCCCGCGGGCTTGCCCGTCGCAACGATCCGTTTGATCGCATCGTCGACGGCTGCCTGCACGTCAGGATGCTTGAGGTCGCCCACATGCCCGAGCGCCGCCGACAGATCGCCAGGACCGATAAAGATGCCGTCGACACCCTCGACGGCCGCAATGCGCTCCAGATTCTGCAAGCCGAGCCGGCTCTCGATCTGCACGAGCACGCAGAGTTCGCTTGCGCACAGCTTCGGATAATCCTTGATACGCCCGAAGTCCGACGCCCGCGCCGTCGATGCATAACCGCGCACGCCTTCCGGCGGATAACGGGTGAACGACACGGCATCGCGCGCTTCGTCTTCGGTTTCGACGTAGGGAATCAGCAGCGTCTGCGCGCCGCTGTCGAGCAGGCGCTTGATCGTCACCATGTCGTTCCACGGCGGCCGCACGACGGGATGCGTCGGCGTGCCCGCGCACGCCTGCAACTGGCTATGCACCATCGGCAGTTCGTTGGGTGAATGTTCCATGTCGAGCAGCAGCCAGTCGAAACCCGAACCCGCCAGGATTTCGACCGACACATGGCTCGCAAGGCTCGACCACAAGCCGATCTGCTGACGCCCGGCCTGCAGCGCGCGTTTGAATGGATTCTCCGGAAGCTTCATCGTGTTCTCCATGGAAGGGAACCGTCGGGGACTTGCAACACAGAGTGCGCCGGGCGGCGCGTCGATCAGCGCCGGACGTTGCGTTGTTCGGGCGGCGTGTAGTCGATCGTCACGAAGCTGCCGCCCTGAAAACGCTGTGCGACGGGATCGAGCGGATTCGGCTGCTTCAGGATTTCACCGGCGTAGTCTTCTGCGTTCTGCTTCGGCTGATAGCCGAGCGGCGCTGCCGCGGCATTGTCCCAGTAGCTGCGCGTGTTGTTGGACACGCCCCAGACCACCTGAAAACCAAGCTCGGGCACATTGATGCAGCGGTCGATGAGATGCAGGAAATCGTCGTGACCGAGCCAGGTGCTGAGGTGCCGAAACTCCGTCGGCTTTTCGATGCAACTGCCGATGCGGATGCACACGCTTTCGATGCCGTGCTTGTCCCAGTACATGCGCGCCAGCGATTCACCCCACGCCTTGCTGAGACCGTAAAAACCATCGGGACGGAACGCGCAGTCGAGCGTGAGCTTGTCTTCGACGGGATACATGCCGATCGCGTGATTCGAGCTTGCGAAGATAATGCGGCGCACGCCATGCCGCCGCGCGCCTTCGTACACTTCGACGAGGCCGCGCAGATTGTTTTCGATGATTTCGGGCAGCGGCCGCTCGACGCTCGTGCCCGCCATGTGGATCAGCACGTCGACGCCTTGCATCAGCCGGTCGACCACGGCGGGGTCGCGCAGATCGCCATGCATCACGTCCTCGCCGTCGAACAACGGTTCCAGCGCGCGCGAGCCCGCCGCGGACCGCAAGTTCACGCCACGCTCGTTCAGCGCGGCGCGCAGGAAGCGGCCAAGCTGACCGCCCGCACCGCTCAATGCAATTTTTTTCGTCATGATCAAACCTTATGGCAGATAGCAGGTATTCAGGAAGTCAGCGGCCCGAGGTCTGTTGCTCCGCGAGTTCCGCGGGTACGGCGACATGCGCGGGCGCGGACGACTCGCCGTGCGTGATCAGCTTCCACGCGACCGTCGCGCCGATGATGTCGAACAGCATCAGACAGACGAACAGCGGGTTATAGCCGAGAGTAGCCGCCAACGCGCCGACGATCAACGAGAAGATCATCCCGCCCAGCCAGCCGAACATGCCGGAGAAGCCCGTCGCCGTGCCGACTTCGTGCTGGCCGAACACGTCGGACGCGAGCGTGAACAGCGCGCCGGAGATGGCCTGGTGAGCGAAGGCGCCCATGCAGAACAGCGCGATCGCGACATACGGGCTGGCCGCGAGGCCGATGCACGCCGGGCCGACCATCAGCACCGCGCCGCAGATGATGACCAGCTTGCGCGACGTGATCAGCGACGCGTTGAAGCGACGAATGAAGAACGGTGCGAGATAACCGCCGACCAGACACCCGAGATCCGCAGCAAGGAACGGCATCCAGCCGAACAGCGCGATCTCCTTCAGGTTCATATGTCGAACGGTGAACAGGTAGAGCGGAATCCAGAAGTTGAAGGTCTGCCATGCCGGCTCGGCGAGAAAACGCGGAATCGCGATGCCCCAGAAACGGCGCGTCGACAGCACGTGACGCCACGACGGACGCGCCGTCGCGTCCTGCGCACGCCGCTCCTGGCCGGCCAGGATGTACTGGCGTTCGTCCGTCGACAGATTGGGGTGATCTTCGGGCTTGCGGAAGAACACGAGCCACAATGCCACCCAGATCAGCGCCGAGCCGCCCGTCACGACGAAGGCCATCTGCCAGTTGAACGTCAGGATGCAGTACACGACGAGCGGCGGTGCGAGCATCGCGCCGATCGACGTGCCCGTGTTCAGCCAGCCCGTCGCGATGGAGCGCTCTTTCGCCGGGAACCATTGGCTGATCGCCTTCATGCCCGCCGGGAAAATCGCGGCTTCGCTCATGCCGAGCAGGCCGCGGAAGAACGCCAGCGACGTCCAGCCAGTCGCAAGACCGTGCAGCATGTTCGACGCGGCCCACGCGATAGCGAAAATCGCAAAGCCGATCTTGAGCCCGACGAAGTCGAGGATATAGCCCGCGACGGGCTGCATCACCGTGTACGCGCCCTGGAACGCCGCGACGACATACGAGTATTGCTGCGTCGTCATGTGCAGCTTTTCGGTGAGCGTCGGCGCGGCGACGGACAGCGAGCTGCGCGCGAGATAGTTGAAGACGGTCCCGAGCATGATGAGCCCGATGATCCACCAGCGTAATCCTTTGATCGTATGGCGTTGCACTGCATGTCTCCTGCGGATGACGGGCATCGCGTGTGGCTCGCGATGACGTCTGGATGAGTCTGTATGTGGTGTGGCGCGAGGTTGTGACCGCTGCGGCTTGCGCCGCGCCGCAGCAGCGTGTTCAGGCAATCAGAGGTAGGCAGCCGTCCAGCCGAGGCCCGCATCCGTGGTCGTGGCGGGCTTGTACTCGCAGCCGATCCAGCCTTCATAGCCGATCGCATCGAGGTGGCCGAACAGGAACGGGTAGTTGATCTCGCCCGTGCCGGGTTCGTGGCGGCCCGGATTGTCGGCGAGCTGGACATGCGCGATGCGCGGCAGGTGTTTCTGGAGCGTTGCGGCCAGTTCGCCTTCCATCCGCTGCATGTGATAGATGTCGTACTGCAAATAGAGGTTGTCGCCGCCAGCCTCGTCGATCAGATCGAGCGCCTGTTGCGTGCGGTTCACGTAGAAACCTGGGATATCGAACGTATTGATCGGCTCGACCAGCAGGCGTATACCTGCCCGTTTCAACTCTGCCGCGGCGAAGCGCAGATTGCCGACGAAGGTCTCGCGAATCGTGTCCTGATCCACACCCGCTGGCGCGATACCCGCCAGCACGTTCAACTGTTTGCAGCCAAGGGCGCGCGCGTAGTCGATCGCGGTACCGACGCCTTCCTGAAACTCGCCGACGCGCTCCGGCAAACACGCGATGCCGCGCTCGCCGCCTGCCCAGTCGCCCGCCGGCAGGTTGTGCAGCACCTGTTCGAGGCCGTGCTGGTGAAGCAGCGCGGCGAGCCGGTCTTTTTCGTATGCGTACGGGAACAGATACTCGACACCCTTGAAACCTGCCTTCGACGCAGCGGCAAAACGCTCCGGAAAATCATGCTCGGTGAAGAGCATGGTCAGATTGGCGCAGAGTTTTGTCATGGCGTGTCTCGCTCCTGATGTCGGGCGGTGCAGCAAACGCGTGGTCGGGCGATGGTGCCGGAGCGTGTGCGTTGGGACTTTTCTATGTCAGACATCGTCGCTTTTGAGAAACAAGTTGTCAAGCAAATAGTGCGTTGTCTTAGGGCCATCCCTGGTCCACCAGGACGCAGTGATAATGCCTACAAGCCGCTTGTAATATCAGTATTAACGAATCAGACGCGCATTCATCGAGCCGAGAAGATTGCCGAATTACGCTTGACACTCATCAAGTTGTTTTACAACAATGTCTCCGTCGCGATCCAACAGGACAACGTGCGGATCGCGCGAACGATCCCCATCGAAGCAGGCAGACGACAAGGAGACATCGGTGACGACGCACAACAGAAGCAGTCGCGCGAACAGGGCAGGCTCGAGCACATCCAGCGTGGGCCCAGACGGCCCGCAATCCCCGCAACGCCGTACCTTCATCGCATTCGCGGGCGCGGCAGCGGGCGCAACGCTGCTCGGCACGCTGCCCGGTTGCGGCGGCAATCATTCGAACTCGACAGCGCCAACGGCAAACAGCGACCCGGTCTGGGGCAGCAATGGCGCAGCGGAGCAGATCATCGCGTCGCTGCAGAAGGTCTCGCAGTCGATGTTTCCGTCCGTCGATTTCGTCGTCACGAGTTACGGCGCGCAGCCTTGCGGTGTGATCGCCGCGACGAATCCGTACGGCGCTACGGCGTCATCGCCAACCAGTCCCGGCGCGGACCAGACCCACGCGCCCGGCTCGTTCGATTCGCGCCCCGCGTTCCTTGCCGCTATTGCCGCGTGCGGCGCGGCGGGCGGCGGGCGTGTCGTGGTGCCGGCGGGCACGTGGTATTGCGCCGGTCCGATCGTGTTGCAGAGCAATGTGAACTTCCATCTGGGCGCGAACTGCACGATCTATTTCAGCCCGAATCCCGCCGACTATGCGAAGGACGGCCCCGTCGACTGCGCATCGAACGGCAAGCTCTATTACAGCCGCTGGCAGGCAAACGATTGCCTGAATTTCGGCGCTCCTGTCTATGCGCGCAACCAGACCAACATCGCGATCACGGGCGAAGGCGCGAGCTCCGTGCTCAACGGCCAGGCGATGACGCCGTTCGCGGGCAGCGGCACGACGAGCACGTGCTGGTGGACCTATAAAGGCACGAAGAACGCCTATGGCTGCACCGGCTCGACGACGCCTTCGCAGGCCTACGCAAACCCGAATAACGTCGATCTGAAAGCGGTCGTGCCCGGTATTTCTGATGCGCTCTACGCGCTGTTGACCAGCACCGCGACGCCCTGGCAGCAGGACCAGAACTATCTGCCGGCGCTATCGGAAGCGGGCGTGCCCGTCGAGCAGCGGATCTTCGGGCTCGGTCATTATCTGCGGCCATGCATGGTCGAGTTCCTCGGCTGCACGAACGTGCTGATGGAGAACTACCGCACGAACAACACGCCGTTCTGGCAGCACCATCCGACCGACTGCGCGAGCGTCGTGATACGCGGCGTGACGGTGGACAGCATCGGACCGAACAACGACGGCTTTGATCCCGACGCCTGCAACAACGTGCTGTGCGACGGCGTCACCTTCAACACGGGCGACGACTGCATCGCAATCAAGTCCGGCAAGGCGCTCGACACCACGTACGGCCCCGCGCAGAACCACGTGATCCAGAACTGCACGATGAACAGCGGCCACGGCGGCATTACGCTGGGCAGCGAAATGGGCGGCGGCGTGCAGAACATCTATGCGCGTAACCTGCAGATGCTCAACCAGAACTGGCAAACCAATCCGCTGAACATAGCGATTCGCATCAAGACCAACATGAATCGCGGCGGCTATGTGAAGAACTTCTACGTCGATAACGTCACGCTGCCGAACGGCGTCAATCTGACGGGCGGCGGCTATGGCAGCGCGTTGCTCGCGGGCAGCCCGATCAATGCGACGGTGCCGCTGGGCGTGGCGACGGCCTCCGCCGCCAATCCATCGGCGGCGCAAGGCGGGTTGATCACGTTCGATTGCGACTACCAGCCCGCCAACGATGCCGTGCGCACACGTCCCGCGCTCGTGCAGAACGTGAACATCTCCAATGTGACGGCGAGCAACGTAACGGTGAACGGCGTGACGGCCTCGTGCTTTCAGGCGATCGTCGCGCAGGGGCCCGTCGCATTCGACTACAACGGTCCCGCGCCGGCGCCCGCGATTCCGCCCATCTCCGGCGTCACGATCACGAACTGCAATCTCGGCACACCTGTGTGCAACGGCACGGCAAGCTCGACCACGCCGGGGGCGATCTACGCGTACAACGTGAATGCGATTTCGCTGTCCAACGTGTCGATCGGCGGGACAGTCTACAACACCTCGGTGGTGGACTCGCGCTGAACCTTGAGAAACGCTGGAACGCCCGCCGCATAAGCCGCAGCGCCGCATGACATGAGTCGACATAATTCGTCGATAGCCATCGCCAGGGCGCTCGGAGATACTGCGTTCCGCGTGCAGAGCTAACGGAACACAACAACAGAACGACACCGGCGATTCACGCAACCGTGACATCGCCGATGTTGCTTCGAGTGAAGCCAGAAACATCGGACGATCTGCTTAATCTTCTGACCGATGACAGGATTTCACATGTTTGCAGCTCTCAACTCCGTTCGTGGCAAAACCCTTCGCAGCGCGTCCGCTGCCATCGCCTTCAGCGCGATGCTGCTGAGCGGCTGTGCAGCCGCCAGCGTCACGAACACCGCCCAATATTCGACGCTCACGCAAGCGAACCCGCAGAACGTCTACGTCTACACGTTCGCGAGCAATCCGGAATCCGTGAAGCTCGACAACAGCGGCCTGATTCACAAACTGGGCGCAAGCTTCTCCGGTTCGTCGCAAACGTCGCAATCGTCGCAAATGCAGGAAGCAGCCGCCGCCAGCGACACGCTGACGGACGAAGTCGTCGCGAAGCTCCAGTCGATGGGCATGCACGCAATCCGCACGGATGCACCGCCGCCCGCCGACCAGAACGTGCTGATCGTCGAAGGCGCGGTCGGCTCGATCGACGCGGGCAATCATCGCCGCCGCACGCTGATCGGCCTGGGCGCCGGCAAGAGTGAAGTGACGGCGCATGTTCAGGTGCTGTACAAGCCGGCAGGCGGCATGCCGCAACTGGTGCAGACGTTCGATGCCGACGCGAACAGCGGCCATATGCCGGGCGTCGCGGAAACGGCGGGCGTGGGGGCGGTGGCGGGACACGTCGCGACATCGGCGGCTGTCGGCGGCGCGCTGCATGTCGGCTCGGAGCACAAGGGCGATACCGTCACGAGCGATGCGAAGAAGCTGGCGGATTCGGTGGCGAAGCAGGTGGCGCAGATCGGCGTCGCGCAAGGATGGGCGTCGGGCGATCTGGTGAAGTAACGCGGGAAAAACTGGGAAATCGGGGCCGCGCGCTTCACGGCCCCGATGCGAGGAGACGGATGGCGATGCCAGGCGGCATCACCATTTGTTTTGGTACGCCGATCAGCCTTCGCGGAACAGGAAGCTATAGGCGTTCAGCGCGGGCACGCCGCCCAGATGCGCGTACAGCACCTTCGAGCCTTCAGGAAATTCGCCGCGCCGCACCTTGTCGATCATCCCGTGCATCGATTTGCCTTCGTAGACGGGATCGGTCATTACGCCTTCGAGCCGCGCACACAGGCGGATCGCTTCGAGCGTGCCTTCGTTCGGCAAGCCGTATTCCGGGCCGCCGTAGCGCGTATCGAGCACGACGTCCTGCGCGGTGATATCGCGGCCCAGATCGACCTGTTCGGCCGTGCGCTTCGCGATGCGCGTGATCTGCTCGCGCGTCTGTTCCGGTTTCGCCGATGCGTCGATACCGATCACGCGGTCCGCGCGTCCGTCCGCCGCGAAGCCGACGATCATCCCGGCCTGCGTGCTGCCCGTCACCGAGCACACGACGATGTAATCGAACTTGAAGCCCAGTTCTTCTTCCTGCTGACGCACCTCTTCCGCGAAGCCGACGAAACCCAGTCCGCCGAGCGGATGGTCCGAGCAGCCGGCGGGGATCGCATAAGGCTTGCCGCCTGCCGCGCGCACGCTGTCGAGCGCATCTTCCCAGCTCTTGCGAAACCCGATATCGAAGCCATCCGGCACGAGCCGCACGTCCGCGCCCATGATGCGCGACATCTGGATATTGCCGACGCGGTCATACACGGCGTCGGAATAGTTCACCCAGTTCTCCTGCACCAGCACGCACTTCATGCCCAGATGCGCGGCGACGGCGGCCACCTGGCGCGTCTGGTTCGACTGGATCCCGCCGATCGACACCAGCGTGTCGCAGCCTTGCGCGAGCGCTTCGGGAATCAGGTATTCCAGCTTGCGCGTCTTGTTGCCGCCGAACGCGAGACCGCTGTTGCAGTCCTCGCGCTTCGCATACAGCTGGACCTTGCCGCCGAGATGATCCGAAAGGCGCTTGAGCGGCTGGATCGGCGTCGGCCCGAAGGTGAGGGGATAGCGGGGGAAACGTTGCAGGTTCATGGTCGAGGTCCGTTGTCTGGAAGGGCGCGAACGGTGCCGCGCTGACAGACATGATAGAAAAGACCCCGCGAAATGAGCTTGCGAAATAATTCAGTCAAAGCTACTTTACAGGCGAATACATACCTTCCAGACCTCGATTAGTTTTGTGTAAAACTCCATGTGCGCAACAAAATTACGCAGCCAGTCTGCCGAAGAAGCCACACCGCTGTCGCAACTCGACCGCATCGATCGCGCGATCCTCAAGCAGCTCCAGCAGGACGCGTCGATCTCGAATGTCGCGTTGGCGGCGAAGGTGAAGCTGAGCGCGCCCGCGTGCCTGCGGCGCGTCGAACGTCTGAAGGAAATGGGCCTGATCCGCGCGACGGTCGCGCTGCTCGATCCGAAAGCGCTCGGCGCGGGGATGCTGGTGGTGATCGGCGTCGTGCTCGACCGTTCGACGCCCGAAACCTTCGCCGCGTTTGAAAAGGCCGCGCAAAAGGTGTCGGGCTGCATGGAGTGCCACGTCGTGACGGGGGAATTCGATTACTTCATGCTGGTGCGCACGCGCGACAGCGAGAGTTTCAACCGGCTGCACGCCGAGCAACTGCTCTATCTGCCGGGCGTGCGGCAGATCCGCAGTTTCATGGTGCTCAAGGAAATCCTGTCGACGACGAAGTTTCCGTTCTGAGCCACCCGAAGTCGCCCGAAGTCTCCCGAAGTCGCGCGAATAGCGGCGGGCATAGGGTTTGATCGGCATGCCGACAGCCGGCCGGTGCTTATACAATGACCGCGCAGAGAGAGGCCACACAACAGGCAATGAGCGACGACGACAAGGACATCGGCAGCGTGGCGGGCGACAACGCGAACCCACCTGAACCGCACGCGGACGAAAGCGCCGCGGCGAGCGGCACGTCCGCGCGCGCCGTCGGCTTCAGCAGCCAATGGCTGCGCCTGTGGGCCGAATCCACCACCGACTACTCGATCTTTGCGCTCGCGCCGGACGGTACGATCATCAGCTGGAACCGCGGCGGCGAGACGATCCAGGGCTACCAGCCCGACGAGATTCTCGGCCGGCACGTGCGCGTGATGTACACCGACGAAGACCAGCGCGCCGGTCTGCCGGAACTCGGGCTTCAGCGTGCGCGCGAGGAAGGCCGCTACGAAGCGGAAGGCTGGCGCGTGCGCAAGGACGGCAGCCTGTTCTGGGCGAACGTCATCATCAATGCGCTCTACACACCCGATGGCGATCTGCTTGGCTACGGGCGCGTCGTGCGCGACATCAGCGACAAGAAAAAGGCCACCGACGACGCCCTTGAAAGCGACCGGCGCTTCCGGCTGCTGGTGCAGGGCGTGAACGACTACGCCATCTTCATGCTGTCGCCGGAAGGATGCGTCACCAACTGGAATCCCGGCGCGCGGCGCATCAAGGGCTATACCGACGAGCAGATCATCGGTAAGCATTTCTCATGCTTCTACACGCCGGAAGACGCGGCGGCGGGGGTGCCGCAGCGCGGCCTCGAAACGGCGACGCGCGAGGGCCGCTGGGAAGCCGAAGGCTGGCGCGTGCGGCGCGACGGCAGCCGCTTCTGGGCGCATGTCGTGATCGACGCGATCCGCGACGAAAACGGCGAGCTGATCGGTTTCGCCAAGATCACCCGCGACATCACCGAGCGCCGCCAGGCGGCGGAACTGCTCGACCAGACTCGCAACGCGCTGTTTCAGTCGCAGAAGATGGAAGCGCTCGGCAAGATGACGGGCGGCGTCGCGCACGACTTCAACAACGTGCTGCAAGTGCTGCGCGGCAATCTGGAACTGCTCGGCGCGCGCCACGACGATGCGTGGAGCCGGGCGCGAATCGGCCGCGCGATCGAGGCGGTCGAGCGCGGCTCGAAGCTCGCGTCGCAACTGCTCGCCTTTGGCCGCCGCCAGGCGCTGCAACCTGTCACAACCCATCTCGGCGACGTGCTGCGCGGCATGGAAGACCTGCTGCGCCGCGCGCTCGGCGAGCGCGTGCAGGTGCGTGTCCACGAATCGCATGCGGGCGGCGAGCTGTGGAACGTGCTCGTCGACGCGCATCAGCTCGAAAACGTCGTGTTGAACCTCGCCATCAATTCGCGCGATGCGATGCCCGAGGGCGGCGTGCTGACCTTCGGGCTGTCGAACGCCATGCTCTATGCGCAAGCCGCGATGACCGCGCAGGTCGAGCCGGGCGAGTACGTGAAGATGACCGTCACAGATACCGGCGCGGGCATGAGCGCGGAAGTCGTCGAGCGCGCGTTCGATCCGTTCTTCACGACGAAGCCCGAAGGCGAAGGCACGGGGCTCGGCCTGAGCATGGCCTATGGCTTCGTGCTGCAAAGCGGCGGGCACATCGAACTGGCGAGCACGCCGGGTGTCGGCACGACGGTGACGATCTATCTGCCGCGCTCGACGGACCCGGCCGTCGCCCGGCCCGTCGTCCAGGCCGAGCCCGAGTCCGACGAAGACCTGCGCGGAGGCGAGACCGTGCTCGTCGTCGAAGACGACCGGCGCGTGCAGCTGACCGTGGTCGACATGCTGTCGCAACTCGGCTACGGCGTGCTGACGGCGAACGACGCAACAGAAGCGCTGACCGTTTTGCGCAGCGGCGCAAAAGTCGATCTGCTGTTCAGCGATGTCGTGATGCCCGGCCCGCTGCTGAGTCCCGAGATGGCGCGTCAGGCGCAATTGATGCGGCCGTCGTTGAAGGTGCTGTTTACGTCGGGCCACACGCGCGACACGACTGGCCTCGACGCGCAACTGCGGCGCGGCGCCGATCTGCTGCAAAAGCCGTATAGCCGGGTGCAGCTCGCGCGAAAGATACGCGACGTGTTCGACGGCACCGCGCGGGCGGCCCATGACGCGGCGCTTTCCGCCACGCCGCGCACGCTGCATATTCTCGTCGTCGAGGACGACCGTGACGCCCGCGATGCGCTGTGCGAACTGCTCACGCTGCTCGGTCACACCTGGGACGCGGTGGCCAATGCAGAAGAGGCGCTGAAACGCCTGCAACTGCATCCGTTCGACGTGCTGTTGACCGATCTCACGCTGCCCGGTATGTCGGGCCTCGATCTCGCGCACGCGGCGATTGCCGTGCATGCCGTCAAGCACATCGTGTTCTCATCGGGTCGGGAGGCGCCGTTGCACGACGAATCGCTGCCGTTCACATGGACGGCGTTGCGCAAGCCTTATTCATTCGATCAACTGAAGGCCGCGCTCGACGCGCAACATTGACGCGGTCCCGCGTTTCATCGGCCGCTTTCGCGCGCCGCTACGCGCTGCGCGAGTTTTCCTGCTTCACCCAATGCCGCGACGATGGCCGCGTAGGCGCGCTCGCGTGTCGCTTCATCGGGCGCACGCAGCGCAAACGATGGATGATAGGTCGGCACCACATGACGCCCGCCATGTTCGAGCACCTTGCCAACGACGGCCTGCAGCCGCGCGTCGCGATCTTCCAGTAACGCCTTCAATGCCGTCGCGCCGAGCGCGACGATCACCCGCGGATCGACGGAAGCCTGCTCGCGCTCCAGCCAGTAATGGCACGCGTCGATCTCGCGTTGCGCGGGCGTCTTGTGCATACGGCGCTTGCCGCGCGGCTCCCATTTGAAATGCTTGACGGCGTTGGTGACATACACGTCGTGGCGCGCGATGCCGGCTTCCTCCAATGCATCGTCGAGCAGTTGTCCGGCGGGGCCGACGAACGGCTTGCCCTGTTGATCTTCCTTGTCGCCTGGCTGCTCGCCGACCATCATGATCGGCGCATGGTTCGGCCCGACGCCGCCGACTGCCTGCGTCGCGTGCGCCCACAACGCGCAGCGGCGGCAATCGTCGAGGTGCTTCGGCTGCTGGTCGGGGTCGATCTGTGGTGTGTCCTTCGCTGCGGCGTCCGGTTGGCTGGGTTTGCGTGAGTTCATGACGTGGTGGTTCGAAGATAGATGCACGCGCTGCATGCATGGCGACGCGAGCAATCCATGTTCCCCGCAGCAGATCGATCAGCGGAATGCTTCTTGCGCTTTCGTAGCGACGCACCATCCAGATCAACCCACTGTGGAGGCCAGCATGAGCACACTCAATCCCGACGACGAACAACGCCCCGAGGTCAGGCAAACGGGCCACGACAATGCATCGCTCGGGCCGAGCGATTCATCGGATAGTGGCAGCGATGTCGCGGGCGCGAAGCGTCACGCATTCGATGTCGACGATGAACTCGACAATCACGCGCTCGAAACGGGCGAAGCGGAACTCGCGAGCGACACCGACCGCTTCGGCACAGGCGAACGCGCCTCCGCCGATGGCGACTCGACGCTCGAGGATAACGAGGACATCGATGTGGACCGCGTGATCAGCGCGGCGGGCGAAGAAGACGCCGACGGTATCGCGGACGAGATTGCCGAAAGCTCGGACGAAGATCTCGACGACGACACGGATATCGACGACGCGCCGCGCGAACGCCGCAAATGACGCAGGCAAATGAGGCAGGCAAATGAGGCACGCAAATGAGGCACGCAGATAAGCCAGGCGCGTGCCTTGCTCAATTCATGCCATAGCGGGACGGCATGTGCTGCCGTCTTTTATCGAACGAAGTCTGGAACAAGGGAGGCATCCATGTCGCTCATCGTTGCCGCACGATTCACCACGTTTCCGACGGCCGAAGCGGCCGCCGAGCGTCTTTTTCGAGCGGGTTTTGTCGAAGAAGACGTGTCGCTGTTCTTCGTCAATCCGAGCGGGCAGCATGCGCGCTTTCCGATCGGCGGCGATCACAACAAGGACGCCGCCGCCACCGATGCGCCGAAAGGTGCGGGCTTGGGCGTAACGATCGGGGCCGTCGCGGGCGCCGTGGTCGGGGTGGGCGTCTTCACGGCATTCTCGGCGCCCGTGCTGGTGTCGGCGATCGCGGCGGGCGTCGGCGCGTATATCGGTTCGCTGGTCGGCGCCATGTACAAGACACGCGGCGGCGGCAAGGGGGCGCATCACGTGCGGGCGCATCACGAGGAGCGCGACTCCGGCGTGCTGCTGGCCGTGCATGTGACGCCCGACACGCAGCAAATGGCGGCGGGTCTGTTGCGCGAGGCGGGTGGCGCGTCGATCGAGCGCGCCACGGGGCGCTGGCAGCAGGGCCGTTGGGCCGACTTCGACCCGACACAGCCGCCGCAGCCGGTGCAGTCGGAGCGCAGCGTCGACGGGCGTATCCAGCGGCCTGGCGACAGGCCTGCCGAACGGCACGCATAGATCCACTTTTCCAAAAACAAACGCAGCGCGCGGTTGACACCACGTGCTGCGTTTTTTTCTTACGCTTCCGTCAGTTCGTTAGCGGTTAGCGCGAGCCTTCCGCATCGTCCTCTTCTTCATCGTCCAGGTCGTCCTCGAGATCGTCATCGTCGAGCGAGATCCGGCCCATGCCGACACCCGCATCCTTATCCGCATACGGTTGACGTGGGGCGTTTTCGTCCGGGGCGTAATTCTTTCTGACCATTGGCAGCTCCATGAAGAAAGTTAAACGAACCCGCAGAGCGCGCAAGCGATGCGCCTGCGCTCCACCGCGAACTAGTAATGATGCTCCCGCGCGATCCGCGCGACCAGCGGTAAGTGATCCGATGCGACACGCGCACGCGTGCTGCGGTGCACCGTTACGTCGATCAGGCGATCGGCAGGGTGCATCCAGATGCGGTCGAGCGCGAACACGGGCAGGCGCGACGGAAAGGTGCGCGGCGCAGGCGCCGCCCGAAAATGGGTGACGAGCATGCGCAGCGCGTGACCCCAGACGAACCACTCGTTGAGATCGCCCATCAGCAGTACGGGCATGCGCGGTGTATCGAATGCGGCAATCAGCGCGCGGATCTGCGCGCGACGCTCGCGCGACGACAGACCGAGATGGGTCGCGACCACACGGAGCGGCGAACCAGTGCCGTCCGTTTCCACATCGACGTCGAGCGCGCCGCG
This sequence comes from Paraburkholderia largidicola, assembly GCF_013426895.1. Lineage (NCBI taxonomy): Bacteria > Pseudomonadati > Pseudomonadota > Betaproteobacteria > Burkholderiales > Burkholderiaceae > Paraburkholderia > Paraburkholderia largidicola. The sequence continues at coordinate 489,317 of NZ_AP023175.1, read as the reverse complement.
CGCTTCGCGCGTACCGAACGAGAGATCGAGCGAACGTGTCGCGCAGATGGGCAACCGGCTCAGGATCGCGTTGCCGTAGCGTCGTTCGGGCGTATCGAGCGTCGGGCCGGCGATCGCGTCCATGCCTGTCATTTCGCGCAAGACAGGCAGCGCATTCGGCGCAAAACTGCCGCCTAGTGGCACTTCCTGCAACGCGACAATATCGGCGTCGAGCTCACGGATCACGCCCGCGATGCGTTCCGGCGATGCCTGCCCGTCGGTGCCGACCGTGCCGTGAATGTTGTACGTGGCGATGCGCAACGCACGAAGGTCGGTTGCAGCCCTCTGTTCGCGCAAGGTCAGGACGCTGTCGTTCATGCGCGTCCCGCGAAGAAGCGTTGCAAGGCAACCGACAGTCCGATCAGCGCCGCGCCGATCAGCGCGACGAGCGCGAGCCCCGTAAGCGACGGATGACGGACGGCGGCGACGAGCTGATGAGCGAAGGTCGTCGCGAGCACGATGCCCGGCGTCATGCCGAGCACGGTGCCCGCCAGATAATCGCGCAGGCCGATATGCGATGCGCCCGCCGCGAGATTGATGATCGTGAACGGCGCAATCGGCACGACGCGCAGCACGAGAACCGTAATCAGCCCCTTTTTGCCGAGCTTTTCGCTGATCCGGTTGATACGATGCCCCGCGAATTTGCGTACCGCATCGTGACCGAGCGACAGCCCCGCATAGTACGTGATGCATGCCGAGATCATCGTGCCCGCGAACGCGTAGGTGCTGCCCCACAGTGCGCCGAACACGAATCCGCTCACGGCGATCAGCAGCGTGACGGGCACCGAGACGCTCGCCGCGATTGCATACAGCGCAACGATCGCAAAGGGCCCGAGCGGCGACGCGTGCACGCGCTGTGCGCCGTGCACGAGCGCGGTGAAACTGACGGCTTCGCGCAGCGGCGTGAAGCGCCACAGCATGCCCAGTGCGACGACGATCAGCGCGAGCGCGCCGAGCGCCAGCAGTTTGCCCATCAGCGGGCGGCTGTGTTCCTCGGGCAGAAAGTGCCGCACGAGTTCATGCGGCGCGACGGGCGCTTCTGCGTCGAACACGGACACGTGCGACGCCAGTTCTTCGAGATCGCCGGAAACGACGGGATCGAGCGGCATCAGCGTGCGCTCGCCGTGCCGCAGGTGCGCGATCGCGTCGTTCAGACGCCGGGTTGCGAGCGCGGCTTGCACATCGGCGGGCGAAACGTCCAGGTGCTCGGCCAGCAGCCGGTTACGGACCGATGCGATAGCGGCCTGCACGCGCGCATCGCCGCGCGCTTCAAGCGTGATGTTGCATTCCGTGTCGAGCACCATCGAGCGGTTGTTGAGATTCGCGCTGCCGACGATCAGCACATCGTTGTCGACGGTCATCAGCTTGCTGTGCACGTTGATGATCTGGTTGGACGTGCCGTTCATGCCGGCGATGGTCGGTGCGTACATCGCGTAGCGGCGGTGGCCGTCGGCGTGTTTCAGCAGGCCGTGAAGCCGCGCGCGCAACACGCCCATCGTCGCTTCCTGGAGCCAGCCGCTGGTTCGCTCGGGACCGACGACGGCGATGTCGGGGCTATCGGTATCCGCGAGACGCGCGGCCAGCGCCGCGCCGACGCGGCTCGCGGTGAAGTATTGGTTCTCGATGTAGATGGTGTGTTTCGCGTTTGCGATCGCATCGATATAAAGCTGCTGGATCTGCCCGACGAGTGGCCGTCCTTCAAAAGCGGGTTCCGTCAGCGAGATGCCGAGTTCGACGTCGTCGATATCGGCGGTAATGTCTGCGGGCCAGATACCGGCGTGGTCGTTCGAGTCCGGCGAGACGTCGAGCGGCTTGCCCGTCGCGAGTCGCCAACGCTCGCGCACGAGCCGGCTGACAGCGTGCGCGGCGGGGCCGTCGAACATCGCCTGCACGTCGTGCATTGGCTGATAGGGCGTGTCGCCTGCGTTGCGGCGCAAGGGCGCGTGAAGACGATGCTCGGGTGTGTCCCAACGCGAGCTGGTGAGATCGATGCCGCCGACGAACGCCAGCGCATCGTCGATCACGACGATCTTCTGATGATGCGACGCCCCGATGGGATGCCGACCGTCCTGCCGGAAGCGGATGCGGCGATGCGTGCGCCAGCCCATCTTGTACACGGGCAGCCATTCGCGCTCGAACGCATACAGCATCGCGAAGTCCCACGCGAGGATATAGATGTGCAAATGGCGATTGGTTTCCGCGAGCGCGCAGAGAAAGTCGGCGAGACCGGCGGGAAGACGATCGGGCGCGCCGCCGGGAACCAGTTGCAAACGGCTGTCGATATCCCAGCCGACGATATGGATCGTGTGGCGCGCACGGGACATCGCGTCGCGCAAGGCGGCGAAGTAATCGGCGGCGTCGATCAGGATGCGGAAGTGATGTGCGTGCTCGTGCCACGCGCAGTTGCGGTTCACGCGCAGGAGGCCCGGCGCGGCGCGGGTGTCGATAGTAGGCGGCTCTGCTTCGGCAGTGGTGATGGTCTGGGTTTGCGTCATCGTCGTGGTGTGCTTTTCGTTGTCGTGTGCAACATGCCGTTGCGTACGCAAGAAAGAGTCCATCGCGAACATTCAGAAAACCTGCAGCAAGCGACGTTCCCCGCGTTCGCGGGAACACCGCTTGCCACATTGACGATGCACAGCGTGTTGCAGAGCGTTCTTTCATACATGCGTGCAAACCTTCCACGCCACATGTAGATCTTCCAGCGCTCGACGCGCGTTATGAACGGACGCCGCAGAAGCGAAGCATCCGGTCACCACGGCTTTAACGGCCAAGGGAGCATGAAGATGGACGAAAAGCACTCACAAAAGAAGGACGATCAACGACGCACAGGCACGACAACCCAGCCTGGCGAGCCGACCGAAACGGCGAAGGCCACGAATCCGCCGCGTTCGAATCCGCATCCGAACCAGACGGCAGAGGTGCCGCTGGGGAGCGGAGATCGTTCGGAACCGCCGGGCGCCGGCGGGCATCCTTCGCATAGCAGTTGATCACGGACACGAGGCGCATGGCGCCGTGCATCGCATACGATCCGCGATGCACGGCGCGACTCAGTTCAAGATTGCGTTCACGCGGATTCAGCAATCTTCATCGCATCGGCGAGACTCAACGAATCGCGCATGGACTCCACGAGCATGCCCGTCTGTTTCTCGCGATTGCACCCGACAGCGGCCACCAGCTTTCCCTTCTCGCCGAGCAGCGCGATGAATTCGAACGTATCGGGCGTTCCGGTGAATTTGATCTGGTCCCAGTGTTTCGCGTGGCCGAGATATTCGAACGTCTTGCCGAAGTGATACGTCCAGAAGTACGGCACGTATGGCTCCTTTGGCGGCATGCCGAGCATCGCGTGCGCGGCGATGCGCGCGTGCTGTTGCGCGACGCGCCAGTGCTCGATCCGCACACGTTCTCCGCCGTGCTGGGGCAACTCGAAGCGCGCGATGTCGCCCGCCGCATAGAGACCGTCAGTAACGCGCATGGATGCATCGACGTTGATGCTTTTGTCGTCGTTGCGCTTCACGCCTTCGATGAAGTCCGTCGCCGGCGTCACGCCGATGCCCGCCACGATAAAGTCGCACGCTACCGTCTCGCCGTTGTCGAGCGTCACGCGTAACGCGCCATCCGCGGCTTCATCCGCGTTGCCCGGACTGACGGAACGCGCGTGATGGCCCATGCGGATGCGTACACCATGCGCTTCATGCAGGCGCATGAACAGCCTGCCGAGTTCGGGGCCGAACTGCTTTTCGAACGGCACATTACCCGGCGATACAACTGTCACGCGCAGCTTGCGCTCGCGCAGTGCCGACGCGACTTCCAGCCCGATGAAACTCGCGCCGAGTACCAGCGCGTGCTGCCCCTGCTCGGCCGTCTCGACGAGATGTCGCGCGTCGTCGCGGTTGCGCAGCAGGCAAATGCGCGACTTCACGCCCGCCGCATCGCTGCCTTGCAACGACACGCGCTTTGGTATGCCGCCCGTTGCCACGAGCGCCGCATCGTAGTGCAGCGACGGCGCGCTACCGATATCGATACGCCGCGCGTTCGCATCGAGCGTGGTGACCTCGGCCTGAATCACGTCGATCGCGTGAGCGGAGAAATAGTCGTCGGGCAGCAGCGGTGGAATGTCGTCGGGCGACATCTCGCCGGACGGCACGAATTTGCTCAGCGACGTGCGGTCATACGGCGTGCGCGGCTCGCGATCGATCAGCGCGATGCTTCCCGCAAAGCCCGCTTCGCGCAGCGCCGCGCAGGCGGCCGCACCCGCCGCGCCCGCGCCGACGATCGCAAACGTGCGCCTGTCCGCTGCCGTGGACGTGGGCGGCTTCGACGGCTCGGGCGTGCTGTCGACGAGCACGTCGTCGTGTTCGACACGCACCGGATAGCGCGTCAACGGCAACAGCGCAGGCGGCTCGACGAGCGCGCCCGTCTCGATGTCGAAGGTTCCCTTGTGCCATGGACAGATGAGCCGCCCGTTGCATAGCGCGCCCTGGTCGAGCGGCGCACCCGCATGCGGACAGTCGGCGCTGTAGGCATTCACGGCGTCGCCGCGGCGGATCAGCAGGATCGGCGTGCCGTTCACCTCGACGCGTTTCATGCCGTTGTCAGCGAGATCGGAGAGCAGGGCGACCTTTTGCATGTTGGTGTTCGTGTTCGTGGCCATTGTTTTCCTCGTGGAGACCGACCGCGCGGCGCATGCCGTCAGCCGCGCGCGAAGAGCGTTTGCCTTGACTGGTGCAACCGCGGATGCATTGGCGGCGCCAACCACGGGTGCAATCGGCATGCCGTCTCGCGTCTTGCGTCCAGAGACACCTTACGTCGGAACGGCGCGTGTGTCTTCGCATGGGCATGCCGCTTGCGTCGTCGCTCGCAAAGCACCTGTTTCATCGACGGGTGCCACGTCGGACCCAACACTCCCACGCTTCGCCATGGAGGCTTGCATGAACGATATCGGCCACGATCCCCTGCGGCGCGCCGCGCCCGCTGCGTGGTACATCAACAGCGGACTCCGTCTGTCTGACGAGGAACCGGACGCCGACATCGAGCCGAAACGCTATGCGCTCGTCCCTGCGCTCGAACGTTATCTGGCGGGCCTGCGCTTCGCCGACGAGGCCGCCGCCGGCCGCGCGGCCACGCTCGACGCCTTGCGCGCGCGGGGCATGGACTGGCTGCCGTTGCCGGGCCGCGGCGAGACAGCGACGCGCTGGCGCGGCCTCGCGGCCGTTGCGGCATGCGACCTGTCGCTGGTGAAGCTGTATGAGGCGCACACCGACGCGCTCGCCATCCTCGCGGAACTGGGGCGCGCCGAACTCGCGGACGACGGCAGTTGGGCCGTGTGGGCCGCCGAGCCGCCGAACGCAAAGCTGATCGCGCACGCAGCGGACGGGAATGTGCTGACGCTCGAAGGCACCAAGCCCTGGTGCTCGGGCGCGCCGCACGTCACGCATGCGTTGGTCACGGCATGGCGCGACGACGAGCCGGTGTTGGCTGCCGTCGAACTGTCGCAGCCGGGCATTGCCATCGATCCGGGCGGCTGGCAGGCCGTCGGCATGCGCGCGACGGGCACGAGCAGCGTGCGCTTCGATGGCGTGCGCGCCGTGCAGGTCGGCGCCGCGGGCGCGTATCTGAAGCGTCCGGGTTTCTGGCATGGCGGCGCTGGCATTGCCGCGTGCTGGTACGGCTGTGCGGCGGCGCTCGCGTCGATTCTGCGCGACAGCGTCAAACGTCACGACGACCCGCACGCGTGCGCGCATCTCGGCGCCGCCGATGCCGAGCTGTCCGCCGTGGCAGCCTTGCTGCGCGAGTCGGCTGCATGGATCGACGCGCATCCGCGCGACGATGCGCAGCAATGCGCGTTGCGCGTGCGGGTGGCCGTCGAACAGGCGGCGGAGCAGGTGATGCAGCACGTGTCGCGCGCGCTCGGCGCAGCGCCGTTCTGCACGGACCCATGGTTCGCTCGCGCGATCGCCGATCTGCCCGTGTTTCTGCGCCAGAGCCATGCGGAGCGCGACGAGTGCGCACTCGGCCGGACGCTGCTCGACGATGAAGCGGGCGAGACGTGGAACCTTGGACATCACTGAGGATCGCTTGCATGTCTTTCCCCACCGCCTATTTCGACGATCTGTACCGACAGGACGACGATCCTTGGGACTATCGCGCGAGCTGGTATGAGCGCCGCAAGCGTCTGCTGACCATCGCGGCGCTGCCGCGCGAGCGCTATCGGTCGTGCTTCGAGCCGGCGTGTTCGAACGGTGAATTGTCGGCGCTGCTCGCGCAGCGTTGCGACAGCCTGAACGCGTGCGACATCAGCGATCATGCCGTGCGTCTCGCGCGCGAACGTCTTGCAGGCGTGCGCAACGTCACCGTCGAGCAGCGCGCGATGCCGGACCAATGGCCCGACGCGAGCTTCGATCTGATTGTGATCGGCGAACTGGGTTATTACCTGTCGCGCGAAGCGACGGCGGAACTGGCGCAGCGCGCGTGCGCGTCGATGACGGCGGACGGCACGCTGGTCGCATGCCACTGGCGACATCCATTCGAAGGCAAGCTGCTGAGCGCGGAAGACGTCCACGCGAGCTTCGACGCGCTCCCCGCGCTGCATCGCCTCGTACAACATGCGGAGCATGATCTGCTGCTGGATGTATGGTCGAAGGACGGGTATTCGGTGGCGCAGTGTGAGGGGCTGGCATGATCGGCATCGTGATCCCCGCGCACGACGAAGAAGAACTGCTCGCCGATTGCCTGCAGGCTGCGCGGATCGCGGCTGCGCATCCTGAGTTGCTCGGCGAGACGGTGAGAATCGTCGTTGCACTCGATAGTTGCACCGACGGGTCCGAGTCGATCGCACGCTGTTTCGACACACATCCGTTGATGCTCGACGTGCGCAACGTCGGCAAGGCTCGGGCGGCAGGCGCCGCGACGCTGATCGAGCAGGGCGTGCGCTGGCTCGCGTTCACCGACGCCGACAGCCGCGTCGCGCCGGACTGGCTGGTCGCGCAACTCGCGCTCGATGCGGAAGCGGTGTGCGGGCCGGTGATCGTGGAAGACTGGCGCGAGCACGACGAACTGACTCGCGAATCGTTCTATCGTGCGTACATGAACGCGGATGGCCACCGGCATATTCATGGCGCGAACCTCGGCGTGTCGGCGCGCGCGTATTGCCGCGTCGGTGGATTTCCGCCGCTGACGTGCAGTGAGGATGTGGCGCTGGTGGGATTGCTCGTCGAGACGGGCGCGCGCATCGCGTGGAGCGCGGCGCCGCGTGTCGTCACGAGCGCGCGGATTGCGTCGAAAGTGCGGGGCGGATTCGGGGATACGCTGATGGGCCTGACGGCCCATGAATGATGCGCTGTTCGACGGACGAGATCAGGCCGTGCCGCCAGCACCCGTTCCGTAGCGCGCCAGAAACATATCCGCCGATGACTCGGCAATGGTCTTCTGTTCGTCCGCTGTCAGGGACGGTTGGCCCATCGTCACCTGCGGCCAGAACGCAAAGCCCTTCACGAGACCATGCAACTGCTGCGCGGCGAACGCCGGGTCCGGCGTGTCGAGCCTGCCATCGGTGGCGGCTGCGCGTATCCACACGGTCAGTCCTTCCTCGCGCTCGCCGATGCGCGCCACCATGTCCCGCGCGCGCTCAGGCGAATGAATGCCCGCCGCGATCGCGACGCGCGCGAGCGACATGAACGCCTCGTCGTTCAACAGCCGCAGCTTCTGCGCGAGCAGTGCGATCAACTGAGGGCGCAACGGCTGGTCGGCGCGATAGCCGGGCGTATCGCCCGCTTTGCTGGCGTCCCATAGCTGCTGGAGGATCGCCGCGAACAGCGCCTCCTTGCTGGGGAAGTGGTTGTACACGGTGCGCTTCGACACGCTCGCGCGCGCGGCGATCCGGTCCATGCTGGTCGCGTCGAAACCGGCCGCGCGAAATTCGTCGATGGCCGCGTCGATGATGGCCGCGCGCTTGCGATCGGTCAGACGGGAAAGGGTGGTGCTGTCGTCCATCCGTTAATTTTACACCGATGGGTTTACTTTTCGAGATAATAAACTACACTGTGCAGTCTACCTTCTGTCTCGAGTGACGCTTCGCATGAAATCGATCATCGGCTCCATCAGTCAGGTTTTTGGATTCACCGCGGCGCAGCGCAGCCGCGCGTTGTCGAGCACGTCGCCGCAGCACGACGGCGAGCGTTTTCGCAACGTGAAGCCGCGCCCTGTCGAAGGGTTCGGCAAGACGTTGCGGATCGCGTGGAACGTGCTCTTCAACAAGCCAGGCGGCACCGAGCCATCCGGCACGCTACCCGTCGATGCGCTCACGCGCGCCGACCTGGACGCCGCGCCGGACGGGAGCCTGTTCCGCCTTGGTCATTCGACGATGCTGCTCAAGCTGCGCGGCCAGTTCTGGCTGACCGATCCGGTGTTTGCGGAACGCGCGTCGCCGTTCAAACGGATGGGGCCGAAGCGTTTCCATGCGCCGCCGATTGCGCGTGACGCGTTGCCGCCGTTGCGCGGCGTGATTCTGTCGCACGATCACTACGACCATCTGGATCGCGAGACCGTGCTGGCGCTGGCTGAGACGACGGGCGTGTTTCTGACGCCGCTTGGGGTGGGCGACCGGTTGATCGAGTGGGGCATCGATGCGTCGAAGGTGCGGCAGTTCGACTGGTGGCAGGGTGTCGAGATCGACGGTGTGCAGTTCACGGCGACGCCGGCGCAGCATTTCTCGGGGCGCAGTCTGTTCGATGGGAATAGCACGTTGTGGGCGTCGTGGGTGATCGTCGATGGTGATCTGCGGGTGTTTTTTAGTGGTGATACCGGTTACTTCGATGGCTTCAAGGCCATTGGCGAGCGACTTGGGCCGTTCGATGTCACTTTGATGGAAACGGGCGCGTACGACGCGCAATGGCCTTACGTGCATATGCAGCCTGATGACACGGTGCAGGCGCATGTCGATTTGCGTGGGCGCTGGCTCGTGCCGATTCATAACGGGACTTTCGATCTGGCGATGCATCGGTGGCAGGAGCCGTTCGAGCGTGTCGTAGGGCTTGCCGCTGCGCGCGGCATTGCGCTTTCGACTCCCCGGATGGGGGAGAGGTTGGATCTGGCTGCGCCGCATCGTGGGGAGAGATGGTGGCGGGAAGTGGTTGAGGTTGATGCGCCTAAGGCGGCGCGGCGGGTTTTTTGTCGGGCTGCGGGGGTGGAGTGATTTTTTTTGTCTTCGACGGTTGGGGTGGTTTGCTTGTTTTTGCGCTGGCATCCGCGTGATGTTATTGGTGCCTCAAGCGTTGCCCCTGTGCGGGGCGGCACCTACTTTTCTTTGCCGCCGCAAAGAAAAGTAGGCAAAAGAAAGCGGCTCACACCGCCAGTTCTAGTGTTTGCCTGAGGGTCCCCAACCGGTCTTATGCTTCACACGGCAACGTCTGTGCTGGTGCCCGTTGCCAACGCTTCGAATGAATGCCTCACCCGCTTCGAATACCCGTACTCGGGCCAGCGGCAGCGACTGGCTTGTGCCGCCAAGGTGGCAAACTGTGTGCAGGTTGTCGCGCCACAACGGGTAGCGCTCTTACGGGGTGGGACGCGTGCGCTACCGGTCCGAAGTGAGGCGTGTGGAGCACTTGGGCCTACACACAGTTTGCCACCTGGGCGGCCGTGGACTATGTGACACGATGTGCTGCGACGCGGGCATACGAAGTGGGTGAGGCGTACAGAGAGAACGTTGGCAACGAACATGAGCAAGCGTACTGCCGCGTGAAGCGTAAGAACCTTTGGGGGCCCTCAGGCAAACACACGGGCTGGCGGTGTGAGCCGCTTTCTTTTGCCTACTTTTCTTTGCGGCGGCAAAGAAAAGTAGGTGCCGCCCCGCACAGGGGCAACGCCTGAAGCACCAATAACAAAACGCGGATGCCAGCGAACAAACAAGCAACCCACCCAGCGTCGCAGACAACCAAGACCAGGTGCCGCCCCACACAGGGGCAACGCCTGCAGCGCGCTAACAAATCACGGATGCCAGCGAAAACCCAAAGCAAACCACCTCAGCGTCGCAGACAAAAAAAACAAAAACCCGCCTGCATGACAAAAAAATCCGCGCTAAGGTATGACCTTGCCACCAACCCAGGCGGCGCAGCCAACAAAACAACATGGAGAACCCAAACCGATGACCGAACCCACCCAGTTCTGGATGATCGAAGGCGCGCCGACGCCGGTCGGCCCTTTTTCCCATGCGACGGAATCAGGTGGCTGGGTCTTCGTAACGGGCCAGATGCCGACCTCTCCCGACGACGACTCAGCGCCCCTGCCCGAGGGCGTCGCCGCGCAAACGAAACGCGTCATGGATAACCTCGTGCTGGTCCTCAAGGGCCTCGGCTTGGGCCTGGAAAACGTGGTCTCGGCGCGCATCTTCCTCACGGAATTCAAACGTGACTACGCCGCGATGAACGCCGTCTACGCCGCGCATTTCCCGCCGGGACGGCTGCCAGCGCGCACCTGCGTCGGCGTAACAGGTCTCGCGCGCGACGCGCTGGTCGAGATCGATTTCATCGCGCGCCGTCCGGGCTGACGCAAAGTCGATGCGCTCCCATCGACCGTCCGCGCGCCGCCACTTCCTGCAACGCGCGCTCGTACTGCCCCTTGGGATGTCCATCCCATCCCTCGGCGATGCCCAGCAAAAGCCGCCCCCGCGCATGGAGCGGCGCGCGATTCCATCGACGGGAGAGCCGCTACCCGTCGTCGGTTGCGGCACGTGGCGCACCTTCGACGTCGGCGACGATCCGAACGGCCAGGCGCGGCTTGCCGAAGTGCTGAAGGTTCTGTTCGCCGCGGGCGGCTCGGCAATCGACTCGTCGCCGATGTACGGCTCGTCGGAAGCCGTCGCGGGCACGCTGCTCACGCGGCTCGATGCGCACAACAAGGCGTTCGTCGCGACCAAGGTGTGGACGCAGGGCAAAGCCGCAGGCATCGCGCAGATGGAAGAGTCGATGCGCCGCCTGCAACAACCGAAGATCGACCTGATGCAGGTGCACAACCTCGTCGACTGGCGCACGCAACTCGCCACGCTGCGCGACTGGAAAGCAAGTGGGCGCATCCGCTATATCGGCATCACGCACTACACGTCCGGCGCGTTCGACGAGGTCGCCAGCGTGATGCGCAGCGAGAAGCCCGACTTCGTGCAGATCAACTACGCGGCCGACGATCGCGATGCGGAACAGCGCATCCTGCCGCTCGCGCGCGATCTCGGCATCGGTGTCGTGATCAATCAGCCGTTCGGCGGCGGCGGGCTGCTGTCGCGCGTCGGCAAGACGCCGCTGCCCGCGTGGGCCGCCGACATCGGCTGCACGACGTGGGCGCAACTGCTGCTGAAATTCGTGCTCGCGCAACCCGCCGTCACCGTCGTGATTCCCGGCACGGGACGCCCCGAGTACATGGCCGATAACGTCCACGCAGGCGTCGGCCCGTACCCCGACAAGGCGATGTGCAAGCGGATCGTCGAGGCCGTCGGCGGCTAACCGTCAACGTGACGGCGAGACATCCGCAACGCGCCGCGCGACCGTGGCCATATCGCAGGCCACTTCACACCGCACGACACCATCATGAAGCCGACGCCTTCAGCAACACGGGCTCGTTGCGATAGACATCCGGGAACATCTTCTTCAGATAATCGATCTTCGGCAGATCGTTGATCGCGATATACGGCGAGTCCGGATGCAGTACCAGATAGTTCTGGTGATACTGCTCGGCAGGATAGAAGCCCTTGAAGTCTTCGATCTTCGTGACGATCGGCGCGGAAAACACTTTCGCGCTGTTCAACTGCGCGATATAAGCCTGCGCGATGCCACGCTGCTCGGCATTCTGCGGAAACACCACCGACCGATACTGCGTGCCGTGATCCGGGCCCTGGTAATTCAACTGGGTCGGATTGTGCGCGACGGAAAAGAAGATCTGCAGCAGCCGGCCATACGTAATCTGCGTCGGGTCATACGTGATTTGCACCGACTCCGCGTGGCCCGTGTCGCCGCCGCTTACTGTCTCGTACTGCGCGGTGTTCGCCGCGCCGCCCGCGTAGCCCGACGCGACCTGCTTCACGCCCTTGACGTGTTCGTACACGCCCTGAACGCCCCAGAAGCAGCCGCCTGCGAAGACGGCCGTTTCCGTGTGCGCGCTGCCCGCTTTTTCGTCCTGCGCGGGCGGCGGAATCCGCACCGCCTGTTCCGCCGACGCAACGTGTTGCCACGCCAGGGCGCCCGCGCCGATGGCGACGCACGCCGCGATCCTGCCCGCCGACGTGCGGGTCCAGCCCAATGCGCTTGCGATGAGTTTCTTGTTCACGGTGATAGTCCTCGATTAACAGGGTGGTGATGTGCAGTCGTTCCGGATGTCGTTAGCCGAAGGTGAACGCATACGCCTCGACGCCCGGATCGAGAAACTCGATCGCAAAGGTGTGGTCGGCCACGTCGCCCGATTGGCGCACGAGCTGATAGAGGCGCTGTTCCGTGACGACGCCCGTACCATCGGCGCTCACGTCGGTGCCGCGCGCATCGCCGGGCGCCGCGCCGTCGATCGTCACGCGAAAATGCACTGGCTTGCCGGCCGCGCCCGGCCCGAGCACCAGATGCAGGTCGCGCGCATGGAAGCGATAGACGATGCGTCCGTTCGGCGCGGAGAGCGTCGCGTGTTCGGCGCCCACTTTCCACGTGCCCGCGAGTCCCCAGTCGTTGACGTCGGGGCTCGACGGCGCCGCATAGGTGTGCGCGCGGTTCTCGGCTTCGCCGCCCGGCGACGCGAAGTTCTCGGCACGCGCATAGCCGATGTACGTTTCGGGCGACATCATGTCGTGGCCGTCAGCGGCCGCCTCGACGCCATTCGCGCGCTGCGTGAGACCCGTCGCGACCTGGGCCGCTTCCGGATGGCCCGCTTCCACGAGCAGTTGCTGGATCACCTTCTCCGACTGTTCATACTCGCCTTCACCGAAGTGATGATGACGCACGCGCCCTTGTGCATCGACGAAATAGTGGGCCGGCCAATACTGGTTGCCGAACGCGCGCCAGATTGCGTAATTGTTGTCGATGGCAACCGGGTAATCGACGCCGAGATCGTGCGTCGCCTTCTTCACATTGTCGATATTGCGCTCGAATGCGAACTCCGGCGCATGGACGCCGATCACGACGAGCCCCATGTCGCGATACTTCTGCGACCACGCTTTCACGTACGGCAACGTGCGCAGGCAGTTGATGCACGAATAGGTCCAGAAATCGACCAGCACGACCTTGCCCTTCAACTGCGCATTCGTGAGCGGCGGCGAGTTCAGCCATTGCACGGCGCCCGTGAGCGACGGCAGCGTGCCTTCGTCGGGCAGCGGCGCGGCCGCCGCCGATGCGCGCATCATCGTGCCGGCGGGCGGCGTGGCATCGGCGGAGGCCGGCTGCTTGTCCGCGGCTTTCATCATGGCGGGGCCATCCGTTTGCACATTGGCCGACATCATCGCGTCGCCGGCAGGCTTGCGCGGCGACAGGCTGTCCACGAGGTGCTGCTCGATGCCGCTCGTCGCCACCGTCGATACCTTCGTCAGGACGCCCGTATCGAGGCCGAGCGCGATGGCCGCGACGCCGCACAGCATCGCCGCGCCGATTCCGCGCCGCACCCATTCGCCCGCGCCGAGCGAGCGTTTCATCGCCGTGAAAACCTTTCCGCCGATCAGCAGCGCAATCGCCAGCGAGGTCGCCGCGCCAGCCGCATACGCGAGCAGCAGCAGCGTCGTGCCGACGCTTGCGCCGCGCAGCGCGGCTCCCGTCAGCACGAGGCCGAGGATAGGGCCTGCGCAGGGCGCCCACAGCAAGCCCGTTGCGATGCCGAGCAGAAACGACGAGCCGATGCGCGACTTGTCGCCACCCGTCTGCGCGAGCTCGGACAGCCGGTTGCCCGCGCTGACGAGCGGGTGCATCAGGCGGTCGGCGAGACGCGGCAGCAGCAGCGTGAGGCCGAACACGCCGAGCAGCACGATCGCGATCCAGCGGCCGTACTGGTTGGCCTGCGTGACCCAGCCGCCGCCGACAGCCGCAAGCGTCGCGACGAGCGCGAACGTGAGCGCCATGCCGCCGAGCAGCGGCAGGCCGGAGCGCACGAACGGCTGGTCGGCGCGCGCGAAGACGAAGGGCAGCACGGGCAGAATGCACGGACTCAGGATCGTGAGCGCGCCGCCGAGGTAAGCGAGGACTATGAGTAACATGATCGTTTGGCTGGTTGATCGTGCGAAATGGGCGATGAAAGAGAGTGTCAGGCGGCGCGCGGCGTGAAGGTCATCGCGAGACCGTTCATGCAGTAACGCAAGCCCGTCGGCTTCGGGCCGTCGTCGAACACGTGGCCGAGATGGCCGCCGCAGCGCCCGCAATGCACTTCCGTGCGCACCATGCCCCACGAGCCGTCCTCACGCGTCGCCACGGCATGATCCAGCGGCGCCCAGAAGCTCGGCCAGCCCGTATGGCTGTCGAACTTCGTGCGCGACGAAAACAGTTCACGGCTGCAACCCGCGCATGAAAACACGCCGCTGCGGTGCTCGTCGTTCAGCGGGCTGCTGAACGGGCGCTCGGTGCCTTCCTCGCGCAGCACGTGGTATTGCGCGGGCGTGAGCTGCGCGCGCCATTGCGCGTCGGTGCGCGTGACTTCGAACGGGGCTGGCGCGCCACTCGCTGCGCCCGGCGTACCCGCTGCAAACGCCCGCCAGTGCGTGAGCGCGGCCAGCGCGGCGAGCGCGCTGCCGCCCGATAACAGGAACCCCCTGCGGCTTTTCATCGTGTGCTCCTTGGTGCGACTCGATTGAATATGGCGTAGCGTAAGTCGGTTGTGATATCCGGGTCCTCACGAAAACTTAAATTAATTGTGATAACCCGGTGGCCGAAAATTCTGCACAATGTCAGTGCTGTAAACGTTGTATGGCAACGTTTAATCCCTGCATTCAATCCCACGTTGATTCAAGCCAGCCGATGGACCATCCGAAGCGCGTACTGATCGTCGAAGACGATGTCGACATAGCGAATGTGCTGAGCCTGCACCTGCGGGACGAACGCTACGAGGTCGTCCATAGCGCCGACGGCAACGAAGGGCTGCGGCTGCTGGAGCAGGGCAACTGGGATGCGCTGATCCTCGACCTGATGCTGCCGGGCGTCGATGGCCTGGAGATCTGCCGGCGCGCCCGCGCGATGGCGCGCTATACGCCCATCATCATCACCAGCGCGCGTTCGAGCGAAGTGCACCGCATTCTTGGGCTGGAACTCGGCGCGGACGACTATCTCGCCAAGCCTTTTTCCGTGCTCGAACTGGTCGCGCGCGTGAAGGCGCTGTTGCGACGCGTCGATGCGATGGCGAAAGACGCGCGGATGGAAGCGGGCAGCCTGAACCTCGCCGGACTGTTCATCGATCCGCTCACGCGCGAGGCGAGCGTCGACGGCAAACGGATCGAACTGACGCCGCGCGAGTTCGATCTGCTGTATTTCTTCGCGAGCCGTCCGGGCAAGGTGTTCTCGCGCATGGACCTGCTGAACGCCGTGTGGGGCTATCAGCACGAAGGCTATGAGCACACCGTCAATACGCACATCAACCGGCTGCGCGCGAAGATCGAGGCCGACCCCGCGCAGCCCACGCGCATCCTGACCGTGTGGGGACGCGGCTACAAGTTCGTCGCCGATCCCGCGGCGCACGAAGGAGAGGCGTCGTGAATCTGTCGTTGACACAGCGGCTTTCGCTGGTGTTTTCCATCTTGCTGCTCGCGTGCTGCGGCGCGTCCGCGTGGCTGCAGATACGGTCGAGCGATCTGCACGAAAAGGAAGTCATACAAAGTCTGTCGCGCGATCTTGCCTCGCATATCGCGCACAGTCCGGCGCTGTCGGACGACAGCAACGACGGCTCGCGCAAGGAGGCGTTGCGCGAGATTTTCGGGCAGCTGATGGTCGTCAATCCGAGCGTCGAGGTGTATCTGCTCGACCAGAGCGGCCATATCGAAGGCGACGACGCGCCCGCTGGACACCTGAAGCGGATGCAGGTCGACGTGCGACCGGTGCGCGAGTTCATCGCCGGCGATCCGCTGCCGATACTCGGCGACGACCCGCGCAGCGTCGACGGCCGCAAGGTGTTCAGCGCCGCGCTGCTGCCGCACACGGGCAACCGGCCGCCCGAATACCTTTACGTCGTGCTGCAAGGCGAAGCGCACGATGCGCTCGCGGCGCGCGTCGCTGCCAGCTCGGTGTTGCGCACGACGCTGTGGTCGATGGCCGTTGTCGCGCTGCTCGGACTGGTGGCCGGTCTGATGGCATTCGGGCTGATTACGCGACCGCTGCGCCGTCTGACCGACGCGATGCGCAAGTTCGATGCGAACGGCGAGCCGGATACCCAGCCTGCGATTGCCAACGCGGCGCGCCTGCCGCCTTCGAATTCGCGCGACGAAATCGCAACGCTGGAATCGACGTTCGCGCAGATGGCCGAGCGTATCGGCCAGCAATGGCGCGCGTTGACGCGGCAGGACCAGGAGCGGCGCGAACTGGTGGCGAACATTTCGCACGACCTGCGTACGCCGCTGACGTCACTGCACGGCTATCTGGAAACGTTGTCGATGAAGTCGGACACGTTGAGCGACGCCGAACGCAAGCGATATCTGGCCATTGCGCTTGGACAGAGCGTGAAGGTCGGCAGGCTCGCGCAGTCGTTGTTCGAACTCGCGCGGCTGGAGCACGGCAACGTGCAGCTTGCGCTCGAGGATTTCTCGCTCGTCGATCTGTTGCAGGACGTGTTCCAGAAGTTCGAGCTGTCGGCCGAAGCGCGGCATATCGCGTTGCGCGCGGGCATTCCGCCGCGTTTGCCGAACGTGACGGCGGATCTTGGGATGATCGAGCGTGTGTTGACTAATCTGCTCGATAACGCGATACGGCATACGCCTGACGCGGGCGCTGTCGATGTGGATCTTGCGGTGCGCGATGGCAAGGTGTCGGTGACCGTGAGTGACACGGGGCCGGGTATGTCGGAAGAGGTGCGGGCAGGTCTGTTTCAACGCGCGTTCACGTCGGGTGGTGCGCATCGCGGTGGGCTGGGGCTGCTGATCGTGCAGAGGATGTTGCAGTTGCATGGGAGTCAGATTCGGCTCATTGAGCGGGATGGTGCGGGTGCTGCGTTTTGTTTTGAATTGCAGCCGGTGGGTAGGGTGCAGAAGGGGGGAGGGTGGTGGCGGCCGTGTGATGCTCGCTGGTTGGTGGTTTTAGGTTTTCGCTGGCATCCGGGATCTGGTTTTGGGCGCGCGGGCGGTTTGGTTTGCTAGTGTTCGCGTTGGCATCCGCGTTTTGTTATTGGTGCTTCAAGCGTTGCCCCTGTGCGGGGCGGCACCTACTTTTCTTTGCCGCCGCAAAGAAAAGTAGGCAAAAGAAAGCGGCTCACACCGCCAGCCCGTGTTCTTATCCACGGGCCCCCAACGTCCCCACACTTCATACGGCAGTGCCCTGGTTGGTGCTCGTTGCCAACGCTTCGAACAATCGCATCACCCGCTTCAGGCACCCGTACAACGGCCAGCGGCAGCGATTGGTATGCGCCGCCCAGGTGGCAAACTGTGTGTAGGTTGTCGAGTCGTATAGCTCGGCGCTCTTACATGGAGGGATGCGCGTGCTACCGGTCCGAAGTGAGGCGTGTGGAGCACTTGGGCCTACACACAGTTTGCCACCTGGGCGGCCGTGGAATATCCGACACGGCACGCTGTAACGCGGGCGCGTGAAGCGGGTGAGGCGTAGAGAGAGAACGTTGGCAACGGGCGCGAACCATAGCGTTGCCGTGTGAAGCGTAAGACCCTTCGGGGGCCCTCAGGCAAATACAAGAACTGGCGGTGTTAGCCGCTTTCTTTTGCCTACTTTTCTTTGCGGCGGCAAAGAAAAGTAGGTGCCGCCCCGCACAGGGGCAACGCCTGAAGCACGCTAACAAATCGCGGATGCCAGCGAAAACCCAAAGCAAACCAAACCAAACCAAACCAAACCAAACCAAACCAAACCAAACCAAACCAAACCAAACCAAACCAAACCAAACCGCCCCCTCCCCAGCACACACATAAAACCACTACAAAACCAAACCAAAACCAAACACCAGTTTGAAACAAGCGATAAAACCCCACGCGCCCCGCGCCCCTTACCTCCAGTAATTTTCTGAAACGCTGTTTGAAAAGTTCGAGCACCTGAATCGTTAAAGAAGCGGCCATGCAGGCCGTTATCTGCAGTCAGACCACAACAGGGTATATTTTGACGCGCGCGATTCCGCTAGACTGCTGTTCCTTCTCCCGAAGAAAAAGCGTCGCGCATCATTCACACGCGACCAAACGTCGTTTCCCTCGTATGTGGCGGCCGCATCACCGCCATCGAGCCGATGCCGCCCCTGGTGTGCGCGTTGAAGTGCATTGAAGTCGGATCGCAATAAGGACAGACGAAATGCGGTGGTGCTACTCAAATGCATGTGTCTGGCGGCGTGGCGTGCCCGCCCGCATCGCGCACGCGGCCGTCCGTCCAAATCGTTTTCTTGACTCAGTCATCCTTTTTATCGGCTGCTGTATGCTGATCGCGCATGCGTCAGCGGCCGAGAACGTATTGCGCGTGCTCGCATGGCCGGGCTATGCGGACCCCGACGTCGTAAAAGGTTTCGAGAGCCGGTATCACGCGAAAGTCGAAGTCACGCTGATCGATTCCGATGAAGCGCTGTGGGACAAGATGCATCAGGGAAAGGCGCCGCAGTTCGACGTGCTCGCCGCGAATACGGCTGAAATCCAGCGCTACGCGCACGACAATCTGCTCGCGCCGCTCGACCTCGGCAGTCTGCCGAACACGAAACGGCAGCTGCCGCGCTTTCGCGCGTTGTCGTCGATCGACGGACTCACGAAGCAAGGCGCCATCTACGCAATTCCGTTCACCTATTCGACGATGGGCCTCATCTACGACCGCAAGCAGGTGAGCGTCGCGCCGCATTCGATGAACGAACTGTGGAATCCGCGCTATCGCGGCAAAGTGCTCGACTACAACAGTGCACAGCACAACTTCTCGTTCACGGCGCTCGCGCTCGGCTATCCGAATCCGTTTCAACTGAACGGCGCGCAGATTCAAACCATCACGCGCAAGCTGATCGATCTGCGGCGCAATCTGCTGACTTACTACAACTTGCCGGAAGAGGCCGCTGCGTTCTTCGTGCAGCACAAGGTCGCGCTGATGTTCGGCAACTACGGCACGCAGCAACTCGAACTGCTGCGTCGCGCGGGCGCCGACGTCGGCTACGTGATTCCCGACGAAGGTGTGCTCGCCTGGCTCGACTGCTGGTCGATGACGAGCGCCGCAGCAAACCGCCCGCTCGCGCTCGCGTGGATCAACTACATGCTCGAGCCGGATGTCAGCCGCTTGCTGACGCAACGCCAGGGTCTCGCCAATACGCTCACCGAGCCGCCCGAAAACACGGACAAGAGCCACATTCTCTGGATCGAGCCCGTCGAGAACATCGACAAACGCGAGGCGTTGTGGAGCCGCATCGTCTCGGGCGACCGCCCGGAGCGTTTCTGATGATGCGCCCCGGGCTCACGTTCAAGCTCTCGGTGCTGCTCGCACTGATCGGCGTGCTCGCATCCGGCACGACGGGCTATTACGCGTATCGCGCGAACCGGACCATGCTCGTGCACGAAGCAGAACGCAGCCTGCTCACGTCGACGGAACTGCTCGGCCAGCGCTTCACGATGGCCATCAACGACATCGCGGCGGACGCGCTCGTGTTGTCGACGATGCCGTCGGCCGCGACCGTGGCGCTGAACGACGACGGCCAGTCCGTCGACAACCCGACGCGCGACCGGCTCGCGCAGGTATTCGCGAGCTTCATCGCGCAGCATCCCGAGTATCTGCAGGTGCGGCTCATCGCGCGAAATCACTATGGGCTGGAACTGATCCGTATCGACCGCGAATCGGGCGGCACGGTGCGCGTGCAGGAAGGCGCGCTGCAGGAGAAAGGGCAGTTCGCGTATGTGTTCGATACGCTCGCGCTGCCGCGTGGGCGCGTCTATATTTCGCCGATCGCCGTCAATCACGAGCACGGCGCGCACGCGGCCGAAGGCAAGCCGACGCTGCGAGTCGGCACGCCCGTCGCGAACGCGCGCGGCGACGTGGTCGGCGTGGTCGTGATCGATGTCGATCTGGCGAGCCTGTTGCGGCTCTCGCAAGCCGATCTCCCCGCCGACTATCAGGTCTATCTCGCCAACGAGTGGGGCGATTTTCTCGTGCATCCCGACCCGTCGCTGACCTTCGGCTTCGACAAGGGCCGGCGCGTGTTCATGCAGGAAAGCTTCGCGGCGACGAAGCCGTTGTTCGAGCAGTCGACGCAGCCCGTGCTGCTGAACGGACTCACGCAACCGAACGAAGCGGCAGCCCACGTATTCTCGTTCGTGCGGCGGCCGTTCGGCGAATCGCAGGGCAATCGCTTCATCGTGATCGGGCTCGGGAAGCCGCTGCACGATGTACTCGTCGGCGCGAACATGCTCGGCAACAGCATCGTGCGGATGGTGCTGGTTTTCAGCGCGTTCGCAATCCTGCTCGCCATTCTGTTCGCGCGCGCGTTGACGCGACCGCTGCATATTCTCGCGGACGCCGCCACGCACTTCTTTTCCGAGCACACGATGGAAGCCTTGCCGCTCCGGCGCAACGACGAAATCGGCGTGCTCGCGCGCTGCTTCGACCGCATGCGCCGCGAGATCCGCGTGCAGATGGACGAACTGCGCAGCAAGCAGCACGAGCTCACGCATCTCGCGAGCCACGACGGCCTGACGGGGCTGCCTAACCGGATGCTCTTCATGCAGAAGCTGGAGGAAGCCATCAGTTGGGCGCGCGTGAGCGGCGAGCGGCTCGCCGTGCTGTTCATCGACCTGAACCGCTTCAAGCAGATCAACGATCAATACGGCCATTCCGTCGGCGACGACGTGCTTGCCGTCGTCGCGCGCCGTCTGCAACATGTGCTGCATCCCGGCGACATCGTCGCGCGGCTCGGCGGCGACGAATTCATCGTACTCGTCAGAGGCGAGCGCTCCGCCGATGCGGCGCCCGCGATTGCCGCGCGCATCGTGCGCACGCTCGACGACGAACTGACGATCGACGAGCAGCCGATGGCCGTCGGCGCGAGTATCGGCATCAGCCAGTTCCCGTCTGACGGCGATTCCGCCGAAGCGCTGCTGCTCAACGCGGATGCCGCGATGTACGCGGCGAAATCGGGCGGCTCGGGCGCATGGCTGTCCTATCGCGAGCTGATCGACATGCAGCGCATGCGGACGGGACGCGACAAGCCGCGCGGTGGCGAGCGCGAATCCGAAAAGGTCGAGCCTGCCGGCGACGGCACCGACGTCGTTGCATAAGCGCTGAAGAAAGGCATCGGGTTACGTGGCCCGGCGCGCGGCATGGTTCTTGCAAAACGCTTGCTGTCAAAGCGGAAAGGAGAACCCGATGACCTTGGCCATTTATCTGATCGGCTGGCTGATTTTCATTGGCGGCGTGTCGTGGGCCCTCGTCACCATGCACGTCGCGCAGCATTACGTCCTGATCGTCGCCGTGATTCTGCTCGGTATCGGCGTCGTCACGGGCGCGACTCGCGCGCGCGGACGCGACCGCTCTTCATAGCGCTTCATGTCACTTACGCGGGTCACGGCGCGGGCATTTTTTGCACGTCGCCGTGACCCGTGGTGACATTTTTCGACATAGTTTTTGAACTGACCTCGCAGGCAGATTCTTCTACGATTCATTCCGTCGCCACGCTGCATCAGCAAGTGGCCCGAACCGTGAAGGACACTGCCGTGAAAACCCGCTCGCACCTCTTCTCCTCGTTGTCTGGTCTGCTGAATCGTTCGTCGACATCCGCTGCGCGCGGCCTGTCGTGCGGCTTGTCGCGACGCATCGCACTGGCGGCGGCAGCGACGGTGATCGGCGCCAGCGCGTCGCTCGTCAGCGTCCCCGCGTGGGCCGGCTGGTACGGCCACGGCACCGCTTACACGTCGCGCGGCGAATATAACGGCGCGCACGGCGGCTACTGCAGCGGCGGCACCTGCAATCACGCGGGCGGCGTGGCCGGCCCCTACGGCGGCGTCGCGAGCAACTCGGGCAGTGTCACGCGCACGTCGCCGGGCCAGTTCTCCAACTCGGGCACAGCCTACGGACCGAACGGCCGCTCGGTGCAGCATTCCGGCGACACCAGCTGCGCCAGCGGCACCTGCTCGCATACGGGCACGATGACGGGCTCGGACGGCAAGACGGCATCGACCTCGGGTGACGTGACGCGCAACGGCGCCGGACAATACTCGTCGTCGGGCACGGTGACGGGCGGCAACGGCAACAGCTACAACCATTCGGCATCGACGAACTGCTCGGGCTGGACGTGCTCGCGCTCGGGCACCGTGACGGGCAGCAACGGCGGCACGGTCTCGCACTCGGGCAGCGCGACGAGCGCGGCGCCTGGCGTGGTCGTCACGTCGGGCAGCGCGACGGGCACGCACGGCAACACCGTGACGACCAGTGGCACCGTCGTGCATGGCGGCGTGGTCACGACGGGCGGCACGACCGTGGTGACGGGCACCACGACGCGGGTCGGCGCAGCCGTCGTCGTGCCGCCGCCCGTGATCGTTCCGCCGCCCGTGATCGTTCCGCCGCCGCCCGCTGTGGTCGTTGCCGCGCCGGTACCCGCGCCCGTCGTGGTGGCACCGCCGCCCGCTGTGGTGGTCGCGCCGGCTCCCGTCGTCGTGCCGCCGCCGCGCGCGCATGTCGTGGTCGTCGCTCCGCCGCCGCCCCCGCATGTCGTCTATGTCGCACCGAAGCCGCGTCCCGCCGTCTGGATTCCGGGTCACTGGATCGGCCGCGTGTGGATTCCGGCGCACTGGGCTTGAACGAACAAGGCAGACGTATCAACACAAACGGCGCGTGAAGCGCCGTTTGTGTCTGGTGCGTGACGCGAAAGCGGAAGATCAACTCGGCTTCATGCCGTGGCCGACCGTCACGGTTGAATCGACAGGGACGGTTTCCGGCACCACGCTTGCGGGCGCGAGCGCCTTGCTGCGAAAACGCGAGCGAATGCGGCGGCGCATCGGCTCTTCGAAATACGTGAACACGATGACGCTGAACAGCAGCGTGAACGTGAGCGGAATCCAGCCGTTGCTTGCGCGAAAACCCACCAGCCACGCGAGATACGCAAGCGGCACGTGAATCAGGAAGAGTGCATAACTCGCTTCACCGAAGCGCACCAGCCAGCGCTGATTCAGCAGGCCGAGCACGGGCCGCTCCAGCAGTGCAAGGCCGAGAATCAATGTCGCGAAGAACGGGCTTTGCGGATAGAACACGGGCGTCGTGGGCTGCCACAGCGCGAGCACGATCAGCACGACGACGGAACCCGACACGAGCGCGATGCCGCGTCCATGCATCGACACGCCGCGCGTGCGCAAGGTCTGAAACGCGAGCGCCGCGCCGATGCCCAGCATGAACTCGGCGATCCGGCACAGCGGCAGCGCGCCCGCCAGAAAGTGACTGCGCGAGACGGGGAACGCGGCCATGAGGAACAGGATCATCAGGCCCTGCGCAATCCAGATGCCGACCATCGTGACAGCGAGCGTCGATGCGCGCATCTTCACGAAGCGCGCGAGAATCAGCGGAAAGAGCGCGTAGAAAAACGCTTCGCACGACACGCTCGATGCCGGCCCATTCCAGGGCTGATTGATCGCTGCGAACGGGAACCATGCGGTGATCAGGAACACCTGGCAGATGAAGCTCACCACCAGCGAAAGATTGATCGACGTCTTCAGCGCGAACCACTTGAGCAGCAGCACATCGTTGTGCGAGATGAGGAGGTACGCTGTCGTGACGGAGGCAATGGCGAGCGCGAACAGGATGTTCGGATAGATACGTGCAACGCGCGCGACGTAAAAATTATGCGGGCTTTGCGTCGCGAGTTCGTCGCGATACGTGTACGTGAGGATGAAGCCCGAGAGCACGAAGAAGAGCGAGACGGCCGAGCGTCCACCATCGACGAAATTGAAGAACGACGCGGGCGTATTGAGCAGTTCGAGCTCGCGGTAATGCGACAGGACGACGGTCAGCGCCGCAAGAAAGCGGATGCTCGTCAGCGCAGGAACGATGCCGTTGGCCTGAGTGGTCGTCGCTCGCATTGGGCTCTCATTCTTAAAAGGATGCGCCAAAAGTTTCCGCATCGACAGCTCAGTTTAACGGTCTGCCATCACCTTCTTTCCGGTTGAACCCCTAGGTGTCGGAAAACACCGAGACATTGGCCGAGCGATCCCCGTTGCGCGTTGTGTACCGGCACCGATTAATTGTCACAAGAAATGAAACATGCCCTGTCTTGATCCGAAGTGCGATGCGCGTTGCATGGCGATTTCGGACGGACTCTGTCCGATCCAGACAAACCCTGATTGCTGCGCGGAAAGGGCCGCTGATATCGTGCGCAGGTCATGTGGAAGCGCTTCCACTCGGGCTTTCATTTCGTCGATCGATTCGTTTCAGACACGCATCACACCATTCAGCGAGAGGAGGTTCCGTGGCATACGATGCAGTGGCACCCGGCGGTATGAAACCGGACGGTCAGCAAAGCGATCCCTTCACGCCGGCCGCCGACTCCGTGCTCTGGCGCAAGGACTTTTTGCTCGGCGCGGCAACGGCCTCGTATCAGATCGAAGGCGCCGTCAACGAGGACGGCCGCCTGCCGTCTATCTGGGACACGTTCTCCGCGACGCCGGGCAAGGTGCTCGCCGGCGACACGGGCGCCGTGGCCTGCGACCACTACCATCGCTGGGAAAGCGATCTCGACCTGCTCGCGGGGCTCAACTTCGAGGCATACCGGCTGTCGATTGCCTGGCCGCGCGTGATGGACGAAGCGGGCCGCCCGAACCCGAAGGGCCTCGATTTCTACAAGCGGCTGCTCGGCAGGCTGAAGGACAAGGGCTTGCAGACGTTCGTCACGCTGTATCACTGGGACTTGCCGCAGCATCTGGAAGATCGCGGCGGGTGGCTCAACCGTGAGACCGCCTATCGCTTTGCCGACTACGCGGACCTGATGAGCCGCGAACTGGCGGGCCACGTCGACGCATGGATGACGCTCAACGAGCCGTGGTGCTCGGCATTCCTCGGCTACGGCAACGGCCACCATGCGCCCGGTCTTACGAACGTCCGCTATGCGACGCAGGCGATGCATCATCTGCTGCTCGGGCATGGACTCGCGACGCAGGTATTGCGCGCGAACGATCCGTCGTCGATGAAAGGCATCGTTGCGAACGTGGGGCGCGGTACGGCCGCAACATCAAGCGAAGCCGACCAGCGCGCCGCGCATCTGTTCGAAGTGCAGCACAACGCGTGGATTCTCGATCCGCTGCTGAAGGGCGAGTATCCTGCCGACCTGTGGGAACTGTGGCCGGGCGCCGAGCCGCTCGTGCTCGAAGGCGATCTGCAAACCATCGCCGCACCGCTCGACTTTCTCGGCATCAACTATTATTTCCGCACCAATGTGAAGAGCGACGGCGCGCATGGTTTCATCGACACGCCGCTGCCCGATGTCGAACGCACGCAGATGGGCTGGGAAGTCTATCCGGACGGGCTGCGCGATCTGCTGACGGGCTTTCACGGCACGTATCCGAACCTGCCGCCCATCTATATCACCGAGAACGGCATGGCGTCGGACGATCAGGTGCGGGACGGCCGCGTCGAGGACCCGCAGCGCATTGCATTCCTCAAGCGGCATCTGGCCGCCGTCGATCAGGCCGTGAAGCAGGGCGTCGATATTCGCGGCTACTTCGTCTGGTCGCTGCTGGATAACTTCGAATGGGCGTTCGGCTACGAGCGGCGCTTCGGCGTCGTGCATGTCGATTACAGCACGCAGCAGCGCACCGTCAAACGCAGCGGCGAACTGGTCGCGAAGTTCATCGAGGCGCGCAAACAGCAGCGCTGATCGGAATGCGCGGAAACGCAGTCACAAGAAGCTGATAAGCAGTCGACCTGATAAATCGGGCCTCGAGCCTGAAGGAGACGGAATGAACAGCAGAAAACAGTGGGCGTTGAAAAGCGGTATCGCACTCGCATTGGCCATCACGGGCGTCATCGCGCAAGCGGAGCCGTTGAAGGCGAATGTGATTCACTGGTGGACCTCGGGCGGCGAATCGGCGGCGATCCGCCAGTTCGCCGATGCGTACAACCAGGCGGGCGGCCAATGGGTCGACAACGCCGTGGCCGGGGCGGACCAGGCGCGTGCGACCGCGATCAACCGCATTGTCGGCGGCGATCCGCCCACGGCTGCGCAGTTCAATACGTCGAAGCAGTTTCATGACCTGATCGATCAGGGCCTGCTCAACAACGTCGATGCCGTCGCCACAAAGGAGAACTGGGCAGCCATCTTCCCGCAATCGATACTCGAGAGCATCAAGGTCAACGGCCATTACTACGCGGCGCCCGTCGATATCCACATGCCCGCGTGGTTCTTCTATTCAAAGCCGGTGTTTGCGAAAGCGGGCATTGCGGGCGATCCGAAGAGTTTCGATGAATTCGTCGGCGATCTCGACAAGCTGAAGAAAGCGGGCGTAATACCGCTCGCGCTGGGCGGCCAGCCATGGCAGGAGAAGATCACTTTCGACGCCGTGTTCGCCGATGTCGGCGGACCCGATCTGTATCTGAAGGTGTATCGCGACCGCGATCAGAACGCGGTGAAATCGGATGCGTTCAAGAAGGTGCTCGCGTCGTTCAAGAAGCTGCATGATTACGTCGATGCCGGCTCGCCGGGCCGCAACTGGAACGATGCGACGGCGCTCGTGATTTCCGGAAAGGCGGGCGTGCAGATCATGGGCGACTGGGCGAAGGGCGAATTTTCGGCGGCGAAGCAGGCACCCGGCAAGGACTTCGGCTGCTTCCCCGGTTTTGGTCCGCGCTCGCCGTATCTGGTGGCGGGCGACGTGTTCGTGTTCCCGAAGACGGACAACGCGACGGCCATCAAGGCGCAGAATCTGCTCGCGACGGTGATGACCTCACCGCAGGCGCAGGTCGCGTTCAGCGCGAAGAAAGGCTCGATCCCGATCCGGCCCGACGTCGACGTGAATCAACTGGACATCTGCGCGAAGGAGGGCATTGCGATCATGAAGGACAAGTCGCGCCAGCTGCCGAACCCGGAAATGCTCCTGTCGCCCGACATGCAAGGCGCGTTGACGGATGTCATCACGAACTTCTGGAACAAGAACCAGTCGGTCGACGATGCACAAAAGGCCTTTGCCAGCGCACTGAAGGGCTGACGCGCGATGGGCACGCTCAAGTCGCATGCCTTGCCGCCTGAAATGACTGCGAGCCGGAGGCCCGTCGCCGCGAGGCGCGGGCGGCCTTTGCGCAAGCGCTGGTCGCTTGCTGCATGGGTCGCGCTGATTCCGATGATGGTCACGGTCGTCTTCGCGTATCTCGGCACGATGTTGTGGACGGCGCGCGTGTCGCTCAGCAACTCGCGCACGTTTCCATCGAACGACTTCGTCGGGTTCACGCAATACGTGCGGCTGTTTCATAACGACCGCTGGCTCGTGTCGCTGCAGCACATCGCAGTCTATGGCGTGTGTTTCATCGTCGCGTGTCTCGTGATTGGCATGCTGCTCGCCATCTTCATCGACCAGCGCGTGATGGCGGAAGGCGTGTTGCGCACGGTGTTCCTGTATCCGTATGCGATGTCGTTCGTTGCAACGGGGCTCGTGTGGCAGTGGATTCTCAATCCCGAGTTGGGCGCGCAGTCGCTGCTGCACAAGATGGGCTTCACGCATGCACGCTTCGACTGGATCGTCGATCAGGACTTCGTGATCTATACGATCGTGATCGCGACCGTGTGGCAGGCGTCGGGGCTCGTGATGGCGGTGATGCTCGCGGGCTTGCGGGGCATCGACGACGAGCTGTGGAAGGCCGCGCGCATCGATGGCATACCGCGTTGGCGCGTCTATATGAGCATCGTGATCCCGATGCTCGGCCCGTCCGTCTCGACCGCGTTCGTGCTGCTGTTCGTCGCGGTGGTGAAGCTGTTCGACGCCGTCGTCGCGATGACGCAGGGCGGTCCCGGCACCGCGAGCGAAGTGCCCGCGAAGTTCATCATGGACTATCTGTTCGGGCGCGCGAATATCGGCCTGGCGTCGGCGGCATCGATCGTGCTGCTCGCGACGGTGCTCGCGATTCTCGCGCCGTTCCTGTATGCCCGCAGCCGAAGCGCGTCGCGCAAGGAGGTGTGATGAGCACGACGCTTGAACCGTCCGCTCGTGTGTCACGTCAACAGCATGCACGCAGAAAGCGCTTTTCGCCGTCGCGTCTCGGCATCTATGGCTTTCTGATTATCGCTGCGCTGTTCTTCCTGTTGCCGCTTTACGTGATGCTCGTGACATCGGTAAAGCCGATGGACGAAATCCGCCTGGGCAATCTGCTCGCGCTCCCTGCGCATTTCACGCTGCAACCGTGGAGCGATGCATGGCAGTCGGCATGCACGGGACTCGATTGCAACGGCATCCGCGTGGGCTTCTGGAACTCGGTGCGCATCGTCGTGCCGAGTACGGTGTTCTCGATCGTGATCGGCGCGATCAACGGCTATGCGCTGTCGTTCTGGCGGCCGCGCGGCGCGGGCGTGTTCTTCGGCGTGCTGCTGCTCGGTGCGTTCATTCCGTATCAGGTGATGATCTACCCGATGGTGCGCGTGCTCGCAAGCGTGCATCTGTTCAGCTCGCTGCCGGGCATCGTGATCATTCACACGATCTTCGGCATGCCCGTGATGACGCTGCTGTTCCGCAACTACTACGCGGGCATTCCGCTGGAGCTGTTCAAGGCTGCGCGCATCGACGGCGGCGGTTTCTGGCGCATCTTCTTTCAACTGATGCTGCCGATGTCGCTGCCCATCATCGTCGTCGCGATGATTTTGCAGGTGACGAACATCTGGAACGACTATCTTCTCGGGCTGGTATTCGCAGGCACGCGCAACCTGCCGATGACGGTGCAGTTGAACAACATCATCAACACGACGACAGGCGAGAAGATCTACAACGTCAACATGGCGGCGACCATCCTGACTTCCGTCGTGCCGCTTGCCGTGTATTTCATTTCGGGCCGCTGGTTCGTGCGCGGCATCGCATCCGGCGCAGTGAAGGGTTGAAGGGACCAATATGGCAACCGTACCGAACGTTGCAAACGTCGCCGTCCGCGACCTGAAAATCCAGCTCGGCGCGAACACGGTGATCGACGCGCTCGATCTCGACGTGCGCGCGGGCGAGTTCGTCGTGCTGCTCGGACCGTCGGGTTGCGGCAAGTCGACGCTGCTGCACAGCATCGCTGGCTTGATCGACGTGACGGAAGGCAGTATCGAGATCGGTGGCGAGGATATGACGTGGGCCGATCCGAAAGACCGGCGCATCGCGCTCGTGTTCCAGTCGTATGCGCTGTATCCGACGATGAGCGTCGAGCGCAACCTGTCGTTCGCGCTGCGCATCAACGGCACGCCGAAGGCGGAGATCGAGCGGCGCGTCGCACGCGCGTCGGACATGCTGCAACTCGGGCCTTTGCTCAAGCGCAAGCCGTCGCAACTGTCGGGCGGGCAGCGGCAGCGCGTGGCGATCGGCCGCGCGATCGTGCGAGAAGCCGACGTATTCCTGTTCGACGAGCCGCTGTCGAATCTCGATGCGAAGCTGCGCACGGAATTGCGCCGGGAGTTGAAGCAGTTGCATCAACGCCTCGGCGCAACCATGATCTACGTGACGCACGACCAGGTCGAAGCGATGACGCTCGCCACGCGCATGGCCGTGATGAAGAGTGGTGTGATCCAGCAGTTCGGCACGCCCGCCGAGGTGTATGCACGCCCTGCGAACCTCTTCGTCGCGACCTTTCTCGGCTCGCCGGCGATGAATCTGCTGAACGGCACGCTGCATGCTCAGGGCGACGGCGTGCGATTTACGGGCGCGAAGCTCGATCTCGACGTGTCGCCCTACGCTTTCGCTGCGCAGCCCGACTACGGCAAGCCGTGCGTGCTGGGTGTGCGGCCCGAGGACGTGCGCGTGCGGGTGGGCGCGGACTCGAATCAGCGCGGGCAAGTGTCGCTTATCGAACCAATGGGCAACCACCGGGTTATCTGGCTCGATTATCATGGCACCCAGATAGCGTCGATCGATCAGGAGAAAACGCCCGTCGCCGTTGGCGATTCAGTGGCGTTCGCGATCGATGGCGCACATATATCGCTGTTCGACGAGGCGGGCGGGGCGCGCCTCTGAACGGCACGCCCAACAATACAAGCGGACGGAGACACCGTGGCGACCCTCAAAGATGTAGCGGAGCTGGCGGGCGTGGGGCTCTCGACAGCCTCGCGCGCCATTTCCGGCAAAGGACCCGTATCGGCCGAGGCGGCTGCTCGCGTGCAGGCCGCGATCGCCGAACTCAACTTCCGGCCTTCGTCGATTGGCCGCGCGATGGCCACGCAGCAACTGGGCATCATTGGCCTGTTCGTGCCGACGTTTTTCGGCTCGTACTACGGCACGATCCTCAAGCAGACCGATCTCGAACTGCGTTCGGTGCACCGGCACGTGGTGGTGGCGACGGGTTGCGGCGAGTCGACGCCCCGTGAGCAGGCGCTCGAAGCCGTGCGGTTTCTGATAGGAAGAGATTGCGATGGTGTCGTCGTGATCAGTCACGACCTGCACGATGAAGACCTGGATCAGTTGCACCGTATGCATCCGAAGATGGTCTTTCTGAACCGCGCGTTCGATGCGTTGCCGGATGCGTCGTTCTGCGCCGATCACCGGCGCGGTGGCGAGATTGCCGCGTCGACGCTGCTCGAACATGGGCATCGCAAGATTGCGGTGATCTCGGGGCCGTATACGGCATCGGACAATATCGAGCGGCTTGATGGCTTCTTCGAAGAGCTGGCGCGCCACGGCATTGCGCGCGAGTCGGTGCCGCTGATCGAGTCGGACTTCTCGCCGGAAGGCGGGTATGCGGCGACGTGCCAGTTGCTGGAATCGAACGTGCCGTTTACGGGGCTTTTTTGTGCGAACGACACGATGGCCGTCAGTGCGCTGGCGCGGTTTCAGCAGCTGGGCATTTCGGTGCCCGGCGATGTGTCCGTGATTGGCTACGACGATGATTATTCGGCGGCTTATTCGGCGCCTGCGTTGACGTCGGTGCACATTCCGACGGCTGAACTCACGCAGAACGCGGTGCGGTGGCTCATCAACCAGTGCTATGGGACCAAGTGGGATATCTATCGCGAGTTTCCCGTGACGGTGTCGATGCGTGCATCGGTGGGGCCGCCGAAAGCGGCGTGAAAGTGTGTTGCCGATGCCTTGATCTGTCGGAGTTTGCGGTGCTGCATTAGCATGAGGGTTCAACCGTCGCAGGAGCTTTTATGCAGCCGCCGCCTCTGGATAATCCCTTTCTCGAATCGCTTGGGGTCGAATTGACCGAATGGAAAAGCGGTTATGCCGAGTTCACGATGCCGATCCGGCCAGAGACGCTCAATCGCCAGCGCGTGCTGCAGGGCGGCGCGATTGCGACGCTTCTTGACGCTGCCGCGGGGTATTCGGGGCTCTTTAGCGAAGGGGATCCGATTCACGCGTTTACGTTGTCGTTGACGATTAGTTATCTCGACAAGGGGCTCGGGGAAAAGGTCATTAGTAAAGGGTTTCTTGAGCGTAAAGGACGGTCGGTGTTCTTTGCTCGCGCGGAGGCGTGGGTCGATCACAAGGTGTTGATTGCTAGTGCGCAAGGGGTTTTTAAGTACGCGTGAGGGTGGGGGTTTTGGGGTTTGCGGCCTTTGCGCTGGCATCCGCGGTTTGCTTCTGGTTTGCTTGCGTTGCCCCTGTGCGGGGCGGCACCTACTTTTCTTTGCCGCCGCAAAGAAAAGTAGGGGAAGGTCTGAATAACCCGTTTTTTTCGTTGGACTTCTAACCGAACACCTGGAGTGAAGATCGCGTCGTCATCCTCACGTTGCTGAATCACTACCAGTCGCATCTTTGCTGGCCGGCGCTGTGCTCATGCGGCGCATTTTCTTCCGTTGTTGCGCCGCTTCACAGCATCTTGCGCGCCATCCACAGATTGGCCAGGGCGAACTGCGTTTCGATGTGCGCCGTGTTCTTTGCCAGTCCCCGATATCTCGCCTTCAGATATCCAAACTGGCATTTCAGTACGCGAAACGGGTGCTCCACCTTCGCTCTCACGCCCGCCTTGAGCCGCTCGATCTTGTTGTAGATCCTGTCCAGCCGCTTTCTCTTGTCCAGCTTGTTTCGCTTGCTCGGTCTCATCGCGACGTACCACTGGACCGCACCCGTTTCACCTCGCTTCTCGATGCCCACATAGCCCGCATCGGCAAACGCAACCTTCTCTTTGCCATGCAACAGTTCATGTGCCACCGTGATGTCATGAACGTTCGCCGGCGTGCACTTCACGGTATGCACCAGCCCCGACTCCACATCGACTCCGATATGTGCCTTCATTCCGAAGTACCAGCTGCCGCCTTTTTGCGTCTGACGCATCTCCGGGTCTCGCGTGCCGGGCTTCTTCGTCGAATTGGGTGCCGAAATCAACGTCGCATCGACCGCTGAGCCCGCCTTGAGCATCAGGCCTTTCGCCTGCAGGATCTCGTTGACCGTCGCCAGTATTCTGGTCGACAGTTCATTGGCCTCAAGCAGGTGGCGGAACCGCAGGATCGTGCTCTCGTCTGGCAGCCGCGTTATGCCCGTGTCCAGCAGCGCGAACTCCCGATACAGCGGGATGTCGTGTAGCGCCTCCTCCATCGCCGGGTCCGAGAGACTGAACCACTGCTGCAGGAAGTGAATGCGCAGCATCGTCTGGATGGGAAACGGCGGGCGCCCAGTCTTGCCTTTGGGATAGTGTGGCTCGATCAGAGCAATCAGTTTCTGCCACGGCACCACGCGAGTCATCTCGTCGAGAAAATCGCGTTTGCGGGTACGCTTCGTTGACAGATCCAGACCAAGACCAAGCTGTGTCATCACGCCACTCCCTTAACTATCCTGCTTCCAGGATAGTCAACCCTCACGGCAATGCCAGGACCTTTTGCAGAGATTCCTAGGCAAAAGAAAGCGGCTCACACCGCCAGTGCTTGTGTTTGCCTGAGGGCCCCCACAGGGTCTTACGCTTCAAACGGTAGCGCGCCAGTCCGCGCTCGTTGCCAACGTCCTCTCCGTGCGCCTCACCCGCTTCATCTGCACGCGTTGCAGCACATCGTGTCACATATTCCACGGCCGCCCAGGTGGCAAACTGTGTGTAGGCCCAGGTGTTCCACACGCCTCACTTCGGACCGGTAGCGCACGCGTCCCACCCGGTAAGAGCGCTACCCTTTGTGGCGCGACAACCTGCACACAGTTTGCCACCTTGGCGGCACAACCCAGTCGCTGCCGCTGGCCGGAGTACGGGTATTCGAAGCGGGTGAGGCATTCATTCGAAGCGTTGGCAACGGGCACCAGCAGGGACGTTGCCGTGTGAAGCATAAGACCCGTTGGGGTCCCTCAGGCGAATACACGGGCTGGCGGTGTGAGCCGCTTTCTTTTGCCTACTTTTCTTTGCGGCGGCAAAGAAAAGTAGGTGCCGCCCCGCACAGGGGCAACGCATGCCAACCAATCACATCACGCGGATGCCCGCGCAAAGCATAAGCAAACCACCCAGCGTCGCAGACAACCAAGACCAAGTGCCGCCCCCCACAGGGGCAACGCTTGCGAACCAATAACATCACCCGGATGCCAACGAAAAACACAGCGGACCCCACCAGCGTCGCAGACAAAAAACACCCACTACCCGGCATACTTCCCAGCAATCAGTTAACATCAACATTGCCCGAAGAATTCCAGCCCGCGCGCGCAGCGCGCAAAAAAATCCTCAGGAACACAGCAATGGTCACATCCAGCAGCTACACCGATACCCGTCTGTTGATCAACAACGAGTGGTGCGATGCCGCCAGCGGCAAGACCCTCGACGTCGTCAATCCCGCAACGGGCAAGCCGATCGGCAAGGTCGCGCACGCGGGCAAGGCCGATCTGGACCGCGCGCTGGAAGCCGCACAGAAGGGCTTCGAAGCGTGGCGCAAGGTGCCCGCCAACGAACGCGCCACGACAATGCGCAAGGCCGCAAGCTTCGTGCGCGAGCGCGCCGACAGCATCGCGCGCCTGATGACCCAGGAGCAGGGCAAGCCGTTCGCCGAAGCGCGTGTCGAAGTGCTGTCGGCCGCCGACATCATCGAATGGTTCGCGGACGAAGGCCGTCGCGTGTACGGCCGCGTCGTGCCGTCGCGTAACCTGAACGCGCAATCGCTCGTCCTCAAGGAGCCGATCGGCCCCGTCGCCGCGTTCACGCCGTGGAACTTCCCGGTCAACCAGGTCGTCCGCAAGCTGAGCGCCGCGCTCGCAAGCGGCTGCTCGTTCCTCGTCAAGGCGCCTGAAGAGACGCCCGCATCGCCCGCACAACTGCTGCAGGCCTTCGTCGATGCTGGCGTGCCCGCCGGCACGGTGGGCCTCGTGTTCGGCGATCCCGCCGAGATTTCGAGCTACCTGATTCCGCATCCCGTCATCCGCAAGGTCACCTTCACGGGCTCGACGCCCGTCGGCAAGCAACTCGCCGCGCTCGCTGGCCAGCACATGAAGCGCGCGACGATGGAACTCGGCGGCCACGCGCCCGTGATCGTCGCGGAAGACGCGGACGTCGCGCTCGCCGTCAAGGCGGCAGGCGGCGCGAAATTCCGTAACGCGGGCCAGGTGTGCATCTCGCCGACGCGTTTCCTCGTGCACAACAGCATTCGCGAAGAGTTTGCTGCGGCGCTCGTCAAGCACGCAGAGAGCCTGAAAGTCGGCGACGGCCTCGCCGAAGGCACGCAGCTCGGGCCGCTCGCGAATGCGCGCCGTCTGACGGCGATGGCGAACATCATCGAGAACGCGCGCTCAACGGGCGCGACGATCGCGACGGGCGGCGAGCGCATCGGCTCGGAAGGCAACTTCTTCGCCCCGACCGTGCTGACGAACGTGACGCTCGAAGCCGACGTGTTCAACAACGAGCCGTTTGGCCCGATCGCCGCCATCCGCGGTTTCGACAAGCTCGAAGACGCCATCGCCGAAGCGAACCGGCTGCCGTTCGGCCTCGCGGGCTATGCGTTCACGAAGTCGTTCCGCAACGTGCATCTGCTGTCGCAGAACCTCGAAGTCGGCATGCTGTGGATCAACCAGCCCGCCACGCCGACGCCGGAAATGCCGTTCGGTGGCGTGAAGGACTCGGGCTACGGTTCGGAAGGCGGACCGGAAGCGATGGAAGCCTATCTCGTGACGAAGGCCGTCACGGTAATGGCCGTCTAAAGTCTGCTGAGAACGTAGGAATGCCGCCCGCCGCAATGGCGGGCGGTTTGTCGACGAGGCGTGTTGCGAACACCGCGTCGAACCGGTTCGTCGGACGAATCGAAAGCTGTTGGTAAAACTCCCGATTGGTGTCATCGCATTGCGCTTCTAGCATGGCGTTCGATGCCGCACGCCCACGCATCCAATTGCTCATACCGATGCTTCGTTTTCAAACGTGGCAGATCGCATCCGTTCTACTACTCACTGCATTGCCGCTGCATGCTGGACGTATGCAGCAGTTCGCTGCTTTGCCGATGCCGCGCGCGTGACAAGAAAAACGAAAACGCACGACGCGCAGGCCCCGACGTGAGGCGCCATTGCGCCTGAGCGTCGTCCGTCACGTCACGAGTCACTGGAGAGTTTCGATGATCTTTCATGCGTCTATTCCCACGCAACATCCTGAGCGCGTCGCGCGCACGCTCGCCGAAGTGTGGGGCGGTTTCGCCGCGCCGTTTTCACCATTCGAAGGCGCGTGGATGGCCGTAGCAGGCGACGACCGCGGCACGATCATCGAGACCTATCCGAGCAACCTCACGCTCACGCCCGGCGACACGCAGGAGCCGCTCGCGTCGATGACCGGCACGCGCGCGCAATACAGCGGCTTTCATATGGCCGTTGCGTCGCCGCTGTCGGCAGAGCAGGTGATCGCGATCGGCCAGCGCGAAGGATGGCGTGCCGTGCGCTGCACGCGCGGCAACAACTTCTTCGACGTGATCGAACTGTGGATCGAAAACAGCACGCTGATCGAAGTGTTGACGCCCGAGATGCAGGCGCAGTATCTCGGCTTCGCGACGCCCGAGAATTTCCGCGCGCTCGCCGAGCAAGCTTCTGCTTCTGTTGTTGCACCGCAATGACTACACTGCGGTGATGTCCCATCACCGGAGTCCACGATGACGGTTGCAGCGAAATGTCCTGCGTCGGTTGCGACGTTCAGGAGCGAGCACGGCTTTTCGATCACGGTCGCGCGGCTGCGCGGCCTGCTCGCCGATAAAGGCATGACGATCTTCGTCGATATCGATCAGGCCGACGCCGCCGCACAAGTCGGGATGACGCTGCGCCCGACGCGTCTGATCGTGTTCGGCAACCCGAAGGGCGGCACACCCGTGATGCAGGCGAATCCCGCGTCGGGACTGCTGTTGCCGCTCAAGGCGCTCGTGTGGGAAGACGAAGCGCGCGTCACCTGGCTCGCCATCGAAGACATAACCAGTGCGCTCGTGGACGGCTATGGGCTCGACGCGTCCGTCGTCGAGCCGCTTGCGAAGGCGAGGGCGCTGATCCAGATGGCGGCTGCGCGCGATCCTGCATGAACGCACACGTTGCGTCCACCGTTAATGGGTGACGCGCCGATATGCGTTCGATCAATCAGTGTCACAAAGGCTTGCATACGCGAGGCGTAGAGTCGGGTTCGCGTCTACCATGACGCGTTGCCGCGCACGGCGCGAGCGTTCATGACACGACAGTTATGCATCGAATGCGGATACCGGGGTTTGCGTTTGCCTTATCGATTCTCACGGGACTTTCAGCGTGCACGGCAGGTTCCGCCGTCGCGCCGCCACACGCCGACAGCGCCCGGACATTGCCGGCGCTGATCGCCCATCGCGGCGGAACGGCTGACTATCCCGAGAACACACTGGCCGCCATCCAAGGCGCGCTCGCGAATCATGCCGACGTCATCTGGCTCACGGTGCAGTTGAGCCGCGACGGCGTGCCTGTGCTGTATCGTCCGAAAGATCTGTCGGCGTTGACGGATGCAAGCGGCCCGGTGGCGACGCGTACGGCAGCGGAACTGGCGCGCATCAACGCGGGCTGGCAGTTCGACGCGCAGGATGCGCCAGGGACCAGGCCGTATCGGTCGAAACCCGTCGGTATCCCGACGCTCGAAGATGCGCTGCGGATCATTCCGCGCAACGTGCCTGTCGTGCTCGACATGAAGGCGTTGCCCGCCGCGCCGCAGGCGGCGGCTGTCGCGCGCGTGCTCGACGCGCTGAACGCGTGGCCGCGCGTGACGATCTATTCGACGGAAGCGGATTACCAAGGCGCGTTCGCGCAATATCCTCAGGCCCGTATGTTCGAGTCGCGCGATGCGACGCGCCAGCGGCTCTTCGGCGTCGCGCTGACGGGTCAATGCGATGCGCCGCAAGCCGGTACGCGCGCAGGCTTCGAGCTGGGCCGCAAGGTCGAACTGATCGAGCGCTTCACGCTCGGCGAAGGACGCTCGACTTTCGCTGCGCGCACATGGACACCCGCATCGGTGCAGTGCTTTCGCCGTGCCGCCGATACATGGCTGGTCGCGTTCTCCGTCAACGACGAGGCGGCGTATCGCGAAGCCGCCTGTCTGCATATGGACGCCGTGCTCGTCGATTCGCCGCGAACGCTTTCGCGCGTGCGGAGCGCACTACAGGCAGCCCACGATCCGCTCGATTGCAGCGTGGGCAACGGCAACGCGTCGCGCTAGTCCGCACGGCTTCTCAGTGATCGCCAGGCGTTGCTGCGATCGCCGCGGCCAGCAACGCTTCGAGCTTCTCGGGACTCGCGAGCCCCGTAATCGTGCCGACCTTGTGCCCGTTGCCGTCATAGACGACGGTGAACGGCACCGCGCCGCGCGTATCGCCCTCGCGCAGCATGATCGCGATACCGCCCATGCCGGCGAGATAGAGCGGGTAGTTGATCCCATAGTCGTGCGCGAATGCGCGCACGGCAGCCGCTTCGTCGAGCGCGACGCCGACGAATTGCGCCTTGCCACGATACGCGTCCTGCATCGCTACGAACTCTGGCACTTCGGTGCGGCACGGCCCGCACCACGGCGCCCAGAAGTTGACGACGAGCGCGTGTCCACGATAACGGTCGAGCGATTCGAGCTTGCCGTCGAGCGGCTGTAACTGCGTCTGATAAATGGCAGCGGGCGCGGCGGGCGCAGCCGCGAGCGCAACGCTGCAGGCAAGCGCCGCAGCGAGGGCCGCCGCGTGCCTGCCGAACGTCGATAAGACGAAATTCATGTCTGACGAAATCTCCATGGCTGAAACAGGAGCGCCGAGCATACGGATGGGCGCGCTTGCGGCACATGCTTGCGCGGCTCACATTCCTGCCCGATCGGCTCATCGAACGCGGCGAGCGTGATTCCTGAAGGGCATTGATCCGATCGAGCATGTTGTCGAGACGGCCCGGCATTCGCGCGCCCATACGCCGCCTTTACAGTGCCTTCCATCGGCGCATCGCAGTAGTTCGGTCGCGACGCGCAACGGACAGGAGAGTGACATGCAAGCGAAGACAAACGATACGGTGATGCCCGCTTCCTTCTTCGGTATTGCCGTCGGTCCACTGGCGCTCGCGAACGCCTGGCGCGTCGCGGCGCGTATCTGGCCCATGCCGGCGGGCATCGTCGATACGCTGACATTCGTGGCGCTGGCGGTGTGGGTCATCGTGCTCGCGGCGTATGCGCGAAAGTGGTTCGTGCAACGTTCGCAAGCCAGGGCGGAGTGGGAGCATCCGGTGCAATCGTCGTTCGTCGCGTTGGGGCCGACGGCGAGCCTGCTGGCGTCGATGGCGCTCGGCAACTATTCGCACACGGCCGGGCTGGCGGTGTTTGCGGTCGCCGCCGTCACGCAACTCGTGGTGGGTGTGCATCTGCAAGGCCGCATCTGGCAGGGCGGACGCAACCCGGAACTGACGACGCCGGCCATCTATCTGCCCGCCGTGGCGCCGAGCTTTGTTGCGGCGACGGCCTCGGCGACGTTCGGCTTTCAACAGATGGGGATGTTGTTCTTCGGGGCTGGGTTGTTGTCGTGGCTCGCGATCGAGTCGCTGATTTTGCATCGCGCTGCCGTGCATACGCCGCTGCCTGAAGCGCAACGTCCGTTGCTTGGGATTCAGATTGCGCCGCCTGTGGTGGGGGGTGTTGCGTATATGAGCATTACGCATGGTGCGCCGGATCTGTTTGCGTTTGCGCTGCTCGGGTATGGCCTGTACCAGGCGTTGTTGATGTTGCGGCTGCTGCCGTGGATTCGCCGTCAGCCGTTCGTGCCTTCGTACTGGGCGTTCACGTTTGGTGCTGCTGCGCTGCCGACCCTTGCTATGAGGATTGTTGAACGCGGTGCGACGGGGGAGGTTGAGTGGCTCGCTGGTGCGCTGTTTATTGCATCGAATGCGGTGATTGGGGTGATTGCGTGGAAGACGGTGGGCGCATGGGTGGCGCGTCGGCTGTTGCCGAGGGTTGAGTTGCCGCAGCGCGTGGAGGGAGTGAAGGGGCAAACGCCGCGCGGGGGGATTGCTGGTTGAATTTGGGTCGGTTTTTTGTCTGCGACGCTTGGGGTGGTTTGCTTGTTTTTGCGCTGGCACCCGCGTGATGTGATTGGTGCCTCAAGCGTTGCCCCTGTGCGGGGCGGCACCTACTTTTCTTTGCCGCCGTGTACAGACTGGAGACATCGCTGACAGGTGTACAGGGACATGACTGACACTTTCGGGTAATCAAACGCCCGGATTCCAACCATGCCCTGGGATGTAAAAGACACCATGAATCGTCGCGAAGACTTCGTCTGCGAGGCCGCCACACAGGCGCTCCCGTTCAGCGAGCTATGCCGTAAATTCAAGATCACCCGCCAGACCGGCTACAAGTGGCTCGCCCGCCACAAGTCTGAGGGTAGCAAGGGGCTGGCCGACCGCTCCCGGCGCCCGCATCACAGCCCCACACGCTCACCGGAGCACATCGAGGCACTGGTGCTGGACCTGCGCCGCGAGCATGGCTGGGGCGGACGCAAGATCGCACGGCGCCTGCGCGATCTGGGCCAGATTGAGGTTCCCGCGCCCGCCACCATCACCGAGATCCTGCGACGCCACGGGCTCATTGACGAGCAGGCGTCCCGCCAGCGCCAGCACTGGCAACGCTTCGAGCACGAGCATCCGAACTCGTTGTGGCAGATGGACTTCAAGGGCGACTTCCCGACGCTGGAGAGCGGGCGCTGCGCGCCGCTGACGGTCATCGATGACCACTCGCGCTACAACATCGTGCTGAGCGCCTGCGCGCGCACCACCACCGGGATCGTGCAGGCAGAGCTTGAGCGGGCGTTTCGCTGCTACGGGCTGCCATCGCGCATCAACACCGACAACGGCGCGCCGTGGGGCTCGCCCAGTGCGCCGGGGCAGCTCACCGAGCTCGCGGTCTGGCTGATCCGGCTGGGCATCCAGGTGAGCTATAGCCGCCCGTATCACCCGCAGACCAATGGCAAGGATGAACGGTTTCACCGCTCGCTGAAGGCTGAAGTGCTGGAGCGGCACACGTTCACCACGCACGCGCACGTGCAGCAGGCACTGGATCGCTGGCGGCAGGTGTACAACACCGAGCGTCCGCATGAGGCACTGGACATGGCGGTGCCGGTCACCCGCTACGCGTGCAGCCTGCGCAGGATGCCGGAGCGGCTGCCCGAGCCCGAATACGGTTGCGGCGATGAAGTGCTACAGGTCAATGCAAGCGGCGTGGTGCGCGTGCGAGGCGAGAAAGTGAAGCTCTCGATTGCGCTCAAGGGGCTGCAGGTGGCAGCCCGCCCGAGCGAAAACGAAGACGGAGTGATCGAGCTCTGGTTTGCCCATCAGCGAGTCGCAAAACTTGACCTGAAGACAGTAAAACCCTGACCATCATGTGTCAGCGATGTCCCTGTACATGTGTCAACCATGTCTCCAGTCTGTACACCGCCGCAAAGAAAAGTAGGCAAAAGAAAGCGGCTCACACCGCCAGCCCGTGTATTCGCCTGAGGGACCCCAACGGGTCTTATGCTTCACACGGCAACGTCCCTGCTGGTGCCCGTTGCCAACGCTTCGAATGAATGCCTCACCCGCTTCGAATACCCGTACTCCGGCCAGCGGCAGCGACTGGGTTGTGCCGCCAAGGTGGCAAACTGTGTGCAGGTTGTCGCGCCACAAAGGGTAGCGCTCTTACCGGGTGGGACGCGTGCGCTACCGGTCCGAAGTGAGGCGTGTGGAACACCTGGGCCTACACACAGTTTGCCACCTGGGCGGCCGTGGAATATGTGACACGATGTGCTGCAACGCGTGCAGATGAAGCGGGTGAGGCGCACGGAGAGGACGTTGGCAACGAGCGCGGACTGGCGCGCTACCGTTTGAAGCGT
Source organism: Paraburkholderia largidicola (assembly GCF_013426895.1). Taxonomy (NCBI): domain Bacteria; kingdom Pseudomonadati; phylum Pseudomonadota; class Betaproteobacteria; order Burkholderiales; family Burkholderiaceae; genus Paraburkholderia; species Paraburkholderia largidicola. Next base: position 447,785 of record NZ_AP023175.1, on the reverse strand, counting down.
AAGACCCTGTGGGGGCCCTCAGGCAAACACAAGCACTGGCGGTGTGAGCCGCTTTCTTTTGCCTACTTTTCTTTGCGGCGGCAAAGAAAAGTAGGTGCCGCCCCGCACAGGGGCAACGCTAGCAAACCAGAAGCAAACCGCGGATGCCAGCGCAAAGGCCGCAAACCCCAAAACCCAAAACCCAAAATCCACACGGTACCTCACCGCCCGCCACTTTGCGTCTTCCGATCCCAGGTCTTCAAACACACCCCAAGAAACTGCGCAAACCCATCCGCCGACGGCGACAACGACCGATCCACCGGCCGATATACACACACTTCCCGAATCGTCTCCGGCGCGACGACGCGCCGCATCACCAGCCCAAACGTCTGCGCCAGCGGCTTCACATACAGCGGCGCAAGCGTCACCGCAAGCCCCTGCGCAACAAGACCAAACGCAGTGGTCACATTATCGACAACCTCAACAGGCGCAATCCGCGCATCCGACGGCTGATCGGCCAGCATCTGCGCGACGCTCGCTTCGTGATCGCGGCCCGTCGCGATGATCGGCGTCCCCCTCAGATCCTGCCAGCGCAGGCGCCTTTTCCTCGCCAGTGGATGCTGCTCCGCGCACCACAACACCCACGGACTCGGAAAGATCGGCTCCCGCTGCACGCGGTCGCCCGTCGCACGATCGGGACCGACGGCAAGATCGACGTCCCCGCTCGCGACGCGCTCCACCAGTTGCTCGACATCCGTGTCGACGACCCGCACCACGACCTTCGGCTTCTCCGTCGCATAGCCCGCTATGGCAAACGGAATCGCTGTGCTCGCCAGCACCAGCGGCGCGCCCACGCGCACGATGCCCGCCGCGCGGTTGCGGATGTCGCTCGCGGTCTGCTCGGCGGCACGCAAATGCCGCAGCACCGATTCCGCCGACGAGAGAAAATCGCGGCCTGCCGTCGACAGACTCACGCGCCGCGTCGTGCGGTCGAACAGACGAAAGCCGAGTTCGCGCTCCAGCTCCGCCAGCAACTGGCTCACGGCCGACGAGGTCAGCCCCAGCCGTTGCGCCGCAGCGGCAATGCCGTTCTGATCGACAATCGCGAGGAACGCCTCGAACTGGCGTATGGTGATGCGTGTGAGGGCCATCCGCCGATTCTAAAGCGTAACTTACGAATCGTGCAGAATCGATTGATTGTGACAAGCGGCGCTTTTCGACACACTGTTTCGCACGCGTCGGTGCATGCCTTCGCAACCTCTCGCAGAGTTCAGCAACGTCCAGCACACATAGACAGAGACACAACCATGTTCGAACACATTCCCGCGTATCCCGGCGATCCGATCCTGAGCCTCAACGAGGACTTCCAGCGCGACCCGCGCACCAACAAGGTCAATCTGAGCATCGGCATCTACTTCGACGAAAACGGCACGCTGCCCGTGATGTCGTCGGTGCGCGAAGCCGAGGCGGCCATCGTCGCGCAGGGCACGCCGCGCTCCTATCTGCCGATGTCGGGCCTGCCGCAATACCGCGACGCCGCGCAAACGCTCGTGTTCGGTACCGACAGCGCCGCGCGCGCCGCCGGCCGTATCGCGACGGTGCAGACGGTGGGCGGTTCGGGCGCGCTGAAGGTCGGCGCGGACTTCCTGAAGCGTCACTTCGCCGGCTCGCAGGTGTGGCTGAGCGATCCGAGCTGGGAAAACCATCGCGTCGTGTTCGAAGCGGCGGGCCACACGGTCAACACCTATCCGTACTACGACGACGCGACGGGCGGCCTGCGCTTCGACGCCATGCGCGACACGATCGACTCGCTGCCCGAACGCAGCATCGTGCTGCTGCACGCATGCTGCCACAACCCGACGGGCGTCGATCTGACGGCCGAGCAGTGGCGCGAGCTCGTGCCCGTGCTGCAGCATCGCAAGCTGATCGCCTTCGTCGACATGGCGTATCAGGGCTTCGGCGACGGCCTCGAAGAAGATGCCGCCTGCGTGCGCATGCTGGCGGACGCTGACGTGCCGATGATCGTCGCGAACTCGTTCTCGAAGAACTTCTCGTTGTACGGCGAGCGATGCGGCGCGCTGAGCGTCCTCTGTAAGGACGCGGGCGAAGCGCAGCGCGTGCTCGGCCAGCTGACCTTCACGATTCGCGCGAACTACAGCAATCCGCCGATGCACGGCGCGCGGCTCGTGGCAGGCGTGCTCGGCGACGCAAAGCTGCGCGCGTCGTGGGACGACGAGTTGCGCGTGATGCGCGAGCGCATCCATGAGATGCGCCATGCGATTCACGAAGGTCTGGCGGGCCGCGTCGATGAAGTGATGCGCGCACGTTACACCGCGCAGGTCGGCATGTTCACCTACACAGGTCTGTCCGCCGAACAGGTCGAAACGCTGCGCCTGGAACACGGCATCTATCTGCTGCGTTCGGGGCGCATGTGCGTCGCGGGCCTGAACCGCAACAACGTCGCGTACGTGGCGTCCGCGATTGCGGCCGTCGCCGCGCCCGGCGCGCGCCAGTAAGGAGCACGACATGGAGATCATGGAGCGGGACGAACATGCGTCCGCAGCAATGCATCCCGACGAATGGCAGGCGCGCGTTCAATTGGCCGCCTGTTACCGCGTCTTCGATATGCTGGGCTGGACCGAGCTGATCTACAACCACATCACGGTGCGCCTGCCCGAAAGCGTGACGGGTGGAGCGAAGCAATTCCTGATCAATCCATTCGGCCTGCATTACAGTGAAGTCACGGCGCGCAATCTGGTGAAGATCGATGCGCAAGGGCGCATTCTCGACGGCTCGACGTATCCGGTGAATCCCGCGGGTTTCACCGTGCACGCAGCGCTGCACGAAGGCATCCCCGATGCGCATTGCGTGATGCATACTCATACCACGGCGGGCGTGGCCGTCGCGTGCTCGGAAGGCGGCTTGCAGCAGACCAACTTCTACAGCGCGCAGTTGCATGAACGCATCGCGTATCACGACTTCGAAGGCATCACGATTCACGCCGAAGAAGGGCCGCGCCTCGTCGAACATATCGGTGACCGGCAGGCGGTGATTCTGCGCAATCACGGGTTGCTGTCGTGGGGCACGACCTTGCCGCAAGCGTTCGCGATTCTGTGGACGCTGAACCGCGCCTGCGAGATTCAGGTCGCGACGTTCGCGATGGGCCGCGCGCGGCCCGTGCCCGAAGCGGTCGCCGAGCAATCCTCGCGCGATGCGCTGCAATTCGACCCGCGCTACGGCGCGGGGCAGGACGTGTTCGATGCGCTGGTGCGCAAGGTCGATAGAATCGACGCCAGCTATAAGGATTGAGGAAGAACGACGATGAAGGTCTGCATTTACGGCGCCGGCGCGATCGGCGGATGGATGGGTGTGAAGCTCGCGCAGGCGGGCTGCGACGTGAGCGTGGTCGCGCGCGGCGCGACGCTCGACGCGTTGCGTGAACACGGCCTGCGTCTGAAGGAAAACGGCGAGACGCATGCGGTCCGCGTGCAGGCGAGCGACAAACCGGAAGCGCTCGGTGTGCAGGATCTCGTGATCGTCGCGGTCAAGGCGCCCGGCATGGCCGCCGTCGCGCAGCATATCGCGCCGCTGCTCGGCGCGAATACGCTCGTGCTGACGGCAATGAACGGCGTGCCGTGGTGGTTCTGCGCGGGCTTGCATGGCGAATTCGCGGGCGCGCGCCTCGCTTCCGTCGATCCCGACGGCTCGATTGCCGCTGCGATTCCCGCTGAGCGCACGCTCGGATGCGTCGTGCATGCAAGCTGCCGCGTCGATGCGCCCGGCGTCGTCGCGCACCATCAGGGGCGTGGCCTGATCGTCGGCGAAGCGACGGGGCGCGCGAGCGAGCGCGTGGTGTCGCTCGTCGAACTGCTGCGCAAGGCCGGCTTCGATGCGAGCGCGACGGATCAGATCCAGCGCGACGTCTGGTACAAGCTGTGGGGCAACATGACGATGAACCCCATCAGCGCCATCACGGGTGCGACCACCGACAAGATCCTGAGCGACCCGCTCGCGCGCGATTTCGTCACGCGCGTGATGCTCGAAGCGAAAGCCATCGGCGCGCGCTTCGGCATCCCCATCGAGCAGGCGCCCGAAGATCGCCACGCCGTTACGCTGAAACTCGGCGCGATGCGCACGTCGATGCTGCAGGACGTGGAAGCGGGCAAGGCAGTCGAACTCGATGCGCTGGTCGGCGCGGTGTGCGAACTGGGCCAGCTGACGGGCGTCGACGCGCCTTATGCGAATGCGCTGTTTGGGCTGGCTCGTCTGCACGCTCGGGTGCGTGGGCTGTATCCTCTCGACTGACGCTGCACCTTCAATAACTTGAGCCCCACGCATCAAAGCATGAAATTCACCGATCTGTCATCGCCTGCCTATTTCGACAATCCTTATCCGTTCTATGAAGGCATCCGCAGCGCGGGCGCCTTCGTGCCGCTCGCGCCCAGCATCATGCTGACGGGACGTCACGCCGTCATTGACGCGCTGCTGCCCGACCGACGCATGGGCAAGACGTACATGCCGAGCGTGGTCGCGCGCTACGGCGAGAGCGCGCGTGAGCAGCCGGTGTTTCAGGCGCTCGAACGCACGTTCCTGATGATGAACCCGCCCACGCACACGCGCCTGCGCGCGCTGCTGATGAAGGCGTTCAATGCACGGCAGATCGAAACGCTGCGCACCATCGCGGAAGAAACGACGGACAGTCTGATCGACGCGATGCAAGGCAAAAGCGAAGTGGATCTCGTCAGCGAGTTCGCGATGCCGCTGCCGTTGCAGATCATCTGCAGGCTGCTGGATGTACCTGTCGAGGATGGCGCGCGCTTCGGCGACGCGGCGAGCCTGCTGGTGTCCGCATTCGATCTCGCACCGCTGTCGGCCGAGGCGCTCGCGCACGCGAATCAGGCGGCGCTCGATCTCGAGCAGTATTTCCGCGCGGTGGTCGCGCAACGGCGCGCCGCGCCCGGCCATGACATCGTGTCGTCGCTGATTCAGGCGGAAGAGGGCGGCGAGCGGTTGTCGGAAGACGAGATCATCTCGAACGTGATCTTGCTGTTCGTCGCGGGACACGAGACCACGTCGAACATGCTCGGCAACGCGCTGATCGCGCTGCATCGGCATCCGGCGCAACTGGAAAAGCTGCATCGCGCCCCGTCGCTGGTGTCGAAGGCCGTGGCCGAATGCGCGCGCTACGACACGGCCGTGCAGATGGTGGTGCGCACCGCGTTCGACGATATCGACGTCGACGGACAGACGCTGCCGCGCGGCTCGATCGTCTTCATGCTGCTTGGTTCGGCCAATCGCGACCCGGAACGTTTCGACGCACCGGATACGCTCGATATCGGCCGCGAGCCGTCAGGCCATCTATTGACTTTCGGCGCGGGCATTCACTATTGCCTTGGCGCGCGCCTCGCGATGATGGAACTCGAAATCGCGCTGCACAAGCTGCTGACGCGGCTGCCGCAACTGCGTCTTACGAATCTCGATGCCTTGCAGTGGCGCAGGCGGAACAATCTGCGCGGAGTCGAGACGCTGATCGCCGCGCTGTAATCGGCTGCTAGTCAGAAAGGCGTGACGTCGCGACGACGCTCACGCCATCTCACGATGCCAGCGCTCCAGTTGCTCGATGGTCGTGGCCGCGCCGCCGCACACGATCACGAGCACGCTTTCAAAACGCTGTAACGCTTCCGTCTGCCGATAGACAAGCGCAAGGCTCGCGCCGCACGCGGGCTCGACGAGCACGCGGTGATCGTCGACGAACCGGCGCGACGCATCCACGGCTTCCTTGTCCGACACCACCACGCATTCGACGGGATGCGTCTGCGTGAGCGTGAAGGCCTGCTCGCAGACCTGCTTCGCGCCCAGCGACGTCGCGACGCTGGTGATGCCCGGCAATTCGATCCGCTGACCCGCGCGCACCGATTGCGCAAGCGACGATGCACCTTCCGTTTCGACTGCGATCAGCGGCACATGGCCGAGACCGTTACGCCGCAAGCCCTCGATTGCACCCGCCATCAACCCGCCACCGCCCACCGACAGCACGACGGCGTCGAACTTCGCGCCCGCGCGCACGACCTCGTCGATCATCGACGCATGGCCGTGCCACAAGAGCGGATCGTCGAACGGATGGATGAAGGCATCGTCGGGACCGACCTGTTCGAGCGCGAACGCGTTGGCTTCCTGCCAGGTCGCGCCGTGCACGATCACGTCCGCGCCTTGCAGACGGATCAGATCCTTGGCGCGCTCGCCCGTGCTTTGCGGCACGACGACCGTGACGGGAATCGACAGCACGCGGCCCGCGTATGCGACCGCGATGCCCGCGTTGCCGCCCGACGACGACACGAAGCGGCGCTTGCCGCGCTTTGCATGCTCTTCACACGCGTAGCCGATGCCGCGGATCTTGAACGAGCCGGGCGGCTGCAGCGCGTCCATCTTGAGCAGCACGCGGCGTCCCAGATGTTGGCTGAGCGGTTGGGATTCGAGAAGCGGGGTGTCGATGTGCAGTGTCATGGCGGTCTTGCCCGAAGCGGCTTCGCTGAAGCGTTGAATCGCAAATGATAGCAAGCCGCAGCGTTCAGGGCTTGCCGCATCGGCGCATAGAAAAAAGGGCGGTTCGAAAAATCGAACCGCCCTTGGCCTCGCCGATCGGGCGATGGATTACTTGCCCGCGATCAGGCTCGCGTCGCTGGCAATCCGCGCGCTGCCTTGCGCGGGTCCATCGTCGAGCAGACCCTTGGTCAACTCCAGCGCCTGGCGCTCAAACAGCCGACGATACACGCCGCCGTCGATCCGGATCAGTTGCTCGTGGCTGCCTTCCTCGACTACACGGCCCTTGTCGAGCACCAGCAGCCGGTCGAGCGCGCGGACCGTCGAGAGCCGGTGCGCGACGACGAGCGTCGTGCGTCCGACCATCAGCCGTTCCATCGCCTGCTGGATCAGCACCTCGCTTTCGCTGTCGAGGCTCGACGTGGCTTCGTCGAAGATCAGGATCGGCGCGTCGGCGAGGAACGCCCGCGCGATCGCGACCCGCTGACGCTCGCCGCCCGACAGCTTGACGCCGCGCTCGCCGACCAGCGTGTCGTAGCCATGCGGCAACGCGTCGATGAACTCGTGCGCGCTGGCCAGCTTCGCTGCCTGCACGATGTCATCGAACGATGCGCCGGGCCGCGCGTACGCGATGTTCTCCGCCAGCGAGCGGTGGAACAACACGGGTTCCTGCTGCACGATCGCGATGTGCTGCCGCAGCGAGGCCTGCCGCACGTCGGCGATGTTCTGCCCGTCGATCGTAATGCGGCCTTCGTCGATATCGTACAGGCGCTGGATCAGCTTGATGAACGTCGTCTTGCCCGAGCCCGAATGTCCAACGAGGCCGATCCGCTCGCCCGGCGCGATGCGCAGCGAGAAGTCGTTGTAGAGCGCCGTGCGTTGCGCGCCATAGCGGAACGTGACGTGCTCGAAGCGGATCTCGCCTTGCCGGATATCGATGGCGGGCGCGCCCGCCTTGTCTTCGATGCCAAGCGGCTCGCGTTCGAGCGCAACGAGTTCCTCCATGTCGTTGACCGAGCGTTGCAGATTGCGCACGTGCATTCCGACATCGCGCAGATAGCCTTGCAGCACGAAGAACGTGGTCAGCGCATACGTGATGTCGCCGACGCTCGCTTCGTCGTGCAGCCACAGCAGCAGCGCCGCGCCGAGAATGGCCGCCTGCATCAGCGCCAGCATGCCGCCCTGCACGCCGCCATTGGTGGTGCCGCGCTGCCACGTGCGGCGCGTGCGCTGCCGCCACTTGGCGATCACGCGGTCGAGCCGGCTTTCCTCGCGTTCTTCCGCGCCGAATGCCTTGACCACGGCGTTGCAGCTGACGGCGTCGGCGAGCGCGCCGCCCATGCGCGTGTCCCACAGATTGCCGAGACGCGCGGCGGGCGCGACATAGCCGAGCGACAGCGCGACCGTCACCACGACATACGTGAGCGAGCCGACGCCCACCACGATGCCCATCACGGGCCAGTGAAAGCCGAGCAGCACCGTCGATCCGGCGAGCATCAGCAGCGAAGGCAGCAGCGCGATCAGCAGCGTGTCGTTGAGCAGGTCGAGCGCCCAGATGCCGCGCGTGATCTTGCGCACCGTCGAGCCGGCGAAGCTGTTCGCATGCCAGTCGGTCGAAAAGCGCTGTACGCGGTGAAACGCGTTCGCGCAGATTGCGCTCATCATCGTCAGCGTCATCACGATGATGCTGCGATAGACCAGTTGCCGCAGCAACGTGCCGCCGATGCCGAGCGCGATCAGCACGCCGAACGCGACCAGCGCCGGATGCGACGCGACGTCCTTGCCGAGCGAGCTGCCCGATGCGAGCGCATCGACCAGACGGCCCGCGAAGAGCGGCGTCAGCACGTCCGCCAACGCGGCCGACAGCGCGAACAGCGCAATGCCGACGACGCGCACGGGCTGCTTGCGCCAGTGATGGAAAGTGAAGCCGAGAACGCTTCTGAACGCTTGCGCGCCAAAGTCGAGTTTTTTGCTAGCCATGTATGTCAGCGTGCGGCGCGGGGCGGCGCAGCGCTATCCAGTCGGGAGATTCAGAAGTCGACGACCGATGCCCGCCAACGTGCGGCGGCGACAAAGAAAACCGGTAGTCTGGTAAAGGCGCGGGCGCTTGCGAGCCAGCGCAGACGGCAACCTAGCTTGGAGCGCAGAGGAAGCGTCGCGACATCCCGCGAGAGACTGCGATGTACATTGCGTGCATGAATGCCTCCCTTGGGTGATTGAGTGGATGAAGAACGACTGCGTTGAGGCTTGAATTCTAGCAGGAAAGCTTGCGCAAGGTGATCGCAATCTGCCTGGATGCGACGTGCGGTGTTGGTTTTATGCGTGCTTCACTGGATGACGGCGCGCGGTATCGGCAGGCTGCTTTGCAACCCGTCCCACCCGTGCCGGATACAATGCGGCAGCGCCGAATCACACCAACACCGCGTCCGTGCCCGAATGAAGCACGGACTCAACCTGATCGACCTCAACTCATGTCCAGTTCCACTCGGGCCTTTTTGCTGGGTCCGTTGCTCAAAGGGGTTTCCCGTTCCTTCTATCTGACGCTGCGCATTCTGCCTGCCGGCATGCGCGATCCCATCGGGCTCGCGTATCTGCTCGCGCGCGCCGCGGACACGATCGCCGATACCGCGCTGATTCCGCCCGAGCAGCGGCTCGCGCTGCTGCTTGCGTTGCGTGATCAGGTCAACGGCGCGACCGACGACGGCGAGCTTGCCCGGCGTCTCGCGAACGAAGTGGCGGGGCAGCAGACGCAATCGGATGAAAAGGTGCTGCTCGAATCGATTGCACCCGCGCTCGACGTGCTCCAGCAACTCGACGCGGCCGACCGCGCCGCTGTGCGCGAGATCGTCACGACATTGACGACGGGCATGGAATTCGACCTGCGCACCTTCCCCGACGAACGCTCGGGCCGTATCGTCGCGCTGCGCGAATGGGACGAACTGGATCGCTACACGTATCTGGTCGCGGGTTGCGTCGGCGAGTTCTGGACGAAGATGACCTACATGCATCTGCCCGGCACGCTGAAGACCGGCGAGGCCACGATGCTGGAGCGCGGCGTACGCTTCGGCAAGGCGCTGCAGATGACCAACGTGCTGCGCGATTGCGGCAAGGATTTGCGCATCGGCCGCTGCTACCTGCCGTCCACGATGCTCGATCGCTTCGGCCTGACGCCGCAGATGCTGCTTGAGCCGCAAGCCTCGCAGCGCGCGCAACCGTTGATGCACGAACTGGTGCGCCAGTCGCTCGATCACTTCCGCGCGGCGCTCGACTACACGCTCGCCATTCCGCGCTTCTCGCTGCGTTTGCGCCTCGCGTGCGTGTGGCCGATCGTGATCGGACTCGAAACGATGTTGCTGCTGGTCGATAACGCGCATTGGCTGGAGCCTGCAAAGGTGTCGAAGATCCAGCGCAAGCAGGTGTACGGCATTCTCGCGCGCTCGCTGCCCGTGTCGGTGTCGGATGCGGGGCTGCGCAGCTGGATCGAAGGGCTGATCGGCGCGATCGAATCGCGCATCGGCGTTCGATAGACGTGACCGGCCGCACACCCGCTTTATTCCCGGTTTGTTCATACGGCGATCGAGCGCCTATGATGAACCTCGCACACCCCCAAACGAAGGACGGCCCCGGCCGCAACGGATCATGACGGCAATCGCCAGCTGGCACGCGCATGTGTACTTCGATCAGGCGACGCGCGACGCCGCATGGACGCTGCGCGAGACCATCGAAGCGCAGTTTCACGGCAGATTCGAAATGGGGCGTTTTCACGAGCGTCCCGTCGGCCCGCATCCGATGTGGTCGTATCAGCTTGCGTTCGGCCCCGAGCTTCTCGCGGAGCTGTTCGGATGGCTCGCGCTCAATCACGGCGCGCTCGACGTCTTCATCCACCCGAACACGGGCAACGCGCTGCGCGATCACCGCGATTGCGCGGCGTGGATTGGGCGCTCCTATCCGTTGAATCTCGCCGCGCTCGGCGGTTAGCGCGTCGTCGGCGCGGCGCATCGTTGCGCGCGCAGCGCGCATGGAGGTCGGGTCATGACGGTCACCAATGCGGTGTCGGGCACCAACGTCCATGAAGTCGCGGACGGCATTTACCGGATCAACACGCCTGTGTTCTTCGAGGGCGGGCCGGGCGGGTTCTCTTTCAACCAGTATCTGATCGTCGACGGCGCGCCGCTGCTGTTCCATACCGGCCCGCGCAAGATGTTCGCGCTCGTGCGCGAAGCCGTGGCGTCCGTGTTGCCGCCCGAACGGCTGCGGCACATCGCGTTCTCGCATGTCGAAGCGGACGAGTGCGGCTCGCTCAACGAATGGCTTGCCGCCGCGCCCGAGGCGCAGCCGCTGTGCAGCGGCATCGCCAAGCTGGTGTCCATCGACGATCTCGCCGACCGGCCCGCGCGCGGTCTCGAAGACAGCGAGACCGTCGATCTCGGCCGCCACCGGCTGCGCTGGCTCGCGACGCCGCATCTGCCGCACGCATGGGAATGCGGGATGCTGTTCGACGAGACGACCCAGACGCTGCTGTGCGGCGATCTGTTCACGCAGGGCGGTGCGCAATCGCCCGCCGTGACGGGTGCCGACATTCTCGGTCCAAGCGAGGCGTTCCGGCGCAGCATGGACTACTACTCCCATACGAAACACGGCGACGCGATGCTGGAGCGGCTCGCGGCACTCGAACCGCATACGCTTGCGTGCATGCACGGCAGCGCGTGGCAAGGCGACGGCGCAGCGCTGCTGCGCGCGCTGGCGGTGTCTCTGCACGAGTGAGCGGGGGCGTTGACGCAGGCGGCTCCAGGCGACGCGTGAGGCAACTCACGCCGCAGCGCAGCAAAAGTTTTTTCGCGCGTATTGTCGATTCCCATTGTCGCCGCTCGTCGTTCAGATAAGCGGACATCTCGTCCGCTATCAGACTGCAAGGACGACGACGATGACCTTGACGCTCTACGCCCATCCGTTTTCTTCGTACTGCCAGAAGGCGCTGACCGCGCTCTACGAGAACGGCACGCCGTTCGATTACCGCCGGCTCGACGAACCCGGCGCGATGGATGAACTCGCCGCGCGCTGGCCGATCCGGCGTTTTCCACTGCTCGTCGACGAAGGCCGCACGATTCCCGAGGCGACCGTCATCATCGAGCACCTCGGTCTGCATCATCCCGGCCCCGTCCAACTGCTTCCCGACGATCCGCGCGCGGCGCTCGAAGTACGTTTCATGGATCGTTTCTTCGACAACTACATCGCCACGCCGCAGCAGAAGATCGTCTTCGACAGCCTGCCCGACGAGAGCGAGCGCGACGCACGCGGTGTCGCCGATGCGCGCGCACTGCTCGACGTCGCGTATGCGTGGCTCGACAACACGATGAAAGACCGCGAATGGGCGGCCGGCGAGCGCTTTAGTCTCGCGGATTGCGGCGCCGCGCCGTTTCTTTTCTATGCCGACTGGACGCACCGGATCGATCCGCAGTTCGAATTCGTGATCGGGTATCGCAAGCGGCTGTTGAAACGGCCTTCGTTTGCGCGCGCCGTCGAAGAAGCGCGGCCGTATCGCCATCTGTTTCCGCTCGGCATGCCGGAGCGCGACTGATTGTCTGATTCGTCAATTGAATGGGAGGCCTCGATGTCGTCTGCATCTTCTCTCGTGCCCGCCACTGAGCTGGCGAAGCGCAACGGCCGGCACTATCCGAACGAGAGCGTCGAATACCGGCGCGCCCGCGACGCGCTGCTCGCGGAGGAAATCGAACTGCGCCGTCATATCGAACGCGTCGCCGAGCAGCGCCGCGCGCTGCCGCCGGGCGGCGAGGTGACGGGCGATTACCGCTTTACCGGCGAAACGGGGCCCGTCGATCTCGCCGGGCTGTTCGGCGACAAGGACACGCTCGTGATCTACAGCTATATGTTCGGGCCGCAGCGCGAGCGGCCGTGTCCGATGTGCACGTCGCTGCTGAGCGCGTGGGATGGCGAGGCGCGCGACATGGCGCAGCGCATCGCGCTGGCTGTGGTCGCGCGTTCGCCGATCGAGCGGCTCGTGGCATTCAAAAAGGAGCGCGGCTGGCGCGATCTGAAGCTCTATTCGGACGTGAACGGTGAGTACAGCCGCGACTTCGGCGCGATCTCCGACGACGGTGGCGACGACGCGGCGTTTCAGGTTTTCACGCGCCGCGACGGTACGATCCGGCATTTTTACGCGGCTGAAATGGGCTTCCCGACTGTCGATCCCGGTCAGGACCCGCGCGGCGCGCCGGATCTGATGCCGATGTGGACGATCTTCGACATGACGCCCGAAGGGCGCGATCCGCATTGGTATCCGAAGCTCGATTACGCGCGGTGACGCGAACGCGCGGCGCGTGGTTGGCTGCGAAGCCGCCCGTGCATGAAGACAGGGATGAAGGCGAACATGATCGCGCCGCGAGCACGCGGCGCGCTACCGTTCGCGGGTAAGCGCAGGTATCAGTCGGCGAGGCGCTTGTCGGCGAGCGCGCGTTCGCAGTCGCCAAGCACCGCGACGACGAGGCGCGCCTGGGCGTCGAGTTCGTCGGTGTCGAGAATTTCTTCGACGGCATCGCGCGCCCAGTCGGCTTCGACAAACGATGCATGCCGTTGCGCGATGTCGAGGGCGATGGCCGACAGCCTCGCGATGCACAGCCAGTCGGCTGTGCGCCCGTGCCGGTCGAGCCACTTGTGCGCGGCCTCTACGTGAAAGGACGGTGAGGGCCAGGTCTCGTTCAGATACCAGGCACCCAGGCTTCCGCACGTGAGCCAGCACAGCAGCTCCACGCGGTCGCGTTGGCTTAGAAGATGGCGTACATCACTCATGGCGACGCTCGCGAAGGTAACGGATATGACGTGAGTTCCGCGTAGCAAAGCTCGAACCCGTGTGTGTACGACAATAACACGACGTTGTGCCTTGCACGACAGGGTTTAACCGGATTTGGGTCTCTCGCGTGATGCCGAATGTGGGGTGACCGACAATCAGGAGCGCTTGCTGCGCTGCATTGCACGGGCGTAGTGCAAAGCGGCTCGCGTTTTAGCGCGAGCACGTCGAGTGTGAATCGACCGATGCGTCGAGGCGGATCATCTGGCCGTGATGCAGAACCGTGAATGCGTCGTCGGGCAGGCCGGCTTCATGGGTCGCTTCGGCGAGTTTTTTCGGTGGCTCGTCGAGCGCCTCGTCGGTCAGTTCGAACGTGCCCCAGTGAATTCCGATCGCTTTTTTGGCGTGCACGTCCTGGAAAATCTGCACGGCCTGCTGCGGGTCCACGTGCTGAGGTCCCATGAACCAGTGCGGCTCGTATGCGCCGACGGGAATCAACGCGAGATCGACGCAGCCGAATGCGTCGCCGATCCGCTTGAAGTCGTTCGAGTAGCCGGTGTCGCCCGCGAAGTACACGGAGAACGGATGAGCGGCGCCCGCTGGCGTCTTCACGACCCAGCCGCCCCACAGCGTCTCGTTGCGATCGGTGAGGCTGCGCGCGGACCAGTGCGTCGCCGGGACGAACCAGAAGTCGAGACCGGCAACGCTGGTTTCGTCGCCCCAGTCCAGTTCCTGCGCATTCGTGATGCCTTTTTTCGCGAGCCAGTCCTTGATGCCGAGCGGCACGAGAAAGAGCGGCGGCCCGCCAGGCTGCGCGTTCAAAGCCTCGACGCTCGCGGTATCGAGGTGGTCGTAATGGCTGTGCGAAATCAGCACGACGTCGATATGCGGCAGCTCGTCGAGCGCGAGACCGGGCGGCACGCGCCGCTTCGGCCCGGCGAACGTGAAAGGCGATGCGCGTTCCGAAAACATCGGATCGGTGATCACGTTAACGCCGTTGATCTGCAGCAAGGCCGTCGCGTGGCCGATCCACGTCATCGTGTCGTCGCTGCGGTTCGCCTTGATCCACGCGACATCGGGGTGATCGACGGGAAACGCGTAGCCGTTCGCGGGCGCTGGCGGCAAGCCGTGCGTCCAGCGGTTCCAGCGCCATTTCCACACCGAGCCGCGCGCGAGCGGGCCGTCGTTGTTCTCGTAGCCGTTGTCGGTCCGCGGCGCGTGATGGATGCCGCTCGCGGCGAGCCTGTCGGGCGTTGGGTCGGGCTGTTGCGCGCCGACGGCCCAATTCGCCGACGCGGCGCTCAGAACGATGGCGGCGCAGGCGAGGCGCGAGCGGAACGGAAGTGGCATCGTGTATCGAATGGGCGGCGGCCGTAAAATCGATGGTGCAACAGTGTAGAGCGGACGCCGCGTCCCACGCTTGCGCGGTGGCGGAACGACCGTCGCCTTCGACTGCGTCCTGGCTGCGGAATCGTTCATCCTCACGCCATCTGCCGCGCGCAATCTCGATCAGCGCCCGATTGCCGTCAGTGCCGCGAAGCGGAACAATTGTGCCTGTGCCTAAATTGCAAAATGCAATGAAGTGCCGTTCGTAGCGATGAAAAAGCAGCGAAGCCGCGCAAATCGTGCATTTTTTTGCCTTAAAGCCGATTCGACCGGCACGATTCAAACCGTCAAAATCCAAAATAAGGCAAAATTCGGGGCATTCGCGTCGGCCGTGACGTCGCCGGCGGCATTTCCCAACCTTTCTCGACCAAGAGCAAAGCGATGAGTAACAAGCAACCTACGATCATCTACACCCTGACCGACGAAGCCCCGCTGCTCGCGACGAGTGCGTTTCTGCCGATCATCCGTACGTTTACCGCTCCGGCTGGCATCAATGTCGAGACCAGCGACATTTCCGTGGCCGGCCGTATCCTCGGCGAGTTCGCGGAATTCCTGACGGAAGAACAGCGCGTGCCGGACAATCTGGCCGAGCTGGGCCGCCTCACGCAAGACCCGGACACGAACATCATCAAGCTGCCGAACATCTCGGCGTCGGTGTTCCAGCTGGTCAGCGCGATCAAGGAACTGCAGTCGAAGGGCTTCAAGGTTCCCGATTATCCGGAAGACCCGAAGAACGACGAAGAAAAAGAGATCCAGAAGCGTTACTCGAAGTGCCTCGGCAGCGCGGTGAACCCGGTTCTGCGCGAAGGCAATTCGGACCGACGCGCGCCTGCCGCCGTCAAGAACTACGCAAAGAAGCACCCGCACAGCATGGGCGAGTGGAGCATGGCGTCGCGCACGCACGTCGCGCACATGAAGCATGGCGACTTCTACCACGGCGAAAAGTCGATCACGAACGACAAGGCGCGTGAAGTCCGCATGGAACTCGTCACGAAGCGCGGCGAGACCATCGTGCTGAAGCCGAAGGTCAAGCTGCAGGACGGCGAGATCGTCGACAGCATGTTCATGAGCAAGAAGGCGCTGGTCGAGTTCTACGAAGACCAGATGGAAGATGCGCGCAAGACGGGCGTGATGCTGTCGCTGCACGTCAAGGCGACGATGATGAAGGTTTCGCACCCGATCGTCTTCGGCCACGCCGTCAAGGTGTTCTACAAGGACGCATTCGCGAAGCACGCCAAGCTGTTCGACGAACTGGGCGTGAACGTCAACAACGGCCTCGTCGATCTGTACACGAAGATCGAGTCGCTGCCGGAATCGCAGCGCGATGAAGTGATCCGCGACATGCACGCGTGCCACGAGCACCGCCCGGCACTGGCGATGGTCGATTCGGCCAAGGGCATTTCGAACCTGCACGCGCCGAACGACGTGATCGTCGACGCCTCGATGCCCGCGATGATCCGCGCAGGCGGCAAGATGTGGGGCGCCGATGGCCGTCCCGCCGACACGAAGTGCCTGATCCCGGAAAGCACGTTCGCGCGCATCTACCAGGAAATCATCAACTTCTGCAAGACCAACGGCGCATTCGATCCGAAGACGATGGGCACGGTGCCGAACGTCGGCCTGATGGCGCAGAAGGCGGAAGAATACGGCTCGCACGACAAGACCTTCGAGATCGCCGAAGACGGCGAAGCGCGCATCGTCGACAACGCGACGGGCGAAGTGCTGAGCGGCCTCACGCAGCAGGTCGAGCAGGGCGACATCTGGCGCATGTGCCTCGTGAAGGACGCGCCGATCCGCGACTGGGTCAAGCTCGCCGTCACGCGCGCGCGCAACTCGGGCATGCCGGTGGTGTTCTGGCTCGACCCGTACCGTCCGCACGAAAACGAGCTGATCCACAAGGTGCAGGCATACCTGAAGGATCACGATACGAACGGTCTCGAGATCCACATCATGTCGCAGGTTCGCGCGATGCGTTACTCGCTGGAGCGCGTGATTCGCGGTCTGGACACGATCTCGGCAACGGGCAACATTCTGCGCGACTACCTGACCGACCTGTTCCCGATCATGGAACTGGGCACGTCCGCGAAGATGCTGTCGATCGTTCCGCTGATGGCGGGCGGCGGCATGTACGAAACGGGCGCGGGCGGTTCGGCGCCGAAGCACGTCAAGCAGCTGGTCGAAGAGAACCACCTGCGGTGGGATTCGCTGGGTGAGTTTTTGGCGCTGGCTGTGTCGCTGGAAGAGCTGGGAATCAAGTCGGGGAATGCTCGCGCCAAGGTGCTGGCGAAGACGCTGGATGCTGCTACTGGCAAGCTGCTCGACAACAACAAGAGTCCTTCGCCGAAGACAGGCGAGCTCGATAACCGTGGCAGCCAGTTCTACCTCGCGATGTACTGGGCGCAGGAGCTGGCCGCGCAGAAGGATGACGCGGAACTTGCGGCCAAGTTTGGCCCGCTGGCCAAGGTGCTCACCGATAATGAGAAGACTATCGTCGGTGAATTGACGGACGTGCAGGGTAAGGGCGTTGATATTGGCGGCTATTACCAGCCGGATTTTGCGAAGCTGGAAGCGGTTATGCGGCCGAGCAAGACTCTGAATAACGCGCTCGCGGTTGTTACGGGTTGAGGTTTGGTTTTTTGACTGTAGTGGTTTAGGCGAAGCCCGCGCATGATGTTTGATGTGCGGGCTTTTTGCTGCGCAAGCGGGTTGGTTTGGTTTTTGGTTTTTGGTTTGGTTTTTGGTTTGGTTTGCTGGTGTTTTCGCTGGCATCCGCGATTTGTTCGCTTGCTTCAGGCGTTGCCCCTGTGCGGGGCGGCACCTACTTTTCTTTGCCGCCGCAAAGAAAAGTAGGCAAAAGAAAGCGGCTCACACCGCCAGTTCTTGTGTTTGCCTGAGGGCCCCCGAAGGGTCTTACACTTCACACGGCAACGCCCTGGTTCGCGTTCGTTGCCAACGTTCTCCCTGTACGCTTCACCCGCTTCACGCAGCCGCGTCACGGCACACGGCGCCAGACAGTCCACGGCCGCCCAGGTGGCAAACGGTGTGTAGGCTTTCGCGCCCTACGCGGACCACTCCGGACTGGGTAGCACGATCGGTGTTTCTGGTAAGAGCGCGAACTTGTACCGTACGACAACCTGCACACCGTTTGCCACCTGGGCGGCCGTAACCATTCGCTGCTGCTGGCCGTTGTACGGGTGTTGGAAGTGGGGGAGGCGCTTGTTAGAGCGTTGGCAACGGGCGGGGAACAGCGCGTTATCATCTGGAGTGCGGGACCGGTTGGGGGCCCTCAGGCAAGTACAAGGACTGGCGGTGTGAGCCGCTTTCTTTTGCCTACTTTTCTTTGCGGCGGCAAAGAAAAGTAGGTGCCGCCCCGCACAGGGGCAACGCGTGAGGCAAGCTAACAAAATGCGGATGCCAGCGAAAACACAAGCAAACCAAACCAAAAACCAAACCAAAAACCAAACCAAAAACCAAACCAGACAAAACCCGAACACCGCCCGCGTCGGCACGACGCAAAACCTCAAACCTGCCCCGCGTTCAACGCGAACACCTCAATGCGCCCTCAACATCAGGCGTTCTTCGCTTCACTATTCTTTTCGCGTCTCGCGGACCAGATACTCCTTTTCCTCGTGCCGCTCGTGGTCTTCCAGACGACACAAAAGGCGACATGGTCCGGCATAGCATTCTTCATCGAGGCGTTCCCACGCTATATCGTGTTTCCCGTCTGCGGCGCGCTGTGCGATCGCATGTCGCCCGTGACCGTGCTGCGCGCGAGCCAGCGATTCCGCGCGATGGCGTGCGCGCTGGGCATCGCCGGCTTCGCGGTCGCGGGCGGTATCGGCTGGCTCATTGCGCTGTCCGCCGTATGCGGCACCCTGACCAGCCAGGGCCTCGTCGCTCGCGAAGTGCTGCTACCGCAAGTGTTCACGTCGGAACGCTTCGAGAAGGTGCTGTCGTATGCGCAGATCGCCGACCAGGTCGGCGTCGTGCTCGGCCCGATGCTGGCAGGGTTGCTGCTCGGCTGGTGGCGCTGGGAATACGTGGTCGGCGTCGCAGCCGCACTGTTTTTCGCCGCCGATGGCGCGACGCTCATCTGGCAGCGCGCGAGCGCTTTCGAATGGAAGCCGCACGGACATGCTGGCGGCAACTGGCTCGCGCCCGTGAAGACGGCGCTTGCGCATGTCGTGCAGTTGCCGGGCCTCGCCCGGCTGGTCGCGCTGGCCGCTGCCGAGAATCTCGTGATCGGCGTGACGCTCGCGACTTCCGCTGCGATGGTGACGGGGCTGCATCGCAGGCCGGATGCGTTCTACGCGTTCGTGCAGACGGCCGGCGCGATCGCGACGATCGTGATTTTGCTGCTGATCGCGCGCGTTCGGATACCGCGCAAAGCACTCGGGCTCGTGTCGTTTCTCGCGATCTTCGCAGGCGGCCTGCTGGCAGGTGTGAGTCCTTCCGTGTGGGGATACGTCGCGGGCTTTCTGCTGATCGTCGGCTTCGACAAGATGTTCAGCATCTATATCCGCAGCGTGCGTCAGGCGATCATTCCGGCCAAGGACTACGGCAAGACGCTCGGCGTCGTCATCATGCTCAACAACCTCACGCAGCCGCTGGCGGGTTTGCTGGTCGGCGTGTTTTCGGGGAATGGGCGCATGAGCGCGGTGGTGATCGCGATCTCGCTCGGCATGGGCGCGCTGGGGCTGATCGTCGTGCTGATGGGCCTGAACGCAGGGCGGCGTCGAGCCGGAACACGCGTGCCGCCACTGGCCGAGCGGTCGGCTGATCGTGCCGATTGAATGCTCGCTGTCACAATGAAACCTTAGCCTTTCATCCACGGAGTGCCATCGATATGCAATCGGACGACGAGCTGAAACACTTCGAAGCACACGGCGCCGCGCCGTTGCCCGACGTACAGGAAGAAGGTTTCGTGGACAACGCGGGCGCGCGCATCGCCTGGTCCACGTACGGCGCGGGCAACCCCGTGGTGCTGTTGCACGGCGGCCTCGGGCATCGCGGCAACTGGGGCTATCAGGTGCCCGCGCTGGTTGCGGCGGGCTACCGCGCGATCCTGATCGACAGCCGCGGGCATGGCCGCAGCACGCGCGACGCGCAACCGTACAGCTACGAGCTGATGGCTTCCGATGTCCTCGCGGTACTCGACGCGCTGCAAGTACAGAAAGCGGCATTCATCGGCTGGAGCGACGGCGCGTGCACCGCGCTGATTCTCGGCCGGCGCGCGCCCCAGCGTGTCGCGGGCGTGTTCTTCTTCGCATGCAATATGGACCCCGGCGGTGCGAAGCCGTTCGTGCCGACGCCCGTGATCGACCGCTGCTTCAGCCGGCATCGCGCGGACTACGCGGCGCTGTCGGCAACGCCCGGCGAGTTCGACGCGTTCGTCGCCGCCGTCAGCGAGATGCAGCGCACACAGCCCAACTATTCCGCGGATGACCTCGCGCAGATCCGCGTGCGCGTGTCCGTCGCGATCGGCGAGCACGATGAGTTCATCACGCAGGAACACGCCGTGTATCTGGCGCAAACCATTCCGGGCGCCGAGCTGATCGTGCTACCCAACGTCAGCCATTTCGCGCCGCTGCAACGGCCCGCGCTGTTCAATGGGGTGATCGAGCGGTTTGTCGGAACCGCCTTCGATAGCGACAACTAATCCGCGCTTATTCGCTTTTCGCGCCGCCTTTCTCGGCCGCGCTGCTGTCCTTCTTTTCGTCTTCTTCCCAGCCGCCGCCGAGCGCAAGGAACAGATTCACCTGATCGACCGCGACCTGACCTTCAGCCGCCGACACCTGCGCGGCGACGGTCGTCAGCGTGCGCGTCGCGTCGAGGTCGTCGATGAACGTGTCGCGGCCTGCGGCATACAGCCGATGCGTTTCATCCGCCGACTGCACGGCCGACTTGTACGCGGTCCGCAATGCGTCGGCGCGCGTCGTATCGGATGCATACGTCGACAGGCTCGTCTGCGTTTCACGCAGCGCATTCAGCACGACGCCGTCGAAGTGCGCGAGCGCGCCGCCCGTCGCGGCTTCCGCTTCGTGGACGCGCGCGCGCTGGCCGTTGATCGGGAAGGTCCAGCTGATCAGCGGGCCAAACGCCCAGCGGTTCGTGGTCGGGCCGAACAGATCCTCGACGACGCCGACCGAGCCCGCCGATGCGCCAATGCTCACGGTCGGATAGAGCGCCGCCGTGGCAACGCCGATGCGCGCCGTGGACGCCGCCAGCAGCCGTTCGGCCTGGCGCACGTCCGGGCGCCGCTTGAGCAGCGCTGCGCCATCGCCGACGGGAATCGGCTGCTTCAGATGCGGCAGCCGGCTGCAGGCGAGGGCGGCGGGCGGCAGATCGGACGGCGCGCGTGCGAGCAGCATCGCGAGCCGGTATTGCGCGGCACGGCGGCGCGCGACGAAGCGCGGAATGTCGGCGGCGAGCGTGTCGGCCTGCGTCTGCCCACGTGTCACATCGGGCTGGTTGCCCCGGCCCGCGTCGCGCAGCCGCTGCGTGAGCTTGACCCGTTGCTTCTGCAAGGCCAGCGACTTTTGCGCGATCTCCAGTTCCTCGGCCGCCGAGCACGATTCGACATAGGCGCGCACGACATCGGCAACGACGGTGATGCGCGCGAGATCGCTTGCGGCCTCGACGGCTTCGTCGTCGGCCTTCGCGGCCTCGACGCCGCGCCGCAGCTTGCCGAACAGATCGATCTCATACGACACGCTCAGATCCAGCGCGCCTTCGTTGACGACGGGAATCTTTTCCGTCAGCAGATATTGTTCGGCGGATTCCTGCGCGCGCTGGAAGGCCGCCGACGTCTTGCCGGAGAAGCCGCCCTGTTCGTTCGCGAAGTCCAGCTGGGCGCGCGAGCGCGCGAGATTGGCCGCGGCGACGCGCAGATCGGTGTTCGACGACAGCGCCTCGGTGACCAGCTGATCGAGCACGGGATCGTCGTACAGACGCCACCACTTCGACGGCACGGCTTGCTGCGTGACGGGCGCCTTGTCCGCGCCGTCGATGGTCGCGTTCGCATACGGCGCATTGACGGCCGCATTGTCGGGCAGCTTGTAGTTCGGGCCGACCGTCGTGCAGCCGTTCAGCGCAAGCGCGATGGGCAACAAGGCGGGCAGCCATGCCAGGCCGACGCGCGTTGCAGTGAGGGACGGGAAGCGTTTCATTGCGATGCGCCCGAAGCGGGATGCGTGGCGCTGGACGGCGCTACGCCCACGATCGCCGCACCCGTGGTCGAAGCCGCGGGCGCCGAAGCGGCGGCTGCCTCCGACGCAGGCTTGCGTCCCATCGGCGGCCCGATACCGCGCACCGACACCGTCGCCGTGCGGCCCGCGATCATGCGGAAGTCGGCGGGAATCTCGTCGAGCGCGACGCGCACGGGAATGCGTTGCGCGAGGCGCACCCAGCTGAACGCCGGGTTCACGTTCGGCAGCAGGTTCTGGCTTTGCTGGCGGTCGCGGTCCTCGATTGCGGCGACGATGCTCAGCACGTGGCCGCGCAGCACGCCCGGCTCGCCCATCACCTTGATGTCGACAGGCTGCCCGATGTCGATGCCGTGCAGCTTGGTTTCCTCGAAATAGCCATCGACGCGGAACGAATGCATGTCGACCACCGACAGCACCGCGCGTCCCGCCGAAATGTACTCGCCCACGCGCGGCGCTCGATCGTTCAGGTAGCCGTCCACCGGACTCACGATCACCGTGCGCTGCAGGTTCAGGCGCGCCGTATCGATCGCGACTTCGGCGTCGGCGAGCGCGGCCGTCGCCGTTTCGACACGCGAATGCGTCTCTTCGACGACTTCACGCGCGACGAGATTGCCGAGCGCGCGGTTGCGGGCATCTTCGCGGCGCGCCTGATCGAGCGTCGCGCGGCGCTGCTGCGCGGTGGCCTGCGCGTTGCGCAGCGCAAGCGCATAGCGCGCCTGGTCGATCACGAACAGCACTTCGCCTCGCTTGACCTGCTGGTTGTCGACGACCTTCACCTCGGTGATGAGGCCGGATACGTCGGGCGCGACCTGGATCACGTCGGCGCGCACGTGGCCGTCGCGCGTCCACGGCGCGAACATGTAGTAGTCGACCAGCTTCCACAGCACGGCGGCTGCGATCACGACGACGATGAGAGTGAGCAGGATCTGCCCGACGGAGAACCAGGTTTTTTTCACGTTATGAACCGGTGCGAAACGATGACCACAAGCCCCAGCACCAGAACATAGATGCCGAGATCGAAAATGGAGCGGTGCCAGATGAAGCGGTAAACGCCGATGCGCGCGAACACGTTGCGCACGACCAGGTTCACCAGATAGGCGATGAACATCAGCACCAGCACGGCCGGCACGAAGACGCCGAGAATGTCGATTTCGCCGATCATATGCGTCGACCGAAAGTAAGAGAGGGATTTCGCATCACGCTGCGGTCTCCGGTTGGGGCGGCGGATTGCTGCCGGGCGCGGGATGCGGCGGAAACAGCGACAGGCGCATGCCGACCAGCGCGTGCAGCGTGTCGCGCAGCCAGCGCTCGCCGGAAGCCGCAGCGGGGGCGGGCGCGGCGCCTTGTTCTGTCGGTCCCTGTTGCGTGCCGCCTTGCGTCTGCGCGATGTTGCGCGTGGTCACTTGCGCGACGGCGGCATCGATCGTTTCGATCAGCGCGGCGGGAACCGGCTGCCGTTCGCGGCGCGCGATGCATTGCTCGAAATACTGCCGCACGCCGGCGAGCACGTCATCGATGGAGCCTTGCAGGTCGGCTGTCAGCTTGCGGCGCGTGCGTCGCAAGTCGAGCGCGTTGAGCGCGACGCGGAAGTCGCGGAAGCTCTCGATCGACGGATGGCGGTGCGAATCCGAGGCCGCGTGGCGCGGCAGCAGCTGCATCAGCCGGTCGAGCATGCGCGAGTACAGATTGCGCTGGTCTTCGATTGCGGCCGTCGAGGCGCTCACCACGACGTCGGCCCATGCGGAACGCGTGAGCCGCCCGGCGGCAAGTTCGGCGCCGAACGGCCTCGTGATGCGCGTCCAGATGAAAGCGAACAGCAAGCCCGCGACGCCCGCCAGATTGCTGTTGATGAACACGAAGAAGTCGGCCTCGTAGGCGCTCTGAATGCTGATGAAGGTCGCCGTGTTGACGGCCGTCAGCAACGTCACGAGCGAAAACTGCGGGCGCGGAATCAGCGTGCCGATGATCAGGAAGGGCCCGGAGAAGATCAGCACCAGCATCGCGAAATCGTGGACGTGCGGCAGCACCACGAACACATACAGCCCGGCCAGCACGACGCTCGCGCAGGTCGCAAGGAAGAACTTGAAGACGGAGGGCGCGGGATCGTCGAGCGCCGCGAAGAAACAGCAGGAGACGGCGGCGAGCGTGACGGCGGCTGCGCCGTCGTTCCAGCCCGACGCGATCCACAGACCGCACGCAACGATGACGGCACCGACGGCCGAGGCCGTCGAGAACAACATCAGCCCATAGTCGAAAAAGCGCTCGGTGCCGCCCAGCCGCCAGTGGCGAAAGTGCGGCCGCCACAGGACTGTTTCGTGAACGATGGTCGTGCGCAGGCAGCGGATGTCCCGCCAGACGTCGATCACCTGACCCAGACGCCACAGCGCATTCGACAGCAGCGCGCCGTCCCAGCTTGCGAGCGCCTGCGCAGAAGGCCTCAGCGCATCGACGCGGGTGCGCAGCGCGTCGGCTTCGTGATCGGGCTCGTCCGCGTATTTTGCGTCGAGCGCGGGCGCCTTGATCCACTTTGCGACATCCGCCAGCAGCGTCTCAACGTCAGGCGCGTGTGCGCCGCGCTGCCGTATCAGTTCGATCAGCGGATCGGCCATCGACGAAATCAGCGGCAGGAAAATCTGCATGCGCCCTTGCAAAGCGCGCGCGCGGCGCACGATGTCGGGCCGCGTGTGATCGTAGGTCAGTTGGCTCAGCAGGAATTCGAGCCCGTTGACGGTCGCGGCGAGGCGCTGGCGCGAAGCCGAGATCGTCGCGCCAGCAATATGGCCGGACAGCGTCTCGCTGGCGTAGAAGGCGGCGTCGCGAAACCAGGCGTCGGTGCGTTCGATCAGCGTCGGCGCCAGACGGCTCGGAAACACCACGCTGCCGACGATGCTCGCGACCACGATGCCGAGCAGGATCTCTTCCGTCCGCGTGATGGCCAGATCGAAGACGGTGGTCGGATTGGTGACGGCGGGCAGCGCGATCAGCGGCAGCGTGTAGCCAGCGAGCAGACACACATAGCTGCGCGCGGTGCGGTCGTTCAGCGACACATAGAGCATCGTGCCCGTCCACAGCCCGACGATCGTGCTGAACAGGAACGGCGACTCGACGAAGGGCGGCACGATCAGCACGGCGCCCGCCGCGCCGAGGGCGGTGCCGAGCGCGCGGTACAGCGCCTTCGAGCGGGTTGCGCCGACGAACGGGTTCGAGACGATATAGACGGTCGCCATCGCCCAGTACGGGCGGGGCAGTTCCAGCGCAAGGCCGATGTACAGCGCGATCATCGCGGCCGCGAACGTCTTGGCGGAAAACAGCCAGTCGCGGACTGAGGGATAGACCATTGCGGTTATGCGTTGCGTTTGCTGCTGGATCGTGCGGCAGCGGCTGGCTCGTCGGATACGCCCTTGTCGGAAGTGACTGTAGCATCCAGCGACGCGTTGAACGCATTCAGCACCCGCAACGTCGTCTCCAGGTCTTCGCGGCTCACGCCTTTGAGCACGCGCGCGCGCAGGTCCATCAGCCGCTCTTCCATGCGCGCGGTGACGGCGCGGCCTTCATCGGTGAGGGTGATGGTCTTGGCGCGCTTGTCGTCGGGATCTTCGTCGCGGCGCACGAGGCCGGCCGCGCACAGCTGATCGAGTAGCCGCACCAGCGACGGGCCTTCGATCCCCACATGCTCCGCGAGCGTCACCTGACGCACGGCCTCGCCGAGGCGGTTGGCCGTGAGCAGCGGTCCCGCACACGCCTCCGAGACGTTGTAAGCGGACAACACGCTATGGCTCGTGCGGCGCCAGCGGCGCGCGGCGACGACCAGCGTGCTGCTGACGGAGCGGCGGAGAAGGTGGAGATTGACCATGGGCCGGGATTGTATGTCGATTTTTATTCGTTAGCATCCTATCGACCTACATTTTTTAAGGGAATGCTACAAAGTTCGCTTACGGTGTGTTTCCTGGGCGAGCGGCGGCGGGGCGGTCGCCCGTCGCCAGCCGCTTTGGGAACGTTCGGGCGGACTCAGTCGTCGTTCAGACCTTTGCCTTCGAGAATCAGCGGCATGCATTTGTCGATCCGCGATTCGCGCGTTTTCGATTGCTTCGCCGAGGAGAAATGGAGCAGGTACGCGCGTTGCCGTCCGGGCGTCAAGGCTTCGAAAGCTTTTTTCAGCGCGGGCGTTTTGTTCAGCTTGTTCTGGAATTCCTCGGCAACCTCGAACTCTTCGGTCGATTTGCGAGCCACTTTCAGGCCGGCCTTTTCCACTTCGATGGCCGCGCGGATGTAGGTCTTCAGAACGGCTTGCAGCTTGACGATGTCCTGCAGACTCGTGAACCGCACCTGCCGGGCCGACTGCACGTTCTCCGTCTGCTGGATCAGGATGCCTTTCGGATCGTCCAGCAAGGCGCCCTTGACGAACAGGATCGCGCAGTATTCCTTGAAGCCGTGAATGAGCACGACGTTCCTGTCGTCGAACGTGTAGCAGGGGACGCCCCATTTCAATTCTTCCGTGACGGGACAGGCCAGCACGATCGCTCTGAGTTTCTCGGTTTCTTCACGCCACTGCTTGAGTCTGCTGATATAGGCGTCGACCTTGGGGTTCATTGTTGTCCCTCAGAAATATGGCGAGCCTATGGTACCGCCCGCCGTCACGTGCGGCAAACCGGGCTAGAAGCGATCGACGCGGAACGGATGCGGGTCGGCGACCGGCGCGGCGCCCGTCATCATTTCGGCGAGCAGGCGCCCTGTGACAGGCCCGAGCGTCAGGCCGTGGTGCGCATGGCCGAACGCGAACCACAAGTCCTTGTGGCGTGTCGCGGGGCCGATGATCGGCATCATGTCCGGCGTGCACGGTCGGCGGCCGAGCCACGGACGCTCGTCGAGCCGCGCGCCGAGCGGGAAGGTCTCGCGCGCGATGGGTTCGATTGCATCCAGTTGCACGGGGGTTGCCGGTGCGTCGCACGCGGCCAGTTCCGCGCCCGTCGTCAGGCGGATACCGCGCGCCATCGGCGTGATCATGTAGCCGATCTCGGTGTCGAGCACGGGTTGATTCAGCCGCGCGCCGTCCTGCGCCGCGTAGTGCATGTGATAGCCGCGCTTGACCGCAAGCGGCAGCCGGTAGCCGAAGCGCGCGCTGACGGTATCCGACCAGGGCCCGAGCGAGATCACGGCCGACTGTGCGTCGATGCGGCCCGCCTCTGTTTCGACGCTCCAGTGCGGCTCGAGTGTCGACGCATCGCCGATGAAGATGCGCCCGCCAAGCTGCTCGAAGTAACGCGCATACGCCATGACGAGCGCGTTGGGGTCGCTGACGGACTCGGCGTCGGTATAGCGCAAAGCGCCCAGCAGCGCGTGGCTCAGCGACGGCTCCGCTTGCCTCAATTGCGTTGCATCGAGTGCGTCGAAGGTGACGCCGTACTCGGATTGCCAGCGCTCGACGTCGCGCAGCGCGGCATCCTGCTTGCGCGCGCTGCGAAACACTTTCAGCCAGCCGCCCGTGCGCACGAGCGCCTGCGCGCCCGATGCGTCGATCAACGCGCGATGCTCGCTGACGCAGTGCTCGATCAGCGTCGCATACGCGCGCGCGATAGCCGTATGACGATCCGCGCGCGAGTAATGCCAGTAGCGGTACAGAAACGGCAGCAGCTTCGGCATCGCGCTGAAGTGGTAGCGGACATCGAGCGAGCGGTTGCGCGCGTAGCGCAGCAGCGTGCTGGCGTCGCGCGGAAACGCATACGGGTAGACGCCTTCGCGCTGGATCAGCCCCGCGTTGCCGAACGACGTCTCGTTGCCCGGCGCCTTGCGATCGACGAGCGCCACGGCCAGCCCGCGCTTTTGCAGATGCACGGCGATCGACACGCCGACCATGCCGCCACCGAGTACGACGGTATCGAACTTCATTGCTGCATATCCTCGCGCGATGACGTCATGCGAGCGCCGTCACGGCGATTTCGACATCGAGGCCCGGCTTCATCAACAGGGCCTGCACGCAGGCGCGCGTCGGCGCGTGGCCCGTCGGCACCCACGCGTCCCACACGGCGTTGAATTCGTCGAAGTGCTTCGGGTCGCTGAGCCACACGTTCGCGGTGAGCACGCGCGTCTTGTCGACATTCGCCGAGGCGAGCAGCGTGTCGATGCGCGTGAGGATTTGCGTCGCCTGCACGGTGATCGACGCGCCCGCCGTGTCCGGCACCTGGCCGGACAGATAGACGATGCCGTTGGCAATCACCACCTGGCTCATACGTGCGTTGGTTTGCAGTCTTTGGATTTCGTTGGACATGGTGAATTTCGCCGGGTTAGACGGATGACATGCCGGCCTGGGCTTTGCCGGTGGAATCGAAAATGGGCGGCGCGGTGACGATCGATTTCAGCGCCGGGTTCGGTTGTGTGAGCCGCGACAGATCGGGACGCGGGCGGCGCAGTGCGGGGTTCGCGTCGAAAGCCTGCTCCATGGCGCGCGCCACGGCCAGTGTCTTGAGGTCGCCATGAAACGGCCCGACGATCTGCAAGCCGAACGGCATGCCTGCCTCATCGACCCCGCAGGGCAGCGACAACGCGGGATGCGTCGTCAGCGTCACCACGTAGGTCAGCGCGAGCCAGCGGTAGTAGTTCTCCTGCGCGCGTCCGTTGATCTGCGCCGCGTAAAGCTCACGCCACGGGAACGGTGAAACGGGCGTGGTCGGCGAGAGGATCACGTCATAACGCTCGAACCCGGACTGGAAGCGCCGGAAAATACGCGTCTGTTCCGCCTGTGCCCATGCGCTGTCGGCGAGCGTCATCGCGGCGCCCATCTCGTAGTTCGCGCGTGTGTTCGGACCGAGCGCGCCCGGGTCGCGCGCATAAGCGTCGCGCAGACCCGCGACGAAGCTCTCCGCGCGAATCACATCGAACGCACGATGCGCGTCGCCGAGATCGAACGGGACGGGCTCGCAGGTTTTCACCATCGGCGCGAGCGCGGCCATGCGTGAACGGAAGAGGGCGCGGATGCCGTCGTCGACGTCGCAGCAGCCGAAGTCTTCCGTATAGCCGACGCGCAACGTGGCGAGATCGAGCGCGGGCAGCGTGGCGAAGCCGAGTGGATCGACTTCGTAGCTCAGTGGATCGCCCGTGGAAAGGCCTGCTGTCGCTGCGAGTTGCAGTGCCGTCTCCGCGACGTCGCGGCCCATCGGTCCGACCACGGAAATCGGCGTCCAGCCGAGCAGCCGGCGCGAGTTCGGCACGAGCCCGGCGGACGGCCGGAAGCCGACCACGCCGCATTTCGACGCGGGAATGCGCAACGAGCCGCCCGTATCGGAGCCGGTGCAGACGGGCAGCATGTCGCAAGCGAGCGCCGCCGCCGAGCCGCCTGACGAGCCACCCGCGTTCAGCTCCGGATCGAAAGGATTGCTCGTCGCGCCCCACACGGGGTTGCGCGTGTTCGCGCCTGCGCCGAGTTCGGGCACGTTGGTCTTCGCGACGAGAATCGCGCCCGCCGCGCGCAGCCGCTCGACCAGCACGACATCGTGCGACGGCACATGGCCGCGCGACATCGGCGAGCCGTAGGTGGTCAGCAGGCCCGCCGTGTCTTCCAGATCCTTTACGCCGAGCGGCAACCCGTGCAGCAGCCCGAGCGATTCTCCATCGAGCACCTTGCGCTCGGCCGCCTTTGCGGCCTTGCGCGCGTCGTCGTAACAGGTGGCCGTGATCGCATTGACGGCTGGGTTGATGGCTTCGATCCGCTCGATGCAGGCGTCGAGCAGTTCGACGGGGGAAATCTCTTTCGCGCCGATCATCCGGCGCAGTTCGACAGCGTTGCGGGCGACGAGGTCGTCGTTATCAGACATGGTTCAGGGTCCGGGTTGTTGCTGCTTGTTCCTGATTGTTCGAAATGTCGGATGCGCTCACTCGAGCGCTTCGCCCGTGCGGTCGCGCAGCCAGATCACGGGCACGAGCGAGACCGCGCAGGCCGCCGCGACATACCACGCGGGCGCAAGCGGGTTGCCCGTCAGCGCAACGAGCCAGCTCGCGACGAACGGCGAAAATCCGCCGAAGAACGACGCGCTCGCCACGTAGGTTAGCGCGATGCCCGTTGCCCGCACATGTTTCGGGAACAGTTCGGGGATCATCACGAGCACGGGCACGATCTGCCCGGCGACGAACAGCGCGAGAAACGCGGACACGGCGCACAGCATCCACGGTGAAGGTTGAGCCGACAACCACGCAAAGGCGGGATACACGGTGAGCAGCAGCGTCACGCGCGATATGACGAGCACGCGCTTGCGGCTGAAGCGGTCGGCGAGCTTGCCCGCGATAGGCGCCGCGACGAACAGCACGAGCGAGCTGATCACGCCCGATGCAACGGATGCCGTCGACGACAGATGCAGCGTGCGAACCGCGTGGCTCGGCAGAAAGAACGCCGTGATGTAGACGGAAACCGAGCCGCCGAGTTCGGCGAAGGTGCCGAGTATCGTCAGCTTAAGATGGGTGGTGAGCGCCGCCTTCAATGCGCCGCGCCGATGCGTGCTGCCGGACGACGCATCGCTGAGCGTTTCTTCCAGGCGCCTGCGAATCAGCATCCCCACAGGCGCCGCGACGATGCCGAGCACGAACGGAATGCGCCAGCCCCAGGCGAGGATCGCGTCCTTCGGCAGCGAGACGTTGACGAGCGTCGCGACAGCCGCGCCGAGCGCGAGACCCAACGCCGTCGCAGCGAAGTTCCAGCTGGCGAAGAACGCGCGCGTCGAGTCCGATGCGTATTCGACGAGCAGCGTCGTGCCGGGGCCGAACTCGCCGCCCGCGGCGAAGCCCTGAATCAGACGCGCGGCGAGCACGATGAAGGGCGCGGCCATCCCGGCCACCGCGTAAGGCGGCGCGCACGCGATCAGCGCGCAGCTCAGCGCCATCAGCATGATGGTCAGCACCATCGCCTTCTTGCGGCCCGCGCGGTCGGCGTACGCGCCGATCACGATGCCGCCCAGCGGCCGCACGACGAAGCCGACACCGAACACGCCGATCGACAGCAGAAACTGGTTCACGGGCGACGCGGACGGGAAGAACAGCTGCCCGATCTGGATCGCGAAGAAGCTGTAGATGGTGAAGTCGTAAAACTCCAGCGCCGTGCCGAGCGTCGTCGCGGCGATGACCTGGGTTTTCGACAGACCGGCTTTTTCCAATGCAAGCGTTGACACGTCGACCGCTCCTGAGTGGAACTGCATGGGACTGGAATCGATGCGAGTTATCATATACGAGAAAAAATTAATTCTCGTATACGACAAAACCCTTTGTCATCTCTTGAGTCATGCCATGGCCAGATCCGTCGCGCGCAAACAACCTGAATCTGTCGAGCCCACGTCGCAGATCGATCACCAGGCGGTCGGCGCGCGGCTGCGCGACGCGCGCAAGACGCGCGGGCTGACGCTGATGCAGTTGTCGGAACAGTCGGGTATCGCCGTGTCGACGATCTCGAAGGCCGAGCGCGGCGATATCGCGCTGACCTACGACAAGTTCGCGGCGCTCGCGCACGCGCTGCAGCTCGAGTTCGACGCGATCTTCGGCCGCGCGAAGCATACGAAGCGTGCGGGCGCGAGCGCTATCGTGCCGACGTTCACGGCGTCGGGCCAGCAGATGATCTACGACACGCCCAACTACGAATACGGGATGCTCGCCAACGACCTCACGGGCAAGCGCATGGTGCCGATGCGCGCGCACGTGCGGGCGCGCAAGCTCACCGATTTTCCCGACTACATTCGCCATAGCGGCGAGGAGTTCGTGTTCCTGCTGGACGGCACGCTCGAACTGCGCTTCGAAACGGGCGCGGTGTTTCAGTTGAAGCCGGGAGACAGCCTGTACTTCGACAGTTCGGTTGGACACGTGTATCTCAGCACGGGGAAAAAGCCGGCGGAAGTGCTGGTGTGCTGCGTGGACACGGACGCGCACCGGCCCGCCGACGCGATCTGAGCGCAACGCCCGACGCGGGTAACATGGCGGCTTGAGCGATTCTCGGCGAGGGCGATTCGTGATGAACGCGAGCGATCTTTCTGACGTGTATCGGGGTTATATCGACTGTCTGAACCGGCAGGACTGGGCGGCGCTGGGGCAGTTCGTCGATGACGATGCGACGTATAACGGCGAGCGCATCGGCTTGTCGGGCTATCGGGCGATGCTCGAACGCGACTTCCGCGAGATTCCCGATCTTCGTTTTGACATCGCGTTGCTGGTTGCCGAGCCGCCTGTGATCGCGAGCCGCTTGCAGTTCGACTGTTCGCCCAAAGGGACGTTTCTTGGACTTGCCGTCAATGGAAAGAAAGTCGCTTTCACCGAGAACGTTTTTTACGAGTTTCGCGGCGACAAGATCGTGCAGGTGTGGTCGGTGATCGACAAGACGGCCATCGAGACTCAACTCACGCAGCGCTGACGCTGAAGTCATTCAAGGAGATTTCATGTTCCGGGTATCGACAGCTACGTCTGGCCGTCTTGTTCGCTGTCTCTTTCAGGTCGCGATTGTCGGCCTGATCGCGCAGACGTATGGTTGCGCGTCGAGCAGCCCGGCAACGGATGCGACGCCCGTCGCGCTGGAAGGCGTACGGCCCAACGGCGTCGCAGTCGACACGAGCAACGGCGCCGTCTATCTGACCGACGACGCGAAAAGCAGCGTGCTCAGATCATCCGATGGCCGTACGTTTGCCCCTTATGCGTCGATTCCTCAATCGCCCGGACAGGGGATCAGTCTGAGTCAGATAACCTTCGACGATGCGCGCAATCTGCTGGCCGTGCGCTTTGGGTTCGGCAGCGCGAGTGCGGTGTTCGACGTCAAAGGCGCGGATGGCGCAATCATGCTGTCGGGGCCGAATCCCGCTCGCCGCAGGCTCGGCATTGCGGCCATTGGCTCGCACCAGGCGCTGTCGACGTGGTTCGTCAAGGAAGGCAGCGCACCCGCGACAGGCGGCGTGAGCCTGTTGACCTACGACACGGCCACGGGCCGCGCTACCGAGCGCGACCTCATCACGGGAATGGGCAAGCCGGTGGGTGTCGTCGTATCGGGCGATACGGTCTTCGTTTCGGATCAGGCGCGCAATGTGATCGTGCGCGCGTCGCTGGCGAACTTGCTGCAATCAGCGCAGACGGTTGCCGTTGCCGATACGTTCGCGAAGATCGAGAATCCGGATCTGATGGCGGGGGATGGTCGCGGCGCGCTCTACACGCATTGCAAGACGTCATCGATCTGCAAGGTCGCGCCGGACGGCAGCGTGAATGAAATCGCCACTGACTTTCACGACGCGCGCGGCGTTGCGGCCGATCCGGCGCGACACAGGCTTTATGTCGTCGATCGCGCAGCGGCAGGCGGGACCAGTTACCTGCGGATTCTGCCGCTGCGTTGAACCTGCGTCGAAACGTTGATCAGTCGACGCCGATAATCACGCTCGATGCCTTGAAGATCGCCGACGCCGCCGCGCCGCTCGAAAGGCCGAGCCGGTCGACGCTTTCATTGGTGATGATCGCGGCGATCTCCGCACCGCTTGCGGACGCAACGATCACTTCGCTGTTCACGGCGCCCTTCGTGACGGCCGTGACCGTGCCCGCAACGCGGTTGCGCGCCGACACCTGGCCGTTGCCCGCATCGACCATCACCAGCACCGACGACGCCTTCACCAGCGCAAAAGCCGGCTTGCCAGCTGCAAGGCCGAGCGACGACGCGCTGCCGTGCGTGATGACCGCGACGATGTCGAGTCCGTCCTGGGTGCGCAGCGTGACTTCGTCATTGACGGCGCCGGGTTTGACCTCGGTGATCTGTCCGGTGAAATGATTGCGCGCGCTGGTTCGCATGATGATGTTCTCCTCGAATGAGTCCCGCGTTCGTGCCACGGCAACCCGAAGTGTTAAGCCAACCCGAAGTCTATCGTTTATACCTATATCGCTGCCGCCCGTGTTTACGCGGTATGCAAAGCGCTATATCGCGCGACACAAGCGGCTTCAACCTGAGCATGATAGGTACGACGCGTCAAACGCGATATATTTACGTGTATATATCGACAGTACATTTGACATTTCCAACTCACGAGCGCGCGGAGCAGTACGTTGAATTCGACACATAAGGAAGCCGTCGGCGAGCAGTTCTCGCTGGACGCCATGCAGCACGCCAGAGTCATGACCTGGAACGCCGTCAACGCCATCGCCGCCGACGTGCGGCCGGGCATGCGGGA
Source organism: Paraburkholderia largidicola (assembly GCF_013426895.1). Lineage (NCBI taxonomy): Bacteria > Pseudomonadati > Pseudomonadota > Betaproteobacteria > Burkholderiales > Burkholderiaceae > Paraburkholderia > Paraburkholderia largidicola. Next base: position 413,703 of record NZ_AP023175.1, on the reverse strand, counting down.
ATCGGAGGCGAACGCGCTGGCGCTACGCATCCTGAAGGATCTCGGGATGGACAGGATCTGGCATCCCGTGCTCGTGCGTTTCGGCGAAAACACACTGAGAACCTTCAAGCAGCGATCGAACGGCGATCCGGTGCTGGCGGACAACGACATTTTCTTCATCGACCTCGGCGCCGTGTGGGCGAAGCACGAGGGCGACGCGGGCGCTACTTTCGTGTGCGGCGACGACCCGGACATGCAGGCGTGCGCGCAGGCGGCGCGCACGATCTACGACGAAGTCGAACAGCACTGGCGCGCGACGGGCTGCGCGGGCGTCGACCTGTACGTCTATGCGGCGCAGCGGGCCAATGCGCATGGGTTTCGCCTGAACGTCGACATCAAGGGGCATCGCGTGAGCGACTTTCCGCATGCCATCTACAAGGCGGGCGATCTCGGCGACTTCGCCGCGACACCGGCGGCGGGCGTGTGGATTCTGGAGATCCAGATCGCGCATCCGACGCGGCCGTTCGGCGCGTTCCATGAAGATCTGCTCGTCTGACTGGCCATGTTCATCCGCCAGCTGGACTACCTCGTCACGTTGGCGCGCGAAAAGCACTTCGCCCGTGCCGCCGACGCATGCCATGTCTCGCAGCCGGCCTTGTCGTCGGCGATCCGCGCGCTCGAGTCGGAACTCGGGCTGACGATCGTCAATCGCGGGCGACGCTTCGTCGGCTTCACGGAAGATGGCGAACGCGTGCTGGGATGGGCGCGGCAAACACTGGCGACGCTGCAGAACATGCGGCAAGACGCAATCTCCGCGCAGGACCGTCTGGTCGGCAAGCTACGCGTCGGCGCGATACCGACCGTGATTCCCGTCGCGTCGCGTGTGCTCGCGCCTTGCCTGCTCGAACATCCGCATATCCGCTACGACGTGCATTCGCTCAGCTCGGAAGCGATTCATCGGCAGCTCGACGAACTCGAACTGGATATCGGTCTCACGTATCTGGACTCAGGTGTACAGGCGGGCTTTGCAGTGCTGCCGCTGTATCGCGAACGCTGCATTCTGCTTTCGCCACCGGGCGATCATGCGGATCTCGTGGAAGGCGCATGCAGCTGGCGCGAGCTATCGGGCCTGCCACTCGGCCTGCTGCCGCAGACGATGCAGAACAGGCAGGTGATCAACGCCGCGTTCCGTCGCGAGCAGGTTCAACCGGAAGTGCTGATCGAATGCGATTCGTTGCTTGCGTTATACGGACATGTATTGCACGCGGGTATGTCCAGCATCTTTCCACACAGCCTGCTGAGCGTGCTGCCTGCCGGCGATCACGTGCGCCGCGCGTTGCTGATGCCCGAACTGACGCGTGAAATCGGCCTGGTGGCGCGCAATCGCGAGGCGATGCAGCCGCTCGTCGCCGCCTTCTGGCGCTGCGCCGAAGGACTTCGGCTGCAGGACGAATTCGACGCGCTGCTTCCCGTTTGCTGAATTGCCGCAACACGGTCGCGCCATTCGAACGCACTCGTTGATAAGCGACGCTTATCAGACCATTCGTCCAAACGATTGGACGCACATAGACGCGCCATAGACACTGCTTCACATCGTATGTGATGTATCACGTCGATATGTCGATAGAGCGCCGGCATGAAAATGCGCTCGACCAGACTGGAGCGAGACGAATGGCCAAGGTTCTTTGTGTGCTGTATGACGACCCCGTCAAAGGAATGCCGAAACAGTACGCCCGCGACGGCGTGCCTGAAATTACGCACTATCACGACGGTCAAACGGCCCCGACGCCGAAGGCCATCGACTTCACGCCGGGCGAATTGCTCGGCAGCGTCTCAGGCGAACTGGGACTGCGTCAATACCTCGAATCGCTTGGGCATACCCTCGTCGTGACATCGGACAAGGATGGTCCGAACTCGACGTTCGAACGTGAACTCGCCGACGCCGAAGTCGTGATCTCTCAACCGTTCTGGCCTGCGTACCTGACGGCCGAGCGCATCGCAAAGGCGCCGAAGCTCAAGCTCGCGCTGACGGCGGGCATCGGCTCGGATCACGTCGATTTGCAGGCGGCCATCGAGCGCGGCGTCACGGTAGCGGAAGTGACGTACTGCAACAGCATCAGCGTCGCCGAACACGTGGTGATGATGATTCTCGGGCTGGTGCGTAATTACCTGCCGTCGCATGAATGGGTGAAGAAGGGCGGCTGGAATATCGCCGACTGCGTCGAGCGTGCTTACGATCTCGAAGCGATGCACGTGGGTACGGTGGCGGCTGGCCGGATCGGTGCGGCCGTGCTGCGCCGGCTCAAGCCGTTCGACGTGAAGCTGCATTACACGGATCGTCATCGCTTGCCGCTCGACGTCGAGAAAGAACTCGGCGCGACGTGGCACCCGGATGTCGAATCGATGGTGAAGGCATGCGACGTGGTGACGATCAACTGTCCGCTGCACCCCGAAACGGAAAACCTCTTCAACGAAAAGCTGATCGCGAAGATGAAGCGCGGCGCGTATATCGTGAACACGGCGCGCGGCAAGATCGTCGATCGCGACGCAATCGTGCGGGCGCTCGAATCGGGGCAACTGGCGGGCTATGCGGGCGACGTGTGGTTCCCGCAACCGGCGCCGCGCGATCATCCGTGGCGCACGATGCCGCACAACGGCATGACGCCGCATATTTCGGGCACGACGTTGTCGGCGCAGGCGCGTTACGCGGCTGGCACGCGTGAGATCCTCGAGTGCTGGTTCGAGAAGCGGCCCATCCGCGACGAGTATCTGATCGTCGATGGCGGCAAGCTGGCGGGCGTCGGCGCGCATTCGTACAGCGCGGGCAATGCGACGTCGGGATCGGAAGAGGCGGCGCGATTCAAGACGGCGTAAGGCAGTCACGTTGAAGGCCACCCGCGGGTGGCCTTCAATTGTCGTTACCGAGCGAATCGACGAGAGCGTCAGACGCTTTGACGAAGTGTCTGTGCAGCCGCCACCATGTTCTTCAGCGCGGGAATCACTTCTTCCCATGCACGCGTCTTCAGGCCGCAATCGGGATTGACCCACAACCGTTCGGGCGGAATGCGCCCGGCCGCCTTCTTCATCAGATTCACGATGTGGTCTTGGCTCGGAATATTAGGCGAGTGTATGTCGTACACGCCCGGCCCGATCTGGTTCGGATAGTCGAAGTCGTCGAACGCATCGAGCAGTTCCATATCCGAGCGCGACGTTTCGATCGTGATTACGTCGGCGTCCATGTCGGCGATCGACGCGATGATGTCGTTGAACTCCGAATAGCACATGTGGGTGTGAATCTGCGTTTCGTCCTGCACGCCGTTCGCGGTGATGCGGAACGACTCCACTGCCCATTGCAGATACTCGCTCCACTGCGAGCGGCGCAACGGAAGGCCTTCGCGCAGGGCCGCTTCGTCGATCTGGATCACGCGCACGCCGGCCTTTTCGAGGTCCAGCACTTCTTCGCGGATCGCGAGCGCCAGTTGATGGCACGACACCGAGCGCGGCTGGTCGTCGCGAACGAACGACCAGTTCAGAATCGTGACAGGCCCGGTCAGCATGCCTTTCATCGGCTTCGTGGTTTGCGATTGCGCGTAACGGATCCATTCGACGGTCATCGCCTTTGGACGGCTGATGTCGCCGAACAGAATGGGCGGCTTCACGCAGCGCGAGCCATATGACTGCACCCAGCCGAACTGGCTGAACGCGTAGCCATCCAGTTGCTCGCCGAAGTATTCGACCATGTCGTTGCGTTCGGCTTCGCCATGCACGAGCACGTCGAGGCCAAGGGCTTCCTGTTCTTTCACGGCGCGCGTGATCTCGCGCTCCATCGCAGCCTTGTAGCCGGCCTGATCGAGTCCGCCGGCCTTGTACTGGCTGCGCGCGTGACGGATGTCGCCCGTCTGTGGGAAGGAGCCGATCGTGGTGGTCGGGAACGCGGGCAGGTTGAGAATCGCGGACTGCTTTTCTGCACGCTGCGGATAAGCGCTCACGCGCTTGCCGAGCGCCGCGTCGATACGCGCAATGGCGGCCTTGACGGCCGGGTTGTGCACGCGCGGCGACACGCGTCGGCTTTCGATAGCAGCGGCGTTCGCGTCGAGTGCATCGGCCACTGACTCGCGCCCATTGTTCAGCGCGCCCGCCAGCACCGTCAGTTCGTCGAGCTTTTGCAGCGCGAAGGCGAGCCACGATTTGATCTCGGCGTCGAGTTTCTGTTCACTGTTCAGATCGACGGGTGTATGCAGCAGCGAGCACGAAGGCGCGATCCACAAGCGGTCGCCAAGCGAGCCGTGCAGCGGTTCGAGCCATTCGAGCACTGCGTTCAGATCGGTCTTCCAGATGTTGCGGCCGTTGATCACGCCAACCGACAGCACTACTGCATCGGGGAGCTTTGCCGCGACCTGCGCGACTTCATCGCGCGCATTGATTGCATCGATATGCAGCCCGTCGACGGGCAGCTTGCACGCGAGTTCGAGGTTGTCCTGCAACGGCCCAAAGTAGGTCGCGAGCAGCAGCTTGATGCGGCGTGCGGACAGCGCATCGTAGGCCGTGACGAACGCGTCGCGCCACTTCGCATCGAGTTCCGTCACCAGCACCGGCTCGTCGAACTGCACCCAGTCGATGCCCTGCGCCGTGAAGTAGTCGAGCAGCGCTGCATAGACGGGCAGCAGGCGCGGCAGCAGCGCGAGCTTGTCGGAGTCGTCCTTTGCCTTGCCGAGCCACAGATACGTGACGGGTCCGATGATGACGGGCTTCACGTTGACGCCGAGCGCGCGGGCCTCGTTGATCTGTTCGAGCAGACGCGACGGGTCGAGCGAGAACTGCGTGTTCGCATCGAACTCGGGGACGATGTAGTGATAGTTCGTGTCGAACCACTTGGTCATTTCACCCGCCGTCACGCCGCCGCAGCACGCGCCGTGCGCGTCGTCGTTCTGCGCCGAGCGTCCGCGCGCGACGCGGAACGCGTTGTCGAGCGCATCGCCGTGAAAGCCGCGCACGCGCTCGGGCAGATTGCCGAGCGTGAAGCTCATGTCAAGCACCTGGTCGTAGAACGCGAAATCACCGACGGGCACGAAGTCCAGATGCGCCTGATCTTTCCAGTGCCGCTCGCGAAGCTGCGCGCCGGCCGCCTTTAGCTCGTCGCGCGTCGATTCGTTCTTCCAGTAATTTTCGAGTGCGAATTTTAGTTCGCGTTTCGCGCCGATGCGCGGAAAGCCCAGATTGTGTGTCGTGACCATCGCTATTCCCCGTTCGATAAATGTATCTGGAAGCGATGATAGAATTTTCGATGTATGAATAAAAATGGATTTATTTCATACAACGATTAATTCTGTTCATGGAGTGGAGATGCTGGAGCGCAGTCATCTGATGGTCGTGAGAGAAGTGGAGCGGCAAGGTTCGCTGACAGGGGCCGCCGACGTGCTGAATCTCACGCAGTCGGCGTTGAGCCACACGGTGAAGAAGCTCGAACAGCAACTGGGCACGCCCGTGTGGACCCGCGAGGGCCGCTCGATGCGTCTCACGCAGGCGGGCCAGTACCTGCTCGGTCTCGCCAACCGGCTGCTGCCGCAATTCGAGCTTGCGGAAGAACGCATGAAGCAATACGCGCAGGGCGAGCGCGGCACGTTGCGTATCGGCATGGAATGTCATCCGTGCTACCAGTGGCTGCTGAAGGTCGTGTCGCCGTATCTCGCGCGCTGGCCGGATGTCGATGTCGATGTGAAGCAGCGCTTTCAGTTCGGCGGCATTGGCGCGCTGTTCGGCTATGACATCGATGTGCTCGTCACGCCCGATCCGCTGAAAAAGCCCGGCCTGCGTTTCGAGCCCGTGTTCGACTACGAGCAGGTGCTGGTCGTCGCGGACGAGCATGCTTTAGCGAGCGAGCCTTATGTCACGCCGGAGCAGCTTTCGGCGGAAGTGTTGATTACCTATCCCGTCGAAACCGACCGGCTCGACATCTACACGCAATTCCTGACGCCCGCGAACGTCGTGCCGAAACGGCACAAGGTGATCGAGACGACCGACATCATGCTGCAGATGGTCGCAAGCGGGCGCGGCGTCGCGGCGCTGCCGCGCTGGCTTGCGGAAGAGTACGCGGGATGGATGCCGCTCACGCCGCTGCGGCTGGGCAAGAAGGGCATCGCGAAACAGATCTTTCTCGGCACGCGCGAGGCGGACGATGCGATCGATTATCTGAGCGCGTTCGTCGCGATGGCGCGCAAGGCGGATTGGACGGGGGCGAGGTTTCGGGACTAGGGCTACGGCTGCGTTCGCCGCTTGACGAAGCCAGATGCGATCGATCCCATGCACCATCGCCGTTCATGACGGACGGGCGACTTGTGCTGAAGCGCCGGCTTGGCAAGTGAAGCTCAGCGCACGAGGCGCTGAGCCTGCCGCTTACTCCGCCGGCACCACCGACACCGACGCCTCGCTCGTCAGCATCAGGAAGGTCAGCGTTTCGCGCAGATAGAGGCGCACGGCCGAATCCGTATGGCTTTGATAGCCAATCGACACGTCCTGCCCGAGATGCAGCTCGTAGTCGCCGCCGCGCATCGACAGCACACTACCGCCTTCGATCGCCGGCGCCCAGATGATGTCGCCATTGACGAGCCGCTTGATGTGTTCGAGCACCGGATAGCCCTGATCGCGCGCTTCGCCGAGCGCCGTGTACGCGTCGGCGCCGAGCAGCACGGAGTAGGGGCCATCGACGCCTGCCAGCCGCAACTGCTGCAGCGCGCCGCCGATTGCATCGGGGTAGTCCGCGACATCGGCGGGCAGCGTGAGCGACGCATTCGACGAACCCTCGCGAATCCCGACGATGCCCGCCGCCTTGTAGCCGTCGAAGATCGCACGGTCTTCGGCATAGGCGAGTTCCTTCGCGGCATCCTTGGCGGGCTGCCAGTCCGAGTCGTTCGCACCGCGCTCGACCGCATCGATCGCATCGCGCGACAGTTCGAACGGCACGTTCAGTTGCACGAGCGCCTTGACCTCGGCCAGCTTCGCGATCACACCATGATGCGGGGCCGCGATCGTCGTCTGATGCCCGGTGCCGACGCTGGACAGAGCGACGCCGCCCGGGCCCTTCACGTCCACCACGCGGCGGCCGGCGACCGAGCGCTTGAACGTGCGCGCCACTTCTTCTTCGATTTGCGACCAGGCTTCGCTGGAGATCGGGGCAAGCTCGCGATGCAGGTTATTCATATTGGGAAGTTCCTTTCAAAGAGCCAATATTCAGCGAGCCTTCGTGAGCGGGCTCGGCGGATGTGGGGAGGTCGGCGGGCACGTTCGGGCTCGCGTCGTCAGCGGTGTTCGCGGCTTGCGGATCGCGGTCTGCGAGCGCTTCGAGCAGCGGCGCCGAGGGCACGAAAAACAGTCCGCCTGTGGCCGCGTGGCTGAAGTCGAGCAGCCGGTCGTAGTTGCCGGGCGGGCGTCCGACGAACATGTTCTCGAGCATCTTTTCGATCGGATCGGGCGAGCGCGCGTAGCCGATGAAGTACGTGCCGAACTCGCCCGAGCCGGGGCGCCCGAACGGCATGTTGTCGCGCAGAATTTTCACTTCCTGTCCGTTCTCGACGAGCGTCGTCAGCGAACTGTGCGACGAGGTCGGCTTGACGGCATCGTCGAGTTCGATATCGGAGAGCTTCGTGCGGCCGATGATACGTTCCTGCGTCTCGACGGACAGCGCGTTCCAGCCCGTCATGTCGTGCAGATACTTCTGCGCCAGCACGTAGCTGCCCGATACGAATTCGGGATCTTCGTCGCCGATCATCGTGAAGTCGATGGCTTCGCGGCCGGTCGGGTTCTCGGTGCCGTCGACAAAGCCGACCATGCTCCGCAGATCGAAATAGCGGAAACCGTGCACTTCGTCGACGACCTGGACCGACTCGCCGAGCCGGGTGATCAACTGCGTGGCAAGCTCGAAGCACAGGTCCATCTGGTCGGCACGGATATGCAGCAGGATGTCGCCCGGTGTGGCGATCGCGCGGCGCTCGCTCGGTCCGAACTCGCGAAACGGATGCAGTTGCGCAGGGCGGGGCGCGCCGAACAGCGTGTCCCATGCGCCGGAACTGAAGCCGACCACGCATGACAGGTTGCCGGACGGGACGCGCTTGCCGACCGAGCGTACGAGCGCGGCGACGTCCGCACACCATGCGCGGGCGGTGGCGGCGTGCTCTTCGCCGTCGGCAAGCGTCGCGACGATGAAAATCGCGCTGCGGTTGATGGGGGTGGTGACGGCTTGGGGTTCTGGAATGTCGTTGGGCATCGGACCATGTCCTGTTGAAACCAATGCGGATTGCGTCGTGGCAGAAAAGGTGCCGGATTAGGAGAGTACCGCGAACAGGGGGTGTTTGTCGTACGAGAGGACGGGGCGGCCGCGTCGAAAACGCGGCGCAGCGTTCACGTCGGACTGACGTGACGTTATGGTGCTGTAAGTCGGCGTGTCATGCTTTGGCGAAATTCACGCGATTGCGGAATCGCACGGCGGGCCGGGGCGCCGGATGCTTAACTCCAGTCGTCCATGTCGTGTTTGATCGTATGACGGTTGGCGATCAGTGTGTCCACGCTCGGCTCGTTGCTCATCGCGCGCTGGATGGCCAGCTTGGTCGCTTCGTAGTTCGTGCGGTACATGTCCTTCTTGTCGAGATTCGCATCCGTGACGCAGCGCGGATCGATCCATACCAGACTGACGATGCATAGCTCGTTCGCCTGGTCTTTCGGCAAGATCCCTTCGATCAGGCAATCGACGATTGCATCGGCCGTGGCCGATTGCACGACGCCGCCGAACAGTTCGATGGTCGCCATATCCCGCAGCGTCACTTTCGGGACGATCATCGTCGCGGGCCGCACCATCTGGTTGCAGGCGCGAATCGCGAACATCGCCGTGTGACCTTTGCTTTGCGCCATCATGTTCGCGAATGCGTGCCCAACCGGCCCGTCGACGCGGCCGATCAGGATTTCGGGCATGGCGTCCGTCACCTGGCCGGGCGCCGCGAAGACGGTGGCTTCACCGGCGCGGAATGTCAGATCGATGCTCATCGTGAACCTCCTCTTTGATTGGACGACATGGGAGGTGCGATGAATGCAAGGGCAGTGCCATCGATTTCGACGCGCGGGAGCAGGGCGGCCGTCGAGCGGTTACGCAATATGTCCCGGGTTCGTGACAGAGTGAGTGACGAATAGCAGCGAGCGCGTGACTACCCGGCGGCAAAGACAGTCGCGCCTCGATCCTCGAAGTGGGCGGCGCTGCGAATGAAGCGGTATTTCTGGCCGCCAATTTCGAGGTGGTTACGTCCGCAGCGGGTCAGCCTGAGAATGTCGTCGACAATCGAGGCGCTGATCGCGCCGTGATACCGCCAATGGTCCTGGGCCTTCGTCGCGTCGCCGACGTATATCGCACAGAGGCCGTCGCACATCTGCATGACGAGCACGCTGCCGCCGTTATCGAGCGAGATTTCCAGATATTCGGCCAGTGTCAGCAGTGACTCCGTCGTCGCCATCATGACTTCCCCAAGAAGCGCAGCTTTGCGGGTGTCGTTCGTATTCACCCATCAACCGATCTGCCTGTTGGAGTCGACCCGGAATTTATCAGGGTCCTCCGAGCAACACCTTGATATGCTCGAGAAGCGTATCGAGTAAAACCGGCTTGACCAGGAAGCGATCGAAAACCGGTTCGCCGATGCTGATCGTTGCCGCCGTCCAGAGAATGATCGGTACGAGTGCAAACCTGCTATCTGCCTTCAGCGCGCGGCACAACGCGAGTCCATTCATGCCGGGCATCATCAGATCGGTAATGACGAGGGCGGGCGGCGACTGCTGGGCTTTGCGCCACCCATCCACGCCGCCCGTCGCCGTCACGACCTCGAAGCCTTCCATGCGCAGAAGCAGCGCCCATGCCTCCAGCGCATCGACAGCGTCGTCAACAAGCAGGATGGCGGGTCGCTCATCTGTGGTGCGGGAAGAAGCGTTCACATTGGCTTTCGGTAGACCTGCCGGCTGAATTGCCTGCAGCCCGGAGAAGCGCTGCTACACGGTCTTCTTGCACACGGCATACCCGCGTTTCAAAGATAGGCGATCATGCGCGAATCCACCAAAAAACAGTGAAGATTGCGCGATGAACCCTCAGTCTGTCACAAACGGAAACGCACGTCGATCTTGCTGTACGGCACCGAGCGGTCCACGCCCAGCGCGTCACGGCCGAAACCCGAATAGGTTTGCACGAGCCGCAAGCCCAGCCCCGTTCCCTCGGGCGACGGGAACGTATCGGGTAGTCCGTGTCCTTCGTCCGCGACGCTCAACAGTGCCGAGTTTGCGCCGTTGGCATGTAGCGACACGGTGATCTTTCCACGCCCATATTTGACCGAGTTCGTGACCAGTTCCGCCGTAATCAGACCCAGTGGGCTCAGGCGCACGGCGGCCACGGTGATGGGATCGGCGACAAGTTCGATTGGCCGTTCACCGATGACGGCCTGCAGATCGGTAATCAGCCCCTGCAGATAGCGCGCGGCGTCGGTGGCCGCAGAGCCGTTGTCCTGATAGAGGCGTTGATGGACCGAACCGACCGTCATCACGCGCACGGCCGCGGCCTTGAGCTGTGCCTTGACGGCCGGCTCGGGCGCCAGATTGCCCTGCAGGCCAAGCAAGGTCTGGACGAGTTGCAGGCTGTTGCGGACGCGATGATGGACTTCTTTCATCATGGCCTCGCTCGCGCCGAGCTGCTGCTCCTGATCGCTGATCAGTGCCGCGAGCCTGGCTTCCTGCTCATGGCGTTCCGTGACGTCGCGCGAGACGGCAACCAGACGTCCCGGCACGCCATGCTGCGGCTCGATCCTCGACACGGAGACATCCCACCAGGTTTGCGCTCCGTCAGTGGCGATGATGGGCGCCTCGAAGCGGGCGGGCGAGTTCGTCTGGGCGCGGGCGAGGGCGGCTTCGACAGCAGCGTGAAACTGGGCCGGCCATAGGGTCGCCCATTTCACGCCCTGCACGGCGGCGATATCGGCGACACCGACGTGCGACATCGCGCGCGCGTTCATCGACTGCACGACGCCTTCTTCCGTCATCACGGTGATGGGGTCCGGGCTCGCATAGAGGATGTCGGTGGACAGTTCTTCCGGGCGTCGGTCTCCGGCTTCGGCGGCGAGACGCTCAGCCGACATGGCGATGATATTCGCGACACCTTCGACGAAGGCGATGTCGCTTGCAATGAAGGCGTCTTCGTCGGGACTGTCGGCTTCCAGCACGCCGAACGGAGAAGGCACGCCGCGGATCGGCACGTTGATCGCCCGTTTGATGCCGTAGCGCTCGAGCAATATGGGTGTGCGAAAGCGCAACTCCGACGCGAGGTGATTCGACAACACGGCCTTGCCATTGGCGATCGCATAGCCGGCAGGGCTGCCGTTGTCCGCCGACAGCCGGGCGAAGCCGATTTCAGCGGGTGACCAGCCCACGCCTGCGACGAGCAGAAGATGATCGTGCTCGGGCACGTAGCGGAGCACCTTGACGAAATGCGAACCGAGGCCGTCGGCCACTGTGCGGCACGCCTCGTTCAGCACGGAAGTGAGGTTACGTGCGGCGAGGGCGGCCTCGCCAAAACGCACGACGAATTCGTGCTGACGTGCAGCCCGCGACGCGGAGCTTCCCATGGACGTCAGAAGGATTTCACTGCTCGGCAATTTTTCCATCTACCGTCTCACGGACCAGAACGTTCTATGTCGAATTCCCCCGCCAAATTACCACGTGGAAAAGAAAATATCTGCATTCCGCATAAGCGATTCTGGATCGGTAAAAAGTCCCGTACAGGTTTTGATTGAGTCGCGATCGTACGCAGGTCCTTGAAGTGGGAAGCGCGTTCTCGACGTCGTCACGCGATCACGCGTGACGCCTTCAGGCGCTTTTGCGGCTGCGCGCCCTGACGCCCGGGCCGGTCGCCTGTGCGATGCGCAGCGCGACGATGAATGCATCGGCAAGCGACGCGCGAGTGGTGATACTGGACAGGTCGACGCCCAGATGCACGACAGTCTGCGCAATCTGCGGGCGAATACCGCTGATGATGCAGTCCGTTCCCATCAAGCGCGCTGCCGCCACCGTTTTCATCAGGTGTTGTGCGACGAGCGTGTCCACGGTCGGCACACCCGTGATGTCGATGATCGCGACAGCGGCGCCTGTTTCGACGATTCTCTGCAGCAGGTTTTCCATCACGACCTGGGTGCGCGCCGAATCGAGCGTGCCCACCAGCGGCAGCGCGAGGATACCTTCCCACAGTTCGACGACGGGTGTCGACAGTTCGAGCAGTTCTTCCCGTTGCCGCGCAATGGTCGCTTCACGGCTGCGCTGGAAGACTTCGGTCGTATAGAGACCCAGTGCGTCCAACAGCAGCGTGATGGACCAGTTGGCATCCGCCATCGCAGCCATGTCATTACCGAACCCGACGCGCAACTGCGAATAGAGCGGCTGCTTCAGCGAAAACACAAACGCCGCGGTTTCGACGGGCGTGAAGCCCTGTCTGGTGCGCTGATTCGATACCTCGCTCAAAAGCACACGCACGGGCTCCCACTCGGGACGGTTTGCGTCGAGCGTGTCGCTCGATCTGAGCGTGCGGAGAAATACTTCCATGAATCCGACGAACTGGCTGCGCATCTCGGCTTCTGTTGCGAGGCCCCGTCTCAACGAAACGGAAAGATGCTGATCCAACCAGTTATCGAGTAGTTCCCGTTCGTTCAGGAAGCCCGCCAGCGCTTGGCCGGTGAAATGGTTCATCTGAGCCTGATGAGTGAAAGACCCGCGTAGATGGCGTCCGATGAGCTGACGGATTGATGAGTTGCCGCGCCATGGTACTCCATGCATGATCGTCGCGCTGCGCATTCTGGCGGGCATCGGCCGGTATCGAACGTGCCTGCTTCAAGCGGTTCGGAAAGCAAAGTTTCACTGTACAAACACATGAATGCGCGTACGATGGACTGAGTCTCTGCGCCTCGCGCTCTTTTCGGTTACAACGCCCGCCTGAATGCACCAACGCTGTCGCCCGACAGCCGCGTGTGCGCCCATCGTGACGCGGCCGTCTGGTTCGCGCTCGTCCCACCTGCATAATCTTCGCCGCATACCGCGGCCACAGAGGTGTCTCATGGAAGCCGCTGCATATCTATACAGGGGGCTTGAAGTTCGTCTGCTCGTTTATCCGCGTCAACGCACGATGGCGGGAACGGGGCACAGCTACGATCAGGGCTTCGATGCCGCTGTCCGGATCAACGAACCAGGGCAAAAGGAAGTGGAAGGGCGCAGCCGCGTGTTTCAACTCAAGGTTGAACGCGGCTTTGAAAATATCGGCGATGCGAGAAGGGCATCGACTGCTTATGCCGAACATCTCATTGATGCGTGTCCCTCGGGTCGAACCATCTGGGATGCTGAAGCGTAATACGACGATAGTCCGTCGTGTGGTTCGCTTCCATTGACGGTTGATGCGTAGCGTTGTGTGTTTAATTGCATCCATGACACGACGCGCACGGTGCGATTTCAATGAAAGCGAATTTTTTGGCGCGCAACGCGCGATGGGAGCGTCACATGCATTTCGATCCCGCAATGTTCCGAATAGACCCGACGCCGCGTCGCGCCGATGGCGAGTACATGGCGCACGCCATGATCAGTGGGCCGTTGCCGGACGGTGAATCGTTCATCCATGTGAGCGGCGATCTGGCGGGTTTCGATCTTCGTCAGGACGCTATCCAGTATGCGACCGACTGGGCGAACGACTGGCTGCAGAAAAGCTTCGACGGTTCGTGCAATGCGCCGCGAGCCTTGGTCGCGGCTGCAGGACGCGTTAGCTGAAAGCGGGGAATCGGAGGTCGTCTGGCCGGTTTTGTGATTTTACATAAGATAAATTATCAACAAAAAATTGAATTTTAAAAAATAGGGCCCGATACCCCGATCTGCAGCAAATGCGCGCTAATCAGCCGCCCGACCTGCGATATCGAATCCGCGCCGGCACCAGCCTCGAGTCCGGCTCGCCATCACCCTCGAGCAGAGAAAACACGCACCGCAGACTGTGCTCAGCCAGTTGCGCGCTATCCTGGATAATCGCGTCGATCTTGAACGGCAGACAGTCGAGCAGTTTATGGTCATCGAATGTCATCAGTTGTCCTGGCGCCTGCGCCAGTTGATGCGCATCGTTCATAAACTGCAGAACGCCTTCGAGCAGCGTAATCGAGCCGGCAAAGAGCGCTTGCGGATATCGCTGGTGTTCAGCGAACCACGACTTCATCAGCTCGTAGCCCGATTCACGCTGGTAATCCCGCTCGAACACCCAGTCGGGCCGTTCCTCGAGACCATGCTGGCGAAGCGCCTGCCGGTATCCGGCCAGACGATCGCGGCTCGCAGACAACTCCGGTTGACCGCCCAGGTAGACCACCTCACGTGCGCCTCGGGCGATGCTCTCGCCGACCAGCGTCGCTACCGTTTCAACGGCATCGGTGACGACGTACGGAATACTGCTCTCCTCGACGCGGCGATCGGCAAACACGAGAGGCAGACGCTTCATCCATTTCTCGTAGCGCTTCGCGTCGCCCGTGCACGGCACGACGATCAAACCATCGACCTGATGCGACACGAGGTGCGCAATACCTTCCGTCTCGCGCACCGGGTTTTCATCGCTCGTGACAAGAACGAGTTGATATTGATAGCGTTCGCGGCATTGCCATTCCATCGCCTGCGCAAGCGCCGCATGGGCAGAGTTGGTCAGGTCGGGAATCACAAGACCGATCGTGTTGCTGCGACGCGTGCGCAACGCACGCGCCGACTGCGAAGGCGTGAAGTGATGGTCCTTCGCGACCTGCAACACCCGTTCGACGGTCGCCGCGGATATCCGGTAGCGTTCGGCATAGCCGTTGAGCACCATGCTAGCCGTAGTACGGGAAACCTTCGCGAGGCGGGCAATGTCGTCGATGGTCAGACGCTCGAACTGGGTCACGCGGGCTTCCTGCAGGTCAATGAGTCAGGCGCAAGCGCACCGCTTCTGTGAGCAGCGCGTGCGTACGATACAACTTCGTCGGGGATTCGCCGGCCGCTAGAACCGGAGGCAGAGGCAGGCGCGCAGCGACGTGGGTCCTGGCGCCTGATGGTACTACGGGAAGGGACAGATGAGAACTTACTGCTTGTAAAGGTTCAGCGGCACAGGGATGAACTTGTCGACCGACTGACCGTCGACCAGCTTCTTCGCCGTCTGCACGCCGTACTGGCCGATCAGCTCCGGCTGCTGCTGCACGGTCGCCGCCATCTGGCCGCCCTTGACTGCCGTGATGGCGTCGCTGGTCGCGTCGAAGCCAACCACCGCGACGTTCTTCAGACCCGCCGCCTGCAGCGCCTTCACAGCGCCCAACGCCATCTCGTCGTTCTGTGCGAACACGCCCTGAATGTCCTTGTTGCTCTGGATGATGTTTTCCATCACCGACAGACCCTTCGCCCGGTCGAAGTCGGCAGGCTGCTTCGTCGCGATCTTCACGCCGCCCTTCGCCGTCACTTCGTCGTCGAAGCCAGCGCCACGCTCATTCGCCGCCGACGAACCCGGAATGCCTTGCAGTTCGACGATATTGCCCTTGCCGCCCAGCTTTTCCGCGAGGAAATCAGCCGCCATCTTGCCGCCGGCCTTGTTGTCCGAGGCGATATGCGAGCTGACATCCGCGCCGTTGACGCTGCGGTCGAGCGAGACGACCTTGATGCCCTTGCTGGTCGCTTCCTTGACGACGTTCGCCACAGCCGACGAATCGGTCGGGTTGATCAGGATCACGCTGACTTTCTTTTCGATCAGATCTTCGACGCTCGCCTGCTGCTTCGCGGGATCGTTCTGCGCATCGACCGTGATCAGCGTCACGCCGTCTTTGGCCGCTTCGCCTTCCGCGCCTTTACGCAGCGAGACGAAAAACGGATTGTTCAACGTCGAAATCGACAGGCCGACCGTGATCGCGCCGTTTGCAGCAGGCGCCGATGCCGCGCTCGCTCCGGCATCCGCCGACGTAGCCGGACCTTCCTTCGAGCATGCAACCAGACCAGCCATCAGCGTGCTTGCGCACAGCGCGGCGAAAAGCTTCGAGAATCGCGGCGAAACGGGTTTCTGCATTGTCTTCCTCTTCTTCCTTGTGTGGTGAAACTGGGTTTTGCTGTCCAGCAATCGGTAATCGATAAAGCTATGGGAAAGGGTCTACGCCCTTCCCTTGTCAACCTGCGTTACGACTTCTTGTTGCCACGATCGATCAGCACGGCGAGCAGGATCACGCCGCCCTTGATGACCTGCTGATAGAAAGACGACACGTCGAGCAGATTCAGGCCGTTGTTCAGAACGCCGATCAGCAGCGCGCCGACGAGCGTGCCGAAAATCCATCCGCGGCCGCCCGTCAGGCTCGTTCCACCGAGCACGACGGCGGCGATGGCGTCGAGTTCATAGCCGGTACCCGCAGTAGGTTGCGCGGAGTTCAGACGGGACGTCAGCACGACGCCCGCGAGCGCGGCCATGACGCCCGAGATCGTGTACACATACAGCTGGATGCGATCGACCTTCACGCCCGAGAGCTTTGCCGACTCGGCGTTGCCGCCCGTCGCATAGATGTGGCGGCCAAACACGGTCTTGCGCAGCAGCACCCAGAAGATCGCGAACATGACCAGCATGAGCACGACAGGAATCGGCACGAGTCGGGCAACGTAGCCGCCGCCGAGCAGCGAAAAGAAGTCGCTGTTGAAGCTGCTCAGCGGACTGCCGTTCGACAGGACCAATGCCAGTCCGCGAAGCACCGTCATCGACCCGAGCGTCGCGATGAACGGCGCAACCTTGCCCTTGCTGATCACGAGCCCGTTCACCAGTCCCATCAGGCCGCCTGCAACGAGTCCGGCGAGCGTCGCGAGACCTGCCGGCATGCCCGACGTCAAAAGGCTCGCGATGATGACGGACGACAGCGCCAGTACCGAGCCCGCAGAAAGATCGATGCCGCCCAGCAGAATCACCAGCGTCATGCCGAATGCAATCAGCGCATTGATCGACGCCTGACGCATCACGTTCAGCAGGTTGTCGACGGTCAGAAAATTGTGACTGACGATGGAGAGTCCCACCGCAATGACGAGCAGGGCAATAAACGGCCCAAGCTTCTGCAGCGTCGCGCGGTTGGTCGGTGTGATACTCAGTTGCGCCATGATGTGTCTCGCGTTGTGTCCTTTCGCTTGCGACAGGACCATTTCAATGGGATGCACGGCGCGCGGTCATTGCGCAGCCGTCAGGGTTCAGGTTGGACGGTGTCTATGCGGCAACCGAAACAGGCGTCGCAATGCCGCCCGCTGCTGCCGTCATGATGAGTTCCTGCGTTGCGCCCTCTGCATCGAACAGTCCGCTCTGGCGGCCCTGATGCATGACCAGGATCCGGTCGCTCATCGCGAGGACCTCGGGAAGCTCCGACGACACCATCACGATTGCGACACCGCGCTCGGCCAGCTGATTGATGATCGTGTAGATTTCGGCCTTGCCGCCGACGTCGACGCCGCGCGTCGGTTCGTCGAGCAACAGCACCTTGGGCGGTCGCGCAAGCCACTTCGCGAAGACCACCTTCTGCTGATTGCCGCCCGACAGCGACTTCACGTCCAGTTCCGCATCCCGCGTGCGCACGCGCAACTGCTCGATCAGGCCATCGACTGCCTGGCGCTCGGCCTTGCTGTCGACGAAACCGAAGCTCGCATAGCTGTCGAGATGAACGAGCGTCGCGTTCTCGCGCACGGACATACCCAGCACGAGCCCCTGCCCTTTCCGGTCTTCCGTGACGAAGCCGATGCCGGCCGCAATCGCGCCGGATGCATCGCGGACCTCGAGCGGCTTGCCGTCGAGCGTGACCGTTCCGCCCGTCTTCCGGTTGGCGCCGAACAGCGTTCTCAGAATTTCGCTGCGCCCTGCTCCCATCAAGCCGGCAATGCCCAGCACTTCGCCCGCGCGTACATCGAACGAAACGCCTGCGATGTTGCCGTGATCCGCGAGATCCTTGACCTGCAAGCGGACCGCGCCCGGCTTGTGCTGCCGCTTCGGGAAGCGTTCGCCGAGTTCGCGTCCCACCATCAGCCGGACGATCTCGTCGAAACCCGTATCCTTGATTGCGCGTTCGCCGACGAAATGACCATCGCGCAGCACGCTGATCTTGTCGCAGATCCGGAAGATCTCTTCCATGCGGTGCGAGACATAAACGATTGCCACGCCGCGAGCCTTCAGCGACAACATGATCTCGAACAGCGTGTCGATCTCGCGATTGGTGAGCGCAGCCGTCGGCTCATCCATCACGACGACGCGCGCATCGAGTGAAAGCGCTTTTGCGATCTCGACGAGTTGCTGCCGGCCGATCGACAGTTGACCGGCTTCCGTCTGCGGATCGATGTCGCGCGCGCCGACCATGTCGAGCCATTTGCGTGCTTCACCGCGCATCTTCGCGTTGTCGACGATCCCGAACCGGCTCGGTTCGCGGCCCAGGAAGAGGTTCTCCATCACCGTCAGTTGCGGGATGAGGTTCAGTTCCTGGTGGATGATCGCGATGCCGGCATGTTCGGCCTCGACCGTGTTGCGAATCTGCGCGGCGCTGCCGTCTATCAGGATCTTGCCGGCATCAGCCTGATAGACCCCGCACAGAATTTTCATCAGCGTCGATTTGCCGGCGCCGTTCTCACCCATCAGCGCGTGGATTTCGCCCGCGCTGATGTGAAAATCGACGCCCTCGAGCACACGTACCGGTCCGAAGGCCTTGCCGATGCCCTGCATCAACACTTCCATGGTGTGCCTCTCAGAAGATGACGCCGGAATGCAGAATCACATTCGCGTAAGGACTGCACTCGCCCGTGCGGATGATGGCTTTCGCCACGCGGGAGCGCTGCTTGAACTCCTCGTGCGGCACCTGCTCGACGTCGATCCTGCTGGCCGCCATCTGTGCGATGCGCGCCACGACAGCGGCGTTGTGTTCCGCGCTCTCGCTTGCAAATACCGCGCGTTCGACCTTGAAGTCGGCGAGCACGCTGTCGAGCACGTCGAAGAAACCCGGCACGTTGAGCGCAAGCGATACGTCGATGCATTCCACGCCTTCGGGAATCGGCAGGCCGCAGTCGGCAATCACGACGCTATCCGTGTGGCCCATCGATGCCAGCACGCGCGCGATGTCGCGATTCAGGTGACCAAGCTTTTTCATGATTGGGTCTCGAGAAATGTGTCCAGTTCGGCGAGCGTCGGCATGCCACCTTGCGCGCCTGCGCGCGTGACGGAGAGTGCTGCCGCCGCGTTGGCGCGCCGCACTGCCTCGTCGATCCCGAGACTCCAGAAAGCTGCGAGTGCGCCGTTGAACGTGTCGCCAGCGCCTGTCGTGTCGACGGCATCGACCTTGAAGCCGGCTTTGTGGACGAGCTTGCCGTCCATGTCGGCGTAGCTCACGCCTTCCTTGCCGCGCGTCATCGCGATCTGGCCGGGACGCCGCGCGAGTTCATCGGCCCACGCCTCTTCACGCGTCTGCAACGCGGTCGCGAGCTCATGCTGGTTGGGCGTCAGCAGCGTGACGAGGTCCAGCAGTTCGTCGCTCAATGAGACGGCGGGAGCAGGATTCAGAAAGAACGGCTTGTTGAGTGCGCGAGCGCGGCGCGCCGCATGCAGGACGGTCTCGTACGGGACTTCGAGTTGGGCCAGCACGACATCGGCCTGCTCGAATACATCGGCGGCGCGGTCGATATCTTCGGGCGACAGCTCCGAGTTGGCGCCCGGCACGACGACGATCGCGTTATCACCGCCCGTCAGCGTGATCGATGCGATACCCGTCGCCTGGCGTGCGGTGGTGACGTAACGCACGTCCACGCCTTCGCGTACGAGCGTCGCCTTCATCTCTGCACCGAACGCGTCGGCGCCTACCCGCCCGACCATCGTCACCTGAGCGCCGAGCCGAGCCGCCGCGACGGCCTGATTCGCGCCTTTGCCGCCAGGGCTCGTCGAAAAGCCCGTGCCGAACAGCGTCTCGCCCAGTCGGGGAAACGTGTTGGTGACGACCACCATGTCCATGTTGATGCTGCCCACCACAACTACGCGCGCCATGCCATTCCTTTCAAACGCTGCCGCTGAACCTTGCCAAACTTGCAAGAAATCGCCGTGCTAAAACGTCATCAGCTACGGAGCGCAATTTATAGCAGAGTCGGCCGTCGCACGGAATAGGACTTAGGGTTTTACCCGATATGGCGACGCGAGCGGCGTTCCGATGGCTGCGTGCCGGATATCCGCCGCTTTTTCGGACGCAACCAGGGAAAGGTCTTCGAAATCCTCAGGCCAGGGTAAACATCCACTGCTGCACGAAGTGCTTTTAAATGGTTGGTGTACGGAGTATATTCGTTTCCACGATGACGCATTCGAACTGGAGGAAGACACCATGCAATTTCATCTCAACGGTTTCCGCGTCGGCGATCCGACCATCGAGCCGGCCGCCGAAGGCGCACCTCGCGTCGAGATGCCCGACACCGTCGACGTGCTGATCGTCGGAAGCGGTCCTGCGGGGCTCGTGCTGGCAGCACAACTCTCGCAATTCCCGTCGATCCGCACGCGCGTCGTCGAGCGGCGCTCGGGGCCGTTGCTGATGGGACAGGCAGACGGTGTCGCGTGCCGGACTGTCGAGATGTTCAATGCGTTCGGCCTCAGCGACCGCTTGCAGCGCGAAGCGTACTGGGTCAACGAAACCGTGTTCTGGCGACCCGATGCACAGGATCGGGGTGCCATCAAGCGTACCGGTCGTGTTCAGGATACCGAAACAGGCATGTCGGAGTTTCCGCACGTGATCGTCAATCAGGCGCGCGTGCAGGACTATCTGCTCGATGTCATGCGCCGGTCCGCGCAACGGGTCGAGCCGGACTACGGTCTGGAAGTGGTCGACGTGCAACGCGACGATACGGGCGACTACCCCGTGCGCGTCACGTTGCGCCGCACGGATGAAGCACGGCTTGGCGAGGAAATCACAGTGCGGGCGCGCTACGTCGTCGGGTGCGACGGTGCTCGCAGCCGCGTGCGCACGGCTATCGGACAAACGCTGCGCGGCGATGCGGCGAACCACGCTTGGGGCGTGATGGACGCGCTCGCCGTCACCGACTTCCCGGACATCCGCCTGAAGGCCGCCATTCAGTCCGCGAGCAAGGGCAACCTGCTGATCATTCCGCGCGAAGGCGGCTACCTGGTGCGCTTCTATGTCGATCTGGGCGAGGTCACGCCCGAGAATCGCGACAGCATCAAACAGACCACCGTCGATCACATCATCGAGACGGCGCGGCACATCCTGCATCCGTACACGCTCGATGCCAAGGAAGTCGCGTGGTTTTCCGTGTATGAAGTGGGACAGCGCCTGACCGATCGCTTCGACGATGCCATTGCAGCCGACGGAACGTCTCGCGAGCCGCGCGTGTTCATCGCGGGCGATGCCTGTCACACGCATAGCGCAAAGGCGGGCCAAGGCATGAACGTGTCGATGCAGGACGGCTTCAATCTCGGCTGGAAACTCGGGGCGGTGCTGCAGGGACGCAGCGACGCCGATCTGTTGCGTACGTATTCCGACGAACGTCAGCCCATCGCGCAGGAGTTGATCGACTTCGACAAGGAATGGTCGGCGATGATGGCCGCGCCGCCGAAAGATCCCAACCGGCCCGAAGCAGGCGGCGTCGATCCGGCTGAGCTGCAAGCCTATTTCGTTCGCGCGGGCCGATATACGGCTGGCGTCGCGACACATTACCGGCCGGGTATGTTGACGGGTGAAGCGACGCACCAGGCGCTCGCCCAGGGCTTCGTGATCGGCACACGGTTTCATTCATCGCCCGTCGTGCGGCTTGCGGATGCAAAGCCCGTCCATCTGGGACACGCAGCAAGCGCGGACGGTCGCTGGCGCCTGTACGCCTTCGCGGATGCGAAGCGAACTGCGCTCGATGCGCTGTGCGAGCATCTCGCGACATCGCCTGATTCTATCGTGCGGCTCACCACGCCGGACGATGCCGACGTGGATAGCGTATTCGATCTGCGCGCGGTGCTACAGCAGCCGCATCGCGAAGTGCGTCTCGACGATCTGCCCGCGATGTTGCTGCCGCGCAAGGGACGCTATGGCCTCATCGACTACGAGAAAACATTTACGAGCGACGCAGCGACTGATATCTTCGACGCGCGCGGCATCGACCGCGAACGGGGCGCGCTCGTCGTGGTCCGTCCGGACCAATACGTCGCGCATGTTCTTCCACTCGATGCATACGCGGAACTGAACGCCTTTTTCCGGCCGATATTCCGTATGCACTAACCCGCTCGATACGCCGAAATTGCCGACCAGACACGACAACCCCGAAGCGCTCTCGAAATTTACGGGCAGTCTCGTGCGCCGCGCCCAGCAGCGCCACGTAGCGGTGTGGCTTAACGAAGTCTCCGCGGAGATCACGAGCGTCCAGTACGCGGCGCTCGAGATCCTGCATAAGACACCCGGCGTCAATCAGCGGCAACTCGGCGATGAACTCGACGTGGACCGTTCGACGATCGCCGATCTCGTCGCGCGCATGGTTCGCAACGGCCTGATCGAACGGTCCGACGATCCCGTCGACAAGCGCAGTTATGTGCTGTTTCTCACTGCGGACGGCAAGAAGCAGCTTGCAAGCTTGCGTCCGCGTGTCGAGGAAGTCGAGCGCATCCTCACGGCGAGGCTGACGCAGCGCGAATCTCTCGAGTTGCGGCGACTGCTGCTGGCGCTGTTGCCGCCGCAGGAATAGATCCGTGCAATTGCGCGGGAGTTGACGGCGCTGCCCGTCTTCTCCTAGCATCTCGTCAGCGGTACAGGCCGCTTCCGGGTCCGCGGAAAGAGTTGAACTCACCTGCGATAGCCAATGCGTTATCTCACCATCCTTTGTGCAGGCGGTGTTGCGGACCGACAGCCTCCAATGCACGAGGATCCGCAATGAAGACTCTGCCTTCCGGGGCCAATCTCGACCATCTGAAGAAGCAGGCGAAAGAACTGCTCCGCCTCTATCGCGATGGCGATGCAACGGCTATCTCGCGCTTCACCAGCAACCTTCCCGCCGCCGCGCATCGAACGCGTGACGAAGTCGTCGCACTCGGATTGCGTCTGCACGATGCGCAATCCTGCATCGCGCGCGAGTACGGCTTCGCTTCATGGACAGAGCTTCGCCTGTATGTCGAAAGCCGTGCCGTGCCGCGCGAACAGCAGGATTGGATCCGGTACTGGCTTGGCCTTGCTTACGGCGGCGATGTCGTTGGCAGCTACGACGCGGGAAGACCGCGCGTTGCGGCGCAGTTGCTGCGCGATCATCCTGGCTTGCCTTCGTCGGATGTGTCGGTCGCGTGCGCCGCGGGACAACTCGATGCAATAGCCCGCGCAGTCGCCGCCGATCCGGACTGGATCAACCGGGCGGACGGGCCGCTGAATCTTCCGCCGCTCGTCGCCGTCACGCATTCGCGCCTCGGCCAACTGCCGGAGTTTGCTGAACGTCTGCGCAATTGCGCGCGGTTTCTGCTTCAGGCCGGCGCCCATCCCAACCAGCGTATCGGTAATCGTTATCCGCCCGCTACGCTGGCGTCGCCCGACGAGTCGGAGCCGTTGTCCGCGCTCTACGGCGCGGCGGGCGTCAATCGCGATGCCGTTTTGACAGAGATGCTGCTGACAGCGGGAGCGGACCCCAACGACGGAGAATCGCTCTATCACTCGCTTGAGGAGCCAGCGTGCACCCGCCTGCTGCTCGCGTATGGCGCGCGCGTCGGCGGAACGAATGCGCTGCGCCGGGCACTCGACATGCCGAGCCCTGTTGCACTGGAACTGCTGCTGGCACACGGCGGCGATCCAAATGAACCCGTCGAAGCCGGTCCGACGACGACATGGGGACCGCCGCTGATGCGCGCGATCGCCGTGCGGCGATCGGCTCGTCATATCGCCGCCCTGCTCGCCGCCGGCGCCGATCCGCAGGCGCGCACGCCCGGTGGCGTCAGTGCCTGGCGGCTGGCGATGCAAACGGGACTGCGCGAGGTCGCAGATCTGTTGCGCGAAGCCGGGGCAGACGACACACTCAGCGCCGAAGACGAGTTCGTCGCGGCCTGTGCGCGTGCCGATGCAAGCGAGGCGCGGCGCATTCAGGCACTGCATCCTGATCTTCCTCGTGCTTTGCCGGAGCACCAGTTGCGGCTATTGCCGGATACAGCCGCCTGGGGATCCCGTGAAGCGGTCAAGGTCATGGTCGAACTCGGCTGGCCGATCGCTGCGCGCGGCGGTGATTGGGACGCGTCGGCGGTGAACCATGCCGTGTTTCGCGGCGATGCCGAATTGACTGCGTTCCTGCTTTCTCATGGAGCGAGTTGGCGTGAGACGCATGGATTCGGTGCCGACGTGCTGGGCACGCTGTCGTGGGCTTCGTTCAATGAACCCGATGTGATTGAACACGGCGACTGGATCGGCTGCGCTCGCGCGCTCGTCGCGCATGGATTGCCTGAGATCGAGCGCGATCCAGCGGATGCCGAACGACTGCTGATCGAAGGCCGGCCAATGCGGTTTTCGGAAGGCGTCGCGCAAGCGTTGCTGCCAGATGATCGCGTGACTTCGAAACCCGATTGACCGCGCCTGTTCTGCACGATGGCCGATGCGGGAACCGTCAGGCGGCAGGCGCCCGCAACGGTGCTGGCGGGACGACCGTTTCGATCTTGCCGGTTTTGACGTCGTAGACCAGACCCGACACCACCATGCCATCGGGCAGCGCCTTGTTTGCCCTGAGCGCTTCGACATCGAGCGCGACCGCCTTGTAGGGTTCGGTGATCGCGAGATCATCGAGCGCATCCGTCTCGACATTGAGATGCTTCGCGAGCAAGGCGGGCGCATGCCGGTGACAGCCGATGATCCCGCAATCGGTGTGCTGAAGGAGCACGAGATTGCGCGCGCCATCCGGGCGCCCCGCCGATGCCGCGACGACGCTCAACACCGCCAGCGTTTCGAGTAACGCGTTGTTGATGCGCCCGCCCACGTTCCGGATCACGGCCGCTTCACCCTGCTTCAACCCCAGCACATTCACGGGATCGACGCGCGGGTCGACGCAACCGATCACGACCGTCCCCGTCGACGGAAGCATCTTGAGTTCCGGCGAAAACCCGGTCTCGGCGAACTGGGCGTTGCGCTCCAGCATGACATCGTTGAAATTCATTTCTGCTACTCCTTGGATAACAGCACAAAGTTGGACAGTCGAGTTGCGCGCATCGTGCGCGCACGACCTCACGAGTCTCAGTTCACGCGAGTACTTCGAGATCCCTCACGGGCTCTTCGCCGGGCGCCCGCAGCGAGCGCTCGATGACATGCGTCTTCGGCGTGCGATCGATCACCAGCCCGAGCACGTCGGGACGGCTGTAATGGCCGCGTGAATCCATCATGCGTTTGCGCTTGTCGATCTGCCAGAAGTCGAGGTCGGCGATGATTTCGCCCTCTCCTTCGCGCAGCGGCGCGCCGCCCATGTACTCACCCTCGGGCGAAACGATCGCCGTGAAACAGCCGCTCGAGATCGGCCCAACCTGGGTGGTATTCGTATCCTGCAGAATCTGCTGCTGTTGTTCGGGAGTCAGCCACGCCGTCGCGTTGACGACGAAGGCGCCCGCCTCCAGCGCGTGCTGGCGGATGTTGACGGAGATCTGCTCGGAGAACAGATCGCCCGCGAACGAACCCGGATACATCGCCGAATGGATTTCCTCGCCATCGGCCATCAGCGCATAGCGCGCGAGCGGGTTGTAGTGCTCCCAGCAGGCGAGCTGACCGACGCGGCCCACGGCGGTATCGATCGCGCGCAGACCCGAACCGTCGCCCATTCCCCAGACCATACGCTCGTGATAGGTCGGCGAGAGCTTGCGGCGGCGTTGCACCAGTGTGCCGTCGGCATCGAATAGCAATTGCGTGTTGTAGAGCGTGCCGCCGTCGCGTTCGTTGACGCCGATCGACACCACCATTTTTGCCTGACGCGCGGCTTCGCCAATGGCACGCGTCGTCTCGGACGGCACGACGACTGCCTGATCGAGCAGCTTGTAATGCTCGGCGCCCATTGCAAACGGCGATTCGACGAACGAGAAGTACGGATAGTACGGAACGACAGTCTCAGGGAAGGTCGCAAACTGGACGCCCTGCTTGCCGAGTTCCAGAATTTTCTTGACGACCTTATCGACGGTGCCTTCCCGGCTGTAGAGAACGGGCGCGATCTGAACGGCTGCGGCCCGGATAATCTTTGACATGATGGTGTTCCTTTCGCTGGTGCGAGACAGATGATGAAGTGCTTGTACGTTATCGCCTCTGCCCTTTACGATCTATGTCGTTGTTGCCACCATTCATGACGCGCGTTGTCCGCGCGTGCGGCGCTCGCGGCATCGAGAAGAAATCTGCGAATACGACCCGTGGAATGACGCTAATTTGCGGTCAGGCGCGCAAGCCTGACCTCGGGAATACCTATGCATCGGATTGGCTTTATCGTGCCGCAACGATTTCAGATGATGAGTCTCGCGGCGCTAACGGCATTCGAAATCGCGAACCTGCCGCCGGCGGGTCCGTGCTACGATGTCCATGTGCTGTCTGCGCGTGGCGGTCCCGTTCGTTCTTCGGGCGGCATGACACTGGAAACGGAAGCGTTCGGCGATCCGGCTTTCGATACGGTCATCGTGGGCTCGATCACCGAAATGAAAATGCCGTCCTCCGATGACGCTGTGATCGCGTTCGTTCAGGAAGCAGCGAGGGCGTCGAGACGGATTGCCTCGATCTGCAGCGGCGCATTCGTTCTCGCCGAGGCCGGGCTTCTGAATGGCCGGCGCGCCACCATGCATTGGGCACACGCGGCTGAATTCAGGGCGCGCTTTCCGGAAGTCATCACAGAAGAAGACCGGATTTTCGTCAATGACGGTCCCATCTGGTCCTCGGCCGGCATGACGGCGGGGATCGATCTCGTTCTGGCGTTGATCGATAACGACCTCGGTCCCGAAGCCGCGAAAATGGTCGCGAGGCTTCTCGTCATGAATCAGCGCCGGCTCGGTGGGCAGATGCAACATTCCGCCCTTCTCGACATGACGCCGAAGTCCGACCGGATCGAACTGGTGCTGGCGCACATCCGCCGGAACCTGCGCAATCCGCTGACCGTCGAGGAGCTGGCCGCGGTGGCTAATCTCAGTCCTCGCCAGTTCAGCCGCGCGTTCGCGGCCGAGACCGGTCAATCGCCCGCCAAGGCGGTGGAGCAGCTTCGGCTGGAAGCGGCCCGCTTCATGATCGAACAGGGCCGGCACACGATCAACGTCGTGGCGCAGGAAACGGGGTTTGCGGATCGCGAGCGCATGCGCCGCGCGTTTGTCCGAACGTTCGGTGTGCCCGCCGACATGCTGCGCCGGAACGCTCGACGGGAACCCGCTGCTGGCAACTGAAGCCTTCCGCCGACCGCTTTGCGAACGCCAATAATCTGGCCCGAAAAAAATACTTGAAGCGGGATCTATTCTTTTGGCAGCCGATGCCGATAAGAGCGCTCATAAGCCCCGCCTGAGAGAGCCTCCCGATGCGAATCGACCTTATTGCCAAGCGCCCCGCCCGATTGAAACGTTCGCTGACCATGTTGGTCGGCTGTGCCGGCGTACTGGCCAGTCTGTCCATCTGGGGACGGGTGCCCGCCGATGCACTCGCCGACGCCGATCGGGAAGTCGCCCAGTTCGGCCCCGCAATGCCCGGTACGACGTGCACATCTGAAGGCGCGGTTTCAAGGGACGCGAACGGTACCTTTCTCATGTGCTGGCGGCTGGTCTGGAGCAAGCCATAGCGTTCTGCTTCCCTGGCGGCGTCGACGCTATGTGTGACTCATCCCACACGGCATGAGACCGCATCACGTTTCGTTGCAAGCGCATACGACTGAAGGTTCGGTTGGGAAGCGCACGCAATGGCATCGCTAGCGTTTTTTTGTCGCCGGAGACGTTGTACGATTCGCCATCAATAACCATAAAGGGAGGCCTCATGGACGCACACTTGAGGCAGACTTTGGCCGGCGCGTTTCTCGCCACAGGTTGCCTGTGTTCGGCATCGTCCCACGCCTACAGCGCGGCCGACGACGCCGAGGCCCAGGATCGGGAAGTGAAAGCGGCCTACGATCGCGGCTACAAGGCGGCGAAAGAGGAACTCGCGCGCGAGGCCGCAACAAAGGGCACTGCCGCCACGACGCCGCCCGCAACGGAAGCGCGGGCGCAGAAACCGACAAGCGAGGCGGCTCGCAAACCCATCCTCGACATCAAACACGTTTACAGCGACGCAAGCGAGATCGAGACCGTGCAGGAGGTGCCCGTCACCTCGAAGCCGCTTGGAGAACAGGCAGGCACACCCTCTCCTGCATCCAGCGGCACGCGCATCGCGTCATCCAAGCCAGTCGCCCGTCACGCTCCACCCGTGACATCCGACGCCTGGACGGACACCGATTCACTGCAGAATCCGCAACCCGTTCAACGCCCCAGCGCGCCGCCGCGAAATACCGGCGTCGTGCGGTCTACGGGACGCGTGCCACAACAGAACGCCATGCCGGCTGACGCGTTCGCCGACGACGAAGGCGACGACGCCGGGATGCCGCGGACGGCACAGGTCTATACGACCGAGCCACAGTACGCGCGACCGCGAACGCAGTACGCGCCGCCGCCCGTCGCGATGCGACCGCCGCCGCAAGCCTATGGCTACGTGCAGCGGCCGACCAGCGTAGCCGCCCGTCCGTACGCCTACTATGCGCCACCCGCTGCCTGGAACGGCGACTACCAGCCGGCGCCGTATGCTGGGCGCTGGTACTGGTCGCCGGAGTATGGACGCTGGCTTTACTACTGACCCGTCACGATCTTCACCTGAAAGGCGAAGATCGCCTGCGGCGGCCGATCGTTTCCGCCGCCCGCTTCATACCGCCAGACACACCTTGCCGAAATGCTTGCCCGCCGCCTGATGGCGGAATGCGTCGGCAATTTCGTCGAGCGCGAACGTGCTGTCGATCACCGGCTTGATCCCGTTCGCATCGATCGCGCGGATCATGTCGAGTTGGTGTTTCCGGCTGCCGACGATCAACCCCTGCAGCTTCTGCTGACGCCGCATCAGTTCGGCCGTCGGCACCTGCCCCGCAATTCCCGTCAACACGCCGATCAATGCGATGTGACCGCCGATCCGGCAAGCCCGGATCGACTGCGCGAGCGTGTCGGGACCGCCCACTTCGACCACGTTGTCGACACCGCGACCATTGGTGATTTCGAGTACCTTCGCGGCCCAGTCGGTATCGCGTTTGTAGTTGATCAGGTGATCGGCGCCGAGCGCGCGGGCTTTCGTCAGTTTCTCGTCGGAGGACGACGTCGCGATCACCGTCGCGCCCATCTGCTTCGCGAACTGCAGCGCGAAGATCGAGACGCCGCCTGTGCCCTGAACCAGCACGGTATCGCCCGCCTTCAGCGCGTAATCGACGACGAGCGCGCGCCATGCAGTCAGGCCAGCAGTGGTCAACGTCGCAGCCTCCGCGTGGCTGTAACCGCGCGGCGCGTGCGTGAACCATTGCGCAGGACGCACGACGCGCTCGCGAGCGTAGCCGTCGACGCCATCGCCCGGTGTCGTCGAAAAATCGGCGAGCGTCGGGCCGCCGTCGAGCCAGTAAGGAAAGAACGTCGATACGACGGCGTCGCCAACCGCGAATTCCGTCACGCCGTCGCCGACCGCTTCGACGACACCCGCGCCATCCGACATCGGAATGCGACCGTCTTCGGTACGCAGACGCCCTGTGACGACACCGAGGTCATGAGCGTTGAGCGAACTCGCGTGGATACGCACGCGGATTTCGCCGGCTGCCGGCGCGCCGGGATCGGCAAGTTCCGTGCGTACGAGATTGTCCAGTCCGGCAGGCTGGCGCAAGGCAATGGCTTTCATCGAAGGAACTCCTGATAGTCGATAGACGGACTGACGATGCGCGATGCGGCATCGCCGTCGAAGATAGCGATCGCGCGCCCTGGTCGGCGCGCGAGGTCGCGACAGCGCCGCGACCACGCCGTGATTGTCCGGTCGCACGTCGATTACTGCAAGAAGGTACAATTAAAGCCGGTACTATCAATTATGTAGGTATAAACGCCATGCGACCCAAACGCCTGGACAGCAAGAGCGGCTGCGCCGTCGAAGTGACGCTTTCGGTCATCGGCGGCTTGTGGAAGCCGGTGATCCTGTTTCATCTGATGCATGAAAAGAAGCGCTTCATGGAGCTCACCCGGCTGTTGCCGAACACGACGCAACGCATGTTGACGCTGCAACTGCGCGAGCTGGAAGCGGATGGGATCGTGGCGCGCCATGTCTATCCGCAGGTTCCGCCGAAGGTCGAATACGAGTTGACGCCTTTCGGCGAGACGCTCGCGCCGGTGCTGATCAGCCTCAGGGAATGGGGAGAGTCCTATCAGGCGCAGCGGACGAGTGACGTTGCGCCCGTCGAGGAAGTACCGAAGACAACAGGGACGCGGCGGCGTCGTGCAAGCGCGGCTGGGCAGGCTGCGTGAACGGGCGTCACGCCGTTGTTGAGGCGTTGAGTTGAACCCGAAGCGACATGCGATCGGGGGTTGAACGCTTGCGGGCAGCGGATACTGGCCGACAAATAGCCGACAAACGGCAGTACGATACACAATGACCGATGAAACCGAGGAGGCACCATGAACGCGGTATGCCCGCTACACGGGCCGACCACCATCATCCGCACCAACGCGTACGGCTTTCCCGTCTATGCGTGCTGCTGTAACGACGTACCGTATGCAACGCCGCCGGACGCCTGCACAAGGGCGCCGACGCAACGCGGAAAAGACCCGCAACAGAAGCCCGAGCAACCGAAGACAAAAAGAGAATGACGGTCGCCGGGACATCGATCAATGCGTTGCTTTCCCCGCAAGCCACAGCGCGAGATTGATCGCGTATCGATGCGCGTCCGGCAGCGCCTGTTGCTCCGTCTGCATCCCGTCTCCAGACGGCTCGTCCACGAAGCTCGGGCAACCGAGCCGCGCATCCCAGTTGTAGTCCGCAAAGTGATGAAACGTGCTTTGAGCGACGGCGGGCCCGCCGTCGCTGGACGGTTCAAACGCAACGGCGAGATTGAAGCTCTTGCCTGTGATCTTGCTGTTGCCTCGCGCGATCACGCGGGCCGATGCGTCGTCGGGTGCAGCGACGGCGCCCTCATGCGGGTGAGCGGGCAGGAAGCGGATTGCACCCGTTGGAGAGTCGGCATTCGCCAGCACGGGATGTGTCGGCCCGACGACCACAACGTCCTGAAAGTCCCCATTCGCGCCCGAGTGAAAGTTGGGCCATGAGATATGCGTGGAGAACGGATCGTCACATACGCATCGCGACTCGTCGGGATCGACATTGTGGGTGTGGAAGTGATGTGCCTTGCCCACAGCACCGAGACTGCACAGCGAGCATCCCACATCCATGTGATCTCGCGTCACCATCAGGCCGCGGCCTGCCTGCCGGAATCGCGTGATGCCGGCGCAGTCTTCGGGCGTCAGGCCGTCTCCGTTATCGACGGCAAATAGCCACAATTCGTCGAACGCGGTTTCATCCAGACGCGACAGCACCGGGTCCGGCTCTCCGGGATGCCCGCGGTCTCGCGCGACGACGTCGAACACGGCGCGGCCTTCGGCATCGCGATGATCGCGCAGCAGTTCCGCAAGGCGGCTGAAGCGCGCGATCGACCAGTCGTCGGCGACGGATGGAATGGTCGTTTGTAGCAGGATCTTGATGGTATCCATGATGGTCACGCAGCACACTGCGCCCGTTTGAGCATGCCGCCATCCTAGACGCATTCCCATGGGGACAGTAGACATGCGGACAGATACACGGTGTTGCCTCGCGGACACCTATCGCTGACGTGCCCGCTCCCGGCCCCTTCTGCACGAATTTTATGATGCTGCTAGATTGTCGCCAGCAGAACTCTCGAGCGAGACTTCCATGGCTGACAAACCCGGTTCACAAGCATCCGCTGGCCGCTCACTGGCCTTGATTGCGATCGTCGTCGCCGTCGTGGCCATTGCGTTTGCCTATACGGCAGGCTGGCTCACCCCAGGCCGGCTGACACCTCCGAAGATCGTCAACGCGCTGGCGCCGCCGGGCGGACCCGCGCTGGGTTTCCGTCGCAATCACGCGAAAGGCATCTGCTTCACGGGTACATTCGAATCGAATGGAGCAGCCGCTGCATTGTCGAAGGCGCCGATGTTCGCGCAGGGTTCCTCTCGCGTGACGGGACGCTTCAATCTCGCCACGCCTGATCCAAACGCACCGGACCCGACTGTCCGCGTTCGCGGCCTTAGCCTGCGTGTGGTCGCGCCGGATGGCAGCGAATGGCGCTCGGCGATGATCGACGCGCCGTTCTTCCCCGTCGCGACGCCGCAAGCGTTCTATGCGTTGCTCGAAGCATCGGGGAAAAAGGACGATCCCGATGCGATGAAGCAGTTCATCGCCGCGCACCCTGAGTTCGCCGCGTTCGGCGCGTGGGCGACGACGGCGCCGTGGACGGGATCGTTCGCGCAGGATCAGTACAACAGCCTCAACAGCTTTGTCTTCACGAACGCTCAGGGGCAGGACAACGTCGTGCGCTGGTCGTTTGTCCCGGCGGCGAAGCCGGAGGCCGTGTCGCCCGATGTCCTCAAGCAACGCCCCGCCAATTTCCTCGAAACCGACATCACGCAACGCGTGCAGAGCGCGCCGCAGCGCTGGACGATGATCGTGACCGTCGCGAATCCAGGCGATCCGACGGCCGACCCGAGCAAGGCGTGGCCTGACGACCGCCGCAAGGTGGAAGCCGGCACGCTGGTGGTCAGCGCGATCGAGCCCGAGCCCGACGGCCCGTGCCGCGACCTCAATTTCGATCCGACCGTCCTGCCGGCAGGCATGCATGTTTCGGACGATCCGTTCCCTGCTGCGCGCTCGGCTGCCTATTCTGTTTCGTTCAATCGCCGGACTGCCGAAGACAAGTACTATCCGCACACGCCTGCCGAAGGAGCGAAGCCATGAAACCGACTCTCGAGCGCTTTACGACATTGCAGCGCGCGCTGCACTGGATCATGGCGATCTGCATTCTGGCGATGCTGTTTATCGGCGTCGGCATGGTGTCGACGATTCGGCCTGACTATCTGACGCTGGTGTCGATTCACAAGCCGCTGGGCATCGTCATCCTGATACTCGCGCTGATCCGCCTGGTGGTGCGACTCACGCGCGGCGCGCCGCAACTGCCGCCGGACATGCCCGCGCCGATGAAGCTCGCGGCGCATCTGTCGCACCTCGCTTTCTATGCGTTGATGATTGCGTTGCCGTTGATTGGTTGGGGGATGCTCTCGGCAGCGGAGTATCCCGTGATCGTGGCGGGCATCCAGTTGCCGTGGATACTGCCGCATAGCAACGAGCTGCACACGCTGCTATGGAACGCGCACCGGTTCCTGGCGTTGTGCTTCTTCGCGTTGATCCTCGTGCACTTTGCGGCGGCGCTGTTTCATGCGCTGGTCAGGCGCGATGGTGTGTTTCAGGCGATGGCGCCGTGGCGGTGAGCGGGCCGCTCGATATCCCTGATCTTGCGCGCCGGCACGCCGCCCACCAGCGTGTGAGCCGGCACGTCCCGCGTCACGACTGAGCCGGCGGCGACCACGGCTGCCTCGTGGATCGTCACGCCGGGCAGGATGGTTGCGCCTGCACCGATCCACACCTTGTTGCCGACGCGGATTTCCTGATGATCGGTTCCGCGCCCGATCTCGGGTTCGAACACGATGCCATGCGTGGCCGTTTCGAACGACACGCGCGGCCCGACCTGCACGTCGTCGCCGATCGAAATCCGGCTATTGCGACAAGCGAGTCGCGTCTGCGCGTTCAGATACACGTTGTCGCCGATCGAAATACCGCGGATCGTTTCTTCGTTGAGACTCAGCTCGAGATTCAACGGGCCGATGATGGTCACATCGCGGCCGATCGCCATGCCCGCCTTGCGGAACATCGAAGCACGCAGGCGATTGAATGGGCCGTAGGTCGGCAATGTGTTGCCGACGGTGATGAAGAGGTGTCGTTTGAATGCCGTCAGTAGTTTCATTATCCGCTGATCGAGGGACGGTTCGCGCTGTCACGCGATCGACTTTAAAGGCGCGATTCTACTGATGGAAGCTGGCATATGTGCGATGAGTCGCCGGGCTGGCGTGTTGTGTGGAGGTTTTGGCGCCATTCCAGGCGCGTTTGGTTTTTTTGTGTGTCGCGTATCCGCGTCGGCCTTTCAGTTCGACAACTTTTGCGCCATGCGTGGTGTTTTGGTTTTTGCGGTGGCATCCGCGTGATGTTATTGGTTCGCAAGCGTTGCCCCTGTGCGGGGCGGCACCTACTTTTCTTTGCCGCCGCAAAGAAAAGTAGGCAAAAGAAAGCGGCTCACACCGCCAGTTCTTGTGTCTGCCTGAGGGACCCCAACGGGTCTTATGCTTCACACGGCAACGTCCCTGCTGGTGCCCGTTGCCAACGCTTCGAATGAACGCCTCACCCGCTTCGAATACCCGTACTCGGGCCAGCGGCAGCGACTGGCTTGTGCCGCCAAGGTGGCAAACTGTGTGCAGGTTGTCGCGCCACAAAGGGTAGCGCTCTTATCAGAAACACCAACCGTGCTACACAGTCCGGAGTGTGGCGCGTACGGCGCGAAAGCCTACACACAGTTTGCCACCTGCGCGGCGGTGGGCTATCTGGCACGGCGTGCTGAGACGCGGGTGCGTGAAGTGGGTGAAGCGTACAGGGAGAACGTTGGCAACGAACGCGAACCAGGGCGTTGCCGTTTGAAGCGTAAGACCCTTCGGGGGCCCTCAGGCAAACACTAGAACTGGCGGTGTGAGCCGCTTTCTTTTGCCTACTTTTCTTTGCGGCGGCAAAGAAAAGTAGGTGCCGCCCCGCACAGGGGCAACGCTTGCGAACCAATAACATCACGCGGATGCCAGCGAAAAAACAGGCAAACCGCAAAGCCTGCGCCACGCAAAGAAACCCCTCTGCTACTGCTCCTCCTCATCACTCTCGTCCTCCTGACCGGGCTCGAGGTCCTGCAACTCGACGACCTCTCCATCAACGACCATTTCTGCGCCTGCCTCGATTGTTTCACCGAGCACGGGATCGCCATCTACGATCAGGCGGATGGGCGCGTCGCCCTCATTAGCAACTCTGACTTTCATGACCGACCTCCAAGTGGAACGTGGAAGTACGAGCAAGAAACCGTCCAGCCCGCGCAGAAAAGAAGAGAAGAAAAGAAGAGAAGGAATGCACGTTGCTGAGCAAATAACATCCGCACAGATATCGACACACGGAGCAACGCAAATGACGAAATCCACCACCCACTACGCGTTCGCGGCATTAACAGCGACAGCACTCATATTCACCACAGCCGCCTGCAAGAAAGTAGACGAAAAAAACAGCGACACCATGAGCTCAGCCAGCAGCGGCGTCATGACCAACACTGCCGGCATGAGCGGCACGCAAGGCCAAAGCGCAGCCGCGCAAACCGCAAGCGACAACGCAGCATCGGCAAGCGCGCCCGCGGCATCGAGCGAGGCCCCCGTCGCCGCGACGCCATCATCGATGGCCAGCGCCGTACCATCCGGCGCCAGCCAATAAAGGAAGCGAATAAAACCTACTTCACCGTCTGCGGCTCGACCACAGCCACCGGCTGCTTGCCGCCCGCGACAGGCTCGAACGTCACCAGCCGCCTGTCGGCGTCGTAACGGCATACGACCTGCATGCCTTCCTTCACGTCGCCATTCAACATGGCTTTGGCAAGCTGATTCTCGATCTGCTGCTGAATCTGCCGTCGAAGCTCGCGCGCACCGAACTCAGGGCGATAGCCCTCGGTCGCGAGATGATCGACGATCGAATCATCGAACGTCAGCTCGATATCCTGGCTGCTCGCCAGCCGGCTCACGTGCTCCAGTTGCAGACGCACGATATGCCGCGTTTCATCGCGCCCAAGCGACTTGAAAATGATGATGTCGTCGATACGATTGAGAAACTCGGGCCTGAAGTGCTGGCGCAGCACGTTCATCACGCCACTCTCCACGCCGACGGAACCCGCGTCGCTCAGAAAGCCCGGTCCCGAACGGTTCTGCCCCGCGATCACATCGGCGCCGAGATTGCTCGTCGCAATGATCAGCGTATTGCTGAAGTCGACCATGCGCCCTTTGCCGTCCGTCAGCCGCCCATCGTCGAACACCTGTAGCAGCACGTTGTACACGTCGGGATGCGCCTTCTCGATCTCGTCGAGCAGAATCACGCTATAGGGCTTGCGCCGCACGCGTTCGGTCAACTGGCCACCTTCGTCGTAGCCGACATATCCGGGCGGCGCGCCGATCAGTCGCGCCACCGTATGCCGCTCCATGTACTCGCTCATGTCGAAGCGCAGCATCGCGTCTTCGTCGCCGAACACGACTTCGGCGAGCGCCTTCGCGAGTTCCGTCTTGCCGACGCCCGTCGGCCCGAGAAACAGGAACACGGCAGTCGGGCGATGCCGCGCCTGCAAGCCGGCGCGCGAGCGTCGCACCGCGTCGCTGACGGCCACGACGGCTTCGTCCTGGCCGATCACGCGCCGATGCAGACGCTCCTCCATATTCAGAAGCCGCTGCTTCTCCTCGGCCGTCAACTGCGCGACGGGAATGCCCGTGAGCCGCGCGACGATCTCGGCGACGTTCGTGACCGTCACATGCGATGTATTCGTGCCGACGCTCTTTTGCCATGCCTGCGTTTCGTCGCGCAATGCCTGCTCTTTCGCGGCGATTTCGCCGTCGAGCGAGTGCGCGCGGTCGAACTGCTTGCGCGACGCCGCATAGTCCTGCTCGCGGCGCAACTGCGTGATTTCCGCTTCGAGTTCGAGCACGGCGGCGGGACGCGACGTCGACGACAGGTTGACGCGCGCTGCGGCCTGGTCGATCAGATCGATCGCCTTGTCGGGCAGAAAACGACCGGAGATATAGCGGTCCGACAATTCCGCCGCGCCGACGATCGCATCGTCCTGGATCGTGACCTTGTGATGCGCCTCGAGCCGGTCGCGCAAGCCGCGCAGAATGTTGACGGTCTGCACGACGCTCGGCTCGGCGATCAGCACCGGCTGGAAGCGCCGTTCGAGCGCAGCGTCCTTTTCGATGTACTTCTGGTATTCGTTGAGCGTCGTCGCGCCAATCAGGTTGAGTTCGCCGCGTGCCATCGCCGGCTTGAACACGTTGGCGATGTCGAGACCGCCCTCGTTGCCGCCCTGCCCGGCGCCGACGATCGTATGCACTTCGTCGACGAACAGCACCAGCGAATCATGATTCGCGAGCACTTCATCGACCACCTGCTTGACGCGCTCTTCGAACTCGCCGCGAAACTTCGCGCCCGCAACGATCGAGTTCACGTTCAGTTCGACGAGACGCTTGTTGCGCAGCGATTCGGGCACATCGCCGTTGACCATCCGCTGCGCCAGACCTTCGACGACGGCCGTCTTGCCGACGCCCGGCTCGCCGATCAGCACCGGGTTGTTCTTGCGGCGGCGCGCCAGCACTTCGACCATCGTTTCGATCTCGCTCGATCGGCCGATCACGGGGTCGAGGCCGCCTTCGCGTGCCAGCGCCGTCAGGTCGCGGCTATGCTTGTCGAGGTTCGGCGTGCGCGAAGGCGGTGGCGGCGCCGCTGTCTTCTCTTCGTTTCCCGCCGCGAGCAGCGTCTGACGCCGCAACGCCTGCGGCTGCACGCCAAGACGCGCGAGCAGCTGGCCCGCGAAGCTCTCCGGCACCTCGGCGAGTCCGATCAGCAGATGCTCGGCGCCGACGTAGCTATGGCCGAGTTGCCGCGATGCAATGAACGCACGCTCGAGCGCGCTCTTCAGGCGCGGCGACACGCCGATGCGTTCCTGCCCGGGCGGCGGGGCGTTGTCGCGTTTGACGGTGTTCGCTTCGATATACGCGCGCACGTCAGCGGGCTTGACGCCGAGCGACTCCAGAATCGCAGCGACATTTGCGTTATCGGCGAGTACATACAGCAGATGTTCGGTGTCGACTTCGCGACGGCCCCATTGAATCGCGGCTTCCGCGGCGCGTTGCAGCATCTCGCGCGCAAGCTCGCTGAAATGCTGTTCGATGCTGACGGTCTCGGTGCCTTCGACGGGCTGCTGCGACTCGTCCGGCGGCGCTTGCCCGCCCGACGCCTGTGCGCGGAACAGCGCTTCGAGCGGGGAAATAGACCGTTGATGCCGCGTGATCTGCGCGTAGTGGAAATCGCACACATCCAGCACCTGGCGCTGACCGTTCTGCAACACCGCGAGCCGTACGGTCGCGGGCCTGACGCCGCAGATATCGCAAAGTAGGCGTGCCATCGTCGCGAGTCTCCTGACATGGGACCGTCAGGCTAGCACGCTGTTCGCCGGATTGCATTCGAGCGCCCGTGGGCGCTCGATCATGCATTACCGCTGAAACGTCAGGCTGTTGTCGCCCACCAGTTTGCTTCCCGCAGCATCGAGCTTCTTCATCAGCCTGTCTTTCTCTGCCACCATCTCTTCGCCTAACCGCACCAGGTTGACGCTGCTTTCGCGCAGCTCGGGAAAGAGCGTCGATTCCTCTTCGTCGATATGGTGGCGCACCATCTCCGACAGCACCTTGAACGTCGCGTCGAAACCATGATCGCCGGGTTTCAGCGAGTCGAACTTTTCGATCAGCGTCTTCGCGAGAAAGTGCTCGACGTAGGCTTCGTCGACGTCGATCTCATCGTCCTTGTCGAGCGCCTTGTGCGCGGCGGGATACAGGATCTTCTCCTCGATCATCGCGTGCACGGTCAGCACCTCGCAGGCGCGGCGAGCCAGCGTGCCCTTCGCTTCGAGATCCGAATCAGCAGCCTTCTCGAAGGCGTCGAACAGTTGCCTGGCGACGCGGTGGTCCGCTTCGAGTAGCTGGATCGCGTCGAGTGCCGTGTTTTCGACTGCAACATCGGCCGCCGACGCCTTGATTGCGTCTTTGCTCATGATTGCCTCCCGGGAAGAACGTCAGTGAACTGTCAGCGATGACATTCAGAGCAAACGCCATTCCGCGCCACGTTTCTCATCAATAGGGCGCTTGCGGGAAACAACCTTGGGGGCGGCCAATCATCAACTGCCCCGTCATCCGCCCCACTTCCACTCGCGGATCGCCTCGCTATCGATACCCTCGGTGTGCGCGTAGTCGAGGTGCTGGATCTTCTGATCGCGCAGCCGCTCCTTCGCGTGATCGCCGACGCCGCGCAGACGATGCACGCGATCGATCACGTCGATGGCCAGCGAAAACCGGTCGATGCCATTGATGATCGCAAGTTCGAGCGGCGTATTGATGTTGCCCTTCTCCGCATAGCCATGCACGTGAATGTTCGCGTGATTGGTGCGGCGATACGTCAGCTTGTGAACCAGCGACGCATACGAGTGGAAATTGAAGATCACCGGCTTGTCCGTCGTGAACAGCGAATCGAAATCGCGCCCCGACAAGCCATGCGGATGATCGGAATCGGGCATCAGCCGGAACAGGTCCACGACGTTCACGAAACGGATCTTCAGATCGGGAAACAGGTCTTTGAGGATTTCCACGGCGGCGAGCGCTTCCATGGTCGGAATGTCGCCCGCGCTCGCCATCACCACATCCGGCTCGTGATCCAGATCCGTCGATGCCCAGTCCCAGATGCCGATGCCTTTCGTGCAATGCGTAATCGCCGACTTCATGTCCAGGTACTGCAAATGAGGCTGCTTGTCGGCGACGATCACGTTCACGTAGTCGCGCGACCGCAAACAATGATCGGCGACGCTCAACAGGCAGTTCGCGTCGGGCGGTAAATAGATGCGCACGACATCGGGACTCTTGTTCGTCACGACATCCAGAAAACCCGGGTCCTGATGCGTAAAGCCGTTATGGTCCTGACGCCATACGAGCGACGTGATCAGCAGATTCAGCGACGGCACGGGCTGCCGCCAGCGCAACTCACGCTTGGCTTTTTCCAGCCATTTCGCGTGCTGGTTGAACATCGAATCGATCACATGCACGAATGCTTCGTACGTCGCAAAGAGGCCGTGCCGCCCCGTCAGCGTGTAGCCTTCGAGCCAGCCTTCCAGCGTATGCTCGCTCAGCATTTCCATCACGCGGCCATCGGCGGACAGATCGCCGCCGTCGCTATCCGATTCGACGATCTGCGCGAGCCACGTCTTCTGCGATGCTTCGTAAATCGCCGTGAGTTTGTTGCTGGCGGTTTCGTCGGGGCCGAATACGCGAAAGCTCGTCATATTGCGGCGCATGACGTCGCGCAGAAACTGGCCGAGCACGTCCGTGGGCGACACGTAGCTCGTAGCGGGCTTGCCGACGTCGACGGCGTATCCGGCGAAGTCCGGCAGATCCAGCGCCTTGCACAACGCTCCGCCGTTCGCATGCGGATTGGCGCTGATGCGCCGCGGCCCTTCGGGCGCGAGCGCGCGCAACTCGGGAACCAGCCGCCCCGTTTCGTCGAAGAGTTTTTCCGGCTCGTAGCTGCGCAGCCATTCCTCGACGAGCTTCAGACTCTTGCTGTTGCTCGCCGGATCGGCGACGGGCACCTGGTGCGCCCGCCACGAGCCCTCTATCTTGTGTCCGCCGAATTCGCGCGGCCCTGTCCAGCCCTTCGGCGACCGGAGCACGATCATCGGCCAGCGTGGCCGCTGAATATGGCCTTCCTGACGCGCACGTTGCTGGATCGCACGAATCTCGTCGATGCACTCGTCCAGCGTCGCCGCCATCTGCTGATGCATCTTCTCGGGCTCGTCGCCTTCGACGAACCACGGCTTGTAACCGTAACCCGTCAATAGCGCTTCGAGTTCTTCGCGCGGAATGCGCGCGAGTATGGTCGGGTTGGCGATCTTGTAGCCGTTCAGATGCAGAACGGGCAACACCGCGCCATCGCGCGCCGGATTCAGGAATTTGTTCGAATGCCACGAGGTCGCAAGCGGCCCGGTTTCCGCCTCGCCATCGCCGATCATCACCGTGACGATCAGGTCAGGATTGTCGAACGCCGCGCCATAGCCATGCGACAGGCTATAGCCGAGTTCGCCGCCCTCATGAATCGAGCCCGGCGTTTCGGGTGTGCAATGCGAGCCGATGCCGCCCGGAAACGAAAAGAGCTTGAAGAGGCGCCCCATGCCCTCTTCCGTTTCGCCGCGATCCGGATAGATCTCCGAATAGCGCCCTTCCAGATAGCTGTGTGCGAGCGTCGCAGGTGCGCCGTGGCCCGGCCCCGAGAGAAAGATCACGTTCAGATCTCGTTGCCTGATGACCCGGTTCAGATGCACGAGCACGAAGCTCTGTCCGGGATCGGAGCCCCAATGTCCCAGCAAGCGTCGCTTGATGTGCTCAGGCTTCAGCGGTTCGCGCAACAGCGGGTTCGCGCGCAGGTAAATCATGCCAGCGGACAGGTAATTGCAAGCCCGCCAGAAGCGGTCCATGTTGCGCAGTTCATCGGCTTGCAACGGCGTGGTTTGCAGGCGGGTGTCGTCCATTGAGCGTCTCCATTGCAGAGGTTTCGCGGTACGCAGTGCCTTCCTAATCATAGAAGGTGCTTTGCGTATGTCCATTGCGAATCCATCTGTCTTTGACGCAGGCGGCACAACGATTGCAAAACCCGTTGTATTGCCTGCAATCGGCACGCATGGATCAAAGAAAGGAGACACACCATGGACGTGATCATCACGCTATTCGGCGAAGGCAAGGACCTCACCGCCTTGCAGACAGCCATGCGCGCGATCGTCGTGTTCTTCGCGACGCTCGTGTTGATCCGCATTTCGGGCAGGCGGTCGTTTGGACAACGCTCACCGTTCGACTACGTGGTCGCAATCCTGCTCGGCGCCACGCTGAGCCGCGTCATCATCGGCGCATCGCCCGTGGTGCCGACGCTCGCGGCATCGCTGGTGATCGTGCTGATTCATCGCGCGCTCGCGTGGTGTTGCGTACGCTCGCCGTGGCTCGAATCGCTGGTGGTGGGTGTCGAACGAGAGGTGTATCGCGACGGACAGTTCAATAGCCGTCAGATGTCAGCGGCGCTGATTACGCGCACCGATGTGTTCGAGGCGGCGCGGCACGAACTTCACGCGCTCGATCTGCGCGACGTGCACGCCGCGATTCTTGAGCGCAATGGACAGATGAGCCTGATTCGCAAAGAGGCGAAACGCAATGACGCAAGGACGGATGCGCAGGCAACGTAACGTGACGCAGCGTCACGTACCTGGAAAACGGGGCGGGCCGCGCGAGCTTCACGAACGAAGCACCCGCGCGAAACCCGCCCCGCTAACCGCCAGACTTATTCGGTATCGTTCTTCAGTTGCGGCAGTGCCGACGACTCGCCCGGTGCGAGCAGACCGACCTGCGCGTAGACGCGCAGCTTGTCGCGCGTGTCGGTGATGTCGAGGTTGCGCATCGTCAGCTGGCCGATACGGTCACGCGGCGAGAACGTCGAGGCGACCTTCTCCATCGACAGACGCTCCGGCTGATACGTCAGGTTCGGCGACTTCGTGCTGAGGATCGAATAGTCGTTGCCGCGACGCAGTTCGACGGTCACTTCGCCTGTGATCGCGCGCGCGACCCAGCGTTGCGCCGTTTCGCGCAGCATGATGGCCTGCGGATCGAACCAGCGGCCCTGATACAGCAGGCGGCCGAGGCGGCGACCGTTTTCACGGTACTGCTCGATCGTGTCTTCATTGTGAATGCCCGTCACGAGCCGCTCATACGCGATGAACAGCAGCGCGAGGCCCGGAGCTTCATAGATGCCGCGGCTCTTCGCTTCGATGATGCGGTTCTCGATCTGGTCGCTCATGCCGAGGCCGTGACGACCGCCGATGCGGTTCGCTTCCAGCAGCAACTCGACGGCGTTCGGGAAGGTCTTGCCGTTCAGTGCGACGGGCTGGCCTTCTTCGAAACGGATCGTCACTTCTTCCTTCGCGATCTGCACGTCGTCGCGCCAGAATGCGACGCCCATGATCGGGTTGACGATCTTGATGCCCGACTCCAGGCTTTCGAGGTCCTTCGCTTCATGCGTTGCGCCGAGCAGGTTCGAATCGGTCGAATAGGCTTTCTCGGCCGACATCTTGTACGCGAAGCCCGACTGGCGCATGAACTCCGACATTTCCGCGCGGCCACCGAGTTCGTCGATGAACTGCTGGTCGAGCCACGGCTTGTAGATCTTCAGATCCGGATTGACGAGCAGGCCATAACGGTAGAAGCGCTCGATGTCGTTGCCCTTGTACGTGCTGCCGTCGCCCCAGATGTTGACGCCGTCTTCCTTCATCGCGGCGACGAGCATCGTGCCCGTCACGGCACGGCCGATCGGCGTCGTGTTGAAGTACGTGACGCCTGCCGTCGAAATGTGGAACGCGCCGCATTGCAGCGCGGCAATGCCTTCGGCGACCAGCTGCGCGCGGCAGTCGATCAGGCGGGCGCCTTCGGCGCCGTATTCCGTGGCGCGGCGCGGAATCGAGTCGTAGTCTTCCTCGTCCGGCTGGCCGAGGTTTGCCGTGTACGCATACGGCACGGCGCCCTTCAAGCGCATCCAGTGCAGCGCGGCGCTCGTGTCGAGGCCGCCTGAGAACGCAATACCGACCTTCTGGCCGGTCGGAAGATTTTCGAGGATTGTGCTCATAATCAAAACCGTTGAATCGACTTTTGAAGGGAATAGGCGAAACTTTATCAGACATGCCCGTCTACGAGCCGGATTCGGCGGAAAACGGGCCTTGCACGGCGCTGCCGCGCGTCAGGCATCCGGGTGCAGCGGATCGTCCAGAA
Source organism: Paraburkholderia largidicola (assembly GCF_013426895.1). Classification (NCBI taxonomy): domain Bacteria; kingdom Pseudomonadati; phylum Pseudomonadota; class Betaproteobacteria; order Burkholderiales; family Burkholderiaceae; genus Paraburkholderia; species Paraburkholderia largidicola. The sequence goes on along the minus strand of NZ_AP023175.1, from coordinate 369,914 downwards.
GCGACGGCGGCACGGCGTCGGGATCGGTCGCCCGCGCGTCACCGTAACATTGCTCGGCCAGATCGATCATGCCCACGGCGGCGTCGATCAGCTCGTCGAGACGGTCCAGCAATTCGCCGCGCGCTTCGGCTTGCCCGTCCGCATGACCGTTCAGTTGTGCGATCAGCGATTCCGCCGTCTGCAGGTAGGGAATCGCCTCGTGGTAGTTCTCGATCGACACCAGCGCCTTGCTGCGCGCGCCGACCAGCAGGCTCCGGTAATGATCCGCAAGCTCGGATTCGCCGCTGATCCGGGGCAGTTTGTCGGAAATGCGCTGCAGGCAAGCCGGCACCTGCTCGTCGAGCGCGGCCGCGCGCTGCCGCAGATCGGCGTATTCGGCGAGCAACTGGGCCTGGTCGAACGGGAAAACACTGTCCATCGTGGGCGGCTCGTGGTCTGGTGAACCTAGCATCTTACTGCACGCCGCAAAGTCGATGCGCGCCGGGGCCGATGGCCTACACTACGCACATCCGCGCCCGCACGGGAAACCTCGCGACAATCGCAGCGGAAAACCCGTGCGCCCCGCGTCAACCTGAGCTGTTACGTAGTCGATAGCCGCACCGTCGCCGACTGAAATGCGGAGGCCTCGCGAACATGGGACACGTTGCCAGCCATCTGCGGATACCCGTGCTCGACTGGATGCACGGGTATCGCAAGGAATGGATCAAGCCGGACGTCGTCGCCGGCGTCACTGCGGCGGCCGTCGTGCTGCCCAAGGCCCTCGCCTATGCCTCCGTGGCCGGGCTGCCCATCGAAGTCGGGCTGTACACCGCCTTCGTGCCGATGGTGATCTACGCCCTGTTCGGCACGTCTCGGCCGCTCAGCGTCAGCACCAGCGCCACGCTCGCCATCCTGACGGCCGCCGCGCTCGCGCAGGCCGTTCCCGGCGGCCAGACGGCCGAGCTGATGCGCGCCACGGCGACGCTCACGCTGCTCGTCGGCGGCATGCTTGCGCTGGCCGCGCTGCTGCGCCTCGGGTTCGTCGCCAACTTCATTTCCGATCCTGTTCTGACGGGCTTCAAGGCGGGGATCGCCGTCGTCATCGTGCTGGATCAGTTGCCGAAGCTGTTCGGCATCCACCCGGAAAAGGGTTCGTTTTTTCACAACGTCGCGGCCCTGGTGATGGGCATTCCCGACGCGTCGTGGTGGACGGTGGCCGTCGGCGTGGCGACGATCGTCATTCTCGTGGCTTTCGAGCACTTCTATCCGCGCGCGCCCGCGCCCTTGATCGCCGTCGCCTGCGGGATCGGCGCGGTGGTGCTGCTGGGCCTGCCTGCGCATGGCGTCGGCCTGGTCGGCCATATTCCGACGGGTTTGCCCTCTGTCGTGGTGCCCGATTTCTCGCTGGTCGGCGCGCTCTGGAAGGACGCGGCCGGCATCGCGCTGATGAGCTTCACCGAGACGATCGCGGCCGGGCGCGCGTTTGCGGACAATGGCGAACCCATGCCGAAGCCGAACCGCGAACTGTTCGCCACGGGACTCGGCAATGCCGCAGGCGCCTGGCTCGGCTCGATGCCCGCGGGCGGCGGCACGAGCCAGACGGCCGTCAACCGGCTGGCAGGCGCGCGCTCGCAATTCGCCCAGCTCGTCACGGCGGCCGTCACGCTCGGCACGATGCTGCTGCTCGCGCCGTTGATCGGTCTGATGCCGCACGCGACGCTGGCCGCCGTGGTGATCGTCTATTCGATCGGCCTGTTCAGCCCGGCCGATTTCCGCGCGATTCTGCGAATACGTCGCACCGAATTCCTCTGGGCGCTGGCCGCGCTGGCGGGCGTCGTGCTGCTCGGCACCTTGCAGGGCATCCTTGTGGCGATTGTCGTGTCGCTGGTGGCGCTCGCGCATCAGGTCGCCGATCCGCCCGTCTACGTGCTGCGTCGCAAGCTGGGCACTAACGTGTTCCGCCCCGTATCGGACGAGCATCCCGACGATGAGGTGTTCCCGGGGCTTCTGGTCGTGCGGGTGGAAGGACGTGTGTTCTTTGCCAACGCGGAGCACATTGCGCAGAAGCTGCGGCCGCTGATCGACGAGGCGCAGCCAAAGGTCGTCATTCTGGAGATGAGCGCCGTGTTCGATCTCGAATACACCGCGCTCAAGATGCTGATCGAAGCCGAGAAAAGGCAGCGCGAGCGGGGCATCGCGACCTGGCTCGTGCACCTCAATCCCGGCGTGCTCGCGGCGGTTCAGCTCTCGTCGCTTGGCACGACGTTGGGTCGTGGTCGGATGTTCTTCAACCTCGAAGAAGCGCTCGCGGCGTGGCGAGCGCTTCACGCGACGGATCAGGCAGACGGCGCGTCGGAGAAGTTCTAGATCGCGAGAATGGATCAGGCCCGCGCGGATCAGCACGTCGAGCATGCCGCGCGCAAGGGACTTCGCCCAACTCCCGTTGTCTCCGCTGAGTCACGGCACGATTGCCCGCGCTAACCGTCCGATCCCGCCGCCCGCGAGATGCGGTGCCGCACCACGCTGATCGCCTGCTTGAGCGCATAGACGTCGTGCAGGTAACGCGTCGGCACGCGTATCTGGCTCGCCTGCGCGTCGATGCTCTCGAGTTCGTTGTGCCATTGCGCGAGCTGGTGTGCGGACGGCTGCGCGGTCTTCCAGATTTCGTCTTCCAGCGATTTGAGTTCGCGATACCAGACCACGAAGCGCTTCTTCACGCGCGACTCCAGGATCCGCGGCAGCGCCTGCACCAGCCCGATCAGCACGGCCATGAACGGCACGAGAATCAGCAGGCGCCGTTCGACGAAGCTCGCGAGCCAGAACGGCAGGTAGCGCTGCAGGAACGGACGTCCCGATTTGAAGTAACGCTCGCTCTCGCTGGAGACGGGGAATTCTTCGGTATTCAGATTGGGGAAGGTGCCGAGCGGCGTGAAATAGTCCTCGCCCGCATGCGCGGTTCTGGCTGCGTCGAGCAGCAGATAGACGAGCGCGGGATGCAACGTGTCCTTCGCGACCAGTAGCGCCGTCGCGGCCAGCAGCGTGACGTCCGTTTGCGGGCGATCGTCGACGATGCTGGTGGAGGCGCGCGGGAACGTCACCTTCTTCAGCGACGGGAATTTCTGCACCAGCGCGTCCGCCTGAGCGAAGCTCATCAGCTTCAAATCGCTTTTCAGCAACATCTGCTGCATCGGCGCATCCGGCCTGCCGATGAAAAACGCTGCATCGAGACAGCCGTCTTCGAGGCAGCGCCAGGCTTTCGACGCATCCATTTCGAACAGCTGGGTGTTGTCACGCGTGATATCGCTGTAGCCGAGCAAGACCCGCGACACCTCCAGAAGTCCGCTGCCCGGCACGCCGATGCCGATCCGTTTGCCGCGCAGTTGCGCAAGGCGGTTGATGGTCTGTGCGTCACGGTAGAAAACCCAGATCGGTTCATACGAAACGGCGGCAATCGTTTCCAGACGATCGGTTTCCTGCGGCACGGTGGTGCCCGATTGAACGAAGCCCACCTGATATTCGCTCGTGGAGTCTTTGAGCCGCTCGTAGTTCTCGACGGAACCGGATGAACTGCGGATATCGAGCGTCACGCCGTCGCGTTTGAGGATCGGCGCATAGCGCTCCGCAAAGCCGCGATAAATGCCCTTGTCCGCGCCCGTCGTGATGACGATGCGGGTCTGGAAAGCCGGCTCGATGACGGCATACAGTCCCCAGCCCAGCGCCGCTAGCGCGACGACGCCACCAACGGCGAAAAGCCACCTGCGCCGTGGCGTGACGGGTGGCTTCTGGATGCGGTGAAGCGCTGGGTTATCCCTGGGCATCGCCTGGCCCTCTCGTTCGCCAGGGTCCGTTCACGTGATGAAGCGTGAACGGACGTTCGGAGCGCATGTGTGGTGTGTGTCGTATCAGGCGTCCAGCGTTCTGAGCAGCGTAATGCACGATTTCGGGGATCGGTATTGGACCAAAGTCCAATGGTGCGGGCCGGGTCGTTGCCAGATACTCGCTGCGTGAAGCCCGCGCTTTCGGCCGCCGCGCGTGCGCACACATGCCGTTCGAGGTTGCGGAGCTGAGTATTCGTCTGGACGTTGCCGCCCGCCCGGCGGCTAACGCGGGAACGGCGCGAACGAGACCCTCGATGCTGTAAAGCGACTGGCAGTGTTTTGGCCCGTCAACACAATTCGAACCTGGCTGCCGGTCCGCGCGGCGCGCGAGCGTGTGTTCATGCTGTCGCGTGATGCATGGCACGTAGTAGCTTGAATGGGGAGGCGCTCATGGCGTCTTTGTCGTATCGGCTAGCGAACTGCCGCAGTCTTGCTGTGAAAAAACTTCCGGCGCGCAAGCGGCTGCTTCTGCCGCTCGCGCTGCTGGCACTGGCATCGCTCACCGCCTGCAAAAAAGCCCCCACCGAACCCCCACGCCCGACTGTCGAAGTCACCGTCGTCACGGTGCGACAGCAGGAAACCCCTGTCGATTTCGAGTTCACCGCGCAGACGCAGAGTTCGCGCGAAGTCGAGATTCGTGCGCGCGTCGACGGCTTCCTCGAGCGGCGCATGTACACCGAGGGCTCACTCGTCAAGGACGGCCAGGTGCTGTTCGTGATGGACAAGAAGCCCTTCGAGGCCGCGCTGCAGTCCGCCAGGGGCGCGCTCGCGCAGCAGCAGGCGCGGTTACTCGTCACCAAGCAGAATCTCGCCCGCGTGATCCCGCTGGCCGCGCAGAACGCCTTGAGCAAGAAGGACCTCGACGACGCCACCGGCAACGAGAAACAGGCCGAAGCCGCCGTGATCGCCGCGCAGGGCGAGGTGCGCACGGCCGAGCTGAACCTGAGCTACTGCACGATCCGCTCGCCGCTGCAGGGGCTGTCGAGCTTCGCGCGCGTGCAGGACGGCAGCTACGTGACGCCGAACCAGTCGGGGCTGCTCACCTACGTCTACCAGCTCGATCCGATGTGGGTGAACTTCAGCATCTCCGAGAACGAACTGCTGCGCTATCGCGACCAGGTCGCCAAGGGCCTGCTGCGCTTTCCGCCCGACAACCAGTTCGACGTGACGGTCATCCAGGCCGATGGCTCGGTCTATCCGCAGCAGGGCCGCATCGACTTCACGAACCCCGCGTTCAGCCAGGACACGGGCACCTTCCTCGTGCGCGCGAGCTTCGCCAATCCGAAGGGCACGCTGCGCCCGGGGCAGTTCGTGCGCGCGAAGGTGTCGGGCGCGGTGCGCCCCAACGCGATCCTCGTGCCGCAGCGCGCGGTGCTGCAGGGCGCGAAGAGCCACTTCGTGTGGGTGCTCGACCAGGACTCGAAGCCGCATCAGCGGGTGGTCGAGGTGGGCGACTGGCACGGCGACGACTGGTTCGTCAACGAAGGGCTGAAGGCGGGCGAGCGCGTGGTGGTCGATGGTGCGATCCGCGTGTCGTCGGATGCGCAGGTCAAGGTGGTGAGTGCGCCGTCTGGCGGCACGCCGGGTGCACCCGGTACGCCTGCCACGCCCGCCTCCGCGCCGCCTGCGGCGAGCGCCGCCGCCGCGTTTGCGCCCGCCGCCACGCTGGCCCAGGCGCGCCCGGCCAGCGGCGGCGTCAGCCATGAGCCGACGACCCGATGACCCGATGACGAGCGACGCCATCCGGCGCACCCCGACCCGATGAACATCTCCCACTTCTGCATCGACCGGCCGATCTTCGCCTCGGTCATCTCGATCGTCATCACGCTGGGCGGCGCGCTGTGCATGCTCGCGCTGCCCACCGCGCAGTATCCCGACATCACGCCGCCGCAGATCACGATCTCCGCCACCTACCCGGGCGCCAGCGCCGACGTGGTCGCCAACAACGTCGCCGCGCCGATCGAGCAGCAGGTCAACGGCGCCGACAACATGATCTACATGAGCTCGTCGAGCTCCTCGACGGGTAACCTGACGATCAACGCCTACTTCCAGATCGGCACCAACCCCGAACTCGCCCAGGTCGACGTGCAGAACCGCGTGAACCTCGCGCTGCCGCAACTGCCGCAGTCGGTGACCAACCAGGGCGTGCAGGTGCAGAAGAAGTCGCAGGCGTTCATGATGGTGATCGCGATCTACTCGCCCTCCGAGCGCTACGACGCCACCTACATCGCCAACTACGCGAACGTCTACGTGCTCGATGCGCTCAAGCGCATTCCGGGCGCCAACCAGTCGAGCATCTTCGGCACGCCCGACTACGCGATGCGCATCTGGCTGCGCCCCGACCGCATGGCGCAGCTGGGCATCACGGCCGCCGACGTGCAGCGCGCGGTGGCCAACCAGAACCAGCAGTTCGCCGTCGGCCGGTTAGGCCAGTCGCCGACGGGCGCTCCCGTCGAACAGTCGTTCGCGGTCACGACCACGGGACGGCTGACCGAGCCCGACGAATTCGAGAACATCATCATCCGCGCGCAGAGCGGTGGCGCGGCGATCGTGCGGCTGAAGGACATCGGCCGTGCCGAACTCGGCCAGAAGGACTACTCGATCCGCAGCCGCTTCCAGGGCAAGCCCGCCACCGTGCTCGCCGTCTACCAGCAGCCGGGCGCCAACGCGCTCGATGTCTCGAAGCAGGTGCGCGCCACGCTCGCCGAGATGAAGAAGACGTTCCCCGAGGGCATCGACTACGAGATCGCGATGGACACCACCGAGTTCACGCGCGCCTCGATCACGGACGTCGTGCACACGTTCTTCGAGGCCGTCGTGCTGGTGGTGATCGTCGTGTTCGTGTTCCTGCAGAGCCTGCGCGCCACGCTGATCCCGGTGCTGGCCGTGCCCGTGTCGATCGTCGGCACCTTCATGGGGATGGAGGCGCTCGGTTTCTCGATCAACATGCTCACGCTGTTCGGCATGGTGCTCGCCATCGGGATCGTGGTCGACGATGCGATCGTCGTGATCGAGAACGTCGAGCGCAACATGACCGTGCACAAGCTCGCCCCGAAGGATGCCGCCAAGCAGGCGATGGACGAGGTGGCGGGCCCGGTGGTGGCCATCGTGCTGGTGCTGTGCGCGGTGTTCGTGCCCGTGGCGTTTCTGGGCGGCATCACCGGGCAGATGTACAAGCAGTTCGCCATCACGATTGCGATTTCCGTGGTGATCTCGGGCATCGTCGCGCTGACGCTCTCGCCCGCGCTCGCGGCGCTGCTGCTCAAGCCCGGCCATCACGAGAAGAAAGGCTTCTTCCGCTGGTTCGACAACCAGTTCGCGCGCATGACGGCGGGTTATACGCGCGCGGTGCGCCTGATCATCAAGCGCTTCGTGATCGCGCTGCTGCTGTTCGTCGGCATGATCGTGCTGGCCGTGCTGATGATGCGCGACATCCCGACGGCGTTCCTGCCGCCCGAGGACCAGGGCTATCTGCTGGGCGCCGTGATCATGCCCGATGCCGCGTCGCTGGACCGCACCGGCCAGGTGTCGGACCGCGTGTCCGAATACTTCATGAAGCAGCCGGCCGTGGGCAGCATCACGACGGTGGACGGCTTCAGCATTCTCGACAGCCAGAACAAGAACAACTCGTCGACGTTCTTTGTCGGCTTCAAGAGCTTCGAGGAGCGGTATTCGTCAGCCAATATCCGCACGCAGAATGCGCGGGCGGTGCTCGTCGATGCATACAAGACGCTCTCGCAGATCCGCGAGGGCATCGTCGTGCCGCTCAATCCGCCGTCGATTCCGGGCCTCGGCACGACAGGCGGCACCGAGATGTGGATCCAGAGCAAGGGCGATGCGACGATCGCGCAGTTTGCGGCCGTGGTGGACGACTTCGTCGCGAAGGCCAAGCAGCGCCCCGAACTGACGGGCGTTACGTCGACCTTCAACGCGAACTCGCAGCAGCTGCTGGTCGACGTGGACCGCGACAAGGCCGAGACGCTCGGCGTGCCCGTGCAGGACGTCTACAGCGCGATGCAGACGATGTTCGGCTCGCTGTACGTGTCGCAGTTCAACCGCTCGAGCCGGCTGTGGCAGGTGATTTTGCAGGCCGAGCCGTCGTACCGGTTAAAGCCCGACGACCTCGCGCAGATCTTCGTGCGCAGCTCGAACGGCAGCATGGTGCCGTTGAAATCCGTGGTGACCTCGCACTACGTGACGGGCCCGGACCTGATCACGCGCTTCAACAACTTCCCGGCCGTGAAGATCACCGCGAACGCGGCGCCCGGCTACGCGTCGGGCCAGGTGATCACCGCGCTCGAAGAGGTGGGCGCGCAGATGCCCTCGGAGTACGGGGTCGCGTGGAGCGGCGAGGCGTTCGAGGCGAAGCAGTCGGGCGGCACCTCGGGGCTGGTGTTCGTGTTCGGCCTGATCATGGTGTTCCTGATTCTCGCGGCGCAGTACGAGAAGTGGAGCCTGCCGTTCGGCGTGCTGATGGCGGTGCCGTTCGCGCTCTTTGGCGCGCTGCTGGCGATCCTGCTGCGCGGGCTGAACAACGACGTGTACTTCCAGATTGGTCTGACGATGCTGGTGGCGCTCGCGGCGAAGAACGCGATCCTGATCTTCGAGTTCGCGGTGCTCAACCGCGAGTCGGGCAAGTCGGTGTTCGACGCGACGATGACGGCGGCCGAGGAGCGGCTGCGGCCGATCGTGATGACGTCGCTGGCGTTCATCCTGGGCTGCGTGCCGCTCGCGATCGCGACGGGGGCGTCGGCCAACAGCCGGCATTCGATCGGCACGGGGGTGATCGGCGGGATGCTGGGCGCGACGGCGATTGCGGTGTTCTTCATTCCGATGTTCTTCTATGTGCTGGAGACGATGTCGGAGCGCTCGGAGAAGAAGAAAGCCAAGAAGGCGGGGGATGTGCCGCCTTCTGCGCCGGGCTCGGGAACGGGCCCCATGTCTGGCGAGCCGTCCAAAGTGCCGCCGTCCGCGGGTGGTCCCAAGGTCGGCGGCGGCCCGACCACCAACCCGTCCGCACCGCGCGAGGGTGACTGACATGCGCCGCGCCCTCGTTCTCTGCGTGCCATGCGTTCTTGCCCTGAGCGGCTGCCTGCTCGGGCCGAACTACTCGCGCCCGCCGCTCGACGTGCCCGCGACGTACCGTTTCCCCGACAACTACGCGGCCGACATCGCCAACACCGAATGGTGGAAGCAGTTCAGCGACCCCGTGCTCGATGAACTGATCACCACTGCGCTGGCGAACAACAACGACGTGAAGGTCGCCGCCGCGCGCGTCGACCAGTTTCTCGGCCAGTTCGTGACGACGCGCGCGGCACTGTTTCCGCAGGTCGGCGCGGGCTTCGATGCCGAGCGCCAGCGCATCTCGACGTCGTCGTCACCGCTGCTCGCGAATGTGCAGAACCCCGTGTTCAATACCTACCAGCTGGCGCTGTCGGCCTCGTGGGACATCGACCTGTTCGGCCGCAACCGGCGGCTCACGGAATCGGCGCGCGCGAGCCTGCTGTCGACGGAAGAAGCGAAGCGCGGCACGGTGCTGACACTGGTGTCGGCCGTGGCGTCGTCGTATATCAACCTGCGCAGTCTCGACCGGCAGCTGGAGATCGCGAAGGCCACCACGGCCAGCCGCGCCGAATCCGTGCACGTGTTCGAGCTGCGCTTCAAGGGCGGCGAAGTCTCGCAGATGGAACTGGCGCAGAGCCAGTCCGAGTACGAGGCGTCGCGCGCGGTGATTCCGCAGATCGAGGCGCAGATCGCGCAGCAGGAAGACGCGCTGTCGGTGCTGCTCGGGCGCAATCCGGGCGACATCCTGCGCGGGCGTGCGCTCGCTGAACTGGCGGCACCTGCCGTGCCCGCCGGGCTGCCGTCGGATCTGCTCGAACGCCGTCCCGATCTGCGTCAGGCGGAGCAGGATCTGGTTGCGGCGAATGCGCAGATCGGCGCGGCCAAGGCGCTGTACTTCCCGCAGATCTCGCTGACGGGGCTGCTGGGCACCCAAAGCGGGCAGTTCTCGAAGCTCTTCACGGGGCCGTCGCGCGTATGGTCGTTTGCGGGCTCGATCGCGCAGCCGGTCTTCGAGGGCGGCGCGATCGTCGGACAGGTGAAGCAGGCCGAGGCGGTGCAGCAGCAGGCGCTGTACTCGTACCGCAAGGCGATCCAGGTCGCGTTCCAGGAAGTCGACGATGCGCTGATCTCATCGCAGAAGCTGCGTGAACAGTTCGACGTGCAGGAGCGGCAGGTGGAGGCGCTGGCGACCTATGCGCATCTCGCGCGGCTGCGGTACGAAGGCGGCTACACCAGCTATATCGAGGTGCTCGACGCCGAACGCAGTCTCTTCAACGCGCAGCTGAACCAGACACAGACCCAGGCGGGCGTGCTGGTGTCGTATGTGAACCTGTACAAGGCGATGGGCGGCGGCTGGGTCATCACGGCCGACAGCATGACCACCCAGGCCGCGCAACACAGCGGCGATGCGGCCGCGCAGAGCGCGAAATGAGCGACATCGCCTTCCCCTTCAAACGGTTCGATTGCAACATGAGGCGATCATCATGAGCCGCCCGCCCGAACTACCTGAGGCCGTCGCCGTGCCGCGCAAGCGCTGGCGCATCCAGTGGATCTGGATCGTGCCTGTGGTGGCCGTGCTGGTCGGCATCTGGCTCGCGGTGCAGGCGGTGCTGTCGCAAGGGCCGACCATCACGATCAGCTTCAGGACGGGCGAAGGACTCGAAGCGGGCAAGACCAAGATCAAGTTCAAGGACGTCGACATCGGCGTCGTGAAGAAAGTCGCGCTGTCGAAGGACTATAAGACCGTCGTCGCCACGGCCGAACTCACGCGCGACGCCACCGACATGCTCGTCGACGACACGCGCTTCTGGGTCGTGCGGCCGCGCATCGCGGGCGGCACCGTATCGGGTATCAGCACGTTGCTGTCGGGCGCGTTCATCGGCATGGATATCGGCCATGCGAAACAGGCGCGGCGCGATTATTCAGGGCTCGAAGTGCCGCCCGTGTTCGCGAGCGACGTGCCGGGCCGCGAGTTCGTGCTGAAAGCGGCCGACCTGGGTTCAGTCGATGTCGGCACCCCTATCTATTTCAGGCGCCTGCAGGTCGGACAGGTGACGTCGTTCGATCTCGACAAGGACGGCGGCGGCGTCACGTTGCACGTGTTCATCAACGCCCCGTACGACCGCTACGTGAACAGCGATTCACGTTTCTGGCAGGCGGGCGGCATCGATGTGACGCTCGGCACGGAAGGTGTGCAGATCAATACGCAGTCGGTGGTGTCGATCCTCGTCGGCGGCCTTGCGTTCGAAACGCCGACCGCGTCGCTGGACCGCCCTGAAGCGGCCGTGAAAGCGTTGTTCCCGCTCTTCCCAACACGCGCCGACGCGATGAAGCAGCACGACCGGATCGTCGAGACCTATGTGTTCAATTTCCAGGGTTCGGTGCGCGGCCTCGTGGTCGGCGCGCCCGTCGATTTTCGCGGCATCACGGTCGGCGAGGTATCGGCGATCTACACGCGCTTCGATCCCGCCACGAGGCAGATCAGCATTCCCGTGGAGGTCAAGCTCTATCCGGAGCGCTTCACGTCGCGTTATGTGTCGGAGCCGAGAGGCGGCCGTCTCGGGGACGACCCGAAAGCGCTGGCCAATTTCCTCGTCGAACGTGGTTTGCGCGGTCAACTCAAGACGGGCAGCCTGATCACGGGCCAGTTGTATATCGCGCTCGACTTCTTCCCGAGCGCGCCGAAAGCCTCTATCGACTGGAGCCGCACGCCGCCCGAACTGCCGACCACGCCGAGCGGCCTGCAATCGCTGCAGGAGTCGCTCAACCGGATCGTGGCGCGCTTCGACAGCTTGCCGCTCGAACAGATCGGCAAGAACGCGCAGCAGACGCTCGCCAGCACCGCGCAGCTGATGCGCAATCTCAACACGCAGGTGGTGCCGCAGGCGAAGGGCGCGCTGTCCGCCGCGCAGGCGACGCTCGATTCCGCGAACAGCGCGCTGCAACCGGATTCAGCGTTGCAGCAGGACACGAGCGACGCGGTTCGCGAGCTTGCGCGCACGGCCGCATCGTTCCGCGCGCTGTCGGATTATTTGCAGCGGCATCCCGAAGCGCTGCTGCGCGGCAAAGCCGACGACGCGAAATAAAACCGCGCGAGAACCAATGGCTCTCGCGCGCGACGGATGCGTGCGTTACGCGATGCCCGAATAGCCTTTAGAACTTCTCCCGCACATAACGGATTGGCCGGTCGGTCGGGCGATATCCCTCCGCCTTTTTCCGCTTTGGCAGCTTGATCTTCGGGCGCGGCATCGTCTTGTATGGAATGCTGTCGAGCAGATGCGTGATCAGGTTCAGACGCGCGCGTTTCTTGTCGTCCGAGCGCACCACGTGCCACGGCGCCTGCTCGGTATCGGTCGCCGCGAACATGTCGTCCCGCGCGCGCGAGTAGTCATACCAGCGGCTGTACGACAGCAGATCCATCGGCGACAGTTTCCAGATCTTCCGTTCGTCGGTAATGCGCGCTTCGAGACGGCGTGTCTGCTCGTCCTCGCTGACTTCGAGCCAGTACTTCAGGAAAATGATGCCCGACTGAATGATCGCGTGCTCGATCAGCGGGACGGCCTTGAAAAAATTCTGCACCTGCTCGTCCGTGCAGAATCCCATCACCCGTTCGACGCCCGCGCGGTTATACCAGCTTCTGTCGAAGAGAATGATCTCTCCCGCAGCGGGCAGATGTGGAAGATAGCGCTGGATGTACATCTGCGATTTCTCGCGGTCGGTCGGCGCCGGCAGCGCGACGACCCGAAATATGCGTGGACTGACGCGTTCCGTGATTGCCTTGATCGTGCCGCCCTTGCCTGCGCCATCGCGTCCTTCGAAGATTACGCAGACCTTCGCGCCCGTTTGCACGACCCATTCCTGCAGCTTTACCAGTTCGATATGAAGCAACTTGAGTTCTTTTTCATACTCCTTGTTCTTCATCTGTTCCGGCGCTTTCGTGTGTTCACGCACGCCATTCGACTGTCCGCTGCGTACGCTGTTCTTTTCGTTCTTCAATTCAGGCATCGCTCGTCTCCTGTGAACGTGGTGTCGGTTCGGCAGCCGGCCCATGCCCACATGGACCGGAGCGGCTTCAGGACTCGTCCCGCGTGGGTACGACCTGCACCGTCAGCGTGCGGCTTTTCCAGAACATGTTATGAACGCGCGGTTGCAGACTCTGCAACACATGTGCGCCGACGTCATTGAACTCGAGCACGACGGCAGGACGTTCGCCCGTTCCTTCGACACGACGGATCGCATCGAACGGCGGAAACCCGTAGTGACACAGGAACGTTTTGATTTCCTCGTCGGTCGTGTTGTCTTCGATATTGGCAACCCAAAGCTCAGCCATAACGACGTTCTCCTCATCGAAAGTCCGCCCATCGAACAAAGCGCACAAGGTTGAAAAATCCGGCGACAGCGCCTGCGGGTGCTGCAAAAGCAGTTCGGTATATACAAACAGTCTATGACTTTCCGCGCCTGTTGTCGGCTTTCCGCAAGCGACTGAACGACACGAAATACACAACGCCGAGGGGCGATCACGTTGAAAACTGAAACGTCGCGCATCAAGGCGATGATGCCGGCTTCGCGCCTTGCTGTTTTTGCGCTTCGTCTTGGGCCTGCGCCTGCTCGTCTTCCTTCTTTGCTTCGCGGGCCTTTTGCTCGGCCTTGCGTTGCGCGTCCTGCATCGGCTTCAAGGCGGACGGTTGCGCGACAGCCTGTTGCAACGGCGCCAGAGAAGCGGAAACGCATGCGGCTGCGGCCAATGAAACCAGATAGCTCTTCATCATTCGATTCCTCCGCTTCGCTAAAGACCGTTGAAGACTGCCACGGACTGCGACAGTCTTTCGATCTTAAAGCGCGCGCATGGCGGCGTCGATCTGCAACCCACCCGGCGGCAGATCGGAGCGCCGAAAGCGAACCAGCGCAAAGGCGCGCATCTGCGGCGGGACACCGGGAACGCGCACGAAGTGAAACTCGATATCGCTGCCGCCTTTCGCCTCGCCTTCCTGAACCACGTTCATCATATCGATGCGGATATGCCGGTTTTTGATGTAGACGTAATCCGCCGGCTTGCGGAACACCTCGCAAACGCCTTCGAGTTCGTGTTCGATGATATCGGTCGGCACTCTGAGCGCGGCGAGGCTTTCGGCGTTCTGCGCGATCTGCGTCTGCACATGCGCGAGTTCGCTCGCTTCGACAGTGACGCCGCCCGCGACGGAGGCCAAGCCCGTACCGCCGCGATGCAGCAGCGCCACACGCTCCTGCATCAGCTCGCGGCCACGCGCGAGCCGCGCGGCGCGCGTGGCCGCCAGCAACGACAGTCCTTCGAGCGCCAGCTGATCGACCAGTCTGCGCTCGATCTCTTCGCGAAGCGACGTTTCCGTGCGCCCGCAGACTCTCACGCGATGGTCGCTGAAGCTCAGCGTGGTTTGCGCGACGTCGTGATGCAGCGTGTCGCCGTCCAGTGCGACGCCCAGCACGTGCCGCTCGGTCAACGCCATGCCGAGCGTGCCGTGTACATCGACGGCGCCGGGATTCGAGTCGAAGAACGCCCGAACCTCTTGCGAGCGGCCGAAGGTATCGGCGATATCGTCGGGGGTTGCGAAGAATGCGCGCAGGCTCGGATTGCCCGCCCACGTGTCGGCGCTTGCATCGAGCGTGGCGGGCAGCGACGCCATCAGCCCGTCTGCATACTGAAGGGTCACGGCGACAGGTTGTTGGAGACGATGCCGATAACGGCTCGCGACGGCGATGCGCGGATGAATCGCGAGAATGCGCCCGATCGCCTCGTCGATACGCGCAGCGGCCATCGGCGGCACGGCTGCCTGATCGCGATGGAACAGCCGGCTCAGCAAGCCCATTGCCGCTACCTCCGGGAAGTGACGAACGGGTCAAAACATCGTTGGTCGAGAATCAGCATACCGCATGAAAAATCCGCTGCGTGAGCGCTTTGAGCCTCACGCGGCTAACGGACGCAGGGGACGCGAGGAGCAGCGCCGTAACACGACCGCCAGCCGCATGAAGGATGCGTTGAACAAGCCGGTCGCTGCTCAGTAAGTCGTGACCGCAGGTGCGAAAGCGCGATGCGCAACGCGTCGCGATCGCATGCACGCTGCATGGGTTGTTATGCCGCGAGACCAAGCCAAAACGGGTCGCGCAATCTTCATAAAAAAGCGCTTGCTGCACTGCGCAACGTCGCCTATACCAATAGAACTTCGATTTCGAAGTACCGCATCGAGCGGTCGATAAAGCGGCTTCTGCGTGTCACACATCTGACCGGTTGCGATGAGCATCATCGCGGCTGCGCTATTCGTACGGGGGACTATTCAATGTCGAACGATATCGTTCAACTGCGCAACTACAACGTCAAGAAGGGCGAGAGCTCCATTTCCGGTTTGTCTTCAGGCGCATTCATGACCGTGCAACTGCATCTCGCGCATTCGGCGAGCTTTGCGGGTGTCGGCGTGATTGCAGGCGGACCGTTTCGCTGCTCCGAATCGTTCCGCGGCGCGGCGCCGCTAGCCGAGGACGCCTATGTTCAAAGCGCCGAGTACATTTGCATGAGCCCGCTCACGCCGCAGACGGGACCGAGCGCGCCGCGTCTCGCGCAGCTCGCGCACGACACTGCGCAGGCGGGTGCCATCGATCCGTTGTCGAATCTCAAGGGCGACCGCGTCTATCTGTTCACGGGCTCGCGCGATACCGTCGTGTATTCCGAGGTCGTGAAGTGCACGCATCGTTTCTACGAACTACTCGGCGTCGCATCCGACGACATCCTGTTCGACGACACGGTGCCCGCCGGCCATTCGATCGTCACGGACAATCCCGAAGATTCATTGCTCGACACGAACCAGCCGCCCTATATCAATCAAGGCGGTTTCATGCAGTCGCATCGAATTCTTCACCACATCTACGACGGCCTGAAAGCGCCCGCGCAACAGACGACCGGCCGCCTGCTGCGCTTCGATCAGACCGAGTTCTTCGGCGGCGAAGCGCGCGCGAGCATGGGCGAGTTCGGCTATGCGTACGTGCCGCGCGCGGTCGAAGAAGGTGCGCCAGCGCGCGTGCACGTCGTGCTGCATGGCTGCAAGCAGGGATACAGCTACGTGAACTACGTCTACGGACGCGCCGACGTGACGAACCAGGCGCCCTACGGCAATCGCTACATCACGACGACGGGCTACAACGAACTCGCTGACAGCAACGACATCATCGTGCTGTACCCGCAGGCGACGGGCGCGGACGGCGGCGGACTGCAAAACCCGGACGGCTGCTGGGACTGGTGGGGCTACACGAGCGACGACCCCGAACAGCCCGACTACTATTCGCGCGACGCGATCCAGATCAAGGCGCTGCACGGCATGCTGAGCCGGCTTGGCGGCTGACCCTTCCTCTTACCTGACGAGCCTGCCATGAACGAAATGACCATCCTGCCCGCGCCTGCGGAGCAAACGGCTGCATCGAGAGCAACGGCTGTCGCAACCGCCGCCGTGAATGCCGCAGAAGCGGTGCAGAAAACCGCGCCCGCCGCGCGCGCCGCCGCCGTCCAGGACACGTTGAAGATGCCCGTGCTGTTCGGCGGCTGGGCCGCCCGTTCGGCGACCAGCAGCATCGACACCGCGCGCCTGCTCGCCTTCGGCATGGACCTGCACACCTGGGGCGAACTGTTCCAGATGCAGCAGGCCGTCGTCGAGCGTCTGACGCTGCAACAGCAGACGTGGATGCAAGGCTGGGCCGCATGGAACCGCGAGCGCGCCGAGATACGCGGCGCCAACACGGTGACGAAACTGGTCGAGCAGGAGTTCAACCTGGTCGCGCAGATCGGGCAACTGCTGATCGATCAGACCACCAACCTGATCGCGCTTCAGGAAAACATCGAGGTGTCGTACGCGTACTGGCTCAATCAGAAGCTGGGCGCGCTGTCTTCGACACCGGGCGTCCAGACGCCCGTCGCTGCCGTCGCGCGCACATAGTCGCCGAACTCGCGTGGTCGCCGCCCGAGCGCGCGAAGCACGCCGTCCTGCACGGATGCATTGCGCCCGTCGAGCACTTCGGTGAACAGATAGCGGATCAGGCCGATCACATCGGGCGGCAGTTGCGCCGCGTCGAGCGCCGCGACGTATTCGGGCATCGTCACGCGCGTGAAGCGGATCGGCCGCCCGGTGGCGCTGGCGATCTGTGCAACGGCGTCGGCAAAGGTCCACAGGCGTGGGCCCGTCAACTCGTAGAGCCGGCCTGCGTGGCCGTCGTCGGTGAGCGCGGCGGCGGCTACGTCAGCGATATCGTCGGCATCGACGAACGGCTCGCCGATGTCGCCGACGGGCAGCGCCAGCTCGCCCGCGAGGATCGGCTCCAGGAAATGTGCCTCGCTGAAGTTCTGCGCGAACCAGCTTGCGCGCAGCAACGTCCATTCGACACCTGACTCACGCACGATAGCTTCACAGCGTTGTGCTTCCGTCTCGCCGCGCCCCGACAGCAGCACGAGGCGGCGCACGCCGCTTTGCACGGCGAGATGGGTGAAGGCCTGGATATCGTCGGCGGCGCCTTCGACGGCGAGGTCCGGGAAGTAACTGATATAGACGGCCTTCACACCTTTCAGGGACGGCGCCCACGTCGCGCGATCCATCCAGTCGAAAGGCGGCGTGCCGGCGCGCGATCCGTGCCGTACGTCGGCGCCGCGCGCCGTGAGCCGTTCCGCCACGCGGCGGCCTGTCTTGCCCGTGCTGCCAAGCACGAGAATCGCGTCTGCTTTCATGGATCATCTCCGTTCGAAGGCCGCATCGTGTGGCGACCGTGAATCCAGAATAACGACGCGCTTCTGGACGGACAATGATCCGACATCCGTCATTCTTGATCATTCGTCCAGACACTTGGACGAATCTCATCTGCCGTCTAGACTGCCTGCATGAACGAACTGCCCGAATCCGGAGATCCGCTCGGCGAAGCGCTGCACTTTCTGCGCATGACGGGCACCTTCTATTGCCGCTCGGAGTTCACCGCGCCCTGGGCGCTCGAATTGCCGCCGTTCGAGCGCTCGATGATGTTTCATGTGGTGACCTCGGGCGAATGCCTGCTCGAAGTGGATGGCGCGGAGCACTGCGTATTGCGCCCCGGCGATCTCGCGCTCGTGCCGCATGGTGCGGGGCATCGGCTGATGAGCGCAGCGGGCGTCCCCGCCGGCAAACTGTTCGATCTGCCGCGCGAAGCCGTCAGCAACCGCTACGAGCTTCTTCGTCATGGCGAAGGCGGCGCGCCGACAACGATGATCTGCGCGCTCGTGCGCTTCGATCACCCCGCCGCGCAACGGCTGATCGGAATGCTGCCGAAGCTGATCCGCGTCGACACGTGGCAGTCGCCCGAAATGGAATGGATACAGAGCACGTTGCGCTTCATCGCAGCCGAAGCGCAGCAGTTGAACGCGGGCGGCGAAACGGTCATCACGCGGCTCGCGGATATCCTCGTGATTCAGGCCGTGCGCGCGTGGATCGCCCACGCGCCCGCCGCGCAGACGGGCTGGCTCGGCGCGTTGCGCGACCGGCAGATCGGCCGCGCAATCGCGATGATTCATCGCGACCCGTCGAGCAACTGGACAGTGGCGGCACTGGCCGACAGCGTCGGCATGTCGCGCTCGGCGTTTTCCGCGCGCTTCACGCAACTGGTCGGTGAACCGGCAATGCGCTATGCGGTGCGCTGGAAAATGCAGGCAGCACTCACGCAATTGCAGGAAACGGATGCGTCGCTGCTGGAGCTTGCGCTGCGCCTCGGCTACGACTCCGATGCCGCGTTCAGCCGCGCGTTCAAGCGGATCGTCGGCGTGACGCCGGGCGCGGCGCGGCGCCAGGCGCGCGTGCAGAACGAAGACGCAGCGATCCCGTTAGCCCGATAAAACAGCAGCGCTCACGACTGCTTCAACGTCGTCGGATTCATCTTTGCCAGATCGATCGTGCTCGTGCCGTGCGTTGGCGCGGACTTGTCGGCAGTGGTCTTCGTGACATTTGCGCCCAGCCCCGTGCCGTCCGATTTGCGCCGCGCCGCATGCCGCTCGATGATCCGTTGCAGCAGGCAGAACGCGCAAAGCAGCGCGCCGATCACGATGCGCGTCCACCATGAACTGAGCGTGCCGTCGAAGGTAATCAGCGTCTGGATCGTACCCAGAATGCCCACGCCGAACACCGAGCCGATCACATAGCCGACGCCGCCCGTCAGCAGCGTGCCGCCGATCACGGTCGCGGCAATCGCGTCGAGTTCCATGCCCTGCGCCTGCAAGCCATAGCCCGACAGCACGTACAGCGTGAACACGAAACCGCCGAGCGCCGAGCAAAAGCCGCTCAGTGCATACACGCCGATGCGGGTACGCGCGACGGGCAAGCCCATCAGCAGCGCCGAGCGCTCGTTGCCGCCGAGCGCATAGACGTTGCGTCCAAAGCGCGTGAAATGCGCAACGAAGATCGCTACGGCCAGCGTCAGCAGCGCGATCAGCGCGCCCGAGGTCAGCGAGCCGCCGCCGATCGGCACGCTGAAGCCCGCCATCGCGTGAAAGGTCGATTCATTGATCGTGATCGACTGCGTAGTGATCAAAAAGCACGCGCCGCGCGCGAGGAACATGCCCGCCAGCGTGACGATGAACGGCTGCAAACGGAAAAAGTGGATCAGCGCGCCCATCGCCGCGCCGTACAGCGCGCCGAACGCGAGCACGAGCGGCGCGATGACCCACACGGGCCAGTGCAGGCGCTCGGCGCCGATCGCGCAGAGGATCGTCGTCAGCGCGACCACGGAGCCGACGGACAGATCGATGCCGCCCGACACGATCACGAAGGTCATGCCGATCGCGACGATCAGCAGAAACGCGTTGTCGACGAGCAGTCCGAGCAGCACCTGCAGCGAGAAGAAGCCCGTGTACATCACCGAGCCGAAGCCGAACAGCACCGCGAACAGCACGACGGTGACGACGATGGGCAGCGTGCGCGGATCGAGCAACCGGCCGAGCATAGTGTTCATTGGGGCGTCCCCGTAAGCGGTTTCGTCTTCGCGAATGCAAATGCGCGCAGCAACTGACGCACGAGCATCGCGCGCGCGACGCTCGACTGGATCACGCTGACGAACAGCACGACGATGGCCTTCACGACGAGCGTCGCTTCGGGCGGCACGCCGATCGAGTACGTGGTGTACGTGAGCGTCTGGATGATGAGCGCGCCGAGCACGGTGCCCGCGAGGCTGAACCGTCCGCCGAGCAGCGACGTGCCGCCGAGCGTCACGGCCAGAATCGCGTCGAGTTCGAGCAGCAGGCCCGCGTTGTTGCCGTCCGCGCTGCGCACGTTCGAACTGGCCAGAATCCCGGCGATGGCCGCCGTCAAGCCCGAGAACACATACACGCTGAACACGATCGCGCCCGAGCGCAAACCGACTAGCCGTGTCGCCACCGGATTGACGCCGATCGCGCGAATGAAAAGCCCGAGCGCCGTGCGATTGACGAGCAATGCAGTTGCCACCGTCACGCCGAGCGCGATCCACACCGAGCAAGGCACCGTCGCCAGATAGCCGCCGCCGAACACCAGATAGCCCTTCGCGCCGATCGGGATGATCTGTCCGCCCGTCAGCAGTTGCGCGACGCCGCGCCCTGCCACCATCAGGATCAGCGTGGCAATGATCGGCTGCATGCCGACGAAGGCGACCAGCATGCCGTTCCAGATGCCCGCCAGCACGCCGACGGCGAGCGCCGCGCCGAGCGCGGTGCCGATGCGCGTCGGATCGTCGGCGAGTACGACGGCGGCGGCCGCGCCCGCAATCGCAACGATCGCGCCGACGGAGATGTCGATGCCGCGTGTCGCGATCACGAGCGTCATGCCGAGCGACACGATCACGAGTGGCGCGGCGCGATTGAGAATGTCGATGGGCGCGCCGAACAGATGTCCGTCGAGCAGCGCAATCGACAGGAAGTTCGCGCGGTGCGCGACGTCGATGGCGAACAGCGCGATCAGCGTCAATGCGGGCCACACCAGCTGATGCCTGAGCACCGTCTGAATCTGCTTCATTCGCTTCCCCCTGCGATCAGCCGGTAGACCTGGTCTTCCGATACCGCGCTGCCCGTCACGTCGGCAATCTTGCGACGGTCGCGCAGCACCGCGATGCGATGACTCACGCGCACCACCTCGCCCACTTCGGACGAAATGAAGAGGATGGCGAGGCCCTTCGCGCAGAGCGCGAGCACGCGATCCATGATCTCGAACTTCGCGGCGACGTCGATGCCGCGCGTCGGTTCGTCGAGGATCAGCATTTTTGGTTCGGTGGCGAGCCAGCGTGCCAGCACGACCTTCTGCTGATTGCCGCCCGACAGCAGGCCGATTGGCTGCTCGGCGTCGTGCGCCTTGATGCCGAGCCGCTCGATATACGTGTCGGCGATTTCGCGCTGCTTCTTGCGACCTATCACGCGCAGCCAGCCGCGCCGCGCCTGCAGTGCGAGGATGATGTTTTCGCGGATCGACAGCGCGGCGACGATGCCCTCCTTCTTGCGGTCTTCCGGGCAATAGCCGATGCCGTGGCGTACCGCGTCGTGCGGCGAGCTGAGCTTCACGTTCTTGCCGTCGACGCTCATCGTGCCCGCGTCCGCCTTGTCGACGCCGAACACCAGCCGCGCCGTTTCGGTGCGCCCCGAACCGAGCAATCCCGCGAGACCGAGTATCTGGCCCGGCTGCACATCGAGATCGATGGGATTCATCACGCCGCGCCGCGCGACGCCTTGCATCGACAGGAACGGCGCCGTACCCGCGCGCTGCTGCGGCGTATCGGGCGCGCCGCCTTTGAGGCGCTCCGTCATGCGGTTATGGCCGACCATCTTCGCGACCAGCTGTTCGACGGGCAGATCTTTCGCGAGATATTCACCCTCGCGCTCGCCGTTGCGCATCACGGTGATGCGATCGGAAATCGCGTACGTCTGTTCGAGAAAGTGCGTAACGAACAGGATCGCAATGCCCGCCTGCCGGATATTGCGCAGCACGTCGAATAGTCGCGCCACTTCGCCGTCATCGAGACTCGACGTCGGCTCGTCGAGAATCAGCACGCGTGCCTTGACCGACATCGCGCGCGCAATCGCCACCATCTGCTGCACGGCGATCGGATACGCATCGAGCGACTTCGTGACGTCGAGCGACACGTTCAGTTCGGCAAGCGCCTCATGCGCGCGCGAATGGATCGCCTTCCAGTCGATCGCGCCGTGCCGCTTCGGCTGCCGGCCCGCGAAGATGTTCTCCGCCACTGAGAGATTCGGGCAGAGATTGATTTCCTGGTACAACGTCTGGATGCCCGCGGCTTCGGCTTCGAGCGGCGTCGCGAAACGCACGGTTTCGCCCGCGAGGCGGATTTCGCCCGCGTCCTGCTCGTGTACGCCCGTGAGCACGTTGATGAGCGTGGATTTGCCCGCGCCGTTCTGGCCCATCAGCGAATGGATTTCGCCGGGGAAAAGCCGGAAGTCGACGCCCGACAACGCCTTCACGCCGGGAAACGTCTTGCTGATGCCGATGGTTTCGAATAGCGGTTGTGCGGCCATATGTGTCACAAGCAGCGTGATGCGATGACGTTATGGAAATCCGGCACGCCTCGTTGCGAGGCGCGCCGGATCCAGGCAGCGATTCGGCCGCTCAGTACTTGCGCTGCGGCAGAATCTGCGCGGCGACGCTCATCGGGAACACGGTCTCGTTGGTCACGATGCGCTTGGGCAACTGCTTGCCCGCGACCACGTCCTTCACGGCCGTCATCAACTGCGGCCCGAGCAGCGGGCTGCATTCGACGTCGACATTGATCTTGCCCGCGATCATCGCTTCGAAGCCGCCCTTGGTCGCGTCGAACGACACCACGGTCACGTCCTTGCCGGGCTTGATGCCTGCTTCTTCCATGGCCTGGATCGCGCCGAGCGCCATGTCGTCGTTATGCGCGTAGACCACGTTGATCTGCTTGCCGTAGGTCTTGGCGAACGCTTCCATCACCTGCTTGCCGCCTGCGAGCGTGAAGTCGCCGCTTTGCGACGCGATGATCTTGAACTTGGGATCGTTCTTGATCACTTCGATCAGGCCAGCATGCCGGTCGTTCGCGGGCGCAGAGCCGACCGTACCTTGCAGTTCGGCAATGTTGATCGGGCCTTTATCGTCCTTGTAGCGCTCTTCGAGCCATTTACCCGCGCGACGGCCCTCTTCGAGGAAGTCCGAGCCGATCATCGTCACATAGAGTGACTTGTCTTTCACGTCGACCGAACGGTCGGTGAGAATGACGGGAATCTTCGCGTTTTTCGCTTCCGTCAGGACAGGTTCCCAGCCGGACTCGACCACAGGCGAGAAAGCGATCACGTCCACTTTCTGCGCGATGAACGAGCGGATCGCCTTGATCTGGTTCTCCTGCTTCTGCTGTGCATCCGAGAACTTCAGGTTGATGCCGGCATCCTTTGCCGACGTTTTCACGGACACGGTATTCGCAGTGCGCCATGCGCTTTCGGCGCCGACCTGCGAGAAACCCAAGGTGATCTGTTTATCCCCGGCGAAGCTGGCGCTCGCGGCAACGGTGAGCGCCGCTCCAACGAGCATGCCGGCGATCAGACGCGTGGCGACTTTCATGTGTTGTCTCCGATGTGGTTGTTTTCCAGGCGCTGCTTTTTCGTGTGCGACGACAGCCATGACGCACGACGAACGTTTTGCGCCAACTCTTGCTGCAAACCTGCAACTGACAGTCAATCTGGAAATCCCAGTCCGGACGGCTTCCGGCGCGGATGCGCGCTCGTGGCGAACATCCTGTGCGCGGCGCATGCCACCGAAGCATCGGCGGGTCGCATGTCGTGCGTCTGACTTTTTCTTATAGCCAAACTATATGTTTGGTGTCGCGCGCTTTCGATTAGCGTTTTCCCGACGTTCGTGCCGACGGGCATAAGGCGATTCGCGATGAGTTCTTCGCGTCGATGCCCCGCTGTCCCACGTTTTAGGCAGATATGAAAAAACGGATTTGGGTGTCGCGGGCCGCTCGATGACGCGGTGCGATGACGAGGTGCGATCGGATCGCTTCGAATTATAGTAATACTATAAAGCGTCCGACCGGGGTCTGGATCGCGGCGCATCCGCACGGGACCAGGCCTGTTGGCTGTGGCCCGCGCGGCGCGCGCTCAGGAGGCGGGTCAATCGAAATCGAACATATCGAACAGCGATTTCTTCTTGCGGCGCGGATCGTAGTGCTTGCGATGATCGCCGTGGTAGGAATCGTTGCGTCGGCCCCACTCCTGTTCGTGACGGCCATCGCGGTCGCCGTAGCGCGTGTCGCGCTCGACCTGATTGCTTCTGTTGTCCGGTTCGGGCGCGTCCTGCATCTGGGTCAGCAACTTGTCCAGTTCGCCGCGATCGAGCCATACGCCACGGCACGTCGGGCAATAGTCGATCTCGATGCTCTGACGTTCGGTCATCAGCAGATCGGGGGTCTTGCAAACGGGGCACTTCATTGCGTTGCTCCTTTCGTAACGTTCATACCTTGGTGCTGCCGTTCGGGGCGGCGCTCAACCGCCCCGATACTTCTGTCAGTCCACATCGTTCAGTTCGAGTAAGCCGAACCGTTCGTCTGCGTCTTTTCCGGGTTGATTTCACGCTCCGCTTCCAGCGCTGCCGCCTTCTGCTCGCGCTTCTCCTTTCTGCGCCGCGTCAGCATGTTCATGCCTTCGACGAAGCCCGCGAACGCCATGGCCGCGTAGATGTAGCCCTTCGGCACGTGCGAACCAAAACCTTCTGCAATCAGCGTCATCGCGATCACCAGCAGGAAGCTCAACGCAAGCGTGACGATGGTCGGATTGCGCTCGATGAACTTCGACAGCGGGCGAGCCGCGAACAACATCGCCGTGACGGCTGCGATCACCGCAATGAACATGATGGGCAGGTGATCCGTCATGCCGACCGCCGTAATGATGCTGTCGACCGAAAACACGAGGTCGAGCAACAGGATCTGGCCAATCGCAGCCGTCACCGTCAGGCCGCCGACGCCCGTCGCGGGGTTCGTTGCCGTGTCGGTGTCGTGGCTCACGTGATGGTGCATTTCACGCGTGGCCTTCCACACGAGGAACAGTCCGCCCGCGAGCAGAATCAGGTCGCGCCACGAAAACGCGTGATCGAACACGGAAAACACCGGCTGGGTGAGCTGCGCAATCCACGCGACGGTGCCCAGCAGGCCGAGCCGCATCACCAGCGCCAGCATGATGCCGATGCGCTGCGTGCGCGCACGTTGCGCTTCGGGGAGCTTGTTGCTCAGAATCGAAATGAAGATCAGGTTGTCGATGCCGAGCACGATCTCCATCACGACGAGCGTCACGAGTGCCGCCCATGCAGCGGGATCGGCGGCCAGGGTCAGTAAGGATTCCATTTGCGAGCGTCGTTATCCGGTTGAGATGAAAACGGCTGATTACTGGGTCACAGCCTGTGGAAAGCATGATCGCCTGACTCCGCAATCGGAAAAACCAGTGATAAGCTGATAGTTGGTTCGGTTTTTTCGAAGTGAGTCCAATATGCTCAACTACCGGCACTTGCACTATTTCTGGGTCGTCGTGAAGGAAGGCGGGTTTGCGCGGGCCGCCGAGCGGCTCGACATGGCGGTGCAAACCATCAGCGCGCAGGTGCGCGAACTGGAAAAATCGCTCGGACATCAACTACTGAAGCCCGCAGGGCGCGGCGTCGCGATGACGGAAGCGGGACAGGCGGCGTACGCGCGCGCGGAAGAGATCTTCCAGATCGGACGCACGTTGCACGACGAAGTGCGCGAAGCGGCGAGCGGAACGGTCGCGCGCTTCGCGGTCGGCTTGACGGATGGCATTTCGAAGCTCGCCGTCCATGCAATTCTTGCCGGCGTGCTGGACACGCCGTCGCTGCGGCTGCTCTGTCACGAAGGCGAAGCAGAAGATCTGCTGGCGGAACTGGCGCATCACCATCTGGATCTCGTGCTGTCCAGCCAGCCCGCGCCGCACAACTCGAATCTGCGTCTATCCAGCGAGCGTCTGATCGCTTCGCCGATCGACTGGTACGGACCGGCCGCCATGGTCCGCAAAACGCATATTGATCACTTCCCGCAATGCCTCGCATCGCTGCCGGTCTTGCTGCCGACGGGACACTCGTCGCTGCGCTCGCGTCTCGACCGCTGGTTCGAAGCCGAAGGCATCCGGCCACGCGTCGCGGGCGAGTTCGAAGACAGCGCGTTGATGGCGCTGTTCGCATCGCGCGGCATGGGCGTGTTTCCGCTCGCGGCGTTCGGCGCGGAGCGCAACGATCCCATGCATCGCGGCTTGCGCTGGCTCGGCCGCTCGCCCGACGTCAAGGAGGAAATCCACGCAATCATGTCGCGGCGCGGGCGGCATCATCCTTTGACGCAAAAGGTGCTGAGCGCGGCGCACGCGTGATCGCATTCGCAGCTACGAGTGAAGCTTCGGTTTTTCCGAAGCTGACGTTCCGTTATTTCTGCTTTTTCCTCAACACCTTCTCACCGTACTCTTGAGCCGTACCCACGAAGGAGGTGTCTCATGCAAGTCCTGTTCAAGTCCCGCGACCGTGAAGCCGTCCGACTGCGCAGCTTCGCGCGCCAACGCATCCGCTTCGTGTTTCGGCGCATGGACTGGCTGATTTCGAAGGCGACCGTCAGCATGTCCGACATCAACGGTCCGCGCGGCGGACTCGACAAGCGCTGCCAGGTGCAGGTGCAGACGCCCGACGCGACGCCCGTCGTCGTGACGTCGATCGCAAGAGACTGGCGCGGCGCACTCGATCTGGCACTGGCCCGCGCGGCGCGTTCGATCATACGCAGGCAGCAGGCGCGCATCGCGACGCGGCGCATCAGTCAGCGCGAGCCCGCGTGGATCACGCAACCTGATGCCGTGTAAGCAGCAGAGCCGATAGCGGCACACGCAACGGCGCCCCGATGGCGCCGTTCGCTATACCTTCATGAACCGATCGAGCAATTCGAGGCCGTCGATTGCGCCGCGTGCGAGCCCAATCCCGTGATGCGGCGCGATGCCGAAATCGCGTGGATTGATGCGGATGACGCGCGGTCCGTTTTGCTCGCTGAAGTAACGCACGGTCGGTATGGCCTTGCCCGCGCCTATTTCGATCACGACCAGACGCTCGACCGCAGACAGCCACGCCTGTAGCCGCGCCTCCTGCTGCTCGGTGCGCAACGCGATCCAGTCGTAGTCGCCGAACATCAGGATATTGGGCCTTGCCACCGCGCCGCACTTCGGGCAGCGCGGCAGATCGCTCACGAGTTCGCAAGTCGATTCGTCGACGACGGGTTGTACATCGGCGGCCGGCCACAGTCCGTCGTGGCAGAGTTCCGAGCATTGCAGCACGTGAATGGAGCCGTGGCACTCGGCGATGGCCGCAGCGTCGAAACCCGCCGCCTGAAACTGCCCGTCCACATTGCTGGTAAACACGGCAAGGCCGCGCGGCAGCGCCTGCGCCCAGCGCAGCAGAATATCGAAACCCCGATGCGGCACCGTGCGCCGATACAGATCGAGCCGGTGCCCATAGAAGCCCCAGCAAAGCCGCGGATGCAGCGCCATCACGCGCGGATTGGCCATGTCCTGAAAGGTCAGCCGATGCTGCTTCAAAGCGGGATACGCGCGCCAGAAGCCCTCTGCGCCGCGATAATCGGGCAGGCCCGAATCGACGCCCATCCCCGCCCCGGCGGTCACCAGCATACCGTCGGCCTCGCGCAGCCACGACACGGCGCGCCTGATTCGTTCGTTCTCGTCCATGGCGCCACTCTAGCAATTCGCCCGGCAGTCGTCTTGTGAGCGACGCGGCGCTATCGGACAATAGCGTCGCAATGGCGCGTTCATGCATCCACGCGTATTGGCCGTTCCTTTCCGCTTTGCCGACCGCAATCGAACCGGAGACGTGCAGATGCCTTCGCTGATGAGCCACCCGCTGTTTCTGTTTTTCGTGTCATTCGTAGCAATGTCGATCGGCGCGTATGCCGGCGCGATGCTGATGCGCCGGCACCGCAAGATCGTCGACGAAATCCGCGACGACTTCAACGTCGTGCAGGCCGCGACGCTCACGCTGCTCGCGCTGATGATCGGCTTTACCTTTTCGATGGCCGTGAGCCGCTACGACCAGCGCAAGAACTACGAGGAAGAAGAAGCCAACGCGATCGGCACCGAATACCTGCGCGCCGGTCTGCTGCCCGATACCGATGCGCAACGCGTGCAGACCTTGCTGCGCGGTTATGTCGATCAGCGCATCCGCTACTATCTGGCGCAAGACGACGAGAGCATCGCGCGGATCAACGCGGCGACGAACCAGCTCGAAAACGATCTATGGATGGCCGTGCGCAAGGTCGCCGTCGAAAAGCAGACGCCCGTGATCGCGCTCGCCGTTTCCGGCATGAACGACGTGATCAACACACAGGGCTACACGCAGGCATCGTGGTGGAATCACATTCCCGTGACCGCGTGGTCGTTGATGCTGGGAATCGGCCTGTTCTGCAATCTGCTGATCGGCTATGGCACGCGTGGACAGATCAGGCGCAATGCCGTGCTGCTGATATTGCCCATCGTGATCTCGCTTTCGTTCGCGCTGATCGCGGATATCGATAGTCCGCGTGGCGGGCTGATCCGGCTCGCGCCCGTCAATCTGATCGCGCTGTCCCAATCGCTCGGCACGAACTGAATTGCACATCTGGCAGGCGCGTTGCAGGGGTTGCGCGATGCATCTATTCTTTCGGCACGCGCACCTTCATGACCTGGCGCGCCTGGCCAGGCTCTCGCGCCGAAAGCCCCCGCTCAAGGAGACCGTTCGATGTCCGCATCCGCCGCTGTATTCGCCATTCTCGTCGCGTTGTTGCTGGGCGCGATGATTCCCGGCCCGAGTTTCGTTCTCGTCGCGCGAAATTCGATCAGCCTGTCTCGCGGCGACGGGTTGTCGACCGCGCTGGGTATGGGCATCGGCGGCATTTTCTTCGGCGGGCTGGCGCTCGCCGGTCTTTATACGCTGCTGGTCGCCGTCGAATGGCTGTATATCGGACTGAAAGTGGCGGGCGGTTTGTATCTGATCTACATCGCGTCGAAAATCTGGCGCGGCGCGGCCCGCCCGATTGCGATGGACAACGCCGGTGCCGCGCACAACCGCAGCGCGAAGAAATCGTTCTGGATTGGATTGACGACGCAGCTCAGCAATCCGAAGACGGCGATCTGGTACGGCAGTATCTTTGCCGCACTGTTGCCGCAGCATCCGCCCGTCTGGTGCTATGTGGTGCTGCCGCCGCTGGTGTTCGCGGTGGAGTTCGGCTGGTACACGGTCGTCGCGCTGTGCTTTTCGAGCCGTGGCCCGCGCGAGGTCTATCTGCGCGCGAAAACGTGGATCGACCGGATCGCCGCGGGCGCCATCGCGGCGCTTGGACTGCGGCTGATTTTCGCGGCCCGAAAAGCCGGTATCTGACGACAGCGGCACCAGCGCCCCCGCGCTCCGTGACGCTGGCGCAGCGGAACGCTGATGAACAAAGGGGAGTTCAGATTGAACTCCCCTTTTTTATGCGAAATGCTTAGCGGCGATACGCTTCAGCGAGCACCGCGCAGTGCTGCAGGTGCAGGTCGACGGCGCGGATAGCGAGTTCGCGCAGACGCGAAAGCCAGCTCGTGGACGGAACAGCGGCGGTCGTAGCTTGTTGCATGGCGAACTCCTTGTGCGGGTAACACCCTAGGTAATAACCCTAGTATATCGCCGTACATGTCGCGCCGCAACAAAATCAAAAACATTTCTACGATGATTTCGTGGCGGCCGCCGCCGGCCGCCGAACCAATCCGTCCGACGCCGTGTGCTTTCCACGCGAACCGATTGATTAGCTCGTTAATCAATCTCATCAGATTATCTACAACACAAATAAAAATATCTGACTTGCCAGCCATCGAATGCATGACATCCGTATTTCGTTTTCGCGTCATCGATATTTCGCTCACGAAAACAGCTTATGCCGATTTTCACAATGATTGACGTTTATCGTCCGTGCCTGAGAGGCCGTGTCACTGTTGCGTCCAGACCAACGGTGTATTGGAGAAATTAATGTGATCCCGAAAAAAGTTTTGCTCTAAGATTCGCGGTGCTCCAACAACGCCCAATGCCTAAGAGGAAGTTCATGGACATCAAATCGATCCGGCAATCCGCATTCGCGATGCCCGTTCACAATCCCGCCTACCCTCGCCCGCCGTTTCGCTTTCTCAATCGTGAGTACTTCATCATTTCGTACGAAACCGATATGGATGCGTTGCGCGCCGTGGTGCCCGAACCGCTGAAGCCGGAAAACGCGCTGGTCCATTACGAATTCATTCGCATGCCTGATTCGTCGGGCTTCGGCGACTACACGGAAAGCGGCCAGGTGATTTCGGTGCGCGACATGGAAGGACGTCTTGCGAACTACACGCACTCGATGTACCTCGACGATGAAGGCCCGATTGCCGGCGGCCGCGAAATCTGGGGCTTCCCGAAGAAGCTCGCGCGCCCCAGATTGGGCGTCGACGGTAACGACACGCTGCTCGGCACGCTCGATTACGGCACGCAACGCATCGCGACGGGCACGATGGGCTACAAGCATCGCACGATCGATATCGAAGCCGAGCGCGCCAAGCTCGCCGACACACCGAACTATCTGCTGAAGGTGATTCCGCATGTCGACGGCACGGCACGCATCTGCGAACTCGTGCGCTTCTATCTGCGCGACGTGACGGTGCTCGGCGCATGGAGCGGGCCGGCCGCGCTCGAACTGCATCCGCATGCGCTCGCGCCGATTGCCGATCTGCCGGTGAAGCGCGTCGTCGGCGCGCGGCATGTGATCGCCAATCTCACGCTGGATATCGGCGAAGTTGCTTTCGACTACCTGGCGCCTGCGCAAGCGGAAACGCAGACCGCAAAGAAGTCGAACGACGACGCGCTCGAACTCGCGGTTTAACGCACTCCACATTTTTCAAGGGAACACACCATGTCACTGCAAAACAAGGTCGCGCTCGTGACGGGCGCAGCAAGCGGTATCGGCGAACAATGCGCTCGCAAGCTCGCGAGCCTCGGCGCTGCCGTCGTGATTGCGGATCTGAATCTGGAGAATGCGCAGAAGGTTGCGTCGAGCATCGTCGAAGGCGGCGGCAAGGCAATCGCGGTATCGATGGACGTGACGAATGAAGAAGCTGTCAACGCAGGGATCGAGCGCGCGGTGAAAGAACTCGGCAGCATCGACGTGCTCGTGTCGAACGCGGGCATTCAGATCGTTGCGCCGATCGAAGAATACGCCTTCTCCGACTGGAAGAAGATGCTCGCCATTCATCTGGACGGCGCGTTCCTCACGACCAAGGCCGCGATCAGGCACATGTACGACAGCAAGCGCGGCGGCTCGATCGTCTATATGGGCTCGGTGCACTCGCATGAAGCATCGAAGCTGAAGTCGGCCTATGTCACCGCGAAGCACGGCCTGCTCGGCCTCGCGCGCGTGGTCGCGAAGGAAGGTGGCCCGCGCGGCGTGCGTGCGAATGTCGTGTGCCCGGGCTTCGTGCGCACGCCGCTCGTCGACAAGCAGATTCCCGAGCAGGCCAAGGCGCTCGGCATCAGCGAAGAAGAAGTCGTGAAGAACGTGATGCTGAAGGAAACGGTCGACGGCGAATTCACGACGGTCGAAGACGTCGCCAACACGGTCGCTTTCCTCGCGGGCTTCGAATCGTCCGCGTTGACGGGACAGTCGGTGATCGTCAGCCACGGCTGGTCGATGAAATAAGGAGCACGTATGCGCAGCGACACAAAGAAAGTCATCCCGCAGCCGGAACCGTTTGTGTTGCCGCGCTACGACGAAATCGCGCTCGTGCTGCAAGGCGGCGGTGCGCTCGGCTCGTATCAGGCGGGCGTCATCGAAGGACTCGCCGAGGCGAAGGTCGAGCCGCACTGGATCGCAGGCGTGTCCATTGGCGCGCTCAACACGGCGATCATCGCGGGCAATGCGCCGGAAAATCGTGTGGCGGCATTGCGCGGTTTCTGGAATGCGATCTGTCATCCGCTCGACTGGGTTGGCAGCGTGAGCGCGTGGACGCTGCCCGGCCTGGGCCTGCATGACCTGTCGCGCAAGTGGGCCAGCATGTGGGCAGCGGGCCGCGCGCTGACGGAAGGCCAACCCGGCT
Organism: Paraburkholderia largidicola; assembly: GCF_013426895.1. Taxonomy (NCBI): domain Bacteria; kingdom Pseudomonadati; phylum Pseudomonadota; class Betaproteobacteria; order Burkholderiales; family Burkholderiaceae; genus Paraburkholderia; species Paraburkholderia largidicola. The sequence continues at coordinate 337,859 of NZ_AP023175.1, read as the reverse complement.
TCTTCGCGCCGCGCTTTCCGTTGCCGCTGGCGGGCCTCGGCAAGCTGGACCCGAGCCGCGTCAGCTACTACGACACGGCCGCATTGCGGGCGACGCTGCTGCAATACGCGGATTTCGACCGCATCAACGACGGTGCGATTCGCGTGTCCGTGGGCGCCGTGAACGTGCGCACGGGCAATCTCACGTACTTCGACAACCGGAAAATGCGCCTCGAACCGGAGCATTTCATGGCGTCGGGAGCGTTGCCGCCGGGTTTCCCGGCTGTCGAGATCGAAGGCGAATACTACTGGGACGGCGGGCTCGTTTCGAATACACCGCTCACGGAAGTGCTGCGCGATTCGGATCATAAGGACACGCTGGTCTTTCAGGTCGACTTGTGGAGCGCGCGCGGCAATGCGCCGGGCGATTTCCCCGACATTTCCGAGCGAGCCAAAGACATCCAGTATTCGAGCCGCACGCGCGCAATCACGAACATGCTGGCCGAGCGGCAAAAGCATGCGCGCTTCATCAAGGAACTGCTCGAACATGTGCCGACGTCGGTGCTGAAGGCTGATCCGCTGTTCCGTCTCGCAGAGCAGGCAGCGGACGGCAGCGCGATCAACGTCGTGCATCTGATCTACAGGAACAAGCCGTACGAAGGCCATTACAAGGACTACGAGTTCAGCGTGGACACGATGCTCGAACACTGGCAAAGCGGCCTCGACGATATCCGCGACTCGTTCTCGCATCGCGACTGGTTCGATGTGCCGAGCCGCGAACTCGGTTTCGTCACGCACGACGTGCACCGCCCCGCTGGGTCCGTGCCCGAATCCGACAAGCAGCCCGTCGAGACCGAACTCGGCAAGCGACGCAAGGCAGCGGCGTGAGCGCTGCGAACGGGCGTCGACAATGAAATGCATTGCGGCTCTGCGACGTATGACGCAGAGCCGCAATGCCATCGATCCATGCAAACGCCGCGCAGAATTTACATGCCGCCTGGAAATCCTAGCGCGGTCGCTTTCGCGCGCAAGTCGGCGAAGCGTCCGCCCGGGGCGTTGGTTTCGACTGGCTGAGAGGCCGCCTGAGATGCGGAGGTGGACGGCACCTGCTGGCTGTGATCGACGCCGCCAAGCCCAGGAATGATCCCCGCGGTCGAGCACGCTACACCGAACGTGCCTTGCGTCACCGGAATCGCGGGCGCGTCGGTTCGCGCGGCGTCGGTGAAGTCGAGCGCGTACGCCATGTTGAAGGTACTCGCATCGCTCGCACGCACGCCCAGCGGATCGATACCGAAGCGCCACGCAATCAGTTGATGAATCGAGCTGGGGTCGAACGGATAGCGCGACACCATGTTCGCGCGCACGCGCGGCCCGAACAGCATGCACGGCACGCGAAATCCGAGCCGGCCATCATTGCCGACACCCTGCTCCGCCGTCGATACAGGCTTGACGGGCGGCACCGCGTGCTCCATGAAGCCGCCCCATTCGTCATACACGAGAATCATCAGTGTCGTGCTCCAGTTCGGACTGGTGCGCAGCGCGTCGTAGATCTGACCGAGCAGCACCTGACCGTTGCGCACGTCGGCGTGCGGGTGATCGTCGTTCGACGTGCCTTGTGCCTCGCCCGCGAAACTCGGATCGACCATGCAGAACGATGGCAGATTGCCCGAAGCCGCATCAGAGAGAAACTCCGCGAACAGCTTCGAGCGACCGACATAGCGCGTACCGTACAGCGCGGTGAACGGGACGTCGTGGAAGTAATACGTCGACGAGATGTTTTTTGCGTCGAGCCGGTCCCAGATGGTCGGCAGCGTCGACGTATCGACACTGTCGTCGAGGCGGTCGGTCTCGCCACTGTGCAGATAGAGGCGGTTCGGAAACGTCGCCGACAGAATGCCGCTCATGTAGTAGTCGCAGACCGTGTACTGCGTGACGGCGCCGCGATAGAAGTCGAGATCGGCCGCACCGAAGTAACCGATGGGCAGCAGGTCGCCGCGCAAGAGACTCGTGCCCGGCGTGAGCAGAAAGCCGTTCATCGCGCCGTTGGCAAGATGTGTGCGCCCTGCGCTGTACATATGGTTCGGATCGGAGAAACTGCACGCCTGGAACCCGTACGCTGCGTTCGACGTCAGCGCGAACGACGATTGCGTCTGACCAAATGCGTCGGTGAACTGGCGCGCCTGCTGATGCTCGGCGTTCGGCACCCAGCCGAGCAGATGATCGAACGAACGGTTCTCCATCGTCACGAGCACGACGTGATCGATCCCCGAAGTGGCGGGCGCCGGCAGCGCTGGCCGTGGAAGACTGGCGCGATCGGGGGGAATGCCATTCGTCGAACCGGTGCTGCCCGACGATCCTCCGCCGCCGCCCCCGCCACATGCCGACAACGCGACACTGCCCGCGAGCGCCGCCAGGATCTTGCGGCGCGTGGGATCGGGCGGATTCGAAGAGTGTGAATCGTTGCTCATGGCATGACCTCCGTTGTTATGAACTTCCATCGGGTCGCCGTTGCCTGATCGCGCGGCGAGATCAGCCTTTGCCAGCACTTCACGTACCCGCGTGTAACGGAATGCTTGCGCTGCGGCGCAGCGTGCGTTGCATGCTGCGATGAGTGCCTGTCGTTCGTCCCTGAGCCCTGTCACTCGACGACGCGATTCGATGCGCAGTCCGCTTTGCGAGGCATTCTCAAACGGGTTGCCCGTCGCCCTGACCAGATACAGGTTTTAGACTGTATTTTTTATTTACAGCTTATAGACTGTATATTGCCAATACAGGTTCAGGTCTGTATTCTGTACCGAAGGGGAAGCGCGTGCAGCGCCTGCCCCAGCCTAAGTTCAACCCGGATCAACCCGTGTCCTCCGAGGCCAGCCGTGGACTATTCCGTCAAGACGCTCAGCCAGTTGCGCCCCGTTCTGCGCGGCTTTCGTAAAGCCGCTGGACTTACGCAGGCCATGCTTGCCGAGCGGCTCGGCATCACGCAGCAAAGCTATGCGCAGTTCGAGGCAGACCCGGCCGCCGCTGGAGTCGAGCGGCTCTTCACGGTCTTGCGGCTGCTGAACGCCGGAATCACGCTCAGTCAGGACACACCTTCACCCGCAAACGCGGCGCCCGTGGCAAAGATGGCGTCGTCGAACCGCGTCGCGGCACCGGGCCGCGACACGCCGAAGTCCGCGCCGCGCAAGCGCGCAGCGAAGTCCGCAATGAAACCCGCAACCGAGCGCGCCGCACCCGCTACAAAGACGCAAAAACGCGAGCCAGCCAGCGCGGCCGCCCGACAGGCACCGCGCAAGCCCTCGGCCACGCCGGGTGCGCGCGCCGCGGCACGAACCCCGCGCAAGGCAAGCGCGCCGAAGAAACGGGAGCAGTGGTAAGCATGGGGCGCCGTTCGCAGACCCAACGCCTCGACCTGTGGATGAACGGCCTCGCCGTCGGCTACTGGGAAAAGTCCAGCGGCGGCGAGCGTCTTGTCTACTTCGACGACTGGATCGGCGACGAACAGGGCCGTCCGCTGTCGCTGTCCCTGCCGTTCACGCCGGGCAATCAGCCGTATCGCGGTGCCGTCGTGTCGGCATTCTTCGACAACCTGCTGCCCGACAGCGAACCCATCCGGCGCAGAATGGCGCAGCGCTACCAGACAGGCAGCACGGCGCCGTTCGCTCTGCTCGCCGCGCTCGGGCGCGATTGCGTCGGCGCGATCCAGATGCTGCCGCCGGGTGAAACGCCCACCGACCTTTACCGCATCGGCGGCGACACACTCACAAGCGATGACATCGCGCGACTGCTGCGCGACACGACCGCGGCGGCGCCGCTTGGCCAGCGCAACGAGGCGGCCGACTTGCGCCTATCCATCGCCGGCGCGCAGGAAAAGACAGCGCTACTGCGTCACAAAGGCCGCTGGGTGCTTCCGGCAGGCAGCACGCCGACCACGCATATCCTGAAGCTGCCGTTGGGATTGGTGGGCAACATGCGAGCCGACATGCGCACGTCGGTGGAAAACGAGTGGCTGTGCTCGAAGATCGTCGCCGCCTACGGACTGCCCATCGCCGGGTGCGAGATCGCGCGCTTCGGCGATCAGAAAGCGCTCGTCGTCGAGCGCTTCGACCGCAGGCTGTCGAGCGACGCAACGTGGATCGTGCGCCTGCCGCAGGAAGACATGTGCCAGGCGACGGGCACGCCGCCCATTGCGAAATATCAGGCCGACGGCGGCCCGGGCATCGACGCCGTCATGCACATCCTCGCCGGGTCGGACAATGCCGCCGAAGACAGCGCGCGCTTCTTCACGACCCAGCTGATCTTCTGGCTGCTCGCCGCCACCGACGGCCACGCGAAGAACTTCAGCATTGCGCATCTGCCGGGCAACCAATATCGGGCGACGCCGCTTTACGACGTGCTGTCCGCGCATCCCATCATCGGGCGCGGCGCGAATCGTATTCCGATGCAGAAGGCGAAGCTGGCAATGGCCGTGCGCGGCACGAGCAATCATTATCTGATCGGTCAGATACTACGGCGACATTGGATCACGCAAGGCCAGCAGGTCGGCTTGCCGCCGGATGCCGTCGACGACATGATCGCGTCGGTCGTGCACGCCACGCAGGGCGTCATCGATACCGTCGCCGCTCAACTCCCGTCAGGCTTTCCGGAAGATCTGGCGTCGGCGATCTTCGACGGCATGTCCAGGCAGAGCAAAAAGCTCGCGACCGCCTAGCCCGAAAGCGGCGCGCAGAGCGTCACAGCCGCGCGCCGCCCGCGCCCGATCCATCAGCCGATCACCGGCCCGATCTTGTCGATGGTCAGCGAAGGCAGGAACGTCTTGTCCTGATACACCTTTGCAAGCGCCTGCTCGCTGATTTCCCGCGCGCCGGCCGGCAGCGATGTATCGGCGGCGGCATACGCGGCTTCCCACATCGCGGCGAGGTAGCGTGCGCCTGCGCCCATCAGTTTCGCCGTGTCGTCGCCGAACGCATCCCACAGACCATCGATGACACGCGCCGAGCTTCCGCCGCCCAGCCGGATGTACTCGTCGATCAGCGTGGACGGCGGAAGGATCGTCGCCGCCTCGGCCATCAGCGTGACGGTCGCGAACGCCGCATCTCGTCCATCGTCGATCTTCGGAATATCCCCTTCGAACGCTTGCGCCTGCGGCCCGATCTTCGGTAGCAGTTCGTCTGAGTGACGGTCGACCATCTTGTCTTCGAAGGCCGCATGCACGCCCTTGCCCGGCCATTTCTTCGCCGTCGTGCCGGGCGCGTCCTTGTAGCCGTCCGAGTGATACGAGCCGTGCAAAGGCTGGCACGCATCGCCGACGTAGTGCGCCAGCACGCCCGCCGCGCAAAGAAACTTCGTGTCGTTACGCGCCTTCAGCTGCCTGACCATCTCGTCGAAAATCTGCCACACGCGAAACGGCAACAGACCTTCGTAACGCGCATCGGTTTCGCCTTCATCCGCATACCACTTCGACCACACCGCAACGCTCATGTTGGCTATATTGCCGAGCGTCACGTCGCGCAGCGTCTTGCCGTCGCCGTCCGGCTGGTCGATATCGGCGTAGTGATTCGGATGCTCGGGGCCCGCGTTCTGCGCGTAGTCGCGTCCGCCCGGCACGCGGTTGGGCGTCTTCTTCCACACGAAATCGGGCACATCGGCAAGCTCGACGAAATCGCCGCGCGCAAGCTTCTCGCGGATCTGCTCCGGCGTGAGTTCGTCCGGGCGAAAACTGATGCGCTCGACATTCACTTCGAGAAAATCACGCAGCGGGCCCTGCTTCACCGACTGGATTGCCGCCGTCGCGATGCTGTAGTGGCCCGTTTGTCCCCAGTACGGATTTGCGCCGACGTTGTGCGCGCGCACGAGGTCCACGTCGAGCAGCTGGCACGCTGTGCTCAGCCCCGTCGCGAGCGCGTAGTTCAGACGTGCGCCGTCGTCGCTGGCAAGCGATTGTCCGCCCCATTCGATCGCAAGCGGAGTCAGACTGCGCGCGCCGTCGCCGGATGTGGCCGCGAGCGAGGTCAAATACCACAACGTCCCCGAATCGCCGGGCTGCGTCTGCGGACTGCCGTTCGCGGGCGCGATCAGAAACTGCGAAACATAGTCGTAGCCGGCAAGCGACTTGTGCCGGTAGAACAGAGCCTTGATCGTGCCGTCGAGCGCGCCCGATGCGCTGCCGAATGCCGTCACGGGCTGATCGATCAGTTGCAGGCTCAGGCTCAGCTCGTTGATATCCGCGACATTGCCGATGCTGCCTTCGATGCCGAACGGCTGGCTCGACCAGTCATTCGCGTCGTGCACTTCGACGAGGCCGATATCGAGCGTGAGGAAGCTGCGGCTGCCCGCTAACCCGGGGAACACGGCGGTGAAGGGTTCGCGCGTCAGCTGCCGGTCCGACGCAATGCCGACTTCGGCTACCGCGCCGCGCAACAGCGCCTTCACGGGCGATCCCGGCTCGCCGCATACATGGCGATTGGTGAGCGCGTAAGTCGTATGGCCGTCCGTCACGAGACAGCCGACGCTCGCCGTGCGCTCGATACCCTGTGCATCCGCGATCAACGGACAGCCGCCGCCGATATACGTCGATGGCCAGCGTGCATCCGCAGGGGCGCTGGTGGCGGGCGCCGTCGGCTCGACGGCGACCACGCAGACGGGCACCGCGCGGCCATCGGGCATGTACAGCGTGCGCGGCACCATATGATCGGGGTCGACGTTGCCACGGCCGAACTCGGTCGCGTCGACCCAGTCGCGCACCAGCACGATCACGGCAGGCCACGAATAAGGACGCACTTCGGAGTTGTCGAACGTGCGTACGCCCTTCGGTTTCGCGCGGGTCTCTGCGTCGCCGTTCGCGCCACGCTGCTGGTCCGGCCACGGCTCGTCGTTTCGAATCAGATACAAACCAACGGCCGTACCGACGACATTGGGTTTGTTCGACAGATGCCAGTGATACAGATCGCGTGCTTCGAGCAGATCCTTCAACGACAGGCTCTGGAAATTGTGCTGCGTGGACAGTGGATTCATCGATTCACCTCGACGCTCGCCGGTCGCATCGACCGGCCGTTGCAGGCACGCCGCCGTGACGTCCAACTCAATGCATGCTGCACGCATGACGCGCGGCGGCGCGTGGTCGCGTTCAAGGTTCTCCGATACATATGACAGCGTTGGGTCATTTTTCGTGAGCGCTGTCATCAAGATGTCACGTCCCATACTCAACATCGGCGGACAATATGGGCGAATGGCGGCTGAGAGCGCCATCGCATCGCGCGGCATGGGGCGTGCTAGTCCTGCTTTCGCGTCCCTACATGGAAGAGACACTGTGAAGCAACGTGCGACTGTCGTGTGCCTGATGGGCACGCGCATTCTGCTGGTCGGCAAGGCCAACTCGCGCTGGTCGCTGCCAGGCGGCAAACCGGACGCCGGCGAAACATTCGAAGCCGCCGCCGTGCGCGAACTGATGGAAGAAACGCGCCTTCAGGCGGCGGGCATGCAATATCTGTTCGAGTTCGCGGGCGCGCGCACCTGTCATCACGTGTTCGCCGCGCATGTCGACGAACGGCAAACGCCAGTGCCCAGCAACGAGATCTTGCGTTGCACGTGGGCCAAGGTCGCCGATATTTCCGATCTGGATACGAGCGTGTCGACGCGTGGCATCGTCGATGTGCTTGCGCTGAACCGCAACTACGATCCGCGCGTGCAGAGCCGCTATCAACGCGCCGATGCGTTCGTGCAGAATCTGCGCGAGGCGTTGCACGACGTGCGACTACGGGGATGGACGCCGGCGCTGTGGTAACTACGCCTTTTTGGTTTGTTTCGGCATCCGCATCAATTTCACGCAGACATGTCAAAACAAAACCGCCGGCCTCGCACAGGCCGGCGGTTTCATCTATTCAAACGCTGCTTACGCGGATAGCGTCGACTGGCGCCGCTCCGCGCGCGCCCGGCGCGAACGCGCGACGATCTTCGCAATCGTCACGCGACCCAGCGACCGACGGGTGTTCGACGCCAGCTTTGCGAGCCGCTTGTCGCTCGCGCGATGACGCGCCCACACGAACGCTGCAATCCAGCCAACCACGGTCCAGCCGAACAGCACGTTGAAGATCGTCAGCGCAAATGCATCTTCGCGCTCGCGCGCATCGGCGACGATGGCGGGCAGAAAATACACGACGACTGCCGCCAGCAACACCAGTCCTTCGAAGAATGCTCTCATGGGATCACCTCCTGCTTCTCTTCCGCGCGGCGAGCCTTGCCCGCCGCGCGCAGCGATCAATGACCCTTGAACACGTTGACGTCGTTAGCAGCTTGCGCCGGCTGACGGCTCCCCGATTCCGACGATGCGCCCGTCACGCCGCCAACGGCTTCGTTTGCAGCCGCGGCCTGGTTGCGTTCGGCGGCGAACGTCTGAGCGCTGACGCCGCGCTGCGAAGCGGGTGCGCCAACGGACGGGCGATAAAACGGCGCCGGACCATAACCCGAAGCAAAAGCGGGAGCGGCGACAGCGGCAGAGACGGCGACCAGCAAGGCTGCGATAAGGCGGGTTTTCATGACGTAACTCCAGAAAATGTTGAATCAGGGAGGCGTCGCAACCGGATGGATTTGGCGCGGCGTCGATTGAGAGTGAGTTTAGTCGAGCTCTATCGAATTTCTATGCTCATAGATTGAAATCACAGTTCCCAAATTCCAAACAATGGGAGGCACGCACGGTCGTGCGGAAGCTTTGCCCATGCGGCGCGCAGGGTTGTTGTGCGCAGTTGTTATGTCCATTGCGCGGTGGGATTTGCGGCGCGATGCTAGGATCGGCTTCCGTTGAAATACCGCTATTGCCCGTCACGCGATGACGGCGGCGAAGCACGCGAGCACCGATGAGCACAGCCCAATCCACAATCGATCACCGGGTATTTTCCGAAGGCCATCTGTCGGTCGGGCTGACGCTGCCCTTGCTGCGCTCGGGCCAGATCGTCGCGGACTTTCGCGAGCAGATCGAACTGGCGGCACTGGCCGACTCGCTCGGTTTTCGCGCGCTCTGGGTTCGCGACGTGCCGTTGAACAGCGCCGACTATCCCGATCCTGTCGGGCATCTCGATCCATGGGTGCTGCTCGGCGCGCTCGCCTCCCGTACGACACAAATCGCGCTCGCGAGCGGCGCGATCGTGCTGACGTTACGTCATCCGTTGCATATCGCGAAGGGCGCGGGCTCCGTGCAGACGCTGTCGAATGGCCGCTTCATACTCGGCCTCGGCTCAGGCGACAGACCACCTGAGTACGCCGCGTTCGGGCGCGATGCCGAAGCGCGGCGCGAACTGTATCGCACGCACTGGGAGACGGTCGCGGCTGCACTCGGCGAAACGCCGCGTGTGATACCCGATCTGCAGCCGGAAGATGCACCCGAATTCATGCTGCTGCCGCAGCCGCCGTTGCCCGTGCCGATGCTCGCGGTCGGCTCGGGCGGACAAAGCGTCGACTGGATCGCGCGGCATTCGATCGGCTGGATGACCTATCACCGCGAGCCTGAAACGCAGCGTGCACGGCACAGCATGTGGCGCGCGGCCGTCGATCGTCTGCCGACACCTTCGTTTCGCGCGTTCGGTGTCGCGATGCGGCTCGATCTGAGCAACAACCCGCATGAGCCGGCGACGCCGCTGTCGCTGGGATATCGCGCGGGACGGCGTGCGTTGCTCGCTGTACTGGACGACATGCGCGAGAACGGCACGCATCATGTGACGCTGAATCTGAGTTCAGATCGTCCTGTGCGCGAGGTGATGGAGGAAGTGGCCGCGGATGTCTTGCCGAGGTTTCATGCGTGATGCGTATTTCGATTCGCGCAACGTGAAGTTATTTTCCGGTCTTCTTTGAGACGGCAGCCTTTGGTGTTCGAGCGGCGCTCTGTCCGGCAGCAGTTTTCTTCACTGCAGTTTTCTTCACTGCAGTTTTCTTCACTGCAGTTTTCTTCACTGCAGTTTTCTTCACTGCAGTTTTCTTCACTGCAGTTTTCTTCACTGCAGTTTTCTTCACTGCAGTTTTCTTCACTGCAGTTTTCTTCGCATTGACCGTGCGCCCCTCGAGATCGAGCACGACCCACGTAGGCGCGTGATCGCTCGCATGCGGCTCGCCTCTCACCCAGCGGTCGACGCCTGCATCGCGCATCATCGCCGCGACGGGCTTGTTCAACAGCAGATGATCGATGCGTAAGCCCGAATCACGCTGCCAGTGTTGCCGGAAGTAATCCCAGAACGTGAAGATCTGTTCGTCGGGAAAGCGCGTGCGCAATGCGTCCGTCCATCCCTGCTTCAGCAGCCGCGCATAGCATTCGCGGCTTTCCGGTTGCAGCAACGCATCCTTGAGCCACGAGCGCGGGTTATAGATATCGAAGTCAGTCGGCACGACGTTGTAGTCGCCCGCCAGCACGACGGGATGGCCGGAATCGAGCAGCTTCTTCGCGTAGACGATCAGCCGCTCGAACCATGCGAGTTTGTAGTCGAACTTCGGCCCGGGTTGCGGATTGCCGTTCGGCAGATACAGACAGCCGATCAGCAAGCCCTCGACAGCGGCCTCGATATAACGGCTATGCGTATCGTCGGGGTCTCCGGGCAGACCGCGACGCGTTTCGAGCGGCTGGGCGTCCCTCGCGAGAATCGCGACGCCGTTCCACGACGTCTGTCCATGCCAGATCGCACCGTATCCGGCGCGATTGATTTCAGCTTCGGGGAAGCCCGCGTCGGGCGCCTTCAGCTCCTGAAGGCACACGACATCGGGCGCTTCCCGCTCCAGCCAGGCAAGTAATGCGGGCAGACGCGAGCGAATGCCGTTGATGTTGAACGTGGCGAGCTTCATGATCCACGCGCCGACGCAAGTCGCATACCCGCGACGGCGCGCTCACGCGCTTCGCCCACGCGAATCGCTCAGCCCTTCAGATCGTCCGGCACCTTGCCGCCGTTTTCCGCGAGCTTCGTCATCACCTGCTTGTGCAGCCAGATGTTCATCGACGCCGAATCGTTCATGTCGCCGCTGTAATCCAGTTCCTCCGCGAGCTGCTTGCGCGCGCCGAGGCTGCTGTCCAGCGAAAGCAGCTTCATCAGATCGACGATCGACGTGCGCCAGTTCAACTTCTCCGAATTCTGCTCGGCGAGCGCGGTGAGCACCGCTTCGACATCGACAGGCTCTGCCGGCGCGGCAGCGGGCGCCGACGCGGGCGCGGCCTCGGCGGCTGGCGCCGCGTCCGGCGTCGATGCAGCCTGCACGGCCGGATGGCTCGACGGGAAGATCTTGCTGAGGATCGTGCTGAAAATGCTCATGGCTTGCCTCCGAAAAACGGTTGAACGCAATAGCGCGCACGGGCCGTATGGCCGTGAAGACCCGCCGCGTCCTGGCAACACGCGAACCGCTGGCGACATAGCCAACGAACGCACGTCCAGGTCGCATTGCACGTACCCGGACGCCCCCTATCCTCGCCGCAAAAAATGACAGGACGATGCCGCTTATTGTTACGCGAGGACGTAAAATCCGGCCGCCAAACTTGCGCAGGAATCAGACTTAGAACCGGCCCAGGCTCGCAACAAGGCAAAATACGGGTTTTGACGCGGACAGATCGAGCGTGCGTCCGCCCGTTTGCGGCGGCCGCCACCGTCCGCCCCGAATTCCACGCCGCCGCGCGACAGCCGCGCGGCGCGACCGTATCCAAAGAATCAGGAGCGATCTTTCATGACCGAACCGAACGTTTCGTTGCTGGGCAGGCTGTCGCTTGCCTTCGGAACATTTTTCAGCATTCTGGGCGATGGCGACTTCGCTGCCAGCGTGCTGCGTCTGCGCAGCGGCGCAGCGCCCACGCCGGCACCGGCTCCCGCCGCAGCGCCCGTAGCGGCACCCGCCCCGGCCCCTGCGCCCGTCGTCATCAAGGAAGCCACGCCCGAAGCCGCGCTCCAGTTGCTCGGCCTGCTCCAGCGCGATGCACGCTTCATCGATTTCGTCGAGGAAGACATCGCGAAGTATTCAGACGCCGACATCGGCGCGGCCGCGCGCCTCGTCCATGACGGCTGCCGCGCGACGCTGCGCGAGCACTTCACGATTCAACCGGTGCGCGACGAAGCCGAAGGCAGCCGCGTGACGATCAACGAAGGTTTCGACGCGACGGCGATCCGCCTGACGGGCAACGTCGTCGGCAAGGCGCCGTTTTCGGGCAGCATCAGCCATCGCGGCTGGCGCGTCGCCGACGTGCGTTTGCCCAAGCTCACGCAGAGCCACGACGCCACCGTGCTAGCCCCCGCCGAGGTGGAACTATGAGCGATCCGCGCTATTCGATCGGTATCGATCTGGGCACGACGCACTGCGCGCTGTCGTACGTCGATCTCGCCGCGAGCGACGGCGAAAAGACCGAGCAGCAGGTGATGCCCGTTACCCAGCTGACCGCGCCAGGCGCGATCGAAGACCTCGATCTGCTGCCGTCGTTTCTGTATCTGCCACATGAAAGCGAACTGACGCCCGGCGACCTCGCATTGCCGTGGACGGGCGAGCGTACCTTCGCCGTCGGCGAAATGGCGCGCAGCCGCGGCGCAGGCACGCCGATCCGCCTCGTGTCGAGCGCGAAAAGCTGGCTGTGCCATCCGGGCGTCGATCGCCGCGCGGCCATTCTGCCGAGCGACGCGCCGCCCGAAGTCGCGCGCGTGTCGCCGCTCGAAAGCTCGGTGCGCTATCTGACGCATCTGCGCGAAGCATGGAACCACGCGCATCCCGACGCGCCGTTCGACCAGCAGGAAATCACGGTGACGATTCCCGCGTCGTTCGATCCCGCCGCGCGCGAGCTGACGGCGGAAGCCGCCAACGCCGCCGGCTACGGCCAGATGACGCTGCTCGAAGAACCGCAGGCCGCGCTCTATAGCTGGATCCAGAAGAGCACGGGCGGCTGGCGCAAGCAGGTCAAGGTCGGCGACATCATTCTCGTCGTCGACGTCGGCGGCGGCACGACCGACCTCTCGCTGATCGCCGTGATCGAGCGCGAAGGCAATCTCGAACTGCATCGCGTCGCGGTCGGCGATCACATTCTGCTCGGCGGCGACAACATGGACCTCGCGCTCGCGCACGTGGTCGCGCGCAAGCTCGCATCGCAAGGCACGCAGGCCGATCCGTGGCAACTGCGCGCCCTCACCTACGCGTGCCGCGGCGCGAAGGAAACGCTGCTGTCCGACCCGTCGACGGATGCCGTGCCCCTCGTCGTGCCGAGCCGCGGCTCGAAGCTGATCGGCGGCTCGATCCGCACCGAACTCACGCGCGACGAACTCACGCAGACGATCCTCGAAGGCTTTTTCCCGCAAGTCGATTCGTCGGCCCGGCCGATAACCCGCACGCGCGCCGGCCTCACGCAGCTCGGTCTGCCGTACGCGCAGGACGCGGGCATCACGCGCCATCTCGCGGCGTTTCTCGGTCGCCAGGTCGCGGCGCTCGCGGAGCTGCAAGGCACGCAGGCGCTGGGCCAGTTGCCGCTCGAAGCCAGCGCGACCTTCCTGCATCCGACAGCCGTGCTGTTCAACGGCGGCGTGTTCAAGTCGCCGCTGCTGGTCGAGCGGATCATGTCGACGCTCAACGGCTGGCTCACGGCCGACGGCGCCGCGCCGGCGCGTCTGCTCGAAGGCGCGGACCTCGATCTCGCCGTGGCGCGCGGCGCCGCGTACTACGGCTACGTGAAGCGCGGCCGTGGCGTGCGTATTCGCGGCGGCACGGCGCGGGCGTACTACGTCGCAATCGAATCGGCGATGCCCGCCGTGCCCGGCATGGAGCCGCCCATCTCGGCGCTGTGCGTCGCGCCGTTCGGCATGGAAGAAGGCACCGACGCGCCGCTGCCGGAACAGGAGTTCGGGCTGGTGGTCGGCGAGCCGGTGCATTTCCGGTTCTTCGGAAGTTCGGTGCGGCGTCTCGATCAGGTCGGCACGATGCTCGATTACTGGTCGCCAGAAGAATTGCAGGAACTCGAAGAGATCGAAGCGTCGCTGCCCGCCGAAGGCCGCACCGTCGGCGAAGTCGTGCCCGTCAAGCTGCACGCGCGCGTGACGGAAGCGGGCACGCTCGAACTCGAAGCGATTCCGCGCGGCACGAACGAGCGCTGGAAAGTCGAGTTCGACGTGCGCGGCGGCGCGCAAGGCTGACCATCAAGGCTTCGATGAAGCACAAGCAGAAGCAGTCAGCCGCGCGCTTCACGGTCGGTATCGACCTCGGCACGAGCAATACCGTCGTCGCGTACGTCGAAACAGGTTCCGACGATATCCGCGTGTTCGAGGTCGATCAGCTCGTCGCGCCCGGCGAAATGGCCGCGCGGCCGCTGTTGCCGTCCGTGCGCTATCACCCGGCTGCGGGCGAGCTGAATCCTGGCGATCTGCAACTGCCGTGGCCGCAAGCCGCTGAAAAAGACGGTGGCACACAGCCGCCCGTCATCGGCCAGCTTGCGCGCGCGCTCGGCGCGCAGGTGCCGGGGCGGCTCGTCACGAGCGCGAAAAGCTGGCTGTCGCATGCATCGGTGGACCGGCTCGCGCCGATCCTGCCGTGGGGCGCGCCCGACGACGTGGCGAAAGTCTCGCCCGTCGCCGCAAGCGCGAGCTATCTCGCGCACGTGCGCGCCGCCTGGAACACACGCTTTCCCGACGCACCGCTCGAACAGCAGAACGTCGTGCTCACGGTGCCCGCATCGTTCGACGAAGGCGCGCGCGCATTGACGCTCGAAGCCGCGCGTCTCGCGAAGCTGCCTGCGCTGCGGCTGCTCGAAGAGCCGCAGGCCGCGTTCTACGACTGGCTGTTTCATCATCGGGTCAATCTACGAGAACAGTTAAGCGACACGAAGCTCGTGCTGATCTGCGACGTCGGCGGCGGCACGACCGATCTCACGCTGATCAAGGTTCACATCGACGCAAGCGGCGAGCCGCAACTGACGCGCATCGGCGTGGGCAATCATCTGATGCTCGGCGGCGACAACATGGACCTCGCGCTCGCGCGGCTGGTCGAGACGCGCCTCACACAGTCGCAGGACGGTCAGGCGCGGCTGTCGGCGGCGAGTCTGTCGCAACTGGTCGAGCGCTGTCGCGTCGCCAAGGAGCAATTGCTCGATGCGAACGCGCCCGAGTCGGTGGCGATCACGCTGCTCGGCTCGGGGTCACGCCTGATTGGCGGCGCGCGCACCACGCATCTGACACGCGACGAGATCGGGCGCATCGTGGTCGACGGATTCTTTCCGCAAGTCTCCGCCGATGAGATGCCGCGCCGCTCACGCGCCGCGATCGTCGAATTCGGCCTGCCCTATGCCAGCGACGCGGCCGTCACGCGGCACGTCGCGGCGTTTCTGAAGCGTCTTGCCGCGCAATCGCGCGAGGCGCTCGGCGAAGCTGACGGGAACAGCGCAGACGATACGCTGCCCGTTCCCGACACGCTGCTGCTCAACGGCGGTGTGTTCCGCGCTCATGCACTGACGCAACGGCTCGCCGGCACGCTTGGCGCATGGCGCGGCAAGCCGCTGCACGTGCTGCAAAACGATCATCCCGATGTCGCCGTCGCGCGCGGCGCCGTCGCGTATGGACTCGCGCGCGCGGGCAACGCGCCGCGCATCGGCGGCGGCTCGGCGCGCAGCTATTTCCTCGTGCTCGAAGGCGATCAGGGCATCTGCCTGTTGCCGCGCGGCACGGAAGAAGCGCACGAAGTGCATCTCGACGACCGCGTGTTCGCACTGCGGCTCGGGCAGCCGGTGCGTTTTCACTTGATGTCGACGGTTGCCGACACGCGCTTCAAACCGGGCGAACTCACCGATCTGTCGCAAGGCGATTTCGTGCGTCTGCCGCCCATTGCAACCGTCGTGCAACGCCAGCAGACATCCGATGCCGACGAGCGTCCCGTGAAGCTCACCACGTCGATCACCGAGGTCGGCACGCTCGAGGTGAACTGCATCGCGACCGACGACCCTTCGCAACGCTGGCTCCTGCAATTCGAATTGCGACGCGACGAGGCGTCTGCGGCAGTCGGTGAGAACGGCGAAAGCGCGCGCCACCCATCGCTCGACAATGCAATCGAACTGATCGAGCGCGCGTTCGGCGCGCGTGCATCGAATGTCGGCCCCCACGAAGTCAAGCGTCTGCGCGCGCAACTCGAACACACGCTCGGACCGCGCGACAACTGGGACGTCGCGCTCTTACGCGAACTGTTCGGCGCGTTGTGGGACCGCGCCAAGCGTCGGCGCCGCTCAGCGGATCACGAGCGGCTATGGCTCAATCTGGTGGGCTATTGCCTGCGACCAGGCTTCGGCTATCCACTCGACGAATGGCGCGTCGAGCAGCTATGGTCGATTTTCGACGACGGCATCCAGTACATCCACGAAAGCCGCGTGTGGTCTGAATGGTGGACCCTATGGCGTCGCGCGGCAGGCGGGCTGAGCGAAAATGCGCAGCTTCAGTTGCTCGACGCGATGGACTTCCTGCAGGCCGCGAGCATCAAAAAGCAGAAGCTGCCGTTCGATCCCGCCAAGGTCGGCTATGCGGACATGATTCGTGTGCAGGCTTCGCTGGAGCGAATTTCGGTGGAACGCAAGATCACGCTCGCGCAGCAATTGCTCGAACGTCTGCGCAAGCCTTCGGAGAATCATCAAACGTGGTGGGCCATCGGGCGCATTGGCGCGCGGCTGCCGTTCTATGGCAGCGCGCATGGCGTCGTGCCGCCCGAGGTCGCGCTGCCCTGGCTCGAAGCCGTGCTTGCGCTGGACTGGAAAAAGGTCGAACCTGCCGCGTTCGCTGCCGTGCAGTTGTCACGTATGACGGGCGACCGTTCGCGCGACCTGCCCGACGCGGCGCGCGACACGGTGATACGGCGGCTCGAAACACTCGGTGCGGCGCCCGCATGGATCCAGATGGTCCGCGAGACCGTCGCGCTCGATGAAGCCGACACCGGCCGCGTATTCGGCGAATCGTTGCCGGCGGGGCTGAAGCTGATCGGCGGCGCGTAGCTCACAGCGTTTGCGCGCGGGCGGGTGAACGCGTCCGTGCCTGCTGATGACGATGCGCTGCTTCGTCCGCGGGCTCGTCGCGGCGCGCATCGACGGTTGCGGTGACCAGCACCGCGCGACGCGTGCAGCGCGCGACCACGTCGCTCATCCGCTCTTCCCAGAAGCGCCATTTCGAGCCCTGCCCCGCGCCGACGACGATCATGTCCGCATCGAGTTCTTCGGCGAACCGCGCGATTCTGCGGCCCACGCTGCCGCCTTCGAGCGGGACCGTGACGGCCTGCGTATGAATGTCCCATGCGTCGAGTTCGAACACGGCATTGCAGCGGCGTTCGACCACGCGCTCCAGTTCTTCGACCATCTGTATCGAGTCGAGGCAGCCGTACTCGACACCTGCCATCGCCCACCAGGGCATCGTATCGACGACATACACGGCCGTGAGCCGTGCGCCCGTTTGGCGGGCCTTGTCGATGGCGGACTTCAATACGCTGTTGTCCGGGTTCGTGCTGACCGCTACCAGAATGTGCCTGACCATTTCGTGTGCCTCCGTCGTTGCGTTGTTCCATGTGACGCATGATGCGACGCGAGACTTAGCGATAAATGAGCGAGGCACGGCACGCTGCGGTGGATGCGCAGCACGATTGAACTGAGGATTCGAGAGAAAGCGGATGGCGCGGAACGCGCCATCCGTGGCATGCGATCGACGAATGCGATCAGATGATCAGGCGGGAAATCTTCGAGCCTTCCAGCGATACGCCCGCCATCAGCCCGGCATTCGTGAGCACGAACGCTTCGACGGGACTCATTGCCGTCGACGTATCGACATTGCCGTTCGCGCCGACGTTCACGAGCGCGACCGATGCATCGACGCCTGCCGACCAGCCCTGGCTGCGCGTGAAGTTGTTGAGCGCGTCATCCGTCATGAACAGCATGATGATCGCCTTCGACTGCGCGCCGATCTGCAAGCCGAACGATGCCGCCGCGATGCTGTAATAGCCCGACGTCTGCCCGCCGACGCGCAGCGCGCCCTGCCCGTACTGCCCGCCGAACCAGAAGCCCGCCGAAATCACCGAAGGGAAGACGAGAATGCCGCGCGACTTGTCGGCGAGTTCGCGCGAGCCGCCGATGGTATTGAACAGCCGCGTGAGCGTCCCGTCGACGTCCGCGTCGATCGACCGGCGCTTGCCCGCGTTCGCTTCGGGCGACGCATCCGACGACGGCCCCGTGGTCGTGCAGCCCGCGAGCGCCAGTCCGCCCGTCGCAAGCGCGGCTGTGGACATCGCGATGAATCGGCGGCGGTGTAGTGTCATTGTTTCTCCCTTGCTTGATTCGGTTATTGGTACCGTTGGTGGACCCCGGTAGCGGATGTGCGTCGATCGTTCCGCTTCGATCCTTTGACGAACGTCAATCCTATCCGATGACAGCCAATGCCACGGTCGAGTTCCTGACGGCCTGTGCTTCAGGCGCTAGCGATACGCTCGTGCACAGCACGACAATGGCGTATCAGCTCAGGCCGCGACATCACGTAAGCCTTCAGCGGCGTGTCGATTTCATAAAAGTAAATGTTCGCGACAAAGCCGTAGATCGCGGCGTCGATGGTCGCCGGTTCGGGGCCGAATACGAAGCCGCTATCGCCGAGCAGATCGGCGACCACCCGCAAATCGCCGATGCCGCGCGCGTACACCTGATCCGGCTCGTAACGGCCGATGCCCTGAAAGTGATAGCGCTGCCGGTTGTACTCGCGCGCCGCTTCGAGATCGCTCGTGGTGACGTCGGCATGCTCGCGCAGCACGGCATCGCGAAACGCCGGCCAATAACGGTCGTCGCGCCAGCGCGAATAGCTCATCGGCCAGTAGAGATCGTCGAGTGTGCGGCGCACAAGGAAGTCGAGATTCGCCTGACCTTGCGATAGCGCGCGGTCGATCCGCAGATCGTATTTGTCCTTCAGATACGCGATGATCGCGTCGCTGTCGCCGATCGTTTCGTCGCCGTCCGATAGATACGGCAGCTGGCCGCGCGGCGCGCGCGACGTATCGAGAATATGCCGGTGCTCGAAATCGAGTCCGCACAGCCGCATGAACGCGTAGACCTTCAGGCCGAACGCGTTGTTGTCGGCAACGCCGAACAGATCAGGGTACGAATACAGCGTCAGCATGAATGAAGCCTCCGGGCGCGTGATGAGCGTGAGTATCGATTCTGCGGGCATTCTTCAAGGACACAGCGCGGTGCCACAGGCACGTCTTTAACACCATTGCGCGCCGCAATGCGTGCGACACCCCACATTCGGGCGCCCCGTTTTTTTATTCGGTTTTAATGCGAATCGCGCTACGCTAGTTTCGTTGTCAGTCTGGAGAAAGGGCATGACGAAGACCCGAGCCATTCTGCGCGCCATTTTCGGCGTTCACCACCATCACGACGAAGCTGCGCGGCGCCGCACGTCCGGTCGCAGCGTGATGATGCGCGTAACGCTCGACGCGCAACACGTTACGCCATTGCGCCGTGCGCTGACCCGCGATTGCGCGGGCCAGCCGTGGACCATCCGTATCGCGACGCTGCCGCATACCGACCGCGTGCAACTCTCGCTATATCTGCCGAAAGACGCGGTGAACGGCGCGATCCAGCAGGTGACGC
The DNA here is from genome assembly GCF_013426895.1 of Paraburkholderia largidicola. Classification (NCBI taxonomy): domain Bacteria; kingdom Pseudomonadati; phylum Pseudomonadota; class Betaproteobacteria; order Burkholderiales; family Burkholderiaceae; genus Paraburkholderia; species Paraburkholderia largidicola. The sequence continues at coordinate 318,305 of NZ_AP023175.1, read as the reverse complement.
GCATTGCGCCTGCCGCGCAGTTCGGCCATCTGTTCGAGATACCCGACACGCCGACGGACGGCTGGCGCGATCTGCTGCGCGCCACCTCGTGGGCGCAGGCGGCGAGCGCGTTGCGCCCCGCGAAACCACCCGTCAAAACCAGTGACGACGACGGCGAGACGCTCGAGCGACTGTTGAGCCCCGGCAACGTGCTGCTCGATACGGACTCTGCAAATCGCGCGGCATTGTTCGCGCAACTCGGCGCGTTTTGCGAAACGCACTATGGCGTGCCCGCTGGCCAGGTGATCGAAGGACTGAACACGCGCGAAGCGCTCGGCTCGACGGGACTTGGACAGGGCGTCGCCGTCCCGCATAGCCAGATCGAAGGCTTGCTGACTGCCGTCGTGCTGTACGTGCGCCCGCGCATGCCGCTCGATTTCGACGCGCCGGACGCGAAGCCCGTCAGCGACGTGATCGCGCTGCTCGTGCCCGAAGGCGCGAACACGATGCATCTGAATCTGCTCGCGGATGTCGCGCAGCGCTTTTGCGACCAGCATTTTCGCGAGCGCCTGCACGCGTGCGGCACGGCAAGCGAAGTGTGCCGGCTGTTCAGCAACGCCGCCGATCCCGCCGATATGCCTTCACTGATGCCTCATCCCGCTGCGCGCGGCGACACGCCCGGCGCGCGACTGCGAGCGTGACGCCCGGCACGATCACGTTACGCGGTCATTCCCAGCGGGCTTCGTCGCGGCCTTGCAACGCCGCGACCCGCAACGTTTCCTGGGTGCGCCTGAACACGCGCGGCGGCACGCTCGGTGAGTCTTCCGCGAGCCGGTCGAGGATGTCGCGCGCTTCACTCACATAGCGGCCGTCGCGAGCGCTCGGGTCGCCTGCGTAAATCGCTTCCAGCCTGCGCCGCACCGCGCCATAGCGCGCGCCCGCCGAACGATGCTGCTCGGCGCGCTCCGCATAGCGCAGAAAGGTCTGCAACGCCGCCGATGCGGCCGCCGCTATGCTCACCAGCCCGACGACGAGCCGCACCCAGCGCGAATCCGCCGACGCCACCAGCGACAGAAACACCGTCGTCCCGACCACGGCCGACACGACGGTCACGCCGATGCCGAACATCCGGTTACGCGCGGCCAGCAGATCGGCCATGTCGTAGTGGCTCTTCTGCGACTCGCGCGCGCGGCGAATCCACTTCAACAGCAACTCGTCCTCGTTGACGGGCGGCCGGTATTCGGCGCGCCCGCCCGAAGCGGGATCAGGACGCGAGCCCACACGGGGGCCCGGCTCCGCATGCGTATCGACCATCGTCATGCCCTTGCCTTCCTGTGACGAAGAGAGGCCAGCATAGCATCGCCGCTTGCGCGTACGCACGGCGCCAGTGCCCGCCGTGAAAGTTGGTAGGATGATGGGATTCGCAGGGGCATCGATGGAGTATGGATGCATAAGCGTGAAGTGGAGTCCTGGTATCGGCCGCCAGCGGAAGAAGCGTGTCCGTTGTGCGGCCGCGCGATTCCCGCCGATCAGCGCGACGAGCATCATCTGGTGCCGAAGACGGAAGGCGGCCGGGAAACGGTTGCGCTGCACCGGATCTGCCATCGGCAGTTGCATGCGCTTTTTTCGGAGCGCGAACTGGCGACAAGCTATGCATCCGTCGATCGCCTGCTCGAAAACGAACAAGTCAGAGCTTTCGTGAACTGGGTACGCACGAAGCCCGATGGGTTTCACGAGCGCACGCGCAGCAGCCGGCGCAAGCGCTGAAACGTATCGCGCGCCGCGGGCGCGTCGTGCCGACAACAACGGAACAAGTCATGCCTGTGTACGACTACGAGTGCGCCGAGTGCGGCGCGTTTGAAACGGTGCGGCGCATCGCTGAACGCGACGAACCGGCCAGTTGTCCCCGCTGCGGCACCTCCGCGGAACGCGTGCGGGTGGGCGCGCCGGCGTTGCTCGGCAGCGCGTCGGGCGGTTCGTCGGGCGGCGCATCCGAAGGCGAAGGCGGATACGGCATGCGGCATCGCGGCTGCTCGTGCTGCCCTTGAGCGCATGCGAACGGCACGGCGTGTCCGCCGGTATCACTGACGGCTTGCGGCACGCACGGCGCGCGGCTGACCGCTAGCCGGGCAAATCACCTTCCCCTCACCCACACGCCCAAAGGTCGCGCCATGCCGCTTCGCCTGCCCCCGCTTAACTCGCTACGTTTCTTCGAGGCGGCAGCGCGGCACGGTAGTTTCAAGCTCGCTGCCGCCGAGCTGAACGTGACGCCGAGCGCGGTTAGCCACGGCATCGTCGCGCTCGAAGAATCGCTCGGGGTCGCGCTGTTCGTTCGCGAGCCGCGCAAGCTGTCGCTGACACCCGCGGGCGAGCAATATTTCCCCTACATCGCCGAGGCGTTCTCGTTGATCGCGCTCGGCACGCAGCGGCTGCCCGACAACCGCACGCATCGCACGGTAACGGTGAGCTGCGCGCCGACGCTCGCGATGCGCTGGCTCGTGCCGCGCCTGTTCGAGTTTCGCGCACAGTGGCCGGGCATCGACGTGTCCGTCGATACCTCACGCCGCCAGGTGGGCTTTCCCGTCGACGGTTTCGACTTCGGCATCCGTCTGAGCCGTGGCCCGGTGCCGGGCAGCGACTGGAGCCGCCTGTTCGGCGAGCGACTCGTGCCCGTCTGCAGCCCGGCGTATCGCGACAAGCTGCGCGACGCACACGGCAACATCGACTTGCGCCGCGCGACGCTGATTCATGTCGATACCGCGAGCGAAGACTGGCAGGCGTGGCTGGACGGCGCGGGTATCCACGATATCGACGCGGCGGGCGGCCTGCGCTTCGACACGATCCAGCTGGCGCTCGAAGCGGCCACAACGGGTACGGGCGTCGCGATCGGCAGACGGCCGCTGGTGAACCGCGAGCTGTTTGACGGCACGCTCGTCGAAGCGGGCGCGCCCACCGTCGATGCGAAGACGGCATACTGGCTGGTCAGCGCCGAAGGCACCGACGAGCGGCCGGATCTGCAGGCATTCAAGCGCTGGCTGCTTCAGGAAGCCCACGCGTTCGATGACACGACTTCAATCGATGACGCCGTGCACCTCACAACGGCAACCCGCTAGCGGCGTGTTCGCCCCGCGAGTGAATTTTCTTCATCTGTCGCCGAAAACTTTTCGTTTGTCGCGCCTGCTCGCTGCTGCGAGGATGCCGCCAGGAGGAAACGAAACATGTCGACGGCCAAATCCGCTTACGCAGCACCCCTCAAGAACCCGACGGTTTACGTGATCGTCGCCGCCGCGCTGATCATCAGCGCGGCCATGGGCATCCGGCAGACCTTCGGTCTGTTCATCGGTCCGTTTTCGTTCGACCGCGGCCTGCCCGTCACGCTCGTGGCCTTTGCGATCGCGCTGCACAATCTCGTATGGGGCTTCGCGCAGCCGTTCGCGGGCGCCGCCGCGGACCGCTACGGCGCCGCGCCCGTGGTCGCGTTCGGCGCTACGACCTTCGCCGCGGGCCTCGCGCTCGCGGCCAGTTCACCGTCCGGTATCGCGCTGATTGTCGGCCTTGGGCTGCTGGTCGGCATCGGCGTGAGCTGCACGACCTTCGGCGTCGTGCTGACGGCCGTCGGGCGCGTCGCGACGCCCGAGCAGCGCAGCATGGCAATGGGCATCGCGAGCGCGGGCGGCTCGCTGGGACAGGTGCTGATGGTGCCGTTCGCGCAACTGGTGCGCGAAACCTCGGGCATATCGACGTCGCTCTATGCGCTCGCCTTCCTGATGCTGGTCGCGGCACCCTTCGGCATGTTGCTCGACCGGCATCGGAAAGTCGGCGCGGCGCATGTGGCTGCGTCACCCGCAGCGGCCCCTGCCCCGCCGCTGCGCGAGACGCTCGCGTACGCCGTGCGCCATCGCGGCTACCGGCTGCTGACGCTCGGCTTCTTCACCTGCGGCTTCCAGCTGGCGTTCATCGCCACCCACCTGCCCGGCTATCTGAGCTTGTGCCACATGCCGATGGGCCTTGGCGCGACCGCACTCGCGCTGATTGGCCTGTTCAACATGGCGGGAAGCTGGGCGTGCGGCTGGTTGGGCGGGCGCTTCCGTCAGCAGCAGGTGCTCGGCTGGCTCTATCTGATTCGCGGCGCGACGATTGCCGCGTTCTTTCTCCTGCCGAAGTCGACGCTATCCGTCGTGCTGTTCGCCGCCGTGATGGGCCTGACGTGGCTCGGCACCGTGCCGCTCACCAGCGGCCTGATCGCCAAGGTGTTCGGCACGCGGCATCTCGGCACGCTGTTCGGCGTGGTGTTTCTCAGTCATCAGCTGGGTTCGTTTCTCGGCGCGTGGCTCGGCGGCTACGTGTTCGACGTGACGGGCTCGTACACGCTGATCTGGGCCGCGACGGCATTGGCGGGACTGTTCGCCGCGCTGCTGCATTTCCCCATCGACGACACCGTGCACGCACCCGTCGAACCTGCGCGTGTCTGATTGTCCCGGAGGTGTTTCCAGAGGCCAGTGTTCAGCATTGGCCATTTATGCGGACGGCTCATGCCGTCCGCTTTTTTGTGTCGTTTGCGATCCCGTTCTCATGCGATGGCGGCAGCCGCCGCCTCGCGCTTGCGCGTCGCGTAGCAGCGCCTGACGAACATCGCCGCCTGCCGCAGCGCCTGATTCGCTTCGGGCAGGAACGGTGCGAAACACGGCAGTGCGTGCGGCATCGCGTGCCATTGCGCGACCTGCACCGTGACGCCCTCGCGATTGAGGCGCGCCGCGAGCGCAAGCGCGTCCTCGTACATCGCTTCGCTGTCGCTGATCTGCAGATGGATAGGCGGCAGATCGTGCAACTCACCGCGCGCAGGCGACACATACGGGTCCCACGCGCTCGCGTCGCCGATGTACATCTGCGCGGCACGTTGCATCGCGAGGCGCGTGGTCGGCCCTGCGCCGCGCGCGGCGCGCCATGTCGTCGTCAGATCGGCCCAGGGCGAGAACAGCACGGCGCCCGCCGGCAATGCCTCGCCTGCGTCGCGCAGCGCGACCAGCAACGCGAGCGCCAGCCCGCCGCCCGCCGAGTCGCCCGCGACGACGATCGAATTCGCCGCAATGCCGCGCGCGATCAGCGTGCGGTACGCATGCAACGCATCTTCGAGCGCGGCGGGAAACGGATGCTCGGGCGCGAGCCGGTAGTCGGGTGCGAACACGGGCGCGCCGCTGTGGGCGGCGAGCGCCGTCGTCACCGCGCGATGGGTCGCCGACGATCCAAAGTAATAACCGCCGCCGTGCAGATACAGAATCGCATTGGCGATCGGTCCGGGTCTGGTCGACGGTAAGGTCCACAGCCCGTCGAGACCGCCATCGCGCGCCCTGCGCGAACGGGGATTGAGAAGCGCCGCGAGCCACGCGCCCGGCAGCGACAGCAGGTGCGAGCGAGCGCGCACCTGCGCGACATCGGGCGCTGCGCAACGTACGGGAGCGCGTCGCCCGACCAGCAGCGGCATCGCACAGAGAACGAGACGCGCCTGCCAGCTCGCGGCCATGCGATCCGCAAGGCCTTCGATAGCCGGATGGTTCGACATGACCGCGCCTCAACGTTGCGTCGTACCGAAGCCATCGCCCCACCCGGCGCAACGCGGATAGCGCACGCGCCCGCCGATGCGGCACCGCGACGGCTGCATGCGGTAAGCACGCGCAGCATAGACGGGCTCGCGCTGGTCCACGCACGCGCCGCCTTGCAGCGTGCAGTCGATATGCACGGCGATCCGCGTACGGGTGCACGGATCGTACATATCGAATGCGGCTGGGGTGTCGTCGAATGCTGCGTTGCGCCCGGCAACTACGTTGACTTCTGGAATGCCTTTCATCGCTCTCTCCTCGCCGCGCGTTTCAGCGTGATTGCTGTGCGGTCGAGGAGATTGTGTCGATGCAGAGTGAGGGGAGAATGAGGACGCGCGCCGTCAGGTTTTCGGGGCTTCGCCGAGCATGACGGTCCAGCCGAGGCCGCGCACGTTGCGGATCACCGATTGCCCGAACTTCTTGCGCACCGAGTGAATGAGCACGTCGACGGCATTGCTCTCGACTTCCTTGCCCCAGCCGTACAGCTTGTCCTCGAGCTGGTCGCGCGACAGGATCGTGCCGGGCCGTTCGAGAAACGCGAGCATCAGCGCGAACTCGCGCGCCGACAAGACCGACGACACCCCATTGCAGCACAGCGTGCGTTTGTCGAGATCGAGGTTCAGCGCGTCGTCGCCGAGACGCGACGACGCGTAGCCTGCCTTGCGCCGCAACACGGCGCGCATGCGCGCCATCAGCTCGGGCACGTCGAAGGGTTTGAGCACGTAGTCGTCAGCGCCGACGTCGAGGCCCTGCACACGCGCTTCGAGATCGTCGCGCGCCGTGAGGATCAGCACGGGCACGGTGTTGCCCGCGGCGCGGGCCGACCTCAGCAATTCGATGCCGCCCATGCCCGGCAAGCCGAGATCGAGCAGGACGACGGTATATTCGGCGGCGGCGATGGCCGCGCTGCCCGCATTGCCGTCGCGCACCCAGTCGACGCTGTAGTCAGCGTCCTGCAGCGCGCGCATCAGACTTTGGCCAATCTGCAGATCGTCTTCAACCAGTAGCACTCGCATGATGTCGTGTCCACAGCAACGAAGCATTGTCGTTGGCCGCAGCGCAAGGAGCGATCGACCGCATGGCGCATTGCGCGCGGGCGGCGGTTTGCGATTCCGGGCCGTGGTTGCTGGCGCGCCCCACTCCCGCGCACCAGCCAGATCGCATGATAACCGAGCCTGCGCAGGCTCGACGGTTCAGTATCGAGGACGAAAAAAAGGCCGACTGCCTACGCAGTCGGCCGAAGGATTCTGGCGTGCACCGATCGCCGTGCCAGAACCAGAGGGGCCTGCTCCAACAGTTCCCATCTTAGGCACGAAGAATTAGCAAAGAATGAGCGGCCGGGCGCGCCTCCAATGCACAGCTAGTGCGCCACTTACGGCGCGACCGGGAAACCGATAGAAGCGACGATCCCCGACTGGCCGTCCGTGCGGTTGCGCAGGCTCGCCGCGCCGCCGTACCGGTTCACGATAGCTTGCACGATCGACAAACCGAGCCCGCTGCCTTCGATCTGCACATTGGCGCGGAAAAACCGGTCGAACACGCGCGGCAGCAGCGCCTCGTCGATGCCCGGCCCGTTATCGACCACTTCGATCCACACCATCGCGTCGCGCACGTGGATGCTCAGATCGACCTTGCCGCCATCGGGCGTGTAGCGGATCGCGTTGCTCACCAGGTTGCGCAGCGCGATGCCGATATCGGCGTCGTTGGCCCGCACGAAGGCGCTCGTCATCTCGTCGGCGCCGATGTCGATGCCACGCTGCATCGCGATCGGCAAGACTTCCGCCACGGCGTCGACGACCACCTCCGACACGTCGACGCGCGTCAGCGTGTCCGGTTTCATCGCCGCGTCGGCGCGCGCGAGCCGCAGCAGCTGCGCGATCATCCGGCCGCTGCGCCGGATGCCGCTTTGCAGTTCGCGGAAGCGCTCCTGATTACCGGGCGCGATATGCGGCGCCAGGTTGTCCGCCTGTAACTGCAACGCGGTGAGCGGCGTGCGCAACTCATGCGCGGCGTCGGCGATGAACTTCCGCTCGCCCTCGATCGACTGTTCGAGCCGTCCGATCATCGTGTTGATCGACAGGATGAACGGGCGGATCTCCGTCGGCACGCCCGAGGTCGACAGTTGCTCGAAATGCGACATGTCGATGGCCTGCACCTGTCTGCCGAGCCGCGTCAGGCGTCGCAGCGCACGCCGCACGACGAGCAGCACGGCGACCCACACCAGCGGCACGAGCACGATCATCGGCCACAGCGTGTTCAGCGAGCGCGCTTCGGCGAGGTCCTGGCGCACGCGCGAGCGCTGTGCGACCTGGACCACCATCGACGGCTCGCGCAGCGTGTAGATGCGCCAGTCTTCGCCGTTCACCATCGCATTGGTGAAGCCCGGCTCGGCCTCGCGCGGCAATGCGAGCGACGGGTCGGTCGAGCGGTAAGGCGAATCGATGCCGTCCTTCCAGACCGTGAGGTAGACATCGCGCTCCGGCTGCGAGCCGCGCGCGGGCGTGGTGGGCAGCGCATCGGCGAGGCCGCTGTGATAAAGGCGCGTCGCCACCTGTTCGAGCCGCAGGTCGAGCAGTGCGTTCATGCCGGCCTTGGCGAGCTGCCACGAACTGATGCCCTGCACCACGCCGACGACGCTCACCAGCACACAGAGCGCGAGCACGAGTTGATTTCTGAGGGAGCGGATCTTGGGCATGGACATGGTCTGATGCGTGCCGTCCGGTGAGAGTTGTGCAAAACAGGATGTGAACGCCGAAGGCTGCTGTTGAGCCTTTCGGCGAGCCCTGGGGCGAGCCGATTCTACACCGCGTGGCACGCGCTTCTGGTTGCAAAGACAATGATGCGGGCGCGCAGAATGCTCTGCGCGCCCGCGGTTTGAATCGATCGGATCGCCGGGTTTTCGGCCCTTCGACGGCGCTTCAGTGTCCAACGTAAATCGACTTCATTCCGACGTCGTACTGAGGATGGAAGCTCGATCCGCTTTGCGACGTGCCATCCGCGACGCCACCGTATCCGTTCGCGTGCTGCGCGTCGAGACGCGCCTGCGCCGCTTCGAGGTTCGCCGGATAGTGCGCCTTGTCGCCAACCGGGTTGTAGCCCGCATTTTCGAGTTGCGTGAGTTGCGCCTCGACTTCGGCGCGCGACACGGGCGCCGTGGTTTGTGCGAACGAGGCGATGGGCAGTGCGAACAACGCAGCGACTGCGACGGTTTTGATCAGCGTTTTCATGATGTTTCCCTCCGGGTAATCAGCTCGATGAGCCTTGCGATGAAATCGATGGTAGAGATCGAAAATTAGGAATAAATGAGCGCCCGTTCCGGCGCGCTCGTCACAGGCCTAGCGCCAGTAGCCATAGCCGTAATAGCCGCGATACCCATAGTGCGGATGCCCCCAGTAACCGACCACGACGGGCGGCGCGTAGACAGCCGGCGGCGGCGCGTAATACACGGGCGGTGGCGGTGCATACACGGGCAACGGCGCGACGGAGACGACGGGCACGACGGGCACGACAGGCGCAACGGGTCCAATCCCGACGCCGACGAACACGTGTGCCTGCGCGGCGCTCACCAGTCCCAAGCCGAGCAATGCGGCGACTGCAATGTGGCGAATCCCTTTCATGTTGTTCTCCTGGACATTCGATGCCGTGTCAGTGATGCATCGGTTGATTCGCATTCTGTGCGCCGAAAGTGAGCAAAGAATTAGCCGCTGAATCAGGCTCGAAACCTGTTATGGCACACCGTGACATAACGTTTCATCGCATACCCGGCGCACTCATTTCCCGCTAATTCGCCGCACCTACGATTCATCCCGTCGATGCAGCGTCATGGTCGAAAGCGACGAAACGGCAAGCAGCACCAAGCCCGCGCATCGCAGTCACGCAGCCGTGCGAATCCCATTTCGCCAGCGCGTTTCACTTATCGCACTACTGAAGGAGCACATCATGTTCAACCCGCTCGCACACCGTCTTGGCACGCTGTTCACGTCCTCGCGCGAAAGCGAACGCGAAGCGTGGCTCGCATCGTCGACCGATCTCGCCGATCTCGAACGCCGCCAGCGCATGCTCGACGACACCAGCTATCCGTTTCACATGCATTCGAGCCTCGCGCCGCGCGACTGGATCGCATGACGCACGGCGCTTTCGAGCGCAGTCATTGAATCGAAGCAAAGGAGATCTGAAATGCGTCACTATCGAAGCGACAGTCCCGAAGCGGCCGCCCGCATCGTGGCCGCCTGCCTGCTGTCCGACGGACACGTCGGTGTCGACGAAGTCGAAGCACTGGAGCGCTACGGGATGGAAGCGCGGCTGAAGATGAACCGCGGACAACTGCTCGCCGTCATGCAGCAGATGTGCGAGGACCTGACGACGACGGCCTATCTGAACTGGGGCGACACCTGCCGCCTCGACCCCACCGTGATTGTTTGCCTCGCGCAGGACATCACGGACTGGCGAATGCGCCGCGAAGTCATCGCGCTGTGCGAGGAAGGCGCGTATGCGGACGGACATCTGTCCGAAGGCGAAGCGGCATTCATTCAGATGTTGCGCGCGGCATGGCAGATGCCCGAAGCGTACGACACGCACGACACGCGGCCGTTGCGCCGAAAGCTGAAGCTCGTGCCAATGCAGCCGCACTGAACGCTCGCGACTGTTTCTCAACCCACTGCGCTTTCCCGCCGACGCATCCTGTGCCGAGGCGGGAAAGCGCTTCGCGCATTGCACGAATCCTTCTATCGATAGCGCAATCCGTCTGGACACCATCGCATGAAATGTCAGTTCTCTTTGTGCGAGCACGCTGCTTGAATGAACGTTCCCACTTACATGGAGACGTCAGATGTCGAATACGCAAGCGGCTCTCGCCCCATCGAAGACAAGCACGATCGTCGCACAAGCCGCGCACGCTGAGCCTGAAACGCTCGACCTGCGCCGCGTCGCCGGCCGCATCGGCGCCGAGATTCGAGGCGTCAAGCTGTCCGGCTCGATCGATGCGCAGACCTTCGATGCCATCCACGCCGCGCTGCTGAAGCACAAGGTGTTGTTCTTTCGCGGCCAGCAGCATCTCGACGACACGGAGCAGGAAGCGTTCGCGCGGCGCTTCGGTGAGACCGTCGCGCATCCGACCGTGCCTTCCGTCGACGGCAGCCGCCATCTGCTCGAACTCGATTCGCAGCATGGCGCGCGCGCGAACTCATGGCATACGGACGTCACGTTCACCGACGCGTATCCGAAGATCTCGATCCTGCGCGCAGTGGTGATACCAGCGTACGGCGGCGACACGGTCTGGGCCAACACGGCAGCCGCTTACGAGAACCTGCCCGAACCGCTGCGGCGTGTCGCCGACACGCTCTGGGCGCTGCACACGAACGCCTACGACTACGCGTCGTCGCACGTGAACGCCGACACCGAGCAACTCAAGCGCTACCGCGAAGTGTTCACGTCGACGGTCTACGAGACCGAGCATCCCGTCGTGCGCGTGCACCCGGAGACGGGCGAACGCTCGCTGGTGCTAGGCCATTTCGTGCAACGTCTGAAGGGACTCTCGGCGGGCGACTCGGCGCATCTGCTGCAGATCTTCCACGATCACGTCACGCGGCTCGAAAACACGGTGCGCTGGAACTGGACGCAAGGCGACGTCGCGATCTGGGACAACCGCGCGACGCAACACTACGCGATCAACGACTACGGCGACGCGCATCGCGTCGTGCGGCGCGCGACGGTGCACGGCGATGTGCCCGTGAGCATCGACGGGCGGCAGAGCGTGGTGCTGCGAGGTGCGGGCGCGACGCTGCAGTGAGCGGCACGGCGCGTTTGCCGGCAGCCCGCAACGGCTAGAAGTCGCCGCGGCCGATCGTCGTCGGCTGCACGGTGCTGCCCGGCAACGCGTAGAGCGTGATGCTCACGTTGGTCGCGTCGATGCTGTTGCCGGCGGCCTGTTCGTTGAGTTCGAAACCTTGCGACTTGTACAGGCCACCGTCGTCGAGATTCTGATAGCGGACGTCGTACGCACCCGGCGCGACGCCGATCAGCGTGAAGGTCTGCCCGGCCGGAACGAAGAAATGGCGCACCGGCTGATCGAACACGGACGCGTTATAGACGAGCTTGCCGAACACGTCGAAGCGATTGACCGAGTTGTCGACCGTCACTGAAGAGTGCCCGCCCGCCGCGCCGACGGGCATGCCGTCGAGATAGGCCGCCGTCGACGGCCACGGCAGGCCGTTCGGCGCGAGCGTGGGTCTTACGAACAGCGCATGCGAGGCCGAAGCGTTGCTCGTGACGGAGCCGTCGCTGGTCCACGGCGAGGTCGCGGCCTGCGCCGACGCCATCGCTGCGAGCCCGCGCCGCTTGCCATCCGTCGGCGCGGCGTCGTCGGAGTCGGCATGATTGCGCGCACCGTATGGCGAACCATATGGCGAGGCATGCGAAGAGGTGTTGCGGGTGAACGGCCACGGCGTCGTCGATTCCGAAATCGCGACATAGCCGAAGAACGCGCAGACGCCGATCACCGTCCAGCTTCGCAGCGAAATCTTGCGCAGCGAAAAACCAGACCCGCCGCGTGGCTTTCGTTTTGCGGCGCGCGGATCGACATGTGCCTGCGACGTCCATGCGCTCGAACGCGCCTGCGAACGCGGCGGGACCTCGCGCCTCGTCTGCGTGGCTGCCGCCTGCCAGCTGGTCCGCTGGGATGATGGCGCCGACTGACGCGGCGGCGCTTGCGGCGCAGCCGATGCGGCCGCTTCGCGTTCTTTACGCGCGAGCCATTCGTCGTGCTCCTTGCGTTGCACGGGGTCGCTCAGGACCGCATAAGACGCGTTGATGATCTTCATCACCCGCTCGGCATCGGGATCGTCGATCCGCCGGTCAGGATGATATTTCTGACTCAAAGTCTTGTAGGCCGCGCGGATCACCTCTTGAGGGGCGTCCCGCGAGACTTTCAGATTGTCGTAGTGGCTGTGAATCTTCACGCCCTTCCCCGATTGCCGTGCTGGTCTTTTGTGATGATTCTACGCGAGCGCCGACGCACCGGCCGCTCGCGAACGCGGCCGGAAGCCGGCTTTTCTATCGCCGTTGTGGGCCAGGCCGCATTTCGCGCTTCGCCTGACCGTATTGCGTTGCGGCATGCGCCGCGCCGTTCAGGCCGTTTTCTGGTTCTGCATCCGGACGTCTGCTTCTGCCGTCGTTTCGCCGCGTTGTTGCTGCTCGTTCCAGATCTGGCTGTCCGGGAACCAGAACGCGCCTTCGCGCGGTGGAACGGCGAGTTTAACCGGTAGCGACAAATTGAACATTTTCGACCAGGCGGACAGATAGGACGGCGTCTTCACCAGGTATCCGCAACTCGCGAGCAGAAGACTCGCAACCAGCGCCTCGCGCCCGATCGCCAGTCCCGGATGACCGCTGAAATGCACGGGCGTGCTGCCTGTTGCAAGCAATCTCGCGGGCGCGACGCTGACGGGCACGGGAAAGTCCCATTTGGCGAAGTAATCGAGGAACGCCTGTTCGTCGCTCGAAACGAAAATGTTGTTCAGTTGCGGCTCTTCGGCGAGCGTCTCCTCGACGAGGCGGCAGAACGCTTCCCATGCGATCGTATGCGCCTCGACCTTCTTGTCGGTGCCGCGGAAATGCACGCCGAGCGTCGACGCGCCGATGCCGAGCCGCTTGCGGATCGCGTCCACTTCGTCGCGGATCGGCGCAGCGGGCTGGTAGTGCGAGCGGAACAACGCGCTGGCGTGTCGCAGATCGAGCCTCGGCTCATAACGGCGGCGAAACCCGAGCCCGCCGAGATCTCTCACGACCGACGTGCGCACCCGCACGTTCGACGTAGGCAGCGGCACCGCGCCAATCGTGTCGAAGTATTCGGAAAACCAGTCGACCTTGCCTTCGGCATCGCCGTAAATACCGCCGCGCGCGGAAATGAGCGGCGTGAGGCGCTTTTCTTCGCAATACATCAGGATGAACAGCACCATCTGCATCACTGAAAAAAAGCCGGAGTGCGCGCGAATCTCGATCGCAAAGTAGCCGCGGTTCAAACGTTGTTGTGCGTGCAACGTGATGCGACCCGGCGTGCTGATCGAATGTTTGAAGCGTTCGCTGCGTCGGATGTGTCTCGCGATGTCGATCAACTTGTTCAACATGCCACGTCCCTCTCATGTGCCGGGCAGCCCTTCCCGGCAAGCCGTCTGTGTTCGAAGAAATCAGGCACGTTGCGGTGCGGCACGCGACGGCAGCGAGGCGTCCATCATGCAGGCATGTCCTGCCGCGCCTCGTTCGTCGTAGCCATCGGGCCGCCTGCCCGATGCAAAATCAGCCAGCAAATAGACGTGTTGCGTCACGTGCCATCTTATCGGGCATGATCGCGATGGTCGAGCGTCGCAAAATTGAATGTGTGCGAAGTCATACACTCGGCAGTTCGCGCTGCTAATCGTATGAAGTTAGCGGGCTGCGGGATGGCGTGAATCAGTTGTCGTGAACACTGCGACGGCTTCGCGCAGCGAGTGCGCCTGCTCCGCCATCGACTGCGCGGCCGCCGACGCCTGCTCGACGAGCGCCGCGTTCTGCTGTGTGACTTCGTCCATCTGCGTGACGGCGAGATTGACCTGCTCGATGCCCGTGCTCTGTTCGTTCGATGCCGCTGAAATCTCCGCGACGATGCTCGTTACCTGCTGCACGGAATCGACGATCTCGCCGATGATGCCGCCTGCGTCGCGCACCAGGTCCGCACCCGCCGCAACGCGCGTCGAAGACTGCTCGATCAGCGCCTTGACTTCCTTCGCGGCCGTCGCGCTGCGCTGCGCGAGCGCGCGCACTTCGCCTGCGACGACGGCGAAGCCACGTCCCTGCTCGCCCGCGCGCGCTGCTTCGACCGCCGCGTTCAGCGCGAGGATATTCGTCTGGAACGCGATGCCTTCGATCACCGCGATGATCTCGCCGACTTTCGACGAGCTTTCCGAAATACCCGCCATCGTGTCGACGACGCGCCGCATTACGTCGCCACCGTGGGTCGCCGTGCCCGATGCCTTCTCCGCCAGCGACGCCGCGTGGCTCGCATTGCCCGCGTTCTGCCGCACGGTGCCCGTGAGCTCTTCCATACTGGCCGCCGTTTCTTCGAGCGACGCCGCCTGCTCTTCGGTGCGTGCCGACAGGCTCAGATTGCCCGCTGCAATTTCCGAACTGGCCGTGGCGACGCCATCCGCATTGCGGCGCACCTTGCTCACCACTTTCGCGAGGCTCGCCTGCATGTCAGCGAGTGCGTTCAGCAGCGCGCCGATTTCGTCGCTGCCGTGTGATTCGATGTGCGTCGTCAGATTGCCCCGCGCGACGCCGCGTGCGACTTCCACGGCGCGCGTCAACGGCGACGTGATCGAACGGCTGAACAGAAACGCGCCACCCAACCCGGCTACGACCGCCACCAGCATCAGCACGAGACTGATCGCGGCGGCGCGGCGCGCGTCGTCGGCGGCTTGTGCCGACATCGCCGCCGTCTTCGTCGCAATCTGCTGGACGGCCTCGCCGAGCAGGCGCGCGGGCTCACGGTCGACACCGGCGACGGCCTTGTCGCCCGCCGTCGGCTCGAAGCCGGCCGCCTTGAACGCTTCGAGGCCCTTCCGATAGCCGCCGCCCATGTCGACGTGAGCCGCCGCGAACTGCTCGACGAGCGCGCGGGCGCCGGCATCGTCGAGCGACGCGAGCAGCGCCTTTGTCTGCGAGTCGACGGTCCGCTCCTGCGTTTCGAACGCGGTCCAGCCCTTGTCTAACTTTGCCGGGTCTTTGCCGCGCAGCAGGATGTCCTTCCATTCCTGCACCTGAAGCTTGAAATTGACGAGGATGCTCGCGGCCATCCGCTCGTTCGCGACATGCACGCGCACGAGGTCGTTGTATTCGTCGATCGAGCGGTGCATCGAATAGAGGCCGTACATCGCGCCCGCGAACATCAGGAACAGCGCCGCGGCGAAAGCGAGAGGAAGCTTGAATGTGAGTTTCATGAACGATGAGGAGAGGAGGCGCGCCGTCGAGGGATGACGGTTGCTCCGCCTGTTACGGCCTGTTCATCGTCTTTTGAACCCTGCCCCAATATTTGGGAAGAAATATCCGCTGATATCGTTTTCAGCGGGAAGCGGCTGCCCGGTGCCCGCGCATGGAGCGCAGGCGGCACCGGAAAGCGGGAGGCAAGATCAACCTTTCATGTCGACCCAGATGCGGCCCCAGGCGGTCGCATACCGGAGTGCCTGCTCGCCGTCGTAGAAGAAGTCGAGTGCGTTGAAGATGCGAGCCGGCAGGCCCGGTTTTTCGATGATCAGATCGGCCGCGTGCAGGCCATCGTCGCGAATGGCGGCGCTGGCTTGCAGGCGATAGCCACGGTGTGTGGTCAGCATGGGAATAGTCATGGGTGCGTCTCTGGCTTTCAATCGGGATAGCTGGCGCTACGCGCGGCCGACGCCGTGCTTCACGCCCGTCCCGACTGCTCTCAGGCCAGGACTCGCATTATCGCGATGCCCCGTTACTGTTCAATGACGGCCGGCGTTCTCGCGCACCGGCCCGTTTTTGTACGATTAATCTGGTCAATCGGCGATCGGCTTGCCGGCGGCGTCCTTGACCTTCGCCTTCCATTGCGTGCGGATCTCGGACACGACGCCATCCGGCAGCGTGATGTAGTCGAGTTCCTGCGCCGTCTGACTGCCGTTCTTGAACGCCCAGTCGAAGAACTTGAGCGTTTCCTTGCCGCGATCCGGCTTGTCCTGCGACGAATGCACCAGCACGAACGTCGCGCCGACGACGGGCCATGCGTCCTTGCCCGGCTCGTTGGTGAGGATCTGATAGAACGACTTCGACCAGTCGGCGCCCGCTGCCGCCGCCTTGAAAGTTTCCGTCTTCGGTTCGACCACGTTCCCGGCCGCATTCTTCAGCGACGTGTACGTCATCTTGTTCTGCTTCGCGTACGCCCATTCGACGTAGCCGATCGCGCCCGGCAGCCGCTGCACGAATGCGGCGACGCCGTCGTTGCCCTTGCCGCCCGTGCCCGTCGGCCAGTTCACCGTCGTGCCTTCGCCGACCTTGCTCTTCCACTCCGGGTTCACCTGCGCCAGATAATGCGTCCAGATGAAGCTCGTGCCCGAGCCGTCCGCGCGACGCACGACGGCGATGTCCGTGTCGGGCAGCTTCACGCCGGAATTGAGCGCGGCGATGGCCGGGTCGTTCCACTTCTTGATCTTGCCGAGGTAGATATCGCCGAGCACCGGGCCGGAGAGCGCCAGCCCACCCGGCTTGATGCCCGGCAGATTGACGACGGGCACCACGCCGCCCACCACGGTCGGAAACTGGAACAGGCCGTCTTTTGCGAGCTCATCGTCTTTGAGCGGCGCGTCGGAGCCGGCGAAGTCGACTGTCTTGGCGAGCACCTGCTTGATGCCGCCCGACGAGCCGATGCCCTGGTAGTTGATTCGGCCGCCGCCCGTCTTCTGGTACGCGTCGGCCCATTTGGTGTAGATCGGGGCCGCGAAGGTGCTGCCCGCGCCCGTGACGTCGGCTGCGTGCGCGAAGGAACAGGACAGCGCGCCGATCAGGCTGGCGGCTGCGAACAGAGCGATTTTCATGGTTTGCCTCCGTAGTGGACGGGAGCTGGCGTTTTTGACCTTACTTCCGTCCCATGCACGAAAGTGCGGTGGATGAGCGTCGGCGTTTGCACGCGTTACGCCCGTCCATGCACGAAAGTGCAGTCGAGCAGAGTCCGCGCTTCGGCGCCTGACCCGGACCCACGCAGTGAGTTGCTGAAAGCTTTGTATGGGGTGCGTTTCGAAATTAGCCGCGCTTCGTGACAATGCGGTGACGAATGAAGCGGACTTCGCTGCGTCGATTGCACAGACAAAATCACGCACGCCCGGCGCCAGCGCTTGCGGCCCTTTCCGGTCCTCAGCCGATTTCCCCGGCGAGGCGTCCGAGTTGACGAAGCGCCGCGTCCATCCGGTCATCGAACGGACCCGGGCAACTGAGGCGGATAAACGAGCGGAAGCGCTCCGAGTTCGAAAAGATCGAGCCGGGCGCGATCCGGATACCGTGCGGCAACGCCGCCTCGAACAGCGCATCCGACGACTTGCCGTCCGGCAATTCGACCCACAGCAGCAGACCGCCCGGCGGCAAGCTCAGCCGCGTGCCAGCCGGAAAATATCGGCCGATCGCATCGGCGCTCGCCTCGCGCTGCACGCGCAGTTTCTCGCGCAAGCGGTGAAGATGCCGGTCATACGCGCCCGAGCCAATGAATTCGGCCGCAACGAATTGCGCCAGCGACTCGTTGTTGCGCGTCTGCGCGAATTTCAACAGCCGCACGCGCGCATGCCAGCGCCCCGACGACATCCAGCCGAGCCGCATGCCCGGCGCGAGCACCTTGTTCAGCGACGCGCAGTAGATCACGCCGCCGTCGCGATCCCAGGCCTTCAGTGGCCGCGCGGGTTCCGCCGATTCGATCAGCTCGCGATACGGCTCGTCCTCGATCAGCGCGATGCCACGGTGCACGCACAACTGGACGAGTTCGGCCTTGCGCGCGTCCGGCATCACGCAGCCGAGCGGATTCTGCAGGTTCGGCACGACGACGAGCGCCTTGATGTCCGGGCATGCCGTCAACGCGATGTCGAGCGCTTCCAGCGACAGGCCCGTGGTCGGGCTGGTCGGTATTTCGAGCGCGCGCAGTCCGAGACTTTCGAGTATCTGCAACAGCCCGAAAAATGCCGGCGATTCGACGGCAATCGTATCGCCCGGTTGCGCAACGGCACGCAACGCGAGGTTCACGGCTTCGACGCCGCCGCTCGTCACGAGCACGTCGTCGGGCGAGACCGTCACGCCCGTCGACAGTGCACGCTTCGCGACAGCCTGCCTCAACTCCCCCGCGCCGCCGTCTTCGCCGACCTCCGTCAACAGCGTCGGCCGATGGCGCAGGATGCGCGAGGCGAGCGCCTGCAGCCGCTCGGTCGGATACAGCGCGGCATCCCCTGTCGCGCCGCCGAGATTGAGCGCATCCGGAAACGCCTGGGCCCGCTCGATCACACGCGAGATACGTTCGTGCAAGCCGACGTAGCGCGCCGGCTCGGCAAGCGCTGGAATCTCCGGCTCGGCGACCGTCGCCAGTTTCGAGGCAGGCGCACGCCGCACGAAGTAGCCCGCACGCGGCCGCGCCTGCAGCCAGCCGCCGTCTTCGAGACGGCGAAACACCTGGATCGCCGTCGACAGACTCACGCGATGCTGACTCATCAACGCACGCACCGACGGCATCCGGTCGCCGGGCGCGAGCGTTCCCGACGCGATCACGCGGCGATAGTGCTCGGCGAGGCGTTCGTAGAGCGGTGCGCCCGTGTCGGGCGATGCGAGATGGGGTTCGTCGTTCAGCAAGATCATCCTTCGGATCGTGCCTGCTGCGTGGATAGATTGCCAGATACAGACCTTGGCAATTCAGACGGAAACAGCGCAACAAAACAGGTTCCTGTATCGGTACAGATTCTAAACGCGTGAGTCTGTTGCGGTCCGATGACTGTCTTTACGCTTTCGACATTGACCTATCGATTCTGAAATCGCCGGGTCGATCAATTGACTGCTTTCGGACTGGATTCTCGATGAAACCCTTCGAATACCGATACGCTCCCGGCCAGGTTCACGCCGCCTGGTTCAAGCGCGAAACCGCGATCGTCGCGCTGGAAGGCACGCTGCGGTTGAGCTACCGCGATGCCTCACTGGACTGGCTGCTTGGCGACGCACCTCGGGTGTCGGTCGTCCTGTGCGAAGGCGAGCGCCATGTGCTGCCGTACGAAGCGTTCGTCGAAGTTCTCGCGGCTGGGCAGCGCGCCGCGATCGCGCAGATCGACACGGGTCCGCGCGGGCAGACGATGGTCGCGACGATCGGGCGTTGGCTCGTGTCGATTGCCCGCCTGAACGGTGCGCTGTTTCGGCGAAGCTAACGCTAAGGCTGTGGTGTCAGCCGGTGTCGCCGCTCAAGCCGTGAACGGCAGTTCGGCTTGTATGGGCAGCGGCGGCGCCTGCTCGCTCACCAGCGAGAGCCCGCTGACGCGCACGCCGAGCAGCCGCAGCTTGCGTGTCAGCGCGACGCGTTTCAGGCACTCGGTAGCGGCGCGCCGGATCGCCGCCGCGTCCGATGTCGCAGCGGGAATGGTCAGATCGCGCGTGACGGTGGAGAAATCGTCGAAGCGCAGTTTGATGCCGATCGTGTGTCCGACATAGCCCTTGCGCTGCAAGTCTTCCGCGACGCGCACGCACAGGCGCGTGAACGACTCGGACAGCGCGGGGCGGTCATGGCGCGGATGCAGGTCGCGTTCGAAAGTCGTCTCGCGGCTCATCGACTTCGGCTCGGATTCGACGACGACGGGACGCTCATCGCTGCCCTGCGCGACATGCGTGAGCCACGTGGCGTATTTGAGGCCGAAGTTGGCCTGCAGCAGATCCGGCGCCGCATGGGCCAGATCGCCGACCGTATTAATACCGAGCGCGGCCAGCCGCTCGCTCGCCTTCGGCCCGATGCCGTTGATCTTTCGCGCAGCGAGCGGCCAGATGCGCGTGGGAATGTCGTCGGGCGTCAGGATGGTGAGGCCGTCCGGCTTGTCCAGTTCGGAGCCGATCTTGGCGAGCAGCTTGTTCGGCGCAACGCAGATCGAACAGGTCAGGCCCGTTGCGCTGCGCACGGCGTGTTTGATGCGCGCACCGATGTCGGCGGCATCGCCCGGCACGTCGGTGAGGTCGATATAGATTTCGTCGATGCCGCGATCTTCGATACGCGTCGTGAACTTCGCCACTTCGGCCTTGAAGAGACGCGAGTAATGCCGATAGGAATCGAAGTCGGTTGGCAGCAGGATCGCGTCCGGCGCGAGTTGGGCGGCCTTCATCATGCCCATCGCCGAGAAGACGCCGAATGCGCGCGCCTCGTAGGTCGAAGTCGTGACGACCCCGCGGCCCGCGTAGTCCTTCAGCTTCGCAAACCGGCGCGTGCCGTCCGGCAAGGTCTCCGGGATCGCGTTGCGACCTCCGCCGATCACGACCGGCTGGCCACGCAACTCCGGATAGCGCAGCAATTCGACGGATGCATAGAACGCGTCCATGTCGAGATGCGCGATACGACGGACGATGACACTCATGTTGCGTGATGCGGTTTGCGAGGAAGACCTGCGGTTGGGACACGCGACGCCGGATTGTTCCGCCAGCGCCGCCGGCTCAAGTCACAGCGGACAAGGACCTGCAGTGTAGCAAGTTGTCCGCGCGCGGCCTTGAACGACGCCCCGCCACCTTCCCGCATCTGTCAGACGCGAAACACGTTGCCATCCGGACCGATCTTGCGCGGAATGCTCCGGTTGCCGGACCGCTTCGTCGCGACCACCGACGACGCGCCGTGATCCGCCTGTACGTTGCCCGGCTCGGTGACCTTTCTCGCAAGCCGTGGCGCCGCCGGTTTTTGCGCATGCGGACGCAGCGGCTTTTGCACGGCTGGGGCGGCAGAATGGCCACGCGCTTCCGGCGGATTCCAGATTTCGACGTACTTTTCCGCGTGCGCCGCAGAAGTCAAAGCCAGCGCGATCAGCCCGACCCACAGACGACCTGTCTTCATCGCTCACTCTCCTTGCCTGGAACTTCCTGACGGGCTTCGCTTGTTGGGACGTGCGCAGGGTCGTGCGCGAAAGCGTCTGTCACTGCCGGGCGTGCCGTGCCGACCGACCGGCCATTCTCGCATGCATAGAACGTAGGTTCCCCGGCTTTGCCGCGACGGATCGCCTCGTCGATTTCCCACTCGCCGAACGCGGACTTCAAGTCCGCGACAAACGCCGCGATCTCCGGCATTGGATGACCGGCGGGTTGATGCACACGCATTTCCATGACGCACGCTCCTTTTGAATCGCACGCCGATACTGTATATCCATACAGGTTTTTGCGCAATTGGTAGAAAGGGGGTGTTGCGTGAATCGCAGGCGAAACGGTGTGACGGGAATCCGCGCAGGTGGCGGGAGATTAGCCAATGGAAAATCAACGCGCAAGACGCATGGGATCAAGGGGAATGGGTTGCTCCCGCCACCAGCAGGTGCCGATGAATCGTGCAGTAACACTCGTCATGCCAGCCGTAGCGTGGATCCTGGCAGATCGAATGCCGGACGGATGCCGGGAAGTTCGACGGTTCGCTTCGCAGATCGGACGTGAGCGCCGCGAACACGGAGCCCGGCTCCGGCCAGTCGGCCTTGCTCGGACCATCTTTCAGCCGGTTGCCCTTGCCGACTTCGCTCGCGAGAATGACTGCGAGTTCCGGGCACAATGCAACTGCGTTGTTCTTTGTCATCGTGTCGATCAGGTGCGCCCGAGCGGGCAGGCATATGCGTGAAATGCACCTGATGATACCAGGCGACCAAAGCGCTTTCCGCGTCCCTTCGCCCACGTCCACGCAGCGGACAAAGAAACGCCGGGCCGCCGCAATCTCGCGACGCCCGGCGTCAAGTCGTGATGATTCGCGACACAAACCGCTTGCCGCGCGCAATGACGACGTGGTCAGAACGAGTGACGAATGCCCACCATGCCAACGAATTGCGACGGCCCCGACGACGGCGTCGTGTTCTGCGAATCGCCGACGACCGCCACCGCATCCGCGATCGTCACGCCCGAGCCCGACGCGACCAGCGACTTGCCGCGTGCCAGTTGATACGCCTCGAGCGCGTAGAACGTCGTACGCTTCGACAGGCTGTAGGTCTGCTCCAGCGAAATCTGGTGATACTGCGCCGGATCGTCGATACCGTTCGCCTTGCTTGCGCGCGTGTAGCTATAGCCGATCCCCGCGATCACCGACGGCGTGAACCGGTAAGTCGCGATCGCGCCGTACGTGTTGAACACCGCTTCGCTTGCGAACAGCGAGTGCGAACCCGGCGCGTACTGCACGTTCGAGTAGTTCACGCCGACCATCAGGTCGCTGAGGTTGTAGCGGGCGGCTGCCGCGATCATCTGCGTGCTGCTCGCGCTCGCGTAGCCGTTGTTGACGGGAGAATTGATCGCGAAGCTGCCGAGCGACTGGCTCGTCGTGATGTTCTTCAGTTTCACGTAACCCGCCGCGGCCGAGAACGACTGGTAGTCGTAACGCAGCGCCGCACTCAGATTGCTGCCGTTCGTCACGCTGCCCGGCACGCCGCCCAGCCCGTACTGCGCGGCGAATGTCAGACCCGCGATATTCGGCGATGCATAAGTGATCGAGTTGTTGAAACGCAGCGTCGTGTCGAGCGCGTCGAGATCGCCCGGGTGCGCGCCCGTTGCGCCCGTCAGCACGCCTGTCGGCCCGAGCGCGCCGACCATGTTGAAGTAAGGCGTGTACTGGCGGCCAAGCGTCACCGTGCCGTACTTGTCGTTGCTCAGGCCGACGTACGCCTGCCGGTTGAAGAGATTGCCCGCGCTGCTTTGCGCGCCCGTCAACGAATTGAAGCCGCTTTCCAGCCGAAAGATCACCTTCGTGCCGCCGCCCAGTTCCTCTGCGCCGAGCAGGCCGAACTTGCTCGCCTGCAGGTTGCCCTGGCTCATGTAGAAATTCGAATGGCCACGCTGGTTGCTGACGTAGCTGAACGCGTTATCGACGACGCCGTACAACGTGACGCTGCTTTGCGCGAAAGCACCCGCCGACAGCACTGCACCTGCGAACGGCAGGCATGCGAGGGCCATTGCACGCGTGCGCGTGCATTTCAAAGTCTTCATTGCTTGTAGTCTCCTTGCGACGGAGCAGGCGCTTCAGCGCCCTGCTCGCGTCCCATGCAAGATGGTTGGGGTTTAAATCGAGACCTGACGGTCGTGTGGTGGGTGGAAGTTAGGGATGCGCCAGGCGCAGCGTCAGACGGCGCCAGCCATTCAAGACGACATCGCCAGTTACTTCGCCGTTCGTGCAGGTGGCTTCGCGGACCTCGGACGCAGGCACGCTGAGTTGTACTTCGTGTTGCGCGAACGGCATCTGCCCTTCGCGGTCGATCGTGATACGCAGCGTGGTTGCGTCGCTTGCGACTGCGACATTCCAGCGCCCTTGCATGCCGTCTCGCCAGGCTTCCGTTTCGCCATCGTCTTCGACGCAACTGCCTCGCGCCGTGCCGGTTCCTTCGAATGGCAGCGCGATGAACCCGCGCTCGTCGGCGGGTTGCGCGAAGTGCTGCTCCGCGACGTTCAACGGCACGACACTGCCTTCGCGCAGCAGCATCACGGGTTGCTCGAACGGCGCCGGCAACGTCACGCTCTGCCCGCCTTCGAACACCTCGCCGCTCCAGTACGACGCCCAGCGCACGCCCGCCGGCAGGTACACATCGCGCTCGCGCTGTCCTTGCTCCACGACAGGCGCAACGAGTAGCGACGAACCGAGCATCATGTCGTCGCCATCGGCGAGGCAGCGCGGATCGTTCGGAAACTCTGCGAACAGCGGGCGCAGCACAGGCTCGTACGAGCGATGCGATTGCCACAGCAGTTCGTACAGGTAAGGAATCAGCCGATACCGCAGTTTGATGAGCCCGGCGATCTGCGCAGTCGCTTCGGGATACATCCAGGGTTCGTTGACCGTGCCGTCGTCATTCCACGAATGGATGCTGAAACGCGGCAGGAAAATGCCGAACGCGACCCAGCGCAGCAGCAGTTCCGGCTCCGGCGCCGGCCCGGAGAATCCGCCAATGTCATGGCCGCTGTTCGACACGCCCGACATCGCGAGGCCGAGGCCCATTTTCAGGTTGTAGCGCAGCGTTTCCCACGACGTGTAGTTGTCGCCGGACCATGTCTGCACATAACGATGCATGCCGACGCCACCCGAACGCGACACGAGAAATGGCCGCGTGCGCGGCGCGTGCTCACGCTGCGCGTCGCGTGACGCGCGCATCATCAGCTGCGTCTGCAGCACCTTCGCCTGATGCGCGGGGAACGGCTCGCCGAAGCCTTGCGCGATCGCGTCCGGTGTCCAGATTTCGAACTCGTTGTTGTCGTTCCACGTCGATGCAATGCCGTAGCGCAGCAGGCTGTCCTTCACACGCGCTTTCCACCAGTCGATCGTGGCGGGATTGGTGAAGTCGAGATACGCGCCCACTTCGTCCCAGAACTGCACCCATGCGGGCTCGCCGTCGCGCGCCTGGATCAGCAGACCTGCCTTCGCGGCTTCGTCGAATGCCGGGTGATCCTGCAACAGGCACGGCTTGATGTTCGCGCACAGCTTCACGCCCTCCCGCAGATAGCCGTGCACGAAACCTTCGATGTCCGGAAATTTCTCGTGATTCCAGTTGAACACATAACGCTTCGCGCCAATCGACGTGTAGCCCGACGACAGGTGGAACGAATCGCACAGCACGTCATGCTCGCGGCAGCGCTCGATGAATTCGCCCATCTTGTGTTGCGCGTCGGGCGCGTCGGTGTAGCTCATCGTCGAGCCGGAGTAGCCGAGGCCCCACTTCGGCATCAGCGCGGGCCGGCCCGTGAGCCACGTGAAGCGGCGCACCGCGTGCAACGGCGTATCCGCCGACGCGATGAAGTAGTAGTCCAGATCGCCATGCTCGGCGACGAAATGCCGGTAATGGCCGTGATAGTTGTCCAGCTCGCGGCCCATGTCGAAGCGGCAATCGGCGAGCGTGTCGTAGAACAGGCCAAAGCCCATCGACGACTGCGGCTGCCACGTCACGTAAAACGGGATGTGCTTGTAGAGCGGGTCCGTACTGCGCGCGCTGTAGCCCATCGCGTCGATGTTGCGCATCTCGTAGCTCTGGTTCGCGCGGTCCAGCGTGCCGGCGCGCTCGCCGAGACCCACGTACATTTCGCCGCGCTGCCGCTCGACGTAGTGATAGACGCGCTCGTCCCACCAGCCGAAGTTGTACGCCTGAGTCTTGCGGTCGTTCATCACGTCGTGCCACGCGCCGTCACGCGCGATGGCCCACGAACAGAAGCCGCCGTCCAGTGCGACCGTCAGGCGAACCTGCGCGGTTTCGACGACGAGCGTTTGCGTGTCGCTCGTCGCGCTGAATGCCGTTTGCCCGAAGCCGCTCAGGTCGCGCCGGTCGCGGCCCTCGATCGGCACGTCTTCCAGGCCGGGCGCAATCGACCAGGTGCGCGGTCCGCGAAGTTCGCCCTTCGGCAACACGAGCACGCGGATGATGTCGTCGGCGAGCACGAACAGTTCGATCCGCGCGCCATCGGCAGCGGACAGCACGATCGGGTTGCCGGCTTGACCGTTAAGGGTTTCGGAGACAGAAAACTGCGGTCGATTCTTCAACGTAGCCATGATGTGTTTCCAGGTCAGTCAGTTCAGGCCGCGCTGCCCGCGCCGTTGCCGACGCGTTGCAGACGGGCGTCGCGCGACACGCCGCGCATCAGGATCACCAGCAGCGTCGCGCCGATCAGGTCGAACGCGCCGAGCGCGCCGAACAGCGGCGTGTAGCCGATCTTGTCGGCCAGCGCGCCTACCATCAGCGAAAAACCCAGTCCACCGATCCACGCCGCCATGCCCGCAAAGCCCGCCGCGGTGCCGACTTCGCCGGGTTCGAACACGTCGGCGGCGAGCGTGTTGACGAGCGCGGAGATCATCTGGTGCGCGAAGCCGCCGACACAGAACAGCGCAATGGCTTCATACGGCGAAGCGACCAGCCCGATACACGCCGGGCCGATCATCATGAACGCGCCCAGCACGACGCCCGCGATACGCGACCAGATGAGCGGCACGCGCAGCCGCTTCATCAGGAATGGCGACAGATAACCGCCGAACAGACCGCCGAGGTCCGCCGCGAGGAATGGCAGCCATGCGAACAGCGCGATCTGCTTCAGGTCCATGTGGCGCTCGGTGGCGAGATAAAGCGGAATCCAGAAGCTGAACGTTTGCCAGGCCGGCTCGGCGAAAAAGCGCGCCTGTGCGATCGCCCAGAAACGCCGCGTGCCGAGCACTTCGCGGATGCGGCGCTTGTCCTGGCCCTGCGCGGCAGGCGGCGTCTGCCCTTCGACGATGGCCGTGCGCTCCTGCTCGCTGATCCGCTTGTGGTCGGCCGGCGCGCGATAGAACACATACCAGAGCGCCGCCCACACGAAGCCCAATGCGCCCGTCACGGCAAACGCGCTCTGCCAGCCGTAGCGCAACGACAGAAACACGACGAGCGGCGGCGCGAATAGCGAGCCGAGCGACGTGCCCGCGTTGAAATAACCGACCGCCACCGACTTCTCGCGATTCGGAAACCACTCGGCGACCACCTTCATGCCGGCCGGAATCGCGACGGCTTCGGACAAGCCCATCAGCCCGCGCAATGCAGCGAGCGACAGCCAGCCGCTAGCGAGACCATGCAGCATGCCCGTCGCCGACCACAGGCAGGCGAACAGCGCGAAGCCCAGACGCAGCCCGATCAGATCGATGATCAGCCCGCAGACGGGCTGCATGATCGTGTAGCCGATCTGGAATGCGCCGACGACGTACGAGTACTGCTGGGTATTCATGTGCAGCAACGTCTTCAGCTCTGGCGCCATGACGCCGAGCGCGTTGCGCGACAGGTAGTTGACGATGGTCCCGAGGCACACGAGCGCGATGATCCACCAGCGCAGGCCAATGATTGTTCTCAAGTCTGTCTCCGTTTCCTTGTGCGAACCGGGTCCGAGGCCGCCCGGTGGTGACGCTTCTGGATGCGCGAATTCGAACATCCAGTTAGCGTTTATCGTCGGTCATCGTATCACTCAAACATCTGTAGGATACCAGGGAAAACCATGTAGTACGCCAGATCAATGCGATGAAAAGCCTGTCAGATGGCCGTTCTGCGCAATTCTTGGGCGACTGTATTGCGAAGGGACAAAAACGTAGAGGGAGCGCGCAGGATGTTCATTCGAACATCGGATTGTTCTCTTACGCGTCAAAAGGAAGATTGGAAAGCTGAGAGATTTGTTCGAAGGCGGTGCGAAAACGGCCTGCAATACATCAGCGTCTCGCGAAATGGGAAAACAGGCTGAAGAAATCGACGCAAGCCGGCAAATCTCTTTGAGATACGTCATCGTACAAGCCGAGTTCACCACGTATCGGCGAGAAATTCGCCAATACTTTCTTTTACCTTTCTTATTTCTTTCGATTTAGACTAGCGCCACACCCAGAACACTACGGAGCGCTATATGGGGAATTTAGGAGGTTTCATGCAAGGTGCAGTCGCATTGGGCGGCTGCATCGGACTGTTCGCGACAGTTGTCTGTCTGGTCGAACTGTTCAACTGATCACCGGATCGAGCGCCGGAGACCACATCACACCAAAGAGCCGTCGCAACCCGACGGCTCTTTTTTCACTCGTGCTCGACGGCCTGGGTTTCTTCCATCGTCGACGCCCTCACCCGCTCGGCGAAGCTCTGCAGCGCCGCCAGCGATCCATGCACACTGTGATATTCCTGTCGACCGATGCGTGCTTCGAGCACGACGGTCATGCCCGCTTGCCGGGCTACGTCGAGGATGTCCATTTCAATCTCCGCTATTCGTCCGAATCCTTGAATCGCCTGGCGCACTGAAAACCGACGCGCCTTGATATCTATTCTATGAGTCCCGCGTCAAGCATCAATCGCATGCGCGGGGAATCTATGTTTTCGTGGCGACAACAATCCACGCGTCGCGCTGGCACGAAAGTCAACGCGCGCCGAACTGGCCAGATTCACCGCAGACCCGCGTGCCTGTACGATCCCGATTGCGCGCCCACGCGCGGCGCACGCGGCAGCACAACGGCGTATGAGAGGCCTTCATGATCGTTTACAAGTTCGGGGACGGTTCCGGCTCGATGCCGCCCGATCTCAGTCCGTTCGTCGTCAAGCTCGAAACGTGGCTGAGACTCTCGGGCATTCCGTACGAAGGACGCATCGGCAATCTCAACGCGATGCCGAAAAAGAAGCTGCCCGTCGCGGAGATCGACGGTGTGACGATCTGCGATTCGTCGGCGATCATCGGCTATCTGCAACGCCGTTATCCGGGTGCACTCGACGACGCGCGGCTCGATCCACGGCAACGCGCGCAATCGGCTGCGATCAAGGCGCTCCTCGAAACGCATCTGTATTTCGTGGCCGTGTATTTCCGTTGGGCCGTCGACCGCAACATGGCGATCTATAAGCCGATTCTGGCCGAATACGCGCGGCTCACCGCGCCGCCGCCCGTCCGGTCGCTGGTCGGCGCGCTCACGCCGCTGCTGTTGCCCGTGGTCCGTCGCAAGGTGCTGCGCCAGGCGTGGGAGCAAGGCACGGGACGGCACAGCTACGACGAAGTCGCGCGAATGGGCATCGAAGGCTGGCAGGCCGTCGCCGATCTGCTCGGCGACCAGCCCTTCCTGCTCGGTAACGAGCCGACGACGATCGACGCAACCGGCTTCGCGTGGGTCCACACGACAGTCGCGCATCCGTTCGAAAGTCCGGTGCGCGATTTCGTCTCGCAGCATCCTGCCTTGATGGCGTATCACGAGCGGATCGCCGAACGCTGCTGGCCGGACCTGATACGAGCGGCGCGACGCTGAATCCCTGCGCAACGCGCCTGCACTGTCAGGAACCGTCAGTGCCGCTGGCCCGCCCTGCGAACCGCGAAGTGTCTATTCCGCACGACGCGCGCAGCAGCGACAATCTCCCCTCGCCTCATTCTTCCGGGCCCATCCCATGACCAGCCTTCCGATGCTGTCCGCGAACGTCCTGTTCGCCTATTCCGCGTATTTCGTCGGCACGGCGAGCCCCGGCCCGAGCAATCTGGCCATCATGTCGATTGCGAGCACGGACGGGCGCAAGGCCGCGTTCGCGTTCGCCGCGGGTGTCGTGTGCGGCTCGTGCTTCTGGGCGATGCTGGCCGCGCTCGGGCTGTCGGCGGCGCTGCTGGCGTTCTCGGGAGCGATGGTCGCGTTGAAGATTTTCGGCGGATGCTATTTGCTGTGGCTCGCGTTCAAGTCGGGCCGCTCGGCATGGCAGCCGCGTGCTGCCCGGACGCAGGCGGCGGGAACGCATCTGCCGTTGCGCCGCATCTACGCGCGCGGCTTGCTGCTGCATCTGACGAACCCGAAGGCGATTCTGGTGTGGATTTCGGTGGTGGCGCTCGCGTCGCCGGCGAGCGGCGGCGCGCAACATATGCTGACCATCGTCGCCGGATGCCTCGCGATCGGCATGCTGGTGTTCGGCAGCTACGCGGCGCTCTTCTCGACACCGGTTGCGCGCCGCGTGTATCTGTCGATTCGCCGCTGGCTCGACGGCGGCCTCGCGATCGTCTTCGGCCTCGCAGGGTTGAAGCTGTTGACGTCGCGCGCGTGATCGGCCGAACCGCGCGCGTCCGTTACTTCTCCCAGTAGCACACCACGCCCTGCTTCGCGCTGGCGTCGGACGCATACGGCACGAAGCCTTTGGCGCGGCTGCGCGCAAACACGCGGCGTGTCTTCGCCGCCGAATCGCAGTCACCGACATAATCGAGCGTCGCGATCCAGAACGCGTGTCCATTCGGCCTGAGCGCCAACGCTTTCCACGCGGCCAGTTCCGCTTCCGCCGCGGCGTCGTACTTCGGCGCATACACCTCTTCATGCGCGATTCCGTCGAGCAGCGATGCGAACGCGATGCCGCCCGTCATGCCTTCGCGCGTCGTGCGTCCCGTCGCGTTCTGCATCACGAACACGAGCGCCGGATATTTCTCGCGCAGCTTGCGCACGAGATCGAGGCCGCCTTGCGCGCACACGGCGTCACACGGGCCGTTGCGCGTCGACGTGCCGTGTTCGACGATTTCGAGGTTGTCGAGATAGAAGCCGTCCGAACCCTGCGCGACCAGACGCGGCGCGACGTAATCGACGATGAGCCGCTGGTAAGCGGCATTCGACAGATTCATCCACGTCTCGTGCCGGTAGCCGCGATACGTGCCTGCATGCGCCGCCTTGTTCGCCTCGCATGACACGAAGCCTTCCGGCACGTCGCGCCAGTACGAGCGATACGTCTCGCACGATCCGAGGTTCAGGTAGCTCAGCACGATATTGCGGCCGTCGTTCTTCAGCGCGGCGACTTCGGCGGGCGTGAAGTTGTCGGCGTCGGGATCGAGATCGACGTCGATGACACGGAAGGTCGACGCCGCGCGTGCCACGCTGCCGAGCGCCGCGGCGTCGCCGTAGTACGACATCCACGGCGATGGGTCGAACGCGCGGGTCTGCACGAGGTCAGTGGATCGATCCGCAGGCTGCGATGGCGGCGCAAGCTCGCTCGCGCCAGCCAGCGACAACATCAACGCCGCAACCAGCCCGACACCATACCGCCGTGCGGCTTCAAACGCGCATTTCAACTCTCCGTCCACGCATCGCTCGCAAGGGAAAAAACGAGCGCCAGTGTAACCGCCCCGCGTGAACGAACGTATCGCCGCACCAATCAGATGCCCGCCTGCAGCCGCTGCGCCTCACGCGCGAACTCACCCGGCACGACGGGTCGCCCGAACAGATAGCCCTGCTGCCGCTCGCAGCCGATCGAGCGCAGAAACGCCGCCTGCTCGCTCGTTTCGACGCCTTCGGCCGTCACGTTCATGCCGAGCGAATGCGCCATCGCGACGACGGCATGCGTGATCGCCACGGCATCGCGATGCTCGGGCAAGCCCGCGACGAACGACCGGTCGACCTTCAGGCTATGCAACGGAAAGCGCTTCAGATACGACAGCGACGAATAGCCGGTGCCGAAATCGTCGACGGAAATGCGCACGCCCATGCGCGCGAGCGTCGTCAGCAGCGGCATGACGGCGTCGCTGTCGCTCATCAGCACGCCTTCCGTGATCTCCAGTTCGAGCGCCGACGCCTCCAGGCCCGCGTGCTCCAGGCTCAGCGCCACATGCTCGATCAGTTCGCCGTTGATCTGCCGCGGCGACAGGTTCACGGCCATCATCAGATGCGGCGTAATCGTTCTGCGCCACTCGACGGCCTGCAGACACGCGTTCTCCAGCACCCAGCGGCCGATGTCGATGATGAGGCCGGTATCTTCGGCGACGGGAATGAATTCGGCGGGCGACACGTGTCCCAGTTCGCCGTTATGCCAGCGCAACAGCGCCTCGGCGCCCACGATGCGCCCCGTCGCCCCTTCGACGATCGGTTGATACGCGAGACTCAGTTCGTCGGCGACGAGCGCGCGCCGCAGCGACTGTTCGATTGCGAAGCGCCGTTGCAAACGCTCGCTCAACTCGGCGGTGAAGAACTGGAAGTTGTTGCGGCCGCGCTGCTTCGCGTCGTACATCGCGGAGTCGGCGTTGCGCATCAGCGTCTGCGCATCGCGCCCGTCGTCGGGGAACAGGCTGATGCCGATCGACGCGCCAAGGTAATACTCGTTGCCGCCCACCGCGAACGGCATCGCGATCGTGTCGAGCACGCGCTGCGCGAGCGAAGTCAGGAACGATGCGTCGCCGTAGTCGCCCGTCGCGATCACGAACTCGTCGCCGCCGACGCGCGCGAGCGTGTCCTCGCTGCGCACGCAGCCCGCTAGCCGCGCGGCGACACTGCATAACAGCGCATCGCCCGCTTCGTGGCCGGCGATGTCGTTGACCTTCTTGAAGCCGTCGAGATCGACGAACAGCACGGCCAGTCGCGTGACTGCAGGTTGAGCGTCCTCGGCTTCATGCCCTTCGACGCCCGCATGCGGCGCGAGCAGCGCACTCATCCGGTCGGCGAGAAACGCGCGGTTGTACAGCCCCGTCAGCGAATCGCGGGTCGCGAGATGCTGCAGTTGCGCGCGCGCCGAGCGCACCGCGCTGATGTCGTTGAACGACACGAGCACGGCGTTCGGCTCGGTCTCGCCCGGCTTGATGATGGGGACGACGTTCTCGGTGATCCAGATCGATTCGCCGCAGGTCAGCTCGAGTCGCAGCGTCATGCCGACCACGGGTTTCCCGGTGCGCAGCACGCGCTGCGTCGGCTGCTCGCCCGACTCGACCAGCGAGCCGTTTTCCCAGTACGCGGCGCGAATCACCTTGTAGATGTCCTGGCCGATCACTTCACCCGAGGCGCGCAGCATGCGCCGCGCGCTCGGATTGCAGGCGAGCACGATGCCGTCGCGCGTCTGCACGACGATGCCTTCGTTCAGGTGATCGACCACCAGCCGGTGATGCTCCTCGCTTTCCGCGAGGCGCTTGCGCATCAGATCCTGATGAATCGCCAGGCCGACGCTCTGGCCGATCTCGTGCAGCAACGCATGTTCGTCTTCGTCCGGACGCCGCTGCCGGTCGTAGTAGACGCCGAACGCACCGAGCACCTGGCCCGCATCGTCCTCGAAGGGCACCGACCAGCAGGCATGCAGCCCGAGCGGCAGCGCGAGATGCCGGTAGTCCGCCCACAAGGGATCGCTGCCGATATCCTCGACGATCACGAGCCGCCGGTCGTGCATCGCCGTGCCGCAGGAACCGGCGGACGGGCCGATCGCCATGCCGTCGATGGCCGCGCTGTACTGCGCCGGCAGCGACGGCGCCGCGCCGACGCGCACGGTGACGCCATCGGTGTCGAGTACCAGGATCGAGCACCGCGCGCCCTCGCCAAGCAAGGTTTCCGCGCGGCGGCACACTTCCGCCAGCAACTCGGGCAACGGCGTGCTGCGCGTGAGCAGGCGCAATACGCTCTGTTCCGACGCCAGCACCTCGGCGGCCAGATCGGACCGGCGGCGAGTGCTTTCGGATGGCTTGTCAGTCGCGATGTCTGCAGTCACTGGACGACTCATGGTTGCACTCCCTTCATGCAACAACGGCAGACGGGCGCGCGCCGCGTATCAGGGTTTACGCGGATCACGTGACCGTGGACGTGCAACGGTGCTACGTTCCATGCGGATCGAATGGCCGTGTCTCGATCCCGCCGCGTTTCGCGACGATCGCCGTCGATTCCGGTATTTCCTCCCACCAGCCTTCCAGGTCGACGAGCGGCTCGGATAGCACGAGGAACGCGTCTGCGCCGACGGCAGCGAGACGCGGATCATCAGGATACAACTCCATCAGATGACGGATCGACGTGCTGTGATAGAGCGAGCGCGACTGCCGCTCGCTCGAATAGCGCGCCGACACGATCTGCTCGCCGTCTGTCGCGCAGACGGTCATGTTCAGCGGTGCCTCGATGCCGTGCCGTCGCCCCGTCTCTTCGACGAAACCGGCCATGCGCTCCAGCGCGAGCACCGGGTCGATTTCGAGCCCGAAGGTGAGCGCGAGAAAGAACATGACTTCGGAATCCGTCGAGCCTTCGATCGACGCGAACAGGTCCGGGTCGATGCCGAGCATCAGGTCGCGCCGCACTTTAGGATAGTCGCGTATCAGACCGTTGTGCATGAAGAGCCAGCGGCCGTAGCGGAACGGATGGCAGTTGGTTTCCTGCGAAGGGGTATCCGTCGCCGCGCGGATATGCGCGACGAACAGCGACGCGCGCACGGCCCGCGCGGCGTCGCGCAGATTGCGGTCGCTCCACGCGGGATGGGCGCAGCGATAGCGGAATGGAATGTCGGTCGGATGGCCGTACCAGCCAACGCCGAAGCCGTCGCCGTTGGTAGTCGTTTGCCCGAGCCGTGAATGCAGGCTCTGGTCGATCAGCGAATGCTTGGCCCGGAACAGCACGGCTTCGAGCTGAATCGGGTTTCCTGTGTAAGCCAGCCAGCGGCACATGATCGCTCTCCTTGATGAAAAACGCCTACGCCTGCGCCGGTTTCAAACGGTTCACATCCGCCCGATCACCGCCGGGTCACGCCCGCTTCGTATCCGCCACCCATTGCGTCAGCCGCCGGCCCGGCCACTGGCGATCGGCCCAAGAAACTCGGCCAGCCCCGTCAGGATGATCTGCACGCCGATGCACAACAGCAAAAATGCCGACACGCGCAATGCCACCTTGGTGCCTTCCTTGCCCAGATAACGGCCAAGGGTCGCGGCATGGTTATACGTGAACCAGACCGCGAGCATGACAAGAAACGAAATCGTCACGGACGCGATCGACGACATCACGAACTCCGACAGCTTGTGGCTGCGGTTCGCGTTCAGCGCGATGGCCGTCGCCATGGTGCCGGGGCCTGTGGTGAGCGGCACCGTCAACGGAAAGAAGGCCTTCGACATTGCGTTGTCGGGATCGACGGGTTTGACGGCGGCTTCGTTCGGTTGACGTTCCGGCGCATTGAGCATATTCCACGCGCTCACGGCCACGGCCAGTCCGCCGCCGATGCGCAGCGCTTCCATCGAAATGCCGAAGAAATGCAGGATCGGCGTGCCGACAAAGAATACGACCAGCAGCACGAAGAACGCATTGATGGACACGCGTTTGGCGAGCGCGGCACGTTCCGCGTCCGTCAGGGAATCCGTGCGGTCGAGAAACACGAAGGCGATCGCGATCGGATTGATGATGCTGATCAACCCGGTGAAGCCAAACAGGATCTCCGAAATCAGGCTCGAAATCATCGATGGATTTGCTCTTTGATGGTTTTGTTTTTTGCGCCGCGCAACGGAGCATGAAGGCCGAACAGTGTAAATGCAACGAATTCCGCACGCCACGCGAGAGGCACCTTCTTCATGCAATGCAGCACGCCGGCGATGCATGCCGATGCCCACGGGCACTGCGTTTGCGCACATTCCTTTCAATATACCTGCATATTTTTGGCGACCTTTACCGGAATGTGGCAAGAGGCATACAGTCGGTGCGCGGCACCCCAGTCGTTGCTTCAGGAATTGACGTTCATCGAGACCGGCTCATTCTCATTCGAGGAGTTGTCCATGTCATTTCGTCTGCTCGCCGTGCTGCCGTTCATCGGCATTCTGCTCGGCGTTCCGTTCGTCAACCGCGTCGAGCCGCTCGTGCTCGGCATGCCGTTCGTACTCGCATGGATCGTCATGTGGGTCGTGTTGAGCTCGATCATCATGGGCATTATCTACCGGCTCGATCCGGTGAACCGGCAGGCTTCGCCCGGCGAGGAGGTGCGTTCATGAGCAGCGCCCTCGCAATCATCGTTGCCGTCACGCTGTTCGCGCTGTATCTCGGCGTGCGCGCCCGCCGCGGGCATGACATGAGCCTGGAACAATGGACGGTGGGCGGCCGCAGCTTCGGCACCGCCTTCGTGTTCCTGCTGATGGCGGGTGAGATCTATACGACGTTCACCTTCCTTGGCGGCAGTGGCTTTGCGTATGGCAAGGGCGCGCCCGTCTATTACATCCTGGCGTACGGGACGCTGGCGTATGTGCTGTCGTACTGGATGCTGCCGCCTGTCTGGCGCTTTGCGAAGGCGCATCGCCTCGTATCGCAACCGCATTTCTTTACGCGCAAGTACGACAGCGCGTCGCTTGGGGTGCTGGTCGCCATCGTCGACGTCGCGGCGCTGATTCCGTATCTCGTGCTGCAGCTCAAGGGGCTTGGGATCATCGTGTCGACGGCTTCGTATGGCGCGATTTCATCGTCGGCGGCGATCTGGATCGGCGCGGCGGTGGTGACGATTTACGTGATCGTGTCGGGCGTGCGCGGCTCGGCGTGGAATTCGGTCGTCAAGGACATGCTGATACTGGGCATCGTGCTGTTTCTCGGTATCTATCTGCCGATGCATTACTACGGCGGCCTCGGGCAGATGTTTCATGCGATCGATGTGGCGCGGCCCGGGTTTCTCACGTTCCCTGAGAAGGGGTCGAGCGTTACGTGGTTTCAGTCGACTGTGCTGCTCACGGCGCTTGGGTTCTTCATGTGGCCGCATACGTTCGGTTCTGTGTTCACCGCGAAGGATGAGCGCATCTTTCGGCGTAATGCGATTGTGTTGCCGCTCTATCAGCTGATTTTGCTGTTCGTGTTTTTTGTCGGCTTTGCTGCGGCGCTGAAGGTGCCGGGACTCAAGGGCGGCGATATCGACTTATCGTTGTTCAAGCTGTCCCTGCAGACGTTCGATCCGTGGTTCGTCGGGGTGATTGGTGCAGCTGGCGTGCTGACGGCGCTGGTGCCCGGCTCGATGATTCTCACGACGGCTTCGACGCTGCTTGCCAATGATATTTATCGCGGGCTCGTGCAGCGGAATGCTTCTGATGAGACTGTTGCGAAGCTTGCTCGCGTGTTTGTTCCTGTTGTTGCGCTTGTTGCGGTTCTTTTTACGCTGCACGGCGGGGAGACCATCGTTGCGCTGCTTTTGATGGGGTATAGCTTTGTGACTCAACTGTTTCCTGCTGTTATTTGCAGTCTTGCGCCGCGGAATCGCGCGACCCGGCAAGGGGCTTTTTGCGGAATTCTGGCTGGCGTTGCCGTCGTTGCTGTGACCACTATCTTCAAGATGAGCGTCGGGCAGTTGATGCCGTTTTTGCCGGATGCGCTGAAGGACGTCAATATCGGGTTTGTTGCCCTGGCGGTGAATGTCGTTGTGTTTGTTGTGGTGAGTGCGGTTACGCAGACGCAGGCTCAAGGGGAGCAGTCTCGCGTGCAGACGAGGTAGGGGTTTGTTTTTTTTTGTTGCTGGCGGCGCCTTTTTGTTGTGGTTTGCCTGGGGCGGCGCTGGCGTCCGCGGTTTGCCTTCTCGCGGCGAGCGGTTTGGTTTTGGTTTGGTTTGGTTTGCCTGTGTTTGCGCTGGCATCCGCGATTTGTTATCTGGCTTCAGGCGTCGCCCCTGTGCGGGGCGGCACCTACTTTTCTTTGCCGCCGCAAAGAAAAGTAGGCAAAAGAAAGCGGCTCACACCGCCAGCCCATGTTCCTATCCACGGGCCCCCAACATCCCCATCCTTCACACGGCAACGTCTTGGCTGGTGCCTGTTGCCAACGCTTCGAATGAATGCCTCACCCGCTTCAAGCACCCGTACAACGGCCAGCGGCAGCGAATGGTATGTGCCGCCCAGGTGGCAAACTGTGTGTAGGTTGTCGCGTCGTTTAGGCTGGGCTCTTACAACGTGGAGCGCGTGCGCTATCGGTCCGGAGTGAGGCGTGTGAGGTACTGCGGCCTGCACACAGTTTGCCACCTGGGCGGCCGTGGACTGTCTGGCAAGGCTTGCTGTAGCGCGGGAGCGTGAAGCGGGTGAGGCGCTCATTTAGAGCGCTAGCAACGAACGTCGGTCACGTGGTTGCCGGTTGAAGCGTAAGACCCTGTGGGGGCCCTCAGGCAAATACAAGAACTGGCGGTGTGAGCCGCTTTCTTTTGCCTACTTTTCTTTGCGGCGGCAAAGAAAAGTAGGTGCCGCCCCGCACAGGGGCAACGCTTGAGGCACCAATAACAAATCGCGGATGCCAGCGCAAACACAAGCAAACCACCCCCAACAACCCCTCACTCACCTCGAGTACAAAGTCGAATCCGCAAACCCCTCCGCATCGAGCACATACCCAACAAGAATCAACGCGGTACGCTGAATATCAGTCACCTGCACCTTGGCGACAATATCAGCAAGCGTACCAACGACCTTCTCCTCATCCGGCCAACTAGCCCGATAAACCACGGCGACGGGACAGTCGCCCCCATAGTGAGGCATCAGCTCATCGACAATAGAAGCAATATGCCGCACCCCAAGATGAATCGCCATCGACGCCCGATGCCGCGCAAGATCGGCAAGTTGCTCGCCCTCCGGCATCGAAGTCTTCCGCGCATAGCGGGTAAGAATCACCGTCTGCGACACATCCGGCAACGTCAACTCGACACCAAGCGAGGCCGCGCAGGCCGCCGTCGCCGTCACGCCCGGCACGATCTCATACGGAATGTCAAGCGCCCGCAATCGACGAATCTGCTCTCCAATCGCGCCATACAACGACGGGTCACCCGAATGCACGCGCGCCACGTCCTGCCCTTTCGCATGCGCATCGGCGAGCAGCGCGACAATCGCATCCAGATCGAGCTCGGCCGTGTTCACCACCTTTTCAGCGACATTGCCGCTCAGCACGGCTTCGGGCACCAGCGAGCCAGCGTAAAGAATCACCGGGCACGTGCGCACCAGACGCTGCCCCTTCACCGTGATCAGTTCAGGATCACCCGGTCCCGCGCCGATAAAAAACACCGTCATTTCACAGCACTCCAATCTTCTTCGTTCAATGCGCGCAGCAGTTGCGCCGGACTGTCGAACTCGCGATCGACCTCGGGCAACGACGGACGCCGCATCATCACCACGGGCACCCTCAGTTCGCGCGCGACGTCGAGCTTCGCCTGCGTCGCCGCGCCTCCACTGTTCTTCGTCACCAGCACATCGATGTGGTTCAGTGCGAACAGCGCCCGCTCGCCGTCGATGTCGAACGGGCCGCGCGCGTCGATGATGCGCGCACGCTCGTTGCCCGGATGCGCGTCGAGACAGCGCACGATCCAATACTGATGCGCAGGTATCTCGTCGAGATGCGCGAGCGGCTCGCGGCCCGACGCGAACAGCACGCGCCGAAACGGCCGGATCGCATCGACCAACGCATCCCAGCCATCGACCATCCGCCAGTCGTCACCTGTCTGCGGCGTCCAGCCCGCGCGGCGCAGCGCCCAGCACGGCACCCCGGTCTCGCGGCATGCGGCCGCCGCATTCGCGCTCATTTGTGCGGCATACGGATGCGTCGCGTCGATCACGAGCGCAATGCCTTCGCTTTCGATAAACCGCGCAAGCCCTTCGCTGCCGCCAAAGCCGCCGACGCGCACTTCACACGCCAGCCCTTCCGGCACGCGCCCAAGCCCCGCGAGGCTATAGACATGCTTCGGCCCGAGTTGCCGCGCGATCTGCAATGCGTCGCCCGTACCACCGAGCAATAACACACGCGTCATCGTGCCACTCCGATGATGTTGCCCTGCCGGTCGATTGCGAACATCTCGACTTCGACCGACGCGGGCACGATTTCCCGCGCGACGTCGCGCGCGCGTGCACAGACGATATCGCCGAGCGGCACGCCTTGTTTGCGCGCCATCGCGAGCGCTTCCTGGCTCGTGTTCGCGCCGACGATGGCAGCCTGCAACGCGGCGTCGCTCGCGGCATGTTGCGCCGACCACGCAGCGAGCTGCGGCAAGTCGATGCTCGAATGGCGGCTGTGCAGATCGAGATGCCCCGCCGCGAGCTTGCTCAGCTTGCCGAAGCCGCCGCACATACTGAGCTTGTCGACGGGCGCGCGCTTCAGATGCTTGAGCACCGCGCCCGCGAAGTCGCCCATTTCGATCAGCGCGATATCGGGCAACTGGTAGTACGCGCGCATCGCGTCCTCGCTCGCATTGCCCGTGCACGCGGCGATATGCATGTAGCCGTTCGCGCGCGCCACGTCGATGCCCTGATGGATCGACGCGATATACGCCGAGCACGAGAACGGCCGCACGATGCCCGTCGTGCCGAGTATCGACAGACCGCCGATGATGCCCAGGCGCGGGTTCATCGTCTTCTGCGCCAGCGCCTCGCCGTTCTCCACGCCGACCGTCACTTCGAAGCCGCCCGCATAGCCATGCTCGGCCGCGAGTTCGGTCAGATGCGCGGTCATCATCTGCCGCGGCACCGGGTTGATGGCCGGCTCGCCGACGGGCAGCGTGAGGCCCGCGCGCGTCACCGTGCCGACGCCAGGCCCCGCATGAAAACGCACGCCGGGTTCATCGGCAAGGCGCACGCGCGCGAACACCACGGCGCCATGCGTGACGTCGGGATCGTCGCCCGCGTCCTTGATCGTGCCCGCTTCGGCTGAATGCACATCGTCGCGCAGGCGGCAGAATACGAGCTTCATCGGCACATGCTGGCCTTTTGGCAGCACGATTTCCGCGACATCGCTCGCAATGCCCGTCAGCAGCAGACGCGCCGCCGCCAGCGACGTCGCCGTCGCGCAGCTTCCCGTCGTGTAGCCACTGCGTAGCGGCGCGGGCTGTTCGGGCGTTTCGTCGCGCATCACGGTTTGCGGCTGTCGAGTAGCGTGATCGGCAGCGCGGAACGCCACGTCTCGAAGCCGCCGAGCGCCTGCGCTTCGGCGAGCGCGATACGCGTCAGCGTGCCGCCATGCTGCGCGCGCCACGCGACGAGCGCCGCCTCGCCTTCGAGCGTAACGGCGTTCGCAATCAGCCGTCCGCCCTGTTTCAGCGCGCGCCAGCAGGCATCGAGCACGCCATCCACCGTCACGCCGCCGCCGATGAAAACCGCGTCAGGCGCGGGCAGCCCTTGCAATGCGTCGGGCGCCTTGCCTGCGACCAGTTGCAGTCCCGGCACGCCGAGCGCATCGCGATTGTGCTCGATGAAACGCTGGCGCTCCGCATTCGCTTCGATCGCAATCGCGCGGCAGGTGGCGTGCGCGCGCATCCATTCGATACCGATCGATCCGCAGCCCGCGCCGACGTCCCACAGCAGTTCGCCGGGCGCGGGCGCGAGGCGTCCGAGCGTCAGCGCGCGCACGTCGCGCTTCGTCAACTGGCCGTCGTGGCGATAGGCGTCGTCGGGCAGGCCGGGCGTCAGCGCGAGCCTTGGCGCATCCGACGAGGCATCGCGCCGGCAATCGAGGGCAATCACGTTCAGCGTCGCCGTTTCGCCGATCGACCAGTCGTGCGCGCGAACGTCGATCAGGCGTTCGGACGCGTTGCCCAGATGCTCCATCACGATCATGCGCGTCGCGCCGAAGCCGCATTCGACGAGCCACGCAGCCACGGCGGCGGGCGTCGCGCCGTCCGCGCTCAGCACGAACACGCGCGCGCCATCGTGCAGATGCGTCTGCAACGCGGCAAGCGGCCGGCCAACCAGCGACACCGTCGCCACGTCCTGCAACGGCCAGCCAAGGCGCGCCGCCGCCAGCGACACCGACGACGGCGCGGGCAACACGCGCAATTCATCGGCGGGAACGTGGCGGGCGAGCGTCGCGCCGACGCCGTAGAACATCGGATCGCCGCTCGCCAGCACGCACACGGGCGTATCGCGGCGCGCGAGCACGGGCACGATGTCGAACGGATGCGGCCACGGCTCGCGCGCGGCGTTCAGGCACACGGGCAGCATCGCCAGATGCCGCTCGCCGCCATAGATCACCGATGCGTCGATCAGCGCGCGCCGCGCCGTTTTCCCCAAACCGGCAAAACCGTCATCGCCCATTCCCACCACGGTCAGCCACGCCGACATGCGTCCGTCCTCATCTGCTTGCTGTACTGAAAACGCTGCTGCGGGCCGTGTTTCAAGGCTGCGGCATCGTTGTGCTGTTCGAAAAAAGGCATAATACCCGTTCGCCGGTGCCTTTCGGGGCCTAAGAGGGAACACACATCACTGCGATGACCGTGACTGCCCCCGCAACTGTATGCAGCGAGTCCACGCCAATTTGCGCCACTGGTGATACCGGGAAGGCCGGTGTGGACGTTGACCCGCAGCGCTTTGCATGGGACCAGAGTAAGACGCTAAAGCGTCAACTCTGGTCGACACAGGAAACCTGCCGGCCAACAGTTCGTGCCAGCCAACATCGGGCGGGGTGTACCGATGCCGAGCCGCTCTCTTTCGAGACGCCCGGGCCGTCGCGCGACGCTTACCCGGTGATGTCTTGAGCCACGCTTTCCATTCGTCCGACGCTTCCGCCTTGCGCCCTTCGGCTTGTCCGGGGCTGCTGCGCATCGTGCCTGCGCTCGACGGCGGCATCTGCCGCGTGAAGCTGGCGGGCGGCGAGTTGAGCGCAATGCAGGCGCTGGCCATCGCCAATGTAATCGACGAACACGCGTCGGGGATCGTCGACATCACGAATCGCGCGAATCTGCAATTACGCGGCGTGAAGCGCGGCCATGAAGACGCGCTCGTTGCGGCGCTGCTCGACGCGGGCCTCGGTCCGCAGAACACCGGGCACGCCTTCGCCGACGACGTGCGCAACGTGATGACCAGCCCGGTTGCGGGCCGCGATGCTAACGCGTTATTCGACACAACCGTACTCACCCGCGATCTGCTCACGCTCCTGCAAAGCGACACGCGTTTCGCCGCGCTGTCGCCGAAATTCTCGCTGATGCTCGATGGCGGCGAGCGCCTGATGATGCTCGATCATCCGCACGACATCTGGTTTTCGGCGCTGCCGCATCCCGAGCGTTCGGACGTGTTGTTCGCGTTCGGCCTCGCGGGATGTCCGCCCGTTGTTGCGGAACATGAGAGCGCATTCGCCGCCGTCGCGGCTTCGGATCTTGCAACGTTCGCGCGCGCGCTCGTGCACACATTCCTGGACCTCGCCGCGCCGGACGATACCCGCATGCGCGACCTGCTCACCGCGCATTCCGCGCAAAGCATCGTCACGCACGCCGAACGCAAAAGCGGCGTACACGTGCTGCGCGACGCATCGATCCAACATTGGCGCCGCGAACCGGCTGATGCATCGCGAAGGCTCGGCGCGCATCGACAAAACGACGGCGAGCGCAGGCATGTCGGCGCCCAGCCCGCATTGGGCCGCATGACCAGCGCGACATTGCGCGGCCTCGCCGAACTCGCACGCGGCAATGAGCGCGCGACGCTGCGCATGACGCCATGGCAAAGCGTACTGCTCACCGACATCGACACAACGAACCTCGACGCCACATTGCACACGCTCGAAGCGCTCGGCCTCGCCACCACTGCTGACCATCCGCTGACCCGCGTGATTGCGTGCGCCGGCTCGACCGGCTGCGCGAAGAGCCACGCGGACACGAAAGCCGACGCACTGAAGCTCGCCGCTCACGTGCCCGACCCTACGCAAGTGCATCTCAGCGGTTGCCCGCGTTCATGCGCAGCCGCGCATCGCGCGCCCTACACCCTGCTCGCAGTGGCCGACGGCCATTACGACCTGTACCACACACACGACCCGCGCGATCCCAACGGCTTCGGCCGATGCATCGCGCGCGGTCTGACGATCGACGAAGCCGCGGACGTGCTGCAAGCGTCCGCCCTTCCCCCAACTGATGAGCCATTCGATGCTTGACTACATCCGCGACGGACAGGAAATTTATCGCCAGTCGTTCGCGACGATACGCGCGGAAGCCGACCTCTCGCGCATTCCCGCCGACCTCGAAAAGCTCGCCGTGCGCGTGATCCACGCGTGCGGAATGGTCGATATCGTCGGCGATCTGCGCTTTTCGGAGGGCGCGGGCCGCGCCGGGCGCCACGCGCTCGCCAACGGCGCGCCGATCCTCTGCGACGCACGCATGGTCGCCGAAGGCATCACGC
This sequence comes from Paraburkholderia largidicola, assembly GCF_013426895.1. Classification (NCBI taxonomy): domain Bacteria; kingdom Pseudomonadati; phylum Pseudomonadota; class Betaproteobacteria; order Burkholderiales; family Burkholderiaceae; genus Paraburkholderia; species Paraburkholderia largidicola. The sequence continues at coordinate 274,758 of NZ_AP023175.1, read as the reverse complement.
GCGCGCGCCTGCCCGCCCGCAACGACGTGATCTGCACGCTGGCCGATCCATCCGTGCCTGCCCTCGCGCGCGAGATGAACAACACCCGCTCGGCAGCCGCGCTCGAATTGTGGCGGCCGCATCTGCAAGGCAGCGTCGTCGTGATCGGCAATGCGCCGACCTCGCTCTTTCATCTGCTCGACATGCTCGACGGCGGCGCGCCCCGCCCCGCGCTGATTCTCGGCTTCCCGGTCGGCTTCATCGGCGCGGCGGAATCGAAGGCGATGCTCGCCGCCGATAGCCGCGGCGTACCGTTCGTCGCCGTGCAAGGCCGGCGCGGCGGCAGCGCGATGGCGGCGGCCGCCGTGAACGCGCTCGCATCGGAGGACGAATAAATGAGCGGTCAGGCGAACAGCACGGGCGGGCGTCTCTTTGGGCTCGGCGTCGGCCCCGGCGACCCGGAACTGATCACGTTAAAAGCGCTGCGGCTCCTGAAGTCGGCGCACGTGGTTGCGTACTTCGTCGCGAAGGGCAAGAAAGGCAACGCGTTCTCGATCATCGAATCGCATCTGTCGAGCGAACAGGAACAGTTGCCGCTCGTCTACCCCGTGACGACGGAGGCGCTCGAGCCACCGCTGTCGTATGAAGCGATCATCGCCGACTTCTACGACACGGCCGCCGAAGTGGTCGCGAAGCACCTCGACGCTGGCCGCGACGTGGCCGTGATCTGTGAAGGCGATCCGTTCTTCTACGGCTCGTACATGTATCTGCACGACCGGCTCGCGAACCGGCTTGCGCCGCGCTTCGACGCCGAAGTGGTGCCCGGCGTGTGCTCGATGCTCGGCGGCGTCGCCGTGCTCGGCCAGCCGCTCGTGTATCGCAACCAGACGCTGTCGGTGCTGTCGGGTGTCCTGCCCGAAGATGAACTCAAACGGCGGCTGGCCGATGCCGATGCCGCCGTCGTGATGAAGCTCGGCCGCAATTTCGACAAGGTGCGCCGCGTACTTCATGAACTCGGTCTCGCGGACCGCGCGCTCTACGTCGAACGCGCAACGATGGCCAACCAGCGCATCGTGCCGCTCGCCGACGTCGATCCGATGGCGTCGCCCTACTTCTCCCTGCTCGTCGTGCCGGGGGAAAAATGGCAAGGATGACGACGCCGCCCGCCATCGTGATACTCGGCGTCGGCGCGCAGGCAACCGCGCGGCGCGTCCAGGCCCGCTACGAAGGCGCGCAGGTGCACGGGCTGCAAGGCCGCGTGACGGACGCGGACGTGAGCTTCAGCGAACTCGGCGTGCATCTGGGCGAGCTGTACGCAAGCGGCACGCCGATCGTCGCGCTGTGCGCGGCGGGCATCGTGATCCGCTGCCTTGCGCCGCTGCTCGCGAACAAGGGCATCGAGCCGCCCGTGCTGGCCGTCGCCGAAGATGGCAGCGCCGTCGTGCCGCTGCTTGGCGGGCTGTCGGGTGTCAACACGATGGCGCGCGAGATCGCCGCTGCGCTCGACGTGCCGCCCGCGATCACGACCAGCGGCGAACTGCGGTTCGGCGCGTGCGTGCTCAATCCACCCGACGGCTATACGCTCGCCAGCCTCGATCAGGGCAAGCGCTTCGTGTCCGATCTGCTCGCGGGCGAAGCAACGCGCATCGAGGGCGACGCGCCGTGGCTCGACGGCGTGCAACTGCCGCGCGCCGACGATGCGCAACGCGCGATCCGCGTCACACCGCTCGCGTGGAGTGGCGCAGCGGACGAACTGGTGATTCATCCGCGCAGCGTCGCAGTCGCAGTCGCAGTCGATGCAACGGCAACGGGCGATGGCCTGCATGAGCGCATCCTCGATGCAGCGCGCGCGCAGGGACTCGCCGCTACGTCGCTCGCGGTGCTGCTCGCGCCTTTGTCGCTGATGGGTAACCCCGCGCTTCAACGGGCTGCGACCGCGTTGCAAGTCGCCTTGCGCTACTCCGCCGAGCCAGGCGCACCCGGCCACGCGGTCGACATGCTCAACCAGACCCTGCGCGTTCCACACACGACGCTCGCGGCCGACACCAAAACGCCGATTGCTTTCGCCGTCGCCCATGCGCCGCTCGATCCCGCGACAGTCGGCCGTGCGCGCGGCAAGCTGAGCGTGATCGGCCTCGGACCCGGCGACGCGTCGCTGCTGGCGCCCGCCGCGCGCGCGGCGCTGGCGCAGGCCACCGACATCCTCGGCTACGAAACCTACGTCAAAATGGCTGGCCCGTTCCGCGCGGACCAGCGCGTGCACGGCACGGACAATCGCGAGGAAATGCAGCGCGCCCGCCATGCATTCGAGCTGGCGAGCGCAGGACGGCGCGTGGCGATGGTCTCATCAGGCGACCCGGGCGTGTTCGCGATGGCAGCCGCTGTGCTCGAAGCGCTCGACGACGCCCGCGACGAGCCGCAATGCGCCGCGTGGGCCGCCGTCGAACTGGAGATCGTGCCGGGCATCTCCGCCGCGCTGGCGACGGCCGCGCAGGCCGGCGCGCCGCTCGGCCACGATTTCTGCATGCTGTCGCTATCGGACAATCTGAAACCGTGGTCGATCATCGAAACCCGCTTGCGGCATGCCGCCGAAGCCGATCTGGTGATGGCGTTCTATAACCCGATTTCGCGCGCGCGCCCGTGGCAACTCGACAAGGCGCTCGATATCGTGCGCGCGTTTCGTGCGCCGAAAACGATCGTGGTACTCGGCCGCGATATTGGCCGGCCAGGCGCGACATTGAAAACAAAGACGCTATCAGAACTGAAATCCGCCGATGTCGATATGCGGACGATGGTGATAATCGGCTCGTCGACGACGCGCGTGTTCCGCCCCGCCGGAAGCGGCCAGGAATGGGCATATACGCCGCGTTGGTATGAATAACCGCCGATTTTAACGTTTGCTTCGCAATAAAAAAGACCCGCTATTGATAATGCATATCGCAAGCGAATGGCGAGTTGATGTAGTGCTAAAAAATAAAATTAAAGTTTTTTCAGCGGACGACGTATACAGCGGTTAACAACGACCAACGCTTTATCGACCATCATGCAAACCAGTGAAGACACCGTCGACGACGCCGCGAGCGCGCCCGTCGCTACGCGCCAGCTTTCACCCGACGCGGTGCCCGTCGGCGCACCGCTCGAGTTTCCGATCGTCGATAGCGATGGCGCTCTGTTGTTCGAGCGCGGCGCGGTCGTGATCGGCGCGGACGAGCATCGCTTTCTGTTCCAGCATTTCAGGCCGCATCGCGGCGATCTCGGCGACGCGAACGACGGCACGGCCGCCGCGCAAGGCGCAGCCAAACCCGGCGAAGCGGAAGCGCCGACGCTCAAGGAAATGCATCTGACGATCGGCGCGCTGATCGGCGTGCGCTCGCAGGTCGGCATGGGCGCGCCGATGCATCCGTCGCGCATCATCGGCTTTGCGCCGAACGAGTCGCTGTTCGTCACGCCGCCGCTCGTCGACGGCAAGCCGATGCCGCTCTCCGTCGGCGAGAACGTCGAGATCGTCGCGATCGCGAGCCAGGCGGTGTTCCGCTTCGTGTGCACCGTTGATTCCGTCTGTCAGGTGCCGTTCCACTATCTCGTGCTGTCGAAGCCGGGCGTGGTCCGCCGGCTGCGCGAGCGCAAGTCGGTGCGCGTGCGCGCGAGCCTGCCGCTGCGCTTCAGCGTCGAAGCGCAAGGCGCGGGCTACGAGAGCCTCGGCCTCGTGCAGAGCGTGAGCGCGATGGGCATGTCGTTTTCGGCTCCGTGGACGGTCGGCGAAGTCGGCAAGCGCATCCGCGTCGCCTTCACGCTGCGCTCGAAGGACATGGAGACGCCCATCGAAACCACGGCGACGATCCGCAACGTGCAGCCCGGCTCGAAGCCCGGCGATCCTGCCACCCACGGCATCGAGTTCGAACAGATCGATCAGGTCGAGCAGATGGCGCTGAAGGTCTATGTATTCGACCGCATCGACGATGTGATCTTCTGGACGAGCGGTCCGAAGTAAGTTTTGTCGTTGCGCTCGCGGATTAAAAAAACGGCCCGGTCATCTGCATGACCGGGCCGTCTGGTTTGTGGGCCGCCTCGACGGCAGCGGCCCTCGTGAACGCTACTGCTGAGCTGGCGGCTTTTGCAGCGATTGCGGCACCAACTGCCACTGCTGTCGCTGCGGCGGCTGTTGAAGCTGCTGCAATTGCGGTTGCTGCGATTGCGACTGCTGCAGCGGTTGCTCCTGTTTCATCTGCTGCGGCCGTGGTGACTGCGGCGCTGCGGATGCAGCTGGCACGGCTGAAACCGATTGCCCGCTCACGCGAATCTCCACACGTCGGTTCGGCGCCAGACACGCGATCACGGCGGCAGACTTCCGTCCCGGACAGGTCGCGATCGGCGCCGTCGATCCCGCGCCGCGCACGTCGAAGCGCGCGGGGTTCAGCCCGCGTTCCTTCAGTGCGTCCGCTACAGCCTGCGCACGGCGCCGCGACAGGTCGCGGTTGTGCGCGACCGAGCCGAAGCGGTCCGTGTAGCCGATCACCGTCACGACGTCGACCGATTGCACGCGCTTCAGATCTGTTGCGAGTGCGTCGATGGCGGTAATGCCATCCGGCTTGAGCTTCGCGCTGTCGAAATCGAACAGCGCATCGGCCGACAACGAGATCGGCGTGGCGGCGTCGACGACAGGCGGCGGAGGCGGCGGTGGCGCGCAATGATCCAGTTCCTGATTCACCTGCATGCTCAGCGTTTCCGCGCGCTCGATCGCTTCCCAGCCGTGCACCCAGTGCGTGCCGTGCGTCTCGTCCTGTTCTTTCCAGACTTCATCGGTCAACGCCAGCAGGCGCCCTGCCGACTCGCCCTTGCACGTCGATGCCGACGCCCGCGCGTTGGTGGCTTCGATCGCGCGGATTGCCTGCACCCACTTGTCGCGCGTCGGCCAGTTCTTTGCCGTGTACAGCGGCTCCCACGGCACGCTCTGGTCGATCAGGTAGCGGGCGTTGCCCAATGCCCGTTGCGCGGCATTGTTATAGACGCGCGAAACCAGCACGTGACTGTCCTGACGCCCGGCGATTTCGAGGAAGCCTTCCGCCACACCGCGACGGTAGGGATCCGCGATCTTCTGCGCGGCAGGCATGAGCGCCTCGGCCTGGCTCCCGATGCTGGCCGCGAACGCAGGCGCGGCAAATCCCGCCGTAAACGCCGCCGCAAGCGCCGCAGCCAACGTGAAGCGCGCGGTTCCGCGTAATGTTGGTTTTCTCATAGATTTCTCCACGTCCGCCGCACCTGGCGCGCGGCGGACGTATCAGGCCATCAGAAGCCGATCGTCACGCCTGCCGACGCGCCGGTGCTGGCACCGTTGCCCGTGGCGCGCGTCACGTGTGCGTTCACGAGGACGCGATCGTTGACCCAGTAGTTCGCGCCGACGGCGACGGCTGCCGCTCCGCCATAGGTGCCGGCTGCCGCCGACATCTGGAAGTTGCCTTCCGCACGCGCATTCGGGATCAGCGAGGTCGCTGCCATCGCCGCAGCACCCAGCGAGTTCATCTTGTTGTTCATCTTGTTGAACTGGTTGTCGGTGTACGCGTTGGCCGACTGCACCGCCTGGTTGCCGACCTGCGCCAGCGCTTCCGTCATCTGCCCGACATTGACGGCATCGCCCGCTGCCGTGCCGTTGGCGACATTGGTGATGCGGCGCTGCTGCGCCGCCGAGCCGACCGACACCGTGTTGTCCTCGGTCGCGACGGAGCCCGCGCCGAGTGCCACGGCATTGCTGCCGCTGGCCGTGGCGTTTGCACCGAGCGCCACGGCATTGGTGCCCGTCGATTGCGCGGCGAAGCCCGTCGCGACAGACTGGACGCCGCTCGCCGAGGACGTGGCGCCCATCGCCGTCGCATGCGTGCCGCTCGCCGTCGCGCCTTCCGTGTTGCGATCGCCATTGGCGGCGAACATCGGGTCCACGCCCGGCCCAACGTCGACGATGGCCGAACTGATCGCGTCGTTCATCTGCTGCACGTTCACTGCGTCGCTGGACGACTTGCCTGCTGCGACGTTGTGGATCACCGTCGACGAAACGCCATCGCCGCCCAGCGAGATGCCGCTGTAGTCGGTGACTGTCTTGCCGGTGTCGTCGGTCTTCGTGTCGTAGGTAACGGCCGTCTTTGTCGAGCCATCACCGTTGATGATGCCTGCGTCCTTCAACTGCTTGAGGTTGACGGCGTCCGTATCTTCCGTGCCGGCCGCGACGTTGGTGATCTGCCGGGTCTGCGCAGCGGAACCGACCGATACGCTGTTCGCCCGGTCCGCAACCGAACCCTGGCCCAGCGCAACCGCGTTGCTGCCCGTCGCTGTCGCCCCCGCCCCGAGCGCGACGCTCTTGTCGGAAAGCGCCTGGGCGCCCGAGCCCATCGCAATCGAGCCCGCGCCTTGCGCCAGCGCGCCGCCGCCGATCGACACCGACTCCAGGCCCAATGCCTGCGCATCCGCGAGCGTCGAATTAGCGTGGAAGTATTTGATGCCCGTCCCCGTGTTGATGTTGTTCAACACGTTGTTGATGTTGAGGATATCGCCGCTCAGGTTGGTGATGTCCGTCGTGTTCTGCGCCACGCGCGTATCGAGATTCGTGAGCGCGTCGCCGACCGAGCTGACGGTCGCGCCGTTCAACGTGTAGTGAGGCTTGCTTATGGTGCCGTCGCCATTCACCGTCGCATCGCCGCCGAGCGCCTGCGCCGCCGAGTTGGCCATGCCGTAGAGCTGCGCGCCGTTCACCGCGTCGGCGCTCGTCGCACTCACGTCGCCATCGAGCAGCCCTGTCAGTTTGCGCTTGCCCGCCGTGCCGCTGAAGTCGACGACGTTGCCGCCGGTTGCGTGCGCGACTGTGATCGTGTCGCCGTCCTGCTGTACGAGACCGATACCGCCTTCGTTGATCTGCGTCTGCAGGTTCGTGATGTCGGTCGAATTGCTGAACACACGGGCATCGAGATTCATGATCGCGCCGCCTATCGTCGTGACCGTCGAGCCGCCGATGATATACGTCGGGTTGGTGATCTTGCCCGTCGACGGATCGAACGTCGAATCGCCGCCAATCACACTTGCCGTCGAAGCCGCCACGTTGAACAACTGCGTGCCGTTCACTGCGTCGAAACTCGATGTATTCACAGCGCCCGCTGCGACGCCCGTCAGCTTGCGCTTGCCTGCCGTGCCGCTGAAGTCGACCACGGTGCCGCCCGTTGCGTGCGCGACCGTGATCGTGTCGCCGTCCTGCTGCACGAGACCGATACCGCCTTCGTTGATCTGCGTCTGCAGGTTCGTGATATCGGTCGAATTTGCGTACAGACGGGCATCGAGATTCATGATCGCGCCGCCTATCGTGGTGACCGTCGAACCGCCGATGACAAACGTCGGGTTCGCGATCTTGCCCGTCGACGCGTCATACGTCGAGGTGCCGCCAATCACGTCCGCGATGCTCGCGCCCTCGGCATTCACCTTCGCGTCTTCGGACTTGAGCTGGCTCAGGTTCACCGCATCCGTCGCGTTCAGGCCCGCCGCGAGGTGGGTGAGGCGGCGCTCGCTGTCCTGCGCCCCGATCGACACCTCACCCACTGCCGTACCCCCCGATAGCGTGGTGCTGCCGGGGTTGAAACCCTGCGTGCCGAGTGTCGTCGAGTTCGCCACCGAGTTCGCGCCCAACGCCACCGAGTTCGCCGTCGTCGCCTTTGCATTGCCACCTATTGCGACGGCGTCCTGCCCCGCCGCCGTCGAATCGTCCAGCGCCGAGTTCGCGTGGAAATACTTGATGCCCTCGCCGTTGATGATGTTGTTGATCGAGTTGTTGATGTAGGTGATGTTGTTGCCCAGATTCACGATGTTCTGGTTGGTCGCGTACAGCTGCGAGCCATTTACGGCATCCGTGCTCGTCGCGCTGAGGTCGCCTGCCTTCAGCTTCGAGATCTTCGTGCCGCCCGAACCCTGCAACAGGATCTGCGTCTTCGAATCGTCTTCGTAGGCGACACCGAGCGGGTTGCCCGTGGTCACCGCATTGTTCAGTGCCGTCAGCGCGTCGCCCACGTTCGTGAACGTACCGCCGCTGACCGCGTAACTCGGCCTGAACATCGGATCGTTGCCGGGAACATAGGTCGCCGAACCGCCCAGCGCCGCTGCGGCAGCCGCGCCCAGACGATTGACCTTGTCATCTTCCGTCGCCAGCTGGCCGACGTTGACGGCATCGGTCGAAGCCGAGCCTGCCGCGAGGTTCGTGATGCGGCGCTGCGCGAACTGCGCGCCGACGGAGACTTCGCCTACATTGTTGACGGCTGCCGTCGTGTTATAGCCCGTCGGCGCGAACGGCGTGCTCGCAAGCGTCGTCGAGTTCGCCACCGAATTCGCGCCCAGCGCCACCGAGTTAGCCGTCGCCGCCGTTGCGTTGCCACCTATGGCGATCGAGTCCTTGCCCACGGCCATCGAATCGTCCAGCGCCGAGTTCGCGTGGAAATACTTGATGCCGCCGCCGATGAGAATGTTGTTCACCGTGTTGGTGACGTTCGTCACGTTGCCCGTGGTCGCCGTCTGCGCGGCGTCGAGCTTCGAGATCGCGGTGCCGACATCGGAAATGCCCGTCTGACCTTGCACCGTATAGCCCGGCGCGACAACGGCACCCGTGGTTGCGTTGACCGTTGCGCCGCCGCCCAGCGCGACCACCGCGCCGGACAGCTGCGACACGTTCACGGCGTCGGTGCTCTTCGTCCCGGCCGCCATGTTGACGATCTGCCGCTGCTGCGCCTTGCTGCCGACCGACAGCACGTTCGCGCGGCCGTCGTCCGAGCTTGCGTAACCCAGCGTGACGCTGTTGACGCCGACGGCCACGATGTCCTTGCCGATCGCCATCGTGTTGACGCCGCCGACAGCGACGTTATTGCCGATCGCGATCGCGTTGTCCTCGTCCGCTTCCGTGCCGTTGTTGCCAATCACGATAGCGTTGTTCGCGTTCGCTGAAACACTCGTCCCAATCACGACAGTGTTGTTGCCGCTGAGCGCGATATTCTGACCAACGCCGACAGAAGCCGCCGAGCCCACCTGCACGTTGTCGCCAATCGCGAGCGCGTTGTCCGCCGTAGCTGCCGTGTTCAGGCCGATGGCCATTGCGTCGACACCCGTCGCCTTGATCATGCCGCCCTTGTCGGTTGGACCGGACGCCAGCAACTGATCGGGCGGAAGACTCGACGTCACGCCGAGCAGCGCCAGACTGGATACGACGGGCAATGGCGTCGAACCGCCCGGCGTCGACGATGTGAGCACGCCGTTCTGGCTCGAGCCTTGATTCTGGGCTTTCACTCCCGCATTCAGATTGGCCATTGCCGCGGCGATATCCGCGCTCACCTGACCGACAGTGGCGGCATCCGTTGCGTTCACGCCGTCCACAACGTTGACGATACGGCGCCCCGACGTGGCACTGCCCACGGCGAACGTATTGGGCGCGGACGTTGCCGAACCGAAACCGACCGCGACCGAATTCAACCCTTGCGCCCGCGCACCCGCGCCGATTGCGAGCGCGCCGCTGCCGTTGGCAAACGCGTTGCCGCCGATCGCAATCGAGTCCGTGCCTGCCGCCTGCGCGATGCTTGCACTCGTATTGCCGAACTGGATGTACTTCAGTTGTGGGTTGATGCCGTTCACGATGCCCGACAACGCATCGCCCACGTTCGAATAGGTCGCGCCCGCCACGTTGTACGTCGGCTGCTGAATCGAACCGTCCGCGTTGACCGTCGCACCGCCTCCCAGTGCCTTCGTGACGCCTGTCAGCTGCGCCACGTTGACGGCATCGGTCGACGACGTGCCCGCCGCCAGCGAGATGATCTTGTTGTTATTCAGACTCGTGGTGTTGTAGAGATTGATGCCACCTGGCCCCTTGAGGTTCAACTGGTTGGTGTTCCAGTCGTCAAACACGGCAGCGACCCCGCCGGCGCCGTTCATGCCGTTCTGGTCAGCATTCGAGCCCAGGTAGAAGTTGTAATGCACATAGCTGCCCGCGACAGTCGCCGCATTACAGTCGATCGACGACTGCCCTACATATCCGTGAGCCCAGCCGATTCCACCTGATGCCCCGCCTTGAGGACAGAGCAGGATGGCACCGCCCGCGAACGCTGCTCCGCTGTATGACCCGGCGCCCAGTGCGACGAGCGCCAGCACACTCTTTGCCGCATTCCGCTTTCCACGTGCTTTGGAATTCTCCTGCGCAGCCACCCAGGTGCCAGTTGCTTCGTTCCAGACGGATCGATACGTCTTATTCATTCGCAATCCTGTTTATTGATGTCAAAGAGGACCTGAACAGGTGACGCGCGTGACGGTCACCGAGGTCGTCAGCTCTCGCAGATCGACGCGCCTTTACCTGTCGACCTGCCGGCGCGTAGCCCCCGACGCTTCGCTACGGCCGTACGAATTCCTCGACCAGGCAATATGTAGCCGAAGGTGCGGAGAACGTTAAGAGAGCGTCAAGGATCACGAAATCGGACTATTCCTAAGCTCGGAGAATTGCATTGCTTTTACAAGCATTCCTACATATATAAATGTCTATCCTGACACTGCTGGAATCGCATTTCGAGGCAGTGCAGGTTAAAAATGCGCAGTCGAGCCAGGTCGATTGCTCGAGCCCATCAGATGCGACTCACGAGCGAAGAACGATATGGGTTCGCGAGAAATCGAAGTAATCCTGCGGATGCCGGATTGTTCTGGCGAGAAGAGGACGACGCCGTAACCGGTTTTCTCTGGATACGGGCGCATCCAGATTGACGCGTCCTGCTCAGCCGCTCAGGCGTGGCTGCCGGAAAGCAAGGCGTCAACCGGCACGCACTCGCCGTTCCATGCCCGCGCAAGATGCGAGCAACGCCCAAGCCTCACGCGCTCGCGTTCGAAGTCGACGACCACGACATGATCCGCGCCAACAGGACGAGACGGTAAATGGCTGCTGCGTCCGTCCGTCAACACCCAGAGCCAACGCTGTTGCGTACGCTTTTTGCGCGCGGCGCGTTCGAGAAGTTCACCGGCCTTGTCGATGCCAGGAAGAAAGGGGGTGCCACCGCCGCCACCGATGGATGCGATCCACCGCTCATTCCACCAGCGCGGCACCGCCGGACCGAAACGCACTTCTGCTCCCGTCCCGCCGAAACACACCAGCGCCACTTCCGAGCGTGTCACGCGCGCCTGATCGAATAGCGCGACGAGCAACCCTTTGGCGAGCGCCAGGCGTTGACCGGATAGCATCGAATGAGAGCAATCGAGCACGAAGCAATGCAACATGCCGCCGCGCGCTTCTTCATGCACGAAACGCAGATGTTCGGCACGCAAGGCTTCGTCGCGCTTTGCCGCGAGCGTGCGCGGCCACGCGATGCGTCGCGCGCCGGCCGAACCGCCTCTCGCCACATGGCCCGCGTCATCCTGCCATCGAAAACCGCTGCGCATCATGCGCGCGGCCGCGCCCTTTCGATGGCTCAGCGTTTTTTTGCGTTGAGGGGAATGACGTCCTTGACGCCGGCAACACGCACGATGCCGGTCGGTTCGGGAGACAGATAACCGTAGTCGCTTTCCGCTGACGCGCTCGCGTTATCTGTTGAAGAAGGGTGTTGAGAGGGAGAAGGCGCGTTCGTCTGCGTCGCGTCATCCTGCACGCCACGCCGATGCAACAGCACCGATTCAGCCACGCGATCGACATGGACAACCGTCACCGCATCGGCCTGTTCCAACGCGGCCAGCGCACGCGCCGCGCGCAGCATCACGAGATCGGCACGCATCCCGTCCACGCTGGCCGCAATGCAAAGCGCGCTGACATGCGCGTGCACTTCATCGTCGAACGAAAGGCGCGCCAACGCTGCACGCGCATCGCGAAGCCTCACGACGTGCGCATCCTGCTGTGCCTCGTATCCCGCGCAAAAGCCAGCAGGATCGAGATCGAACGCCAGCCGCGCCTTGACGATCGCCTGACGTATCTGCGGTTCGTAGCAGTTCTGCAGTTCGACCATCAAGCCGAAGCGGTCCGTCAGTTGCGGACGCAGTTCGCCCTCTTCCGGATTCATCGTGCCGATCAGCACGAAGCTCGCATCGTGCGTATGCGACACGCCATCGCGCTCGACCGTATTCACGCCGCTCGCTGCTGCATCGAGCAGCGCATCGACGAGCCCGTCCGGCAACAGGTTCACTTCATCGACGTACAACACGCCGCGATGCGCCTTCGCCAGCAGCCCCGGAGAAAAGCGCACCGACGCATCGCGCAACGCCGATTCGATATCGAGCGTGCCGATCAGCCGGTCTTCGCTCGCGCCGAGCGGCAGCGTGACGAACTGTCCTTCGGGCAGCAGTTCGGCGAGCGCACGCGCCGCCGTCGATTTCGCCGTGCCGCGCGGCCCGCTGACCAGCACGCCACCGATGCCCGGATCGACGGCCGCCAGCAACAGCGCCTGTTGCAGCGGCGCCTGGCCGATCAACGCAGAAAACGGAAACGCCGCGCGCCGCGCGCTGGCTTCGCTCATGATCGTGATCCTTCTATGTGCTGTTCGCTATCCAGCAGATGCTGTTCGACCTGCTCGCGATAGTCGCCCGGTTGTTGCCATAGCCCGCGCTGCATCGCCTCGAGCAGCCGCTCGCAGACGCCGTGTAGCGCATGCGGATTGTGCTTGCGCATGAACGCACGCGTATCGGCGTCGTTCAGATATGCATCGGCGACGAGCGCGTATTGATGATCGGCGACCACGCGCGCCGTCGCGTCATAGCCGTACAGATAGTCGACCGTCGCCGCAATTTCCGCCGCGCCTTTGTATCCGTGACGCTTCACGCCATCCAGCCACTTCGGATTTACTACGCGCGAACGGATCACGCGCGCGATCTCTTCATGCAGCGTGCGAACGCGCGGTGTGTCCGGGTTGCTGTGATCGGCGTGATATACATGAGGCTGATTGCCCGCGAGATGCCGCACGGCCGCCGTCATGCCGCCTTGAAACTGGTAGTAATCGTTCGAATCGAGCACGTCGTGCTCGCGGTTGTCCTGGTTCTGCAACACCACGTCCATCGCGGCGAGCCGCGTGCCGAATGCGTCCCGCGCCTCTTCACCAGCGCTTTTCTGCGTGTACGCATAGCCGCCCCACGACAGATACGCGTCCGCGAGATCGGCGTCCGTCTGCCATTGCTGCGTGTCGATCATCTGCTGCAAACCTGCGCCATAGGCGCCCGGACGCGCGCTGAACACGCGAAAGCCTGCACGTCTGCGCGCTTCGTCCGGCGCGACGCCGCGCGCGACCCACGCATCGCGCTCCCGCAGCACGCGCGCACGGATGGGATTGACGTCCTCGGGCTCGTCGAGTTCGGCGACGGCCTGCACGGCCGCATCGAACAGATGCATCACGTTCGCAAACGCATCGCGGAAGAATCCGGACACACGCAACGTGACATCGATACGGGGACGATCGAACGCTGCAATCGGCATGATCTCGAAGTCCGTCACGCGATGACTGCCCGGCGCCCACTTCGGCCGCACGCCGAGCAGCGCGAGCGCCTGCGCGATATCGTCGCCACCCGTGCGCATCGTCGCCGTGCCCCACACGGAGAGACCAATTGCACGCGGATAGTCGCCGTGCTCCTGCAAGTGACGCTCGATCAGCGTCTGCGCAGATTTAAGTCCCAGCGACCACGCGGCTTGTGTCGGGATGGCGCGGGTATCGACGGAATAGAAGTTGCGGCCCGTAGGCAGCACGTCGGGACGTCCGCGTGACGGCGAACCGCTCGGGCCGGGTGGCACGAAGCGTCCTTCGAGTCCGCGCTTCAGGTGCATCAGTTCGTGCGGTCCGCATGCGTCGAGGCGCGGCAGAATATCGTCGCGCAAGCGTTCCAGCACGCGCGCGGCTTGTGGCAGTTCATCTGCGGTTGCGGTTGCGATTGCGGCAGGCGTGACGTCCGGCGACATGCCGCACATCTCGTCGAGCAAGGAAGCCGCGAGCAGTTCGAGCCGTTCGCGCGTATCGCCGTTATGACGCCATGGTGCATCGCTGACCTGTTGTAACAACGCAGGGCGCGGACCCTTCCACTCAGCCGACCAGTCCGCCGACAACGGATCGAACATACGATCGACGTCGAGATCGCGCGCCAGCGCATCGATAACGCCAGCCTTCGCGCCCTTTCCGTCGCCTACTGGAAAGCGCCCGAGCGCGAGCAACGTGTCGCGCCGCTGCGTGCCTTCCGGCGACTGTCCGAACGTGTGCAAACCGTCACGGATCTGGGCTTCCTTCAACTCGCACAGCCATGCGTCGACGCGCGTCAGCAACGAGTCCTCCGCATCGGTATCAACGGGCGCTCCGAGACTCAACTCTTCATGAAGCCGATGCCGGACGATCGTATCGAGAATGGTCCGGCGCAGCAGCTTCGCCCGGCGCTGATCGACCATCAATGCATCGTAGTATTCGTCGACCTGACGTTCGAGGTCCTGCAAAGGTCCATAGTTTTCCGCGCGCGTGAGCGGCGGCATCAGATGATCGACGATCACAGCCTGCGTGCGCCGCTTCGCCTGGCTGCCCTCGCCCGGATCGTTGACGATGAACGGATACAGATGCGGCAGCGGCCCGAGTATCGCGTCGGGCCAGCATGCATCGCTCAGCGCGACGCTCTTGCCCGGCAGCCATTCGAGATTGCCGTGCTTGCCGACATGTACGACGGCATCGATATTGAACTGATGACGCAGCCAGAAATAGAACGCGAGATACGCATGCGGCGGCACGAGTTCGGCGTCGTGATAGCTCGCGTAGTCGTTCTGTTCGCGCGAACGCGGCGGCTGAATGCCGATGAACACATGCCCGCACCGCCAGCCCGCGATCATGAAACGACCGCGCCGCAAAGTCGGATCTTGCTCCGGCGCGCCCCACTTCGCATTCAAGGCGTCGCGCAGCGATTGCGGCAGATGCGCGAAATGCGTCATGTAGTCACTCAACGCAAGGCTTTGCAACGCAGGGCGCAAATCTCGGACGACGGGATCGTTGGTCACGCCTTGGGTGAGCGCGTCCATCAATGCATCGCCGTTCGAGGGCACGTCGTCGACGCGATAGCCCTCGTCGCGCAGCATCGTCAGGATGTTCACCACGGACGCAGGCGTATCGAGGCCCACGCCATTGCCGATGCGCCCTTCGCTCATCGGATAGTTCGCGAGTATCAGCGCGAGTTTCTTGTCCGCACTCGCCTTGATGCGCAATCTGCACCAGCGCTCGCTCAACTCCGCGACAAACGCAACGCGCTCGTGATCCGGCTGATAGCGGACCACGTCCACTTCCGTATGGGGGCAGCGATACGCGAGGCCCTTGAAACTGATCGCGCGCGTGATGATGCGGCCATCCACTTCGGGCAGCGCGACGTGCATCGCGATGTCGCGCGAATTGAGGCCGTGATTGTCGTTCACCCAGTCTTCGCGATTGCCGCCGCTCAGGATGACCTGCATCACGGGCGCGTCGCCCGCCAGCGCGAGCGGTTCCGGATCGTCGATCGCGGAAGCCGCGAATGCCGTCGTGTTTAGCACGAGCGCGATGCGATGCTGCGCGGCGAGTTGCTGCACGACATCGCGGCTGATCGCATCTTTCAACGATGTGATCGCGACGGGCAACGGATTCATGCCACGGGCTTCGAGCGCATCGATCAGCGCGTCGAATACGGCCGTGTTGGCCGCCTGCAGATGCGCCTTATAGAACAGGATCGCGACGACAGGCGCATCGGGCTTCCAGCGCGCCTGCCAGTCTTCAATCGTGGCAATGTCGCGCGCGGGGTGATACAGCGCAGCAGCCGGCAACGGAGTCGGCGGTGCAGGCTCCTTGCCCCAGCCGAACCCGCGCCACGCAATGCAGCGCATGAACGATTCCGCGTTTTGCGCGCCGCCCTCGCGCAGATAACGCCACAACTGATGACACAGGTCCGCGTCGGCCGTGCTGCGTGCGAGCAGATTGGGGTCTTCCTGCAAGTCGCCGGAAAACATCGCGAGCGTCTGCTGCTTGCGCTGCGCGAGCGCGACGACCTGTTCGATCCCATACGGCCAGTACGCTTCGCCGCCCAGATGATCGACGAC
This sequence comes from Paraburkholderia largidicola, assembly GCF_013426895.1. Taxonomy (NCBI): domain Bacteria; kingdom Pseudomonadati; phylum Pseudomonadota; class Betaproteobacteria; order Burkholderiales; family Burkholderiaceae; genus Paraburkholderia; species Paraburkholderia largidicola. The sequence goes on along the minus strand of NZ_AP023175.1, from coordinate 258,725 downwards.
GACGACGCGCGCATGCTGCAACACATCGTCGAGATAGAAGTCCACCGACGCCGGCTGCCGCAGATACGTGACATTCGCGAGCCGCACGCTCGGAAAGCCATCGCCCAGACGCGGCACGACGCTCGCGAGCAGCGACAGCGTCGTGTCGGCGGAACTGAGGATCACGATGTCGGCGGGCTTCTGGTCGATACGGATCACGCCCTTCGTATCGTCGACGAAACCGCCTGGGACGGTGCGCAGCAGATGCATCGCGGCGCCCTATGCCTGTTGCGCCTGAGCGCTCAAGGCTTCGTCGAGCGCGCGTTGCAGCACGGGCTGATCGAGGTCTGCGCCGATCAGCACGAAGCGGCTCAGTGGCGACGCATCGAGTTCGCCCGCCTGCCAGCGACGGTCGAAATAGCTGTCGAAGCGCCCGCCCACGCCCTGAATCACGAGACGCATCGGCGCGCCCTGTAGCGCGGCAAAGCCTTTCACGCGATAGATCGTGTGGCCTTCGACCACCCGCTGCAACGCCGCGATCATCGCCTCACGCGATGGAGCGCGCGCCGACACGACGACCGAGTCGAATTCATCGTGATGATGGTCGGCGTGGTCGGGGTCGTCAGCGGAGCCGTGATGATCGTGACGCAGATGGATCGTTTCTTCCGATGCGGATTCGAGCCCGAGCAGCGCATGCAGATCGAGCTGGCCCATGTGCGCGCGCACCACCTTGACCTGCGGCGGAATCTCTTCGCGAATCACGGCCTCGACGCTCGACTGTTGTGCTTCGTCGAGCAGATCGGTTTTGTTGAGGATCACGAGATCGGCGGCCGACAGCTGGTCTTCGAAAAGCTCATGCAGCGGCGATTCGTGATCGAGATTCGGATCGGCCTTGCGCAACTGGTCGACGGCGACGGGGTCTTCGGCGAATTGCCCGCTCGCAACGGCCGGACCGTCGACCACCGTCACGACGGCATCGACGGTGAAGCTGTTCTTGATGGACGGCCAGTTGAACGCCTGCACGAGCGGCTTCGGCAGCGCGAGGCCCGACGTTTCGATCAGCACGTGATCGATCTGCGCGCGCCGCTCCACCAGTTGCTCCATCACGGGGAAGAACTCTTCCTGCACGGTGCAGCACAGGCAACCGTTGGCAAGCTCGTACAGCTGGCCTTCCGTCTCGTTGCCGTCTTCGTCGCAACCGATGCCGCAGCCCTTGAGGATCTCGCCGTCGATGCCGAGTTCGCCGAACTCGTTGACGATCACCGCGATGCGCAAACCGCCCGCGTGCTGAAGAATGTGACGCATCAACGTCGTTTTGCCGCTGCCGAGAAAGCCCGTGACGATCGTCACCGGAATCTTGCGCATCTGTGTCTGCATGGTGGCTCCGTAGCGCGAAATGCGTTCGAGTGACCTCGAAGTCGCGCGCCATCCGGCAAGCGATACGAGGTCAAAATGATGCACGGGGACGAAAACAGCGCCGCATGAGCTTCGCGGCCCGACGAAACGGGCGCGAAACCGCATTGCAACGCATGAGGAATCGTGAACGCAGTGCCGCATCCCCGCAGCATGGCGTCGTTTTCTCGGGCCGGTATCCGGGCTGATGAAAGCGCCGCCTCTCCTTCCCGCGCGAGCGTTTTCGCGCAGTGGATTGTTTGCATGGGCCGCTATTGGACGCACATGCAGCGAGGCCGGCTCTGCATCGTCTTCGCGATGCCTTCACCTACCGTTGCGGGGAGCAGCATAGTTTGACCGGCGCCTGTGCGCACAGCCTGCTATTTCCCGTTTAACTGCGCGCGCAGAGAGCGCGCGCGAGCACCAGAGTGCGTGCGAGTTTAGGCCCCGCGGCAGGTAGCGTCAAGGAGAGACGACGGCACACGGCGCGCCGTATGCCGTCGTTCGATTGCGTGGGGTTCGCTAAGGGGGACGTCCGCCCGCTGCCGCCCTGCGACAGCCGCGGAAATGCGCAACTCAGTGCACAGCGCCTTGCGGCGTGACGTCGATAGCGGTTGCCGATACGAAAACCGCGTGGATCGTGTCGCCGACGTGCAGGTTCTTCAGGTCGAAATCCGGCGTGACTCTGATGACCTGCGTCTCGTAGACGCCGCGCAATGTGAGCAGGCGTTTGGCCGGGTCGATCTTCTGTACAGTGGACAGCGTTTCGACCTGATGCACCGCATCCCGGCCGTCCGGACCTTTCAGGGTCACCTGAGCATCGACGCGCTCACGGATGCCCTTGCCGGCGGGGTCCACCTTCTCGGCCTGGACGAGCAGCGCGTTCTTGTACAGCACATCGACCTTGTCGCCCACGCGAAGCTTGTCGAACCCAGCCATTTTTCCATCCACCTGCATCGTGACCTCGATGCCGTCTTCGCCCTTCAGGGTGACCGTGCGAGCACCTGCGTCGATCGCGATGATGCGCGCCTTCAGGTGTACGGGCGGCGCAGCTTCCACGAGCGCATCCGCGGCCTTGGCGAGCGAGTCCGCAGCCTGCGCCGAAGTCGCCGTCAGCGCGGCTGCCAGCATGAGCGACGCGATCGTTGCTAATTTCATTTTGATGTTCTCCCTAGGGTTAATCTGCCTGTTAGCCGGCAGATGCAGTCAAAATCGGCGACCAAGACTTGTCGATACCGATTGGGGTGAAATTTCATTAGTTATCCGATGTTTCAAACCGGAAAAACCTGACATTTCGCCTCCGGCCACTATAAAGGACCACCCTTGGGCTTTGCCACCAATACGGTTTGAAAATACTTTTCGAACTTCTCGAAACATGGCGAGGACCGCCATCGGGCAAGGGCGTTGAAAAACCCCGCGCCGCCCGCCTGCAGGAGCCGGTGTGCTATCGTATTGGCGCATCTGGTGCCCCGCAGGCTCGACGGCTGGCGGGGTTAAACGGGAAACAGGGAAGCGCCTCTCCATCGCAGCCGCAACGCGCGCGAAACGCGAAGGCGCCAAGCCTGTGCTGTCCCCGCAACGGTCACACGGTGAGCGGAACGAAGCATGTTCCGCGCAGTGCGTTCAAGGCCACTGCCTGTCATCCGCAGGTGGGAAGGCGAACGCGATGAGCCGTCAGCCCGGATACCGGCCAGACGCAAGGGGGCGACAACATGATCGCCATTCGCTGGAACCGCGGGAAACGGATACCAGCGCCCACGCGAGACGCAAGCCCAAGCAACGGCAGCCGTCGCGCGTCACACGCAACATCGCATGACCAGTCACAATCACGCGCCCGCCCGTGCAGCGGCGCTCTCCCCGTCATGAGCCGCGCCTGGCTGATCGGCGCCGGCCCCGGCGACGTCGAACTGCTGACGCTCAAAGCCGCGCGCACGCTCGCGCTGGCCGACGTCGTGCTGGTCGACGATCTCGTCAATCCCGAGGTCCTGCAGTTCGCGCGCGCAGACGCGCAGGTCGTCCATGTCGGCAAGCGCGGCGGCCAGCAATCCACACCCCAACCCGAAATCGTCGCGATGATGCTCGATCATCTGCGCGCGGGCCGCAGCGTCGCGCGGCTCAAAGGCGGCGACCCGTTCGTGTTTGGCCGCGGCGGCGAAGAGCAACAGGCACTGCAGGCCGCGGGCATCCACGTCGAAATCATCAGCGGAATCACGGCGGGCATCGCCGCGCCCGCTGCGATCGGCATTCCCGTCACGCATCGCGATCACGCGCAGGGTGTGATCTTCGTCACCGGCCACGGCGCGGGCGAACACGAAGCGGACTGGCGCGCGCTCGTCGCCACGCACATGACGCTCGTCATCTACATGGGCATGCGGCGGCTCAACGAAATCGTCGACGCGCTGCTGCACGCCGGCATGCCGCCCGACACGCCTTGCGCCGCGATCGAATCGGCGACGCGCCCCGAGCAGCGCCATGTCCGCGCGACGCTCAGCGAATTCGTGCAACGCGTCGCGGACGCGCAGCTCGGGTCGCCGTCGATCGTCGTGATCGGCGGCGTCGCGTCGCTGGCTGCACCCGTCGATGCGATGCTCGCGCCATGACGGCGCTGATTGCAGGCATCGGTTGCCGGCGCGGCGCATCGGCCGAACAGATCGAAGCGGCCGTGCGTGGAGCACTTGGCAGCGCGCTGCCGTTTTCTGCGCTGATCGCGATTGCCTCGGTCGATACGAAAGCCGACGAGCGGGGACTCGTCGCATTCTGCGCGCGGCACGCGCTGCCGTTACGAACCTTCACGCGCGAAGCGATCGCCGCGCTCGACACACCGATCGACGCATCGCGGCACGTGCGCGCGCATCTCGGCATCGACGGCGTCTGCGAACCGTGCGCGCTGCTCGCCGCGCAAGGCGGCGAACTGCTCGTGCGCAAACAGGCGCAAGACGGCGTGACTGTCGCCATCGCGTGCGCTGCCGCACACCCTCATTCCAACGACACAACCAGAATCAAGGAACATCGATGAAGACCGATCCCGAATCGCATGCACGCATGACGCAGCGCCGCCGCGAAGGCCACGAGAAGAAGCAGGCGCAGGCCAACGTCGAGAAGGGGCTGCTGATCGTCAATACCGGCACGGGCAAGGGCAAGTCGACGGCGGCGTTCGGCATGGCCGTGCGCGTGCTCGGCCACGGCATGAAGCTCGGCGTCGTGCAGTTCATCAAGGGCGCGCTGCATACGTCCGAGCGCGACTTCCTCGGCGCGCAGGCGAATTGCGATTTCGTCACGATGGGCGACGGCTACACCTGGAACACGCAGGACCGCGAGGCCGACATGGCGACGGCGCGCAAGGGCTGGAACGAGGCACGCCGCATGATCGAAAGCGGCGAATACCAGATGGTGATTCTCGACGAGTTGAATACCGTGCTGAAGTACGAATACCTTCCGCTCGAAGAAGTCCTCGCTGTCGTGAACGCGCGGCCGGAGATGCTGCACGTCGTCATCACGGGGCGCCATGCGCCCGACGCGTTGATCGACGCCGCCGATCTCGTCACCGAGATGCGCATCGTCAAGCATCCGTACCGCGAGCAGCATGTGAAAGCGCAACGCGGCGTGGAGTTCTGAGCGATGCCCGCGTGCCCCGCTCTCTTCATCAGCGCGCCGGCGTCGGGTCAGGGCAAGACCACCGTCACGGCGGCGCTCGCGCGGCATCATCGGCGGATGGGGCGTGAGGTTCGCGTGTTCAAGACGGGCCCGGATTTTCTGGACCCGATGATTCTCGCGCGCGCGAGCGGCGCGCCTGTTTTGTCGCTCGACCTGTGGATGGTCGGCGAACGCGCGTGCCGCGCATTGCTCGCGCAAGCCGCGCGCGAAGCGGATCTGATTCTGATCGAAGGCGTGATGGGCCTGTTCGACGGCACGCCGAGCAGCGCCGACCTCGCCGCGAAGTTCAAGGTGCCCGTCGCCGCCGTGATTTCGGCAAAGGCAATGGCGCAGACGTTCGGAGCCATTGCATTCGGCCTCGCGCGCTTTCGCGGCGACGTGCCGTTTCACGGCGTGTTCGCGAATCGCGTCGGTTCGGCACGGCACGCACAGATGCTCGAAGAAGCGTTGCCGCACGATCTGCCCATGCTCGGCCATCTGTCGAGCACCGATGCAATCGAATTGCCCGACCGTCATCTCGGCCTGTTGCAAGCTGCGGAGATCGACGACCTCGACGCGCGCCTCGATCGCGCGGCCGATGCGCTTGCGTCGACCGCGCTCGCGCAATTGCCGCCTGCCGTCACATTCGAAGACGACGCCGAGACGGCGCCCTTGCCGCGATTGCTAGACGGCATGCACATCGCGATTGCGCGCGACGCCGCGTTCTCGTTCATCTATCCGGCGAACGTGCAACTGCTCGAAGCGCTCGGCGCGCGGCTCACGTATTTCTCGCCGCTCGCAGACGAAGCCGTTCCCGACGATGCAAACGCGCTCTATCTGCCCGGCGGCTATCCCGAGTTGCACGCCAGCGCGCTTGCCACCAACGCACGCGCTGCGGCATCGATCCGTGCGCATGCGGCAGATGGCAAAACCATCGTCGCGGAATGCGGCGGCATGCTTTACCTGCTCGACAGCGTCACCGACACGCAAGGCGCCACCACGCCGATGCTCGGCCTGCTGCCAGGCAGCGCGGCCATGCAGACGCGCTTCACGGCGCTCGGCATGCAGCAGCTGGACGACGGCGTGCACGACATCCTGACGGGCCACACGTTCCACTATTCGCGCGTGAGCACGCCGCTCGCCCCTGTCGGCCATGCGACGCGCGCCCAGTCCGACGCACCCGGCGAAGCGGTCTATCGCCGGGGTTCGATCGTCGCCACTTACATGCACGGCTACTGGCCGTCCAATCCAGCCTTCGCGGCTGCCCTCTTCCATGGCCGAGCCTTTTGACGACGTCGAGCGCGCCGCCGTCTACCGCGCGATCTACGAGCGGCGCGACATGCGCCACTTCGTGCCCGCACCCGTCGATCCCGCCGTGCTCGCGCGTCTCATCGACGCCGCGCATCACGCGCCGAGCGTCGGCTATATGCAGCCGTGGCGGATCGGACGCATCACCGATCCCGCGCTGCGCGCGCAACTGCATGCCGCCGTCGACCGCGAAAGGCTGTTGACGGCGGACGCGCTCGGCAAGCGCCGCGACGAGTTCATGAAGCTCAAGGTGGAAGGCATGCTCGAGTGCGGCGAGCTGCTGGTCATGGCGCTGATGGACGGCCGCGAGAAATACGTCTTCGGACGGCGCACGCTGCCGGAGATGGACCTCGCGTCGGTGGCGTGCGCGATCCAGAACATGTGGCTCGCCGCGCGCGCGGAAGGTCTCGGCATGGGCTGGGTGTCGCTGTTCGATGCCGACGAGGTGCGGGCAATGCTCGGCATGCCGCCAGGCGCGCGGCCCGTCGCGCTGCTATGCCTCGGTCATGTGGAGCGCTTCTATCCCGAGCCGATGCTCGAGTCAGAAGGTTGGGCGACGCGCAAACCGCTCAGCGCATGCGTGTTCGAAAACACGTGGCCCGATGTGACGCCCGACTGCAAGGAAGCGCAACCGGAAGGCGGCGCAAGTCAGACGGTCTAGCGCGATAGCAAAGCCGTTTTAAACGGCAGTTTCGAGGCCCTTTCAGGCCTCGCCCTTCTCGATCCGTTCCAGCCGGTAGCCATAGCCGTAAATCGGCATCAGACGATAACCGTTTTCCGGCCGCAGACCGAGCTTCGAGCGCAGCATCGATACGTGCGTGTCCATCGTGCGCGACGGAATCGCGGCAGCCTGCTTCCAGATCGCATCGAGGATATGCGAGCGCGACAGCGGCCGGCTCAGATGCTTGAACAGCAGCAGCGCGAGTTCGAACTCCTTGTGCGTCAGCGTGACGGCATTGCCGCGCACATGCACGCGCTTCGCGCCCGGCTCGAACTCGTATTCGCCGAACACTTCCTTCTGGGCCATGGGCTCGCGATGAAACGCGCCGCGCAACAGCACGCCGACCCGCGCCAGCAGCGCCGCTGCGCTTATCGGCTTGACGAGATGATCATCCGCGTCGATGTCGCGATGCACGGCGTCGCTTGCGCGGGTCATGAACAGCACGGGCAACCGCTCCGTGAGATTCTGCCGGATCCAGTGCAGCACCTCGTCACCCGACAATCCCGGCGTATGGCGATCCAGCACGAGCAGATCGAATGGCTGGCTGCGCAACTGTCCGACGAGTGCCCGGCCGTCGTCGAACGCATGACATGTGTGTCCCGCCGCCGACAAGGTCCTGCACACAAAGTCGGCTTGCGCCTGCGTCTCCTCCAGAACTGCAATTCTCATAAAACCCCGCAACGCTAATTCGTTGTTTCCGTCCCGACCGGGTAATCGTCGATGTAGGGATGACGACTCGCGAATATGAAATTTCAAATCCACATACGCTTTGTTCTTCAAGCCCTACACCGAATACCGGCAAATTGCTTCAGATTGCCAGACAACGCCTCGATAGCCCGATATTGCTTTAATGCCTGCACGCCTCATTGCGACATTGGAACAACCACAATTAAACAGGCGCACAATCCACTTCTTTTGACCGCGCAGTACAAGCGGAATTTTTTCTTGCGTTTTGCTGCCCGCATCGCGCGCCGGGCGGTCTGACGCGCCATGCTGCAAGAGCATGACGCTACGCGCCTGCGGGACGTGCGTGGCACTTCGTTTCGCGGCTGGGAATGACTGGCGCACGATTGAAAGCTGATCGACAGATCATGCTGCCGATACACGCTTGCGGTACATCACAAACCCGTGATTTGTGTGTCCTATTCCACACATTGGAATAAAAGTTCGTGCCAGTATTCTTGTGATTTAACAATTCGAGCGTCGCCGCTAACGCATTCGATTTAAATCGGGGTGAAGATTATTAGAACGAATTGAATCAGTCAATTAATCTTGCCATTTTTATGTGGCAAGGCAGTCATTTCGTTAAATCGGACCGACGATACCGATAACGGACTTATCGGTGCCATATGCGCAATACGCCGTCAAAGGCACTGCACTCAATTCGGTTAGCGGCTTTTGCCGCACTGCACTTTAGGGCTCGGCGCACACTTGTGAGGTCGGCAGGCGCCGCGTCGCCGCGTGCCATCGACAGCATGTAACACAAATCCCGAACACGCGATTAGACGACTTCCTCATTTGTATCGTCCACAGCGGGCGACACGCAGATCACGTCGACGCCGGCGCCCGCCAGCACTTTGGATAGTCCCGTTGCCGGCGCGGCATCCGTGACCAGGGTGTCGAGGCCATCGGCGCCGAACACGTGTACGAGCGCGCTATGGCCGAACTTCGTGTGATCGGCGGCGACGATGCGGCGCTCGGCTTGGGAGAACGCCGCGCGCGCGAGCGCGGCGTCGGCGGGCTGGGCGTCCATGAAGCGCCCTTTCGCGTCGATGGCCGTCACGGACACGATCGCGTGACGCACGTGAAATTGCCGGAAGAATGCGAGCGCGCTTTCGCCCACGGCGGACGCATCGTCCGCGCGCAACTCGCCACCCGCCATCAGCACCCGGTTCTCGTTGCGCGGCGCGAGCAGGCGCGCGACCTCCGCGGAATTGGTCACAACCGTGAGACGCGCGTGCGATTCCAGCGCCTGCGCGATGTGCACGCAGGTCGTGCCGCCGTCGAGCATCAGCGAATCCCCATCGCGGATCAGTTGCGCGACACGCGCCGCAATTGCGCGCTTGGCGTCGCGCTGTTCCACCATACGGCGCCGGAACGGCGGTTCGTCCAGTTGCGCAGGCAGCATGATGCCGCCGTGCACCTTGACGAGCAGCCCCTCGGCCACGAGCGGCTTGAGATCGCGGCGGATCGTTTCGTCGGATACCGCAAAGGTGTTGGCCAGATCCGTGATCGTGCAGGTCTGTTGCGCGCGGACGAGCCGCAGGATCTCGTTCTGTCGGTGAGTGGCGAACATCGTGAGCGGGGTCTGGAAATTGGCGCCAGTCTAGCAAACCTGTCCGCCCGGCTCCAATACGAAACCATGCAATTCCACATTCGTACTCGCCGCCGGCAATCGCATAGTTGTCGGGCAACGTTGCATTTCGAGGATTTTTGCGGCAAAGTACGCAGCAGCGAATTCCCACAGATTTCCACTCATTTCCACACTCTTCCGCGAGCGCTTCCTCATGTCAATCCCTCTTCCGACGCAGGCGCGCGTCGTCATCATCGGCGGCGGCATCATCGGATGCTCGGTCGCGTATCACCTCACGAAGCTCGGCTGGACAGATGTGGTGCTGCTCGAACAGGGCCAGTTGTCGTGCGGCACGACATGGCACGCGGCCGGCCTCGTGGGCCAGTTGCGCGCGCAGGAGAGCATGACGAAGCTGATCCGCTACTCGACCGCCCTGTACGCCGAACTCGAAGCCGACACGGGTCTGGCGACGGGCTGGAAGCAATGCGGCTCGCTATCGGTTGCGCGCACGGCTGAACGCATGACGCAGCTCAAACGCACGGCCGCCGTCGCGCGCGCCTACGGCGTGACGTGCGACGTGATCGGCCCGAAGGAAGCCGGCGAACTGTGGCCGCCGATGCGCACCGACGACCTGCATGGCGCAGTCTGGCTGCCCGGCGACGGCAAGGCGAATCCAACCGATCTGACGCAGGCGCTCGCGCGCGGCGCGCGTCAGCGCGGCGCGCGCATCGTCGAGAACACGCGCGTCACTGCGATTCACACGCGGCCTGCGTCGAAGGGGCGCGAAGCTAGCGGTGTCGCATGGCGCGACAAGGAAGGCAACGAAGGGACGATCGCCGCGCAGGTCGTCGTCAATTGCGCAGGGCAATGGGCGAAAAGCGTTGGCCGTCTGTGCGGCGTGACGGTGCCGCTGCATTCGGCCGAGCACTACTACATCGTCACGGAGCGCATTGCAGGCGTGCATCCCGACCTGCCCGTGATGCGCGACCCGGACGGCTACATCTATTTCAAGGAAGAAGTGGGTGGGCTCGTGATGGGCGGCTTCGAACCGGACGCGAAACCGTGGGGCATGAACGGCATCCCCGACAACTTCGAGTTCCAGCTGCTGCCCGACGACTGGGATCAATTCCAGATCCTGATGGAGAACGCGCTGCAACGCGTGCCCGCGCTCGAAACGGCGCAGGTGCGCCAGTTCTACAACGGCCCCGAGTCGTTCACGCCCGACAACAACTTCATGCTGGGCGAAGCGCCCGAGCTGCGCAACTTCTATGTCGGCGCGGGCTTCAACTCGATGGGCATTGCGTCGGCGGGTGGCGCGGGCATGGCGCTCGCCGAGTGGATCGCCGCCGGCGAGCCGACGATGGACCTGTGGCCTGTGGACATTCGCCGCTTCGCGCGCTTCAACGGCAACGACACCTGGCTGCACGACCGCGTGAAGGAAACGCTCGGCCTGCACTACGCGATGCCCTGGCCGAACCGCGAACTCGATAGTGCGCGGCCCTTCCGCCGCTCGCCCCTCTACGCGCTGCTACGCGACGAAGGCGCGTGCTTCGGCAGCAAGATGGGCTGGGAACGTCCGAATTTCTTCGCGCCGTCGCAGGAAGCGGCACGCATCGACTATGCGTTCGGCCAGCAGAAATGGCTGTCGTGGAGCGGCGCAGAACATCGCGCGTGCCGCGAAGGCGTCGCGCTGTTCGATATGACGTCGTTCTCCAAGTTTCTCGTCAAGGGACGCGACGCGGAAGCGGTGCTGCAGAGGATCGTCGCGAACGATGTAGCCGTGCCCGTCGGTACGACCGTCTATACGGGCATGCTCAACGAACGCGGCGGCTACGAGTCGGACTTCACGCTCACGCGCGTCGCCGACGATCAATACCTGCTCGTCACAGGCTCCGCGCAGACCACACGCGATTTCGACACCCTCGACAGGCGCATTCCACCCGATAGCCATTGCATGCTCGTCGACATGACGAGCCAGTATGCGGTGCTCGCCGTGATGGGGCCGCACGCTCGCGATCTGCTCGCGAGCGTGTCGAAGGCCGACTGGAGCAACGAGGGCTTTGCATTCGGACAGAGCCGTGAAGTGGATATCGGTTACGCCACCGTGCGCGCGACGCACCTCTCGTACGTCGGTGAACTGGGCTGGGAACTGTATGTGCCCGTCGAGTTCGCAGTCGGCGTCTACGAAACGTTGCAAGCGGCGGGGAAGCGTTTCGGCCTGAAAAACGCGGGGTATTACGCGCTCGAGTCGCTGCGGATCGAGAAAGGTTATCGCGCGTGGGGACGCGAACTGTCGCCGGATACCAATCCGTTCGAAGCGGGTCTCGCGTTCGCATGCAAGCTCGACAAGGACATGCCGTTCATCGGCCGCGATGCGCTCGTGAAGCTGCGCGACGAGCCGCTGCAACGACGCCTCGTCGTGTTCACCGCCGATGGCGCGAGCGATCGCATGCTATGGGGCGGCGAAGCAATTCTGCGCGATGGCCAGGCGGTCGGCTTCGTGAGCTCGGCGGCGTTCGGACATACGCTCGGCTGTCCCGTCGCGATGGGCTATGTGAAACGCGACGACGGCGCCCCGCTCGATCAAGCCTGGCTCACCAGCGGCCGCTATCAGATCGACGTCGCCGGCGATCTGCTGCCCGCGACGCTGCATCTGAAAGCGCCCTACGATCCCGCTTCCGCTCGCATCAAAAGCTGACGCACGCACCGCGCACGTTAGCGCGTCACGATCAGCCGCAGCGCATCGTTGCGCGCGATATCGCGCGGCGTCACGCCGAGCAGCCGCTTCATCCAGTGCGCCATGTGGCTCTGATGCGCGAAGCCGACGTCGAGCGCGACCTGGCTCGCGCTCAACCTGCCTTCCAGCAACAGCAACTTCGCGCGCTCGACTCGGCGCTGCACGACATGGCGATGGACGGGCACGCCCATCGTCTCGCGAAACAACACCTTGAAATGCGGCACGCTCAGTTCGACGAGCGCGGCCAGTTCGCTCAGCGTCAGGCGTTCGTCGAGATGCGCCTCGATATAGTCGATCACGCGCGCCGCCGCGCGCGGCGACAGCGTGCGTCGTTTGCCGTCGTATGAAACAGACGCGCCCGCAAGCCGTACGATCATCGCCGTGCACAGGCTCTCGGCGTAGAGCGGATCGGATGCTTCATCGGCTTCGAGTTCCGCGCGCATCGCCCACGCCAGATGCTGAAAACGCGCGTCGCGCATCTGGAACTGTGGGCGGATCTGCGCATCGGTGGCGCGCAGGCCGAGTTGATCGAAGGTATTGCGGGTGAAGTCTTCCGCGAACCAGATGCTCAGGATCGTGCAGTTGTCGTCGTCGGACCATTCGCCGTCGAGGCCCGCTGGAATCACGTCGGCATCGCCATGCGCCTGGATGCGCGCCGCGCGCTGGCCGTTGCATCGGCAGACCGCTCTCACGGGCGCGCCGACATGCACGCCGACGCGATGTTGCGCGATCGCCGGAATACGATGCGCGCCGGCCGCGATCCCGAACATTTCCGCGCCAAAGCCTGACCAGCCAAGCGACGCGCTCGACAGCAGGCTCTTACGCCCGCCCGAGTGCGGCACCAACGCAGGGTGGACTGCATTCATCGCTTGCACCTCGTTCCATCGTCCGATTGCCGCATTGTGCTGCGTTTTGCGCTTACGTGCTGGCCGTTTCTCCGGGGCACGGCTGCCACGCGCAGATCGTCATCCGGATCTGCTACCTGTCATCCTTCCATGCGCGTTTCCGGCCGCGCCGCCACGTACGCTTGACCCACACACAGAACCAGTGGAGATAGACGATGCATGTGATTTTTGGCGCAACGGGCAAGGTGGGACGTTCGACAGCGGCGGCGCTCAGACATGAAGGGCACGCCGTGCGGGCGGTCGTGCGAAGCCCGGCGCAACGCGAAATGCTGACGCGCATCGGTTGCGAAGTTGTGACCGGCGATCTCGGCGATGAAGCCTCGATTCACCGCGCACTCGACGGCGCACAGGCCGTGCAGATGCTGTGCCCGTTGCCGCATCGCGACCCCGATCCCGCAGACTCGATGCGTCGCATGATCGATACGGCCGCGCGGGCGCTGCGCGCGCATCCGCATCTACATGTCGTCGCGCTGTCCGACTATGGCGCCGAACTCGATGCAGACACAGGCATCACGATGCTGTTTCATCATCTCGAAGCGGCGTTCAGAGACGTTGCGCCGCGCCTCACGCTGCTGCGCTCAGCGGAACATATGCAGAACTGGGCGCGCGTGGTGCCTGTCGCACTCGCCACGGGCCGGCTGCCGAGTCTGCATCATCCTCTCGACAGGCCGTTTCCGACTGTATCCGCGCACGATGTCGGCATCGTTGCCGCGCGATTGCTGACGGACGGGTCGGATGAGGGGCAGGTTCGAATCGTGAGCGTGGAAGGTCCGCGCCGTTACGATGCCAACGATGTGGCCCGCGCGCTCGGCGATGCAAGTGGGCGCGATATCGTGGCGCTCGCGCTGCCGCGCGGCGAATGGACGGAAACAATGCTGCGCGCGGGACTCAACGCGAATCACGCGAAGCTCATCGTCGATCTGTACGACGCGCAGAACACAGGGCGAATCGATGTCGAAGCGGGCACCGAACGGCGTTTCGGCACGACTGGATTGCGCGACGTCGTTGCGGCGCTCGTGTCGACGATCAATGCGTGACGGGAGCGTCGCATGCAGTGCTGCCCTTTGACACGCACGACCCAGCATCGTCGTCACGCTCGCCCGCCAGACCCGACGAAGACGCTATACAGGCTCGTAACGACACTCGCTGCGCGGCTAGGCTGGTATCGACTGGAGCGACTGCTGAGCGCGATCCCCGACAGCAACGACGACTTCATGATCTTCTGACGTTGCAAAGCAAATGGCCTCGCGTTTTTGCGAGGCCATTGCACATGATTTATTGCGTCCGGGTGACAGGCGTCACTCGTTCTCGTCGAAGTAATGCCCGAACTTCACCTGCTTGGTGCGGATATAGCGCTCGTTCTCTTCGCGCATCGGAATGGCGAGTGCGACACGTTCGCAAACGGGAATGCCGTGCTTCGACAGCGAGTCGAACTTCTTCGGGTTGTTGCTCATCAGACGCACCGACGTCACCTTCAGCAGGCGCAGAATCGCGGCTGCCGAATCGTACTCGCGGGAATCGTCGGGCAGGCCGAGATCGAGATTCGCCTCGACGGTGTCGCGGCCCTGCTGCTGCAGCGCATACGCGCGAATCTTGTTCGACAGGCCGATGCCGCGGCCTTCGTGGCCACGCAGATACAGCAGCACGCCGCAGCCCTCCGCTGCGATATAGCGCAGCGCGAGATCCAGTTGCTCGCCGCAGTCGCAACGGTATGAACCGAGCACGTCGCCCGTCAGACACTCCGAATGCAGGCGCGTGAGCACCGACTGTTTGTTCTCGACATCGCCCATCACGAGCGCGAAATGCTCGGCGCCCGAGTCGTTCACGCGGAACACGTAGGATTCGAAGGTGCCGTAGCGGGTGGGAAGCGTGGCGCAGGCGTCGAGCGTGACGCATTCGCCGGTGATTGCGCCGTCAGCGAGCGACGGATCGTGAGACATGGGCATGGCGTTAGCGGAATTGCGGACATGAACCCGTGAACTACCGGGGATAAAGTACAGATGCGGAGTTTACCGCTAAACGCCGAATTGTACCTGGCAGCCGCTTCGCATTGGTGCGCGGGCGGCAATACGGTGCATCGCTGCGCCGATGCATGAAGGGAAACGCAGCATGCTCATGGCCTCAAATCGCATGACATGCGTGATGGTCCCCACGAAACCAGGCGAAGCGAGCGTCGCCGCGCGCGTTGTCGACGCCTATACTTGACTTGCGCCTGTTCTGCGCTTGACGTGCCTCTCCTTCACCCCAGCGCGCCGTGGCCAGGCGTGCTGCACTGCAAACGGAGCCGCTCCATGACTAGCGTTGCACAAGTCCTCAAATCGAAGCCGACTCAGGACGTCTACACGATCGAGGCATCCGATTCCGTCTATGACGCCATCAAGCTGATGGCCGAAAAACAGATCGGTGCGTTGATCGTCAAGGAAAACGGGGCGATTGCGGGGATCGTCACTGAACGCGACTATGCGCGCAAGATCGTGCTGATGGACCGCTCGTCGAAGACCACGCCCGTGCGCGACATCATGAGCAGCGCCGTGCGCTTCGTGCGCCCGGACCAGACCACGGACGAATGCATGGCGTTGATGACGGAGCGCCGCATGCGTCACCTGCCCGTGCTGGAGAACGACCAGTTGATCGGCATGGTGTCGATCGGCGACCTCGTGAAAACCATCATCGCCGAGCAGCAGTTCACCATCCAGCAACTCGAACACTACATCCATAGCAGCTGAGCATCGTGCCGCTGCGATGTCGTTTGCGCCGCTGCGACTGCGGCGCGCCCTGCTTCGCCTGTCGTGCAACCAGCCAGCAAAAAAAGCCCAATCCGCGAGGTTTGGGCTAAGCCACCTTGCGGCGGCGGAGGTTCATGCTTTCTTTGACGACGGCGCAGCGACCTTCTTCGGTCCGTGCCGCGCCGCCGCTCATGTTCTGGTTGCGCGCTTCAGCTGCATCGAAGGCGCGCGTGCCGGGCCGTAAACACTGCGGCCCGGCATGTACTCGGGAATTAATGGCCGAAGTAGACGTCTTGCGTCGGGTTCAGCGTCCGGGCTGCGCCCGATTGCGACGAACCGTTCGTGGATGCGCCGTAACCCGTGTCAGCGACGGGTGCTTGTGCGACTGCGCCGTTTTGCGCCTGAACGCGTGCTTCGGCAGCCTGGATGTCGGCCGGATAGGTCGAATCGACAGCCGTTGCCGGGTTGTAGCCTGCCTTTTCCAGCTGGACCAGTTCAGCACGGACTTGCGCGCGGGTCACGGGCTGGTTCGACTGGGCGAACGAGACGGCGGGGATGGCGAGAACAGCAGCAATGGCAACAGCCTTGATCAGCGATTTCATGGTAACTACCTCCGGAACTTGTTTTGTCAGCCGCTTCACACAACCATGTGTGAAGCCAGTGAGACCAGTGTAGCCATCGGCGGACCGAGGGAAAACCCCTATTCCGGAGATACTTAATTGCGCCGATTGAAAGAGTCCGGTCGCTTTGCAAGCCGGATGTCATTCGAAGTGTTGGTAAGACGTAATAATGTCTGGGCGGATTCGCTCGTCTCACACTGTGGCAAACGCAATGAATGCCACATGCATGGACGGGCCTTACGTCTCGCCGGGCGGTTCGATCTCACCCGACAGCAGCTTGCGCGGCCCGCTGACGAACGGACTGCCGGGCACATAGAAGCGCAGCAGCCGGTGCGTCTCCCGCGCGATGCCGATGCGCGTCGTCACCGCCACCGGCGTACGCGCGCTGCCCGCCGCGCCCAGCCATAGCCCGCGCCCCGTGCAAAGGTCGGCGCCATCGAAACCCAGATCGATGCCGAGCGCCAGCGCCAGCCGCCCCGGGCCGCGCGCGAGATCGCGCAGCTTCGCATCTGGCCGGCGCGCCTGCATCCATTCGATGCCCTCCACCGGTTCCAGCGCGCGAATCAGCACGGCGGCGCCCGTGCCCTCCGGCTCGCTGACGACGTTGATCACGTTGTAGATGCCATAGGTGAGCCGCACGTAGGCATGGCCGTGCTCGAGGAACATCGAGCCGTTGTACGCGCGCCGCCCCGGATACGCATGATTGGTCGAATCGCCGACGGGATAGGCCTCGGTCTCGACGATCCGCCCCGCAGCCCGCCCCTCGGCCAGGTCGCGGACCAGGTATTTACCCAACAGGAAGCGCGCGAGGTCAACCGTATCGATGGGTAGATCGTTGCGGTGTAGAGGAACAAGGGAAAGCGTCGTCTTCGTCATGCGATGATGCGCCGGGATTGAATGCAGTCGTTCGCGTGAGCCACGCAGTTTGCAGCATGATGACGCGCGGCGCGGTTCGATGCACGGCGCAAGTCGATTGGCATCGGCGGCATCGATCCGTTGTAGCAATGCCGCATCCGGGCGACCCTTATCTTCACCATGGAACCAATTGAGGTATCGTTACTGTCCGGCTAGCCGCATCGGCGACTCGGGCAGGCCCGTCCGGTCGGCCAGCCGCGCGGCGTATGGACAAACCCGCAACCGTTTTCATCCCGAAGCAAAAGAAGTGGTAGTGCAGTGGTATCACGCGTGAAGAGCCCGCTTGACGGGCGCATTTCAGGCGCGACACCGTCGCAAATCATGACAACAGGAGAAAGTGAATGAAGGCGATTCAGGCAATCAAGATGGCAGCTGGCGCACTCGTGGTGCTCGCGTCGATCAACGCATACGCGCAGGCAAGCGATGCCGACATGACCGCTCAGCCGAGCGCCAAGCAGACCGCGAAGGCAGCGAAGTCGGCTGACCGCGCGCTGGCGCGCAAGGTTCGTGGCGCACTGGCAAAGGCAAAGGACCTCAGCGTTGCCAACATTACGGTTCGCGCACGTAGCGGCGCTGTGACGCTGCAGGGCTCGGTGCCGGAGCAGCCGCAAGTCGACAAGGCGACGGAAGTCGCGCAAGGCGTGGCAGGCGTGACTTCGGTGAAGAACGCACTGACGATCCGCCCGGTCGGCCAGTAATCCACGCATCGCCTGCGGACGCCCGCTTGCGGGCGCCCGGTTGGACAAAACACCGCTCTTCGGCCACGCTGAGCGGTGTTTTTTTCTTTGCAGCGCGCATTTTTCGGGCTTCGTCACACCGCCGGCCTGGCCGGCTGGTTTAATCTCACGGCTATGCGAGCCGCCCGTCAGCCGATGCAGCGGCGTCCTGTCGCGAACCACACACGAACAACAACAGACGGACTGAACACATGGCATCGACATCGCCCGTATTGCCCCGCTGGACGATCGCAGCGCCCTTGATCGCGTGGATCGTGCTGGGCGCCGCCTACGCGCTGCCCGGCAACGGTCTGCTGATCACGCTTGCCGCGCTTGCGCTGGCGGGCTCGGTATTCGCGGGCGTGCATCACGCGGAAGTGGTCGCGCACCGCGTCGGCGAGCCGTTCGGCACGCTGGTGCTCGCCGTGGCCGTGACGGTGATCGAAGTGGCGCTGATCGTATCGGTGATGCTGTCGGCCGGCCCGGAAAAGGCCGGGCTGGCGCGCGACACTGTGTTCGCCGCCGTCATGATCGTGTGCAACGGGATCGTCGGGATCTGTCTGCTGGTGGGCGGGTTACGCCATCGCGAGCAGGACTTCCAGATTCGCGGCGCGAGCGCGGCGCTGGCCGTGCTCGCGTCGCTGTCGGTGCTGTCGCTGGTCATGCCCAACTATACGAGCGTCAAGCTGGGCCCGGCGCTCAGCGATTCGCAGCTTGCTTTCGCGGGTGTCTCGTCGCTGGTGCTGTACGGCGTGTTCGTGTTCGTGCAGACCGTGCGTCACCGCGACTACTTTCTCGCCGCCGCCCATGCCGCCGGCGAAGATGCGCACGCCGCCCCGCCCAGCGCGCGCGTCGCGCTGACGAGCGCGGTGTTGCTGGTGGTGAGCCTCGTTGCCGTCGTACTGCTGGCCAAGGTGCTGTCGCCTGTGGTCGAGCGCGCGGTGCTCGAAGCGGGTGCGCCCGAGGCCGTGGTCGGGATCGTGATCGCGGCGCTCGTACTGCTGCCCGAAGGTCTCGCCGCGGTGCGCGCGGCGCGCGCCGACCGTCTGCAGAACAGCCTCAACCTCGCGCTCGGCTCGGCGCTCGCTAGCATCGGCCTGACCATCCCCACGGTCGCGCTGGTGTTCATCTGGACGGGCCGCCCGCTGGTGCTCGGCATCGACGGCAAGGACACGGTGCTGCTCACACTGACGCTGCTGATCAGCACGCTGACGCTGGGCACCGGACGCACGACGATCCTGCAAGGCGCCGTGCACCTGTCGCTGTTCGCCGCGTATCTGTTTCTCTCGTTCGCGCCCTGAGCGCCGCTCACTGCGCCCAGTGCCGGTCGATCCAGTCGCGGAACAGATTGACCTTCTGCTGATGCGCGACGCTGTCCGGGTACACGAAGTAATAGCGCGCGCCCGTCGTGAGCACGGCCTCGAACGGGCGCACGAGCCGTTGCGCGGCCACGTCCTCGTCGATCAGCGCGAGATCGCTGATCGCCACGCCGAAGCCTTGTAACGCCGCGTTCGTGGCGAGATCGAGCGTATCGAAGCTTGGACCGTGGTTCGCGTCGACATCGCGCGCATCCACGTATTCGAGCCACATTTTCCAGTCGCGATGATCGCGCGTCGGGTGCAGCAGCGTGTGGCGCGACAGATCGGCGGCGCTGCCGAGCGGCTTGTCGTGCAGCAACTGGGGCGCGCAGACGGGTGTGAGGCGCTCCTCGAAGAGCGGCACCGCCTGCACATCCGCGCCCGCCGAGGTGCCGTAGACGATGGCGGCGTCGAACGGTTCGACCTGGAAGTCGACGTCGTGCTGCCAGGTCGTCGTGATCTGCACGTGCAAGTCGGGGTACTCAGCCTGGAACTGCATGATTTTGGGCAGTATCCAGCGCATCACGCAGGTCGGCACCTTGAGCGCGAGATCCGTGCGCTGGCGCGTGAGGCGCAGCGAAATCTCTTCGATGCGCGCAAAGCTCTCTTTGACGGCGGGCAGCAGCAGTTCGCCTTCCGCGGTCAGCGTGAGACCTTTCGCGTGGCGCTTGAAGAGCGGGAACTGATAGTAATCCTCGAGCGCGAGAATCTGCCGGCTCACGGCGCCTTGCGTGAGACACAGATGCTCGGCCGCACGCGTGAAGCTGCGATGGCGCGCCACGGTCTCGAAGATCTGCAAAGCGTTCAGGGGCGGAAGTCGTCGCATGAGGGTAAGTCGCATCAGGAAAATTCATCGCGCGTGCCGCTTTGTGGTGCGGTCACATGCGTGACAATCCCGAAGCATACGCGATCCAAAATTCCCCGGCGCCTGCCGCCATGCGCCAGGCTCATACGCAACCGAGGCCGGGAGAACCCGTACGGCATGAGCGTAACGCATGGCATCCATGCGCAGATTTCGGTTGTTACAGGTTTTTTGCCTGCCTAGAGTGGCTTTCACCGCTGTCCCAACATTTATAAAGGATGCACCGATGACCACCGCCGCTCTCTTTCGCCGCCGCTTCTGCCATGCGTTCGCCTCGCTCGCCTTCGCAGGCGTCGCGCTGTCGGCGTTCGCGCCGCTCGCGCATGCGGACGCGCTCGACACGATCACGAAAGCGGGCGTCGTGCGCGTCGGCGTGTTCATGGACTACCCGCCGTTCGGCTCGATTGGCCCGGATATGAAGCCGCAAGGCTATGACATCGACGTCGCGAACCTGATCGGCAAATCGCTCGGCGTCAAGGTCGAACTGGTAGCCGTGACGGGCGACAACCGCATGGCCTATCTCGCCGACCACAAGGCGGACATGCTGCTCTCCGTCGGCCAGACGCCCGAGCGCGAGAAGGTGATCGATTTCTCGCAGCCCTACGCGCCCTACTACCTCGCCGTGTTCGGACCGAAGTCGCTGAAGGTGAAGGACGCGAACGATCTGGCGGGCAAGAGCATCTCCGTTGCACGCGGCACGCTGGAGGACCTGAGCGTCACGAAGATCGCGCCGCCGTCGGCGAACATCAAACGTTTCGACGATCCGAACGGCGCTATTTCTGCATTTCTTTCTGGTCAGGTACAGTTGATGGTCGTCGGTAACGATGTCGGCGCGACGATACTCGCGCGCCATCCCGCCAATGACCCGGAGCAGAAGTTCTCGCTGTTCAGTTCGCCCGATCACGTCGGCCTGAACAAGAACGAGCCGCGCCTCCTGAAGAAAGTCGACGAAACCATCGCGCGTTCCCGCAAGGACGGCACGATGAACGCGATTTCGCAGAAGTGGCTGCGCGCGCCGCTGCCGGACAACCTCTAAGCCTTTCTTTCGATCAGCCGATGTCACGATGAGCCGCATGCGATGAGTTATACGTTCGATTTCAGCAGTTTCGACATGTATGCGGGGATGCTCGTAAGTGGCGTCGGCGTGACGCTCGGGCTGACGGCCGTATCGACCGTGCTGGGCGGTCTGGTCGGCATCGGCGGCGCGGTGGTGGCCGTGTCAGGACCGAAATGGGCACGCGGGCTGATCGCGACTTACGTCGAGCTGATCCGCAATACGCCGTTTCTGGTGCAGTTGTTCTTCGTGTTCTTCGGGCTGCCCAGCCTCGGCATTCATATCGATGAAATCCAGGCCGCGATACTCGCGATGACGGTGAACCTCGGCGCGTACGCAATCGAGATCGTGCGGGCCGGCATCGACTCGATTCCGCGTGGACAGATTCAGGCGGCGCAGGCGCTCGGGCTTCAGCAACGCCAGGTGTTTCGCCATGTCGTGTTGCCGCAGGCGGTGGCCAATGTGTTTCCCGCGCTGTTGAGCCAGGTGTTGATCGTGATGCTCGGCTCGGCGGTCGTATCGCAGATTTCGGTGCCCGATCTGACCTATGCGGCGAACTATATTCAATCGCGCAACTTCCGTTCGTTCGAGGCGTACCTGATTATTACCGCGACGTACCTGGTGCTGTCGGTCGTGTTGCGGCAAGTGTTGAACCGGCTCGGCAAGGGCCTTTTCGCGGGGCGCGCGGCACGGTCATCCGATGCTCCGCGCGGGTTGTTGCGCACTCTTTTCGCTATTCGCGGCGCACGCACCGCAACGTCGACGGAGCGCTCGTCATGATCGAATTTACGCTTTGGGATATTGCGCGGAATCTGTTGCTCGCGGCGCGGTGGACGGTATTGCTGTCGTTGATTGCGTTTGTTGGGGGCGGCGTTGTCGGGTTGGTGTTGCTCGCGATGCGCGTGTCGCCTTTGCCCTGGCTCAGGCGTGTTGTCGTCTTGTATGTGGAGCTGTTTCAGGGCACGCCGTTGCTGATGCAGCTGTTTCTTGCGTTTTTTGGGTTGCCGTTGATGGGGGTCGATGTGTCGCCCTGGGTCGCGGCTACGGTTACCTTGACGCTCTATACCAGTGCTTATCTCGCTGATATCTGGCGTGGGTGTGTTGAGGCTGTGCCTCGCGGGCAGTGGGCTGCGGGTGCCAGTCTCGGGATGACGTTTTCTCAGCAGTTACGGTTTATTGTCTGGCCGCAGGCCTTGAAGATTGCTGTTGCGCCGACTGTCGGGTTTCTGGTTCAGGTTGTTAAGAGCACGGCTCTGACTTCTATTATTGGGTTCACCGAACTCACTAAAACCGGGACCATGATTACTAATGCTGCGTTCCGGCCGTTTCCTATTTATGGCATGGTCGCGCTTTTGTATTTTGCTATGTGCTTTCCGCTTACGTGGTATGCAAGGGTGCTTGAGCGGAGGCAGAAAATCGCGCAGCAGCGTTAGTGGTTTTTTTGTCTGCGGATGCTGGGGTAGGTACGCTTGTGTTTGCGCTGGCATCCGCGTTTTGTTTGCGTGCTTCACGCGTCGCCCCTGTGCGGGGCGGCACCTACTTTTCTTTGCCGCCGCAAAGAAAAGTAGGCAAAAGAAAGCGGCTCACACCGCCAATCCTTGTTCCTGCCTGAGGGCCCCCAGCGGGTCTTACGCTTCACACGGCAACTTTCCCGTTCGCGTTCGTTGCCAGCGCTCTGGCCGTGCGCCTCACCCGCTTCACGCTCCCGCACTACAGTACGCCGAGCCAGACAGTCCACCGCCGCCCAGGTGGCAAACTGTGTGTAGGTAGTCGCGTGGTATAGCCTGGCGCTCTTACAGGGTGGGGCGCGTGCGCTATCGGTCCGAAGTGAGGCGGGTGAAGTAGCTGGGCCTACATACAGTTTGCCACCTGGGCGGCACATACCAGTCGCTGCCGCTGGCTCTTGTGCGGGTGTCTGAAGCGGGTGAGGCATCTGTTCGAAGCGTTGGCAACGAGCACTGACCAGGGCACTGCCGTGTGGAGTGTGGGGACGTTGGGGGCCCGTGGATAGAAACACGGGCTGGCGGTGTGAGCCGCTTTCTTTTGCCTACTTTTCTTTGCGGCGGCAAAGAAAAGTAGGTGCCGCCCCGCACAGGGGCAACGCTTGAAGCACCGATAACAAAACGTGGATGCCAGCGTAAGCAAAAGCAAAGGCACCCCCAGCGTCCGCAGACAAAAAAACCCCTCTACTGAGTAGCTTTCCGAACCTTAGCCACATCCCCAGCACCAACCCCAGGCGCCCCATTATTCCATCCAGCCCGGATAAAGGTCAGCACATCAGCAATCTGCTGATCACTCAACACAGGCCCATACTTGGGCATAGGATACGCAGCAGGCACCCCACCAATCACAAGATCCCCAGTCCCATTAAGCGTGACATTGATCAACGAAGAAGCATTCTTCTCCAGCACATTAGGATTCCCAGCCAGCGGCGCCAGCATCGGCGCAAACCCACGCCCATCCACCCCATGACAATGCATGCAGAACGCCGTATAAACCCGCGCACCAGCATCATTGGCAGGCCGCGTCAGTGACACCTTGGTCGCCTTCGCGTCATACGCATAAGCCGGGCCGCCTGAACCTCCCGCCGCCGGCAGCGACTTCAGATACCGCGACATCGCCGCCACATCGACATCCGACAGCGTCTGCGTGCTGTTGTTGATCACATCCGTCATCGAACCGAACGCCGACGCATGCTGATTCGCGCCCGTCTTCAGAAACTGCGCGACATCCGCCTCCGACCAGCGACCCAGACCCACGTTGTGCTCGCCCGTCAGGTTCGACGCGAACCAGTTGTCGATCGGGCTGCCCGACAGATACAGCGCGCCGCTTTCATCGAGCGCCTTCTCCTGGAACGCAACGCCGCGCGGCGTATGACATGAACCACAATGCCCGAGACCCTGAATCAGATACGCGCCACGATTCCATGCGACGTCCTTGCCCGTCTTGTCCTGATACACGCCTTTCTCCAGAAAGACCATGTTCCAGAACTTCAGTGGCCAGCGCATGTTCAACGGCCACTTGATGTCCGGCTCGCGGTTCGCCTGCTTCACGGGCGCGACACCTTTCATGAAATACGCGTACAGCGCATGCATGTCGTCGTCGTTGACCTTCGCGTAAGACGGATACGGCATCGCCGGATACAGGTTGTGGCCGTCCTTCGCGATCCCCTCGCGCATCGCACGCTTGAAGTCGTCCTCGCTGTACTGGCCGATGCCCGTCTCCGGATCAGGCGTAATGTTGGTCGAGTAGATCGCGCCCATCGGCGTCATCATTTTCAGGCCGCCGGTGAACGCTTTGCCGTGCGGCACCGAGTGGCACGCGATGCAGTCGCCCGCCTTCGCCAGATATTCGCCACGTGTGACGAGCGCATCGTCGGCGGCGTGAGACAACGCGGGGAGCGCGAACGAACCGATCAATCCAGCCGCAAGCGCTAATGCCTTCAATGTCGTTTTCATCGTCGGCCCCTTACGCGTTCATCAACTGGTTACCGACCGGCAACTGCCGCAACCGCTTGCCCGTCGCCGCATAGATCGCGTTGGCGATCGCCGGCTGCGCCGCAGCCGTCCCCGGCTCGCCGATGCCGCCCGGCGCCTCGCTGCTCTTCACGATATGCACGTCGATGGTCGGCGTTTCGTTGATGCGCAGAATCCTGTAGTCCGTGAAGTTGCTCTGCTGCACGCGGCCGCGATCG
This sequence comes from Paraburkholderia largidicola, assembly GCF_013426895.1. Classification (NCBI taxonomy): domain Bacteria; kingdom Pseudomonadati; phylum Pseudomonadota; class Betaproteobacteria; order Burkholderiales; family Burkholderiaceae; genus Paraburkholderia; species Paraburkholderia largidicola. The sequence continues at coordinate 233,812 of NZ_AP023175.1, read as the reverse complement.
ATCGTGATCTCGCTGTACAGCGCCGCCGTGATCGCGAAGATAATGCCGCCCTGAATCTGCGCTTCCACCGTGTTCGGATTGACCACCATCCCGCAATCGACGGCGCACACCACGCGATTCACCCTCACCTCGCCCTGATCGACCGTGACGTCGGCCACCATCGAAAAGAAGCTGCCGAACGCGTGCATCACCGACACCCCGCGCCCCTGTCCCTTCGGCACCGTGTTGCCCCAGCCCGCCGCCTGCGTCGCGACGTTCAGCACGTTCAACGCACGCGGCGATTTGCCCAGCAGGTCGCGCCGATACTTGACGGGATCGGTCTTCGTCTGCGCCGCGAGTTCGTCGATGAAGCTCTCGACGACGAACGTGCCGCGCGTCGGACCCACGCCGCGCCAGAACGCGGTGGGTATGGCGTGCGGCTCCTGACGCACGTAATCGATGATCTGATTCGGCAGGTCGTACGGCAGATCGGCGGCCACTTCGACGGCGTCGGGATCGACGCCGTTCTTCACGGCAGGCGGCGCGAAGCGCGACAGAATCGACGAACCGACGATGCGGTGCTGCCACGCAATCGGCTTCCCATTCGCGTCGAGCCCCGCCGAAATCTTGTCGTAGTAGTACGGGCGATACATGTCGTGCTGGATATCTTCCTCGCGCGTCCACGTCACCTTCACGGGCACGTTCAGCTGCTTGGCCACTTTCACGGCCTGCGTGACCATGTCGAATTCGAGCCTGCGTCCGAAGCCGCCGCCGAGCAGGAAGTTGTGCACGACGATCTTGTCCGGCGGCAGCCCCGTCACCTTCGCGCCCGCATCGCGCGCCCGCGTGGGCACCTGGGTGCCGACCCAGATCTCACAGCTATCGGGCTTCACGTGCACCGTGCAGTTGACCGGTTCCATCGTTGCGTGCGCAAGGAACGGCTGCTGATAGACGGCATCCACGCGCGTCTTCGCCTGCGAGAACGCGTTATTGACATCGCCGTCCTTGCGCGCAACCGCACCGTTGTTCTGCGACGCCTTCTCCATGTCGTCGACGATCGTCTTCATCGACACGGCCGCGCCCGCACCTTCGTTCCATGTGACTTTCAACGCCGACGCGCCGCGTTTCGCAGCCCACGTGTGATCGCCGATCACGGCAACGCCGTTGTCGAACTTCACGATCTGCCGCACGCCGGGAATCTTCTTTGCGGCCGTATCGTCGACGCTGGCAAGCGTCCCGCCGAACACCGGACAATTGACGATGGCCGCATAGACCATGTCGGGCAGACGCACGTCGAGGCCGAACATCGCGCTGCCGTCCACCTTCTCGGGCGAATCGAGCCGCTTCGCCTGCGTGCCGATCAGCTTGAAGTCTTTCGGGTCCTTCAACGGCACGTTCTGCGGCACGGGCAGCTTCGCCGCGGCATCGACGAGTTGGCCGTAGGCAATGCTGCGCTTCGTGTCCGCGTGAATCACCTGGCCGTTCTCGGCATGGCACGACGCCGGGTCGACCTGCCATTGCTGCGCGGCCGCGTTGATGAGCAGCACGCGCGTGGTCGCGCCCGCGCGCCGCATCGGTTCCCATGCATAGCGGATCGACGTCGAGCCACCCGTCAGCTGGCCGCCGAGCAGCGGGTCTGTGAAGCGCGATTCGTCGGGCGGCGCATGGTCGATCGTCACGCTGTCGAGCGGCACTTCGAGTTCTTCCGCGATCAGCATCGGGATCGACGTGTACACGCCTTGTCCCATCTCGACCTTCGGGATGATCAGCGTGACCTTGCCCGCCGTGTCGATCTGCACGAATGCGTTCGCCGCGAGCACGCCGCTTTGCGGCGTCTCGACACCATCGCCGCCGATCACGGACTTGCGCACATCGCCCTGGCTTTGCGCAGGCATGCTGAAGCCGAGCATCAGGCCGCCGCCCGCCATGGCAGCGACGCTCGCACTGAATTTCAAAAACGCACGGCGTGTGACTCGCGCGGCATCGTCGTCGCGCGGCTTGCCGTTTTGTGCATCGAGCAGTCCTTGCGACATGTCACGCCTCCTTCGCTGCCTGCTTGACAGCAGCGCGGATGCGGTTGTACGTGCCGCAGCGGCAGATGTTGCCTGCCATGGCCGCGTCGATATCGGCATCGCTCGGGTTGGGGTTCTGCGCGAGCAGCGAAGCCGCCTGCATCACCTGTCCGGACTGACAGTAGCCGCATTGCACGACGTCGAGATGCCGCCACGCCGCCTGCACTTTCTTGCCCGCGGGCGTGTTGCCGACGGCTTCGATCGTCGTGATCTTCTTGTCGCCGACGGCCGCGATGGGCAGCACGCACGAGCGCACGGCAACGCCATCCAGATGCACGGTGCAGGCGCCGCATTGCGCAATGCCGCAGCCGAACTTCGTTCCCGTGAGACCGACGATATCGCGCAGCGCCCAGAGCACGGGCATGTCGGGCGGCGCGTCGATGGTATGAGACTGGCCGTTGATGTTCAGCGTTGCCATGAGCGTATCCGTAAGTGGGGTTTTTGTTTATCCGCCGACGCCCAACAAAATCCGGTCGACAACCGCGCTTTGTTAGACGTGACGCGCTAATCATGCGAGGCCAGCAAGTGCATACGCACTACGTCAACCTGTTACGCATGCACATTCAGGGATCGGGTCAACTGATTGTAGTGGGACGCAAAAAAACGTGCGTGCGAAGTGCCTGCTGCCGTCCGGACGTCGGATCGCGCAGGCATTCTTGCGGCGAAAAGGGAGACGATGAAGAAAGCAACGCGGTCACCGCGCTGCTTCTTCAGAGAACGCGCTCAGTCGTTTACGGGAAGGTACGACGACCGCAACGGCGAAGGCGGGAAGACGGGTAAGCCGGTCTGCTTGGTGAACGCATACCGCACGTAGACGGCCGCGACGAACTCGCGATACTCGTACGCGTTGCCGAACGACGCCGCCGCGCCGACCGTCAGTTGCGGCGCCAGCTGATACTCGCCGACGGCATCGATCGAGTAAGACACGCCCGTCTTGCTCTGACCTGGGTAGGCCGCATTCGTATCGGGCACAGGCTGTTTCGCACTTGCGAATCGCGAGGCGGCATCGCTCTGCAGATTGGGATCAAGCGGGAAGTAAGGCGAATCGTCCTGACGGTAATGCTGCACGCCGATCGACGCCTTCAGATCGTAGGCGAAGGGCCCGTTGCGCCCGGTCCATTCGATCGGCAAATTCAGGATCGCATACTGCTGCGGGCTGAAGTAGCCGCCCTGACCATACGTGAAGTACGACAGATTCTTGTTGTAATGCATCAGCGTGGTGTTCACGCCGACCGTGAAGGTCTGGTCCGCGTCCTTGTAGAGGCGCGTGTAAACGCCGCCGCCGCCCTTGACCGAATTGTTCGACGCGACATGACGGCCATCGTAATAGTCCCCCGCCAGGTTCGCGTACAGGCCGCTCGTGCCGTCATCCCAGCCGATATCCGCGCGCAGGCCGTTCGACGTCACGCCGCCCCATTCCAGATTCGTCAGCGCATCGCGCGCGCCGGCGTAGGACAACAGGCTGTCGGTCACGGCGCGGCGTGCCGCCGTCAGCCGGTACGACACCTTGTCGGTCAATCCGCCCTTGTACTGCACGCCGCCAACGATGTTCTGCTCGCGAAAGCCGAACGGCGTCGCGCCGACATCGGCTTTCAGGCCGCGATACTGATAGCCGACGTCGACACCGACGCCCGTCGCCGTCTGCGAGCCATACGGGTTGCTGGTCTGATCGGTTTGCGCGGACCCGAAGCGGGCCAGCGTGTTCGAACTGCTGCTCGCCGTGCCGGCATCGAGCGTGACGGGCGTGACTTCGACCGTCACATGCCCATCGCCCGCGCGGATGCGGCCTTGCAGCGGTACTTCGATATCGGTCAGGTTCGACAGGCCGTTTTCGCCGTCGCGATTGCGGAACTGGATGCCGCCACTCACCGTGCTGGTCTGCTCGCGGTTGATCTGTGCGAGTTCTTCCTCGACGGTCAACGGCTGCGGCTGCGCCGGCTGCGGATATTGCCGGTTCTGTCCGTCCTGCATCTGCGCGTTGCGCGTCGGATACGGCGCGGGCGGTTGCGGGATGTACGGCACAAGACCGTAACCCTGATTCGTGTAGCCCTGCTGCGCATACGCCTGCTGCGGCGGTTGCGGCTGGTAAGGCTGCTGATACGCCTGCTGTGGCGGGTACGGCTGTTGCGCATACGCGCGCTGCTGCGGATAAGGCTGCTGGGGATACGGTTGCTGCGGATAACCCTGCTGCTGCGGATAAGGTTGCGCGTACCCCTGTTGCGGAGCGCCGCCCTGCGCGTATCCGCCCTGAGCATAACCGCCCTGCTGCTGCGCATACGCTGCATTGCTGTTCATCGGGCGCGGGTTCTTCGTGGTCCGCTTCTTCGACGCAGGCTGCGCGTTCATCCCCTGTGTCGCCTGTGCCTGCGCGGCGGCCTGTGACTGAGGCGACATCGGCCACGGCGTGCTCGCGTATGCATCGTTCGGCTGCGCATACACCGGCTGCTGATACTGCTGTGCTGGCGCCTGCTGCTGATAGCCCTGCTGATAGCCCTGCTGATACGGCTGCTGATAAGGCTGTTGCGCGTAACCCTGCGCCGGATACGCCTGGCCCGGCGCAAGGCCGCCGCCCGACTGCGACGAGCCGTATTGATCGGGGCCGTAGCCGTCCGCGTCCGGCGTTTCGCTACCCGTCACTGCAGCTTGCGGCGCAAGCGTCTCGAGCGAATTGATCTGCGAAGCCGGCTGCGGCGCGACGTATGGCGCATAAGGCGCGGTTACCGGCTGCGTCGGCGGAATATAGACAGGCATGGCTGGCATCGAAGACGGTTGGGTCGTGAGACCGGTATTCTGCGCGGGGAACGGCACACTGTTCGACGCATCCGCCGACGCCCGGTTCGCAAAAGGATTCGTGCCAGGCAACGGAATCGGCCCTCTCGGGCGCAACGGCACATCCCAGCCGCTCGGCACGGGTTGACCGTTGGCGCCCGCCGCCGTCGCGCCGGGCCGCGCAAGCGGCGCGTTCTGCGCAATCAGCGAGCGCTGGAAATACTGCGCGGCCAGGCTGTTCCTGCCCTGCGCACGATACATGCGGCCCATCGCGGCAAGCGCATCCGGATTGTTCGGCGCGATGCGCAACGCCTGCTTCAACGTCGATTCGGCGAAGTCGAACTTGCGGATCTGCGTCGCCGCACCCGCCGCGTTGAGCAGCAGACCCATGTCGGTCGGATTCTGCACGAGCGCGAGGCGATACGTCGCGAGCGCATTCGCGTTGTCGTTGTTCGCGGTGTACAGACGCGCGAGCGCTGCGAGAATGTCGGGATCGTTCGGCCGCGCCGCGAGCCACGGCGACAGCACGTCGTACGCGCTCGCCAGGTCGTTCGACTGACGCAGCGCATCCGTGCGGCGCACGACGATCGCCACGTTAATCTTCTCGAAGTCGCTGCGTTGCTGGCCCGTCAACTGCATCGATGCGAGCCGCCGCATCACCTCGCCCAGTTCGATGTCCTGGCCCGCGTTCAACAGAATGCCCGCGTCGGTGAGCAGCAGCCCCGGATCGTTTGGCGCGCGCGCGACGGCGCTGCGCACCATCATCAGCGCGCGCGGTGTGTCGCCCGTGTTCACATAGGCCGACGCGATCGCGCCGATCAACTCGGCATTCGTGCCCGCAATGGGTTCCGCGTTCTGCAGCAATCCGCGCGCCTGCGCGACGCGCCCGCTCTTCGCGAGCGCCACGGCTTCGTCGCACTGCTGATGAACCCACAGCCGATGCTGCAGCACCGCCATTGCGTCCGTGCGTTTGTTGAGCGGAATGCGTTCGAGTTGCGACAAACCATAACGCCAGTCCTGCATGTCCGCCGCCAGCAGCGCGCTTGCATAGAACGCATCGGGCATATCCGGATGCAGCGCGATCAGCCCATCCATGATGCTCTTCGCATTCGCATACGCGCCCTGCTTCGCGTAGATGCGCGCGAGGTCGAGCCGCAGCCACGGATCGTCGGGATTGCTCAGCAGCGCGTCTTCGAACAGGCTGCGCGCAGTGCCAAGGTCGCCGCGCGCTTCGGCGGCACGCGCCTGCGCCGCCTGCGCCTCGCCGCGCAGACGGTCCGCGCCGCCCACTTTCTTGCGCTGCTCGTCCGTCAACTGGTTCGCGAAGCTGAGCGCTTCGTCGCCGCGTCCCTGCGCAGCAAGCGCGCCGACGAGGCCGCGTATCGCATCGGGATTGTCGGCCTGGCGGCGCAACGCCATGCGGAACGCCGCCTCCGCGCCGCGTGGGTCGCCGCTTTGCATCAGCAGATCGCCGAGCGCGGTTTGCGCGGTGACGTCGCCGGGACTCACGGCAATCGCTTTCTCGAAGGACGCCTTCGCTTGCGTGAGATTGCCGTTGCTCTGCTCGCCGAGACCTTCGCTGGTGTACATCCAGTAGGTCGCGCTGTTGAGCGCCTCGCGCCAGCGCGCCGCGCCGCCTTGCTGCGACGCGCGCAGCAGATAATCGCGCGCCTGCGCAAACTGTTCCTGCTTCAGTAACGCGACGCCCATGCCGCCGAGCGCGTCGCCATCGTTCGGCGCGCTGGCGAGCACCGACGTAAAACGTGCCTTCGCCGTCACGAGGTCGCCGCGATCGAGCGCTGCAAAGCCGTCGGCGATGGTACGGCCACGCGCGTCGGCGCCAGCATTCTGCTGCGCGCGCTCACTTGCGTGCCGGTCCTGCTCGGCAATCGAGTCGGCGCGTGCCTTGACGGCGGCATCGTCGGGGACGGCGGACAGATACGCCTGAAACAGCGGCGCATCGGATGCACGCACGCCGAGCCACAACAGCGCCTGACGCCAGGCCGCCTTCGCCTGCGCGCCGACGACGGAATCCTTCGATAACTGCGCAAGCTGCTCGATGCCCTCGCGCCGGTTCGCTTCGCGATACGTCAGATGCTGCGCATAGGCGAGCGTGAAGCGCGGATCGTCGGGATGCTCGCGCGCCAGTTGCTCCAGCCCGCGACGCGCCTCTTCCCAGCCTTGCGGCGACGAACCGAGCGTCTGGTAGTACTCGAGCGCGAGCTGCGGGTTGGTGGGCTTCGGGCCGAGCGCCTGCCGGTACGCCTGTGCCGCCGACGCCTGCTGCCCGGCCTGCGCGAGACGCCGCGCGTCGTTGACGGCCTGGTCCGTGGGACTCGACTGACCGAGACGCCGCGCGAGTTCGTCGATGTTCGGATAGTTCGGCGCGGCCTGACGCAAGCGCGCGAGATACTGCTGCGCGCCCGCGCCGTCCTTGCGGTCGGACATCACGATACCCATGCCGTACAGCGCGTCGGGCTGCTTCGGGTCGATGCGCAAGACCTTCAGCCACGCCTGCTCGGCGAGATCGCCGCGCTTGTGCGACTGCCAGTACTTGCCCTGATCGATCAGGACGTTCATCGGGTCGTTCGGCTGCGGCTGCGCCTGCGCGAATGCCGACGCCGCCGCGCCCGCGCCGAGCGTGAGTGCGACGCCGATTACGAGCGCGCGTTGGCGGATTGGCATGTATTCTCCCAGCGCGGCACGAGACGGCCGTTTTCATCGAAGCGGTAGCGGCCGTCTGCGGACCCTGTACCGAAGAGCATCAGCACCTCGTCGTAATAGACAGGCTGGTTTTGCGTGGTCTGGCCAGCGCCTGGCGCGGGTGCGGGCGCAGGCGTGGCGAGCGAGGCCAGATGCGTTTGCGCAAGGCCCGCTGCGCGTGTGTCGCCGAGCGCGCGGAAATACGGCAGCAGCGCGCCCCAGAAACCAATCGGGCCTTCGCCCGTCGCGTTGCCCGTGGTCGTCACAACTTTCTCGGGCGGCACGCCCGTCTGCGCGATCCGGTCGCGCATGCCGTGCAACGCGGCGAGCCACGGCTTGGCGAGCGGATCGGCGGACGCAGTCAGCCCTGCCCACAGATAAACGCGAATCGCATCGTAGCTGCCTAAGTCGCCCTTTTGCGGATCGACGATGAACTGGCCATCACGATAAGCGGCCCAGTCCGGCGCAAAGCCGAGCGGCGAAGTCGTCTTGACGAGCTTGAACGCATTGTCTGCGACGCGCGCCCACGGACCGTTCGGCGACTGCGCAGCAAGCGCGCGCAGCAACGGCAACGGCAGGTAGCTGGGGTTCAGGCGCGTCGTATTGCCGTTGCGGAAGCCTTGCGGACCGGGCAGCAGCATTGGACCGAGGCCGCGCAGATCGGCGACTTCCTGCTTCTCGATCTGCGTGACGAGCGCATACGCGAGCTTCGTGTACGCCGGCTCATGCCACAGACGCCCTGCCTCGAACAGGTCGTAGGCGATCCACAGGTCCGAGTCCGCCGCCGAGTTCGGGTCGATCACGCCGTACGAGCCATCCGGCTTCTTACCCCACTGCCAGGAAGGCAGCTTCACGTCGTCGCCGTCGAAACGTCCCGCCGACAGGTTCGCGCGCGTCCAGCGCAACAGGCGCTCGAAGGTCGCGCGGTCGTTCGCGACGAGCGCGAAGAACAGGCCATACGACTGCCCTTCCGACGTGGTCTGCTGCGTGGGCGTCGAAAAATCGACGACGCGTCCGTCCTGTTGCACGAAGCGCGACACGAACGCGCGATACGCGGACCAGTCATCACACGTTGCAGCGTGCGCGTGGCCCGTCATGCCGACCATGACACCCGCGCACGCGAGCGCGGCGTGCAACGGGCGTGAGAGAAACGATGCCCGCATGTCAGTCCTTCAGCCTGCGCGCGGCGACGGCGCGCAACAGCCGGTAGAACACAGCCGCGATGATCAGCGCCGCGATCAGCCCCGCGAGCAGCAACAGCAGCGGATGCACGGACAACGCCCAGCGCATGTATTCGACAGGCGACAGGTGGCCGACGTAGTACACGTCGCCATTCGAGACCACTTCGAGCGTTCTGCCGCGCACCACCGTCAACCCGCCCTGGATCGACTGGACGAGATCGGCGTCGAGCAGCGCGTTGGTCAGATCGGTGTCCGACTGACCGGGCGCCGAGATCAGCGCGACCACGCTGCGGCCTTTTTCGAGCGGCGACTGGAAGCCGGTAATGATCGCGTCGCCCGACGCATTCACCAGCGACAGGTCCGCGCGCCCCGCCGTGCGCACGCCGCCGCGATCGCCGTGCCACCAGTTGGCGATGCGGAACGACACGTTCGAGAACTGCATGCGGCGCGAGTCGTCGGCGGCGGAGAACGGCATGTCCTTTTCCCATGTCGTCAGCAACGGTTGCTGGCCGGGCGCGCCGATCAGGAGCAGATCCTTGTCGGCGAGACGCTGCACGTCGGCGGCTGTCGCGACGGTCACGGCCGTGACGGGATACGCCGTCGACGCGCCCATACGGCCCATCACCGTCAGATACAGGCTGTAGTCGCTCGGGTTCGCGTTCACGGGCAGAATCACGGCCGTCTGCGACAGATCGGCGAGCTTCGTGAACGGCCAGCCGCTGTTCGCGAACGCGGCCAGATCGGGCAGCGCCATGTAGTGCGGGAACGATGACAGATCGATGGTCGAATCGGGATCGATCTCGCCGCGCACGTTGTCGAGCACCTGCCCCTGGCATTCGCCCGTCTTCGGCATGTCGTAATAGAAGTGGAAGCGCAGCTGCGCCTGCGACGCGAGCAGATGCGGCGGAATGTAGATCTCTTTCGACGCGGGCGCCGTGTGATCCGGCAGCATCCGGTTCAGATAGCGGCCGAGATCGAGCATCGACGACGACTGCGCGGGAATGCGCAACGCCTGCACGAAGTTGTTGTTGACGCTGATGTTGAGCGTCGAACGGTCCGGCGCGGGGCGCACCGTGAAACGGTAGCGCAGGTCGATGGGCACGCCCTTCGTGCGCCACGTGAACAGGTCGGGCGCGACGCGCAGATCCACGCGCACCACATCCCCGTTATAGCCGCGCACGGACAGATCCTTCGGCACGGTCAGTTCGCCGAAGCGCACGGGGCGGTCGGTCGGCAGCCAGCCCGGTGCGTCGTACGGCTGACGCGCGCGCGGCGCGTCGACGTGCGTGATGGTCTGCACGGTGCCCGACAACGCCGCCTCGCCCAGCGACAGCGCGTTCGCCGCGATCTTCAGCTCGCGCGCGTCGCGGCCCAGCACGAGCAGCAGCTTGCCATGCGCGGGCGCTTCGCGATCGACGACCGCGAGCATCGGGCCGTTGATGGTGGGCAGCGTGACGCCCGCGGGCCGCTCGTCGTTGGTCGCGAATACGACCGCGTTGCCCGACAGCGGCGCGTTGTCGAGTTGCGCGGGAAACAGCGCGCCGCGGTAGCCGGCCAGCGAGCCGAACCACGACGCGACCGCGCCCGCCGCTTCGAGCGCCTGCGGCGACGGCCGGGCGGCGAACACGAACGGCAATTCGAGGCGGCGGATGTCGCGCCGGTCGAAGAACGGCAGCGGCAGCGCGCCGAGATCGGGCTTGGCCGCCAGCGACGCGAACGTCAGGTCGAGCGTGCTCGCGTTGCTGACGGTCGCCCATAGCGCGCTGCTCGCCGGGTCTTCGCAACCCTGCGTGTAATGGCCGATCAACTGGACGTTCAGGTGATTGAACTCGGTGATCAGACGCGGTTCGAGCGGGATATCGCGCGCGAGCAGCGTGCCCGCCTGCTCGCGCGGCAGTGGCAGCGTCGCCGCAACTTCGCCGTTCACGAGCACTTTCAGATGCGACAGATTCGACAGCAGCGACGGCGAGTAGCTATAGATCAGATGCAGATTCGCGCCCGTCACGACTTCATCGGCGCGCACCGAGAACGGCACGCCGTTCTGGCCGTCGACACCGCGCAGTTGCAGCGGATCGAGCGCGCCCAGTTGCGTGAACGTGAAGGTCTGACGGCGTCCGCCCGACACGGCCGTGCCGTTGTCGGCCGTGGTCGGCATCGTGTCGCGGCCGCCGCGCACGACGGCGAACGGTTGCGGCGCCGGCTCGGCGAACGCGGGCTGCAGCCCCGCGCGTGGATCGACGGGTTTCGCGGACGGCAGCGGCGGCAAGCCGTTGCTGGCGGGCGCGGACGGCACGAGCGGCGTCGTGGCGGGCGTCGTGCCCGGCTTCGCCGCGAGTTCGGCGCGCGTGGCGGGAATCGCACCAGGCGACGTGGAAGGCGCGGCATCGGATGCGGCCTGCACGGTCGGCAGCGTCATCGCAAACAGCAACGCGGCAAGTGTCGCGCGCAAGCGCAAACCGTTGCGCGCCAGCGAGCGCACGGCCCGACGCAAGCCCGCCCTCTTCGTCGCTGAACGAGCGGCGTCGTTTCGCAAGATCCCCATACTTTATTTTCCGTTCTTCGTGTCGTTTGCTGCGGTCTTGCGTCTACCGCTCCATGTGCGCAGGTCGGCGTACAGATGTTCGAACAGTCCGCCGATACCGCCGACCCCAACGCGCATCACATGCGACAGGCTCCTGAGCGGCGTGTCGACTTCGCGCCCTTCCGCCCAGCCGGTCCAGGCGTCGGCGCGCGCGAATGTGCTCTGCACGAAGTCGAGTTCCTGCTCGCGCGTCATCGGTGCGAACTTCAGGCCGACGCGGCCCGGCACCGAGTACGTGACGTCGGCGGGAAACACGAACTCTTCCTGACCGCGAAACAGCGAGACCACCACGCTCTCGTGCAGCGGCACCTGAATGGCGGCAGGCAGTTGCAGCGCCACGCCGCCTTCCGCGTAATCGACGGTTTCGCACACCAGCGTGCGGCCCGTCGAGAAGCGCAGCGACGCCGGAATGCGCATCGCCACGCGATGCGTCGAGCGCACCTGTCGTTGCTCGCGCGCCGCCGCGACGCTCGCGCCGAGGATCAGCATGTTGTAGCCCGTCCATGCGAGGTTCAGCACCGTCGTCTGCACCTCGCTATGCGAACTGGAGTTGAGCGCGATATGCACGCAGCCGGCGATGAAGCCGAGCAGGTTCAGCGCCAGCAGAATCAGATAAGGACGCGAAATACCCCAGTCGAAGTATTGCTCGTCGATGCGCCCGCCTTTCGCCGTCACGTTGAATTTGCCGAGCTTCGGGTTGATCAGCGCGAGCAGCGTCGGCGCCGTGATGTACGACGCGAGCACCGATTCATACACTTCGGACCAGAACGAATGGCGGAACTTCTGCTGCATCCGCGAGTTCGTGATGTTCGCGTGGAACATGTGCGGCAGCGCGAAGATCGCGATCGTGCCCGCCGCCGCCTGGATGATGTGCGCGTTGAAGAACAGGAACGACAGCGGCGCCGTAAGGAACACCAGACGCGGGATGCCGTAGAAGAAGTGCATCATCGCGTTCAGATAGCACAGCCGCTGGCCGAACGACAGGCCGCGCCCGGTGAGCGGATTGTCGATCCGGAAAATCTGCGTCATGCCGCGCGCCCAGCGGATACGCTGGCCGATGTGGCCGCCCAGGCTTTCCGTTGCAAGCCCTGCTGCCTGCGGGATCGACAGATACGCGGTCGTATAGCCGCGGCGGTGCAGCTTGAGCGCCGTGTGCGCGTCTTCCGTCACGGTCTCGACGGCGATGCCGCCGATCTCCTCGACCATCGTGCGGCGCAAGAGCGCGCACGAGCCGCAGAAGAACGTCGCGTTCCACAGGTCGTTGCCGTCCTGCACGAGACCGTAGAACAGCTCGCCTTCGTTCGGCACCTTGCGGAACGTGCCGAGGTTTTTCTCGAACGGATCGGCGGAGAAGAAATGGTGCGGCGTCTGCAGCATCGACAGTTTCTTGTCGCGCAGGAACCAGCCGAGGCCGACCTGCAGAAACGAACGTGTTGGGATGTGATCGCAGTCGAAGATCGCGAAGTATTCGCCGTCGGTGATCTTCAGCGCCTCGTTGATGTTGCCCGCCTTCGCGTGGCGGTTGTGCGAGCGGATCGTCCATGCGACGCCCACTTCTTCGCAGAAGGCCTTGAACTCGGGGCGGCGGCCATCGTCGAGCACGTGAATGGACAGCTTGTCCTTCGGATAGTCGAGCGCGATGGCCGCGTAGATGGTCGGCTTCACCACCGACAGCGGCTCGTTGTACGTGGGAATGAAAATATCGACGGTCGGCCAGGCGCTGCGATCCAAAGGCAGCGGCATCGGCTTGCGCCTGAGCGGCCATGCGGTCTGGAAGTAACCGAGCATCAGCACGAGCGCCGCATACACTTCCGCCGATACCAGCAGCAAACCCCATACGGCATCGAGCGGGCGCTCCCAGTATGTCGTCTCCGTCAGACGCCAGTACATATAGCGGCCCGTCGCGATCACCGACAGCATGATCATCACGAGCGTCGCGTAGTGCCCTTGCGCGCGGCGAAACAGCATCGCGCAGACGAAGCAGCAGATCGCAAACGTGAGCTGCTCGCCGAACGCGAGCGGTACCGTGAACACGAAGAACAGCGCCGCCAGCGCGAACAGCACGAGCAGGATCGTGACGGGCTTGCTGCCGAGAATGCGTCCGTCGATCAGATGCGACGCGAGTCGATCGAAACGCGAGCGGCGCGGCGACGCGTTGTCGGCGGCGTCGAGGATGTCTTCCGGTGCGGTGCTCATGCGACGTTCCTCGGCAGCCTGGCCTGACCGTTCAGACGCGTGCCCAGCCAGTCGCCGCATGCGCGCAGATCGGCGGCCGCCTGGCTATGCGGGTCGTAGTGGATCACGGTCGTGTCGTACGCAAGCGATTCGCTTACGCCCTGGTCGAGATGGATCACGCCGGGGAACAGATGGTCGTCGAGCGCATCCCGCAACACCTTGACGACGTCTTTCGTGAGGCTGCGGCTCTGGTCGACCTGATTGATCACGTAGCCGTATCCGATGAAGTCCTGACGCGGCAACGCGTAAGTCTGGATCAGCCGCTCCATCTGCGGAATCGCCGCATAGGATGCGGCATCCGCGATCACGACGTTCAGCACGAAGTCCGCGGCGATCAGCGCGGCGCGCGTGTAGGCGGTCGCGCCCGGCGGCGTGTCGATCAGCACGATGTCGTCGGCGTCGAGCCCGAGCGCTTCGAGCGATGTGCGGATCAGATACGGATCGGCATCGAGCTGCGCTTCGAACACGCGTCTGTCGTCTTCGTTCAACGCGCCGTGCGGCAGCGCCGTAATGCCGTCGATGCCATCGAACATCACCGTGCGCCACGATGCGCCCGCGAGCGTCGCGCGTGCGACGCCGTCGTAGTTGTCGATGGGAATGCCGAAGTGCAGACGCAGCGCGTTTTGCGGATCGAAGTCGACGGCGATTACGCGGCGTCCGTTCGAGCCCAGCACCGAGGCGAGATTCGCGGCGAGCGTCGTCTTGCCGACACCGCCTTTAGCCGAAACAACCGAAACGACTCTCATGCGTCACCATCCGCCTTGAAACGCGATCTGAAGGTGTCGCGCAGCGAACGGCCTGGCGCCGCCGATCCATGCGACAGGCGCGCGAACAGCGATGACAGATCTTTCGACGGCGCGCTGGCGGGTGTCTCCGGCCGGCCCGCATTCGTGCCGCCGAACAGGCCCGAAAGGATCGAACCGGCCTGCTGCGGCGCGGGCGCCGACGGCTTGGCCCGCGCAGCGTGCACCGCGGGGTTCTCAAATGGGGCACGAGCAAACGTTTGGCCGTGTGCAAAAAAAGGGGCGGCCTGAACGGGGTGTGCTTCGCGCTGCGGTGCGGCATCGTGTGACGCCGGCGAAACCGGCGGCATCGAAGGCGCTGCAGCGACAGTCGACGCAGGTGGGACGGGCGCAGGCATTTGAAGAGCGGGCGCCGCCGACATGCTCGGCGCGTTGGCTGCGGCATTGCTGCGGTCCGCAGCGGGCGCGACGGCTGGCGGCGCACTGAAGCGATTCGCGCCCATTTGCGCGGGAGCGACGGGCGGCGGCATCGACGCGTGGCGATGGCCGCGCGCGAACAGCGGCGGGCGCGCCGGTCCAGTGGACTCGGAGCCGGCGGGCGTGCCGGCCGTGTTTGCCGATTGCGCAGCGGCTGCATGCGACGATGCCTGAACGACAGCATCGACGCGCGGCGCCGGCGACGCGGGACGGCCCGCATCCGGCACGGGCTTCGCGTGCGCGATGTCGAGCGCGTTCAGCAATGGCCAGCGCAACGCGGCATGCTTCGCGTCGTCGTCGCGCGTCACCTCCTGGTATTGCCCGGCGTCGCCACCGAAGCGCCGGAACAGATTACCGACGTCGTCTGAAACGCTCATGATGTTTCCTCGCTTGTCCTGCGCATTCCTGTACTGCGACAGCGTCAGCTGTCCGCCCACTGTTTCACTATATGGTTAACGTCGTCGTCAGGATCAAGTTTAGTCAGGGCGCTTTCAACAGTCTGAATTCGTATGCGTGCGCGTTGGCGCTTTGATATTCCTGTAGCGCGAGCGACCCCGCGCCCAGTTCGTGCAGCCAGTGCTGATACGCGCCTTCGAGAAAGGCGGAAGCCCACGGCGCGGCCCGTTCGCCGAAAGCGGCAAGCGGCGCGCAGCAATGTTCGATGGACAGATAGTCGTCACGCTCCGCAAGGCGAACGAACCCCCAGTCGAGCCCGGACCAGATGTTGTTGAGAAACGCAGCGAGGTCGTCCAGCGTCGTGCACTCGCCCGCCGGGTGCCTGGCAGCAAAGCGCACGCCAATGCGCGACATCAGCACGCGCAACTGCGACGTATCAATCTGCGTCTCGAACTCTTCGGCGAGTGCGGTCAGGAAGCCGCGCCATTGCACGGAAGTCTGATGTCGCGTGTAATAGTCGAGCAAGGTTGCCGTGTGTTCGTCTTGCATGTGCGAGAGGTTGATGACGCGTGCGTAGGGTTTGACGGGAAGGCGATGCTTCCACTAACGGACACCGTCACGCAGACAGACTGCTATGTTCAGCGAATCGTCATAATGGGCGTCGCCAGCATAGCATCGTCAGTTGCCTATAAAAAAGCAACCGGCATAGTTTCTGATGTGGAAGGCAGACGACGAACCGATTATTTTGCACTTGCTCTTTTGCGTCGGCTCTGAGCAGTTCATTGAATGCTTCATTCGATATGCGTATTTTCTTCCATCTCATACGTGCAAGCCAGCTTTACGTAACTTTCAATGCATTACTGCTTCCGGAGTCAAACGATGAAGATCAACGACGAGCGCGCCATTCAGTTTCTTGGCGAAATACGTAAGCCGCTACTCGTGTTGCATAAGGCGATACTCGATCACGAGCGCGCCTTGTATGAGAAGGAGTTTGGCCCCGTCACGCCTGCGGCGTTCCTGCAGGTGCTGATCAATGGATCGGGCTTTCGCTGGCTCAATCCGTTGTCGACGATGATCGCGAATGTCGATGAGATTCTCGATGACGATGAAGCAACCAGCGCCGATCGTATTGGCGCAGTCGAATCCGTCGTCGGTCTTTTCTCGGAAGACTTGCCAGGCAATATTTTCCTGCCGCGTTATCGGCAAATTTTGCAGAACAGTCCTGACATACTGCATGCGCACGGACAAATCGCGCCGATATTGAAATCGCTTGAAGCGGGTTGATTAATCGACTCATTTGTTTCGCATTTGAATCGATGTATGAGAAGCGGAAACGGGGTGGGCTCCTGCATTGCCTCACCTTCCGCTAGTCCGCTTCACGGGCGATGAACGTGGAATGCGATACGGCTGAATGACTCCCGGCAAATTGCAGAGTCGCAAAGGTGAGAATCTGCAGGAGCGCAAGGCACACGATCACGCACGTCAGGCGTTATCGACTCAAAAACGAGCCACACTCGCACGAATAGTTGAACGGAGTTGAACACGCATGACGCATTGGACGCTCGATCAGCAGTTCACGTATCGCGATCAAACCGTTCGTTACCGGGTCTTCGGCGACGGGCCACCTATCGTGCTGATACACGGCACACCGTTTTCATCATGGGTATGGCACCGGATCGCGCCGTATCTCGCACACGACCGCAAGGTTCATGTGTACGACCTGCTCGGCTATGGACAATCGGAGAAGCGCGAAGGTGCGGATGTGTCGCTCGGGGTGCAGAACGGCTTGCTCGCCGCGCTGCTCGAACACTGGCGACTCGATGCGCCCGATGTCGTCGCGCACGACTTCGGCGGAGCGACGGCCTTGCGCGCGCATCTGATCGACGGTTGCGATTACCGCAGTCTCACGTTGATCGATACCGTCGCGGTCGCGCCCTGGGGCTCGCCGTTCGTGCGTCATGTGCGCGAGCATGCGGCGGCTTTTGCCGGTCTGCCCGCGTATATCCATGAAGCCGTCGTCAACGCGTACATACGCGGCGCGGTCGCACGGACCATCAGCGACGACGAGCTTGCGCCCTATGTCACGCCGTGGCTCGGCGACGTGGGGCAACCGGCGTTCTATCGACAGATCGCGCAGATGGACCAGCGCTACACCGATGAGGTCGAAGCGCGCTATCCGCAGCTACGCTGCCGCACGCAGATTCTGTGGGGCGAAGACGATCAGTGGATTCCCATCGAACGCGGGCGGCATCTGGCCAGCGTGATTCCGGGCGCGCGTTTCCAGCCGGTGCAGAATGCCGGACATCTGATGCAGGAAGACGCGCCGGAAGCGATCGTCGCCGCGGTGTTGCGGTGGATAGACGAGGCGTCGGCGGGTTAAGCCGACGCGAGCCTTATCCGCGCTGATGCGGCAGGAACGGCATCGGATCGATCGGCTTGCCGTCTCGGCGCAGTTCGAACAGCACGGACACGCGCGAATTGTTCTCGCTGCCCATCTCGGCAATCTGCTGACCCCTGCGCACGATATCGCCCGTCTTCACGAGCAGCTTGCGGTTGTGCGCGTAGGCCGTCAGGAAATCCTTGTTGTGCTGGACGATGATGAGACTGCCGTACTCGTTCAGCCCCATGCCGGCGTACATGACCTTGCCGTCGGCGGCCGCGCGGATCGGGTCGCCCGGCTTGCCGCCGATTTCGATGCCACGTGTCTCGCCAGCCTGAAAGCCTTCGACAACGTTGCCTTGCGCCGGCCAGATCAGCGACACGCCTTTTGCGTGACGGGCGAGTTCGGCATTCACTTCACGCGCGTCGGCGGCGCTCGGCGCGGGCGCGCCGGTTGCGGGTGCTGATGCCGCCGTGTTCGAGGTGCCGCTCGTGTTGCTGGCGGCACCACTTACCGTGGCGCCCGATGCGCCGCTCGCAGCCGTCGCGGCGCCATTCGCATTGGCGGAGGTTGCACCCTGCGCTGTGGCCGAAGCCGGGCCGGCGGGAACGGCGACCATCTTCACCGCATCCGGCGACGACACCTTCAGCACCTGCCCGATATGCAAGCGCGAGGACCGCGTCAAATGATTCCACGCGAGGACCTGCTTGACCGTTACGTTATGGCTGCGCGCGATGCGCGCCAGCGAATCGCCGCGACGCACCTTATAAACGACGGGCGGAACCGGCTGCGCGACCATCTGGGTCGCAGGCGCGGCGGGCGCAGGATCGGCTGCCGTTTGCGCGACCGATGCCGCGTCATTCTTGTTCGCGTCCTGCTCGCCCACATGCGCGCAGGCGCCCAGCATCAAGGCGAGCGTGAAGCTCGCAAAACTGGTCCAGGTCCTGTCGAATCCATTCTTCGACATATGCTCTCCCGCATGATTCGTTCAAAGACCGGACGCGCGCGGCTCGCCCAATCAGCGGATGTCGAACGACACCCGCGGACGGCGCGCAGTGTGCCGCCTCGTTGCGGCCTCAACCGTCCGGCGCCATGCCGGGGCCAATCCGCCATCCTGCCCGGAGCCGCGTCACATCTGATGCGATCTTCCGTTAAAGGGTCGGAATAGCCTTCTAAATTAAAGCCGCATTGTAAAGTGCACGCACCGGAAAACACGGGGCGCGAACACTTAGATACAAAATGTTTAATCGCGGTAATTTTCGGTGGTTGGGGTGTAGATGGGCAGCCTATCGACTGCTTTTTCAACCACGCGTCATAAAGCCGCACAATCTCATATCGGCACGGCGCGCGCGAAACTTGAGACGCAGCCGTCACCGCAATCAATATGGAGACGTCGATGGCCGACATTAGCGAATCGAAAACGATCAGCGTGGCGATCGCGCGCGACTGGCAGGAGGTGTACGCGTTCATGGAGCATCCGCTGTCCTTCGCGCAGTGGGCATCGGGGCTCGGCAAACCGTTGCGCGGCGAAGGCACACGATGGACTTTCGAAAGCGCGGACGGCAAACCCGTCGACGTGCGTTTCACGCCGCGCAATCCGTATGGCGTGCTCGATCACTATGTGAGCAGCGGACACGGCGAGATCTATATACCGATGCGCGTGATCGCGAACGGCGAAGGCAGCGAAGTGCTGTTCACGCTGTTCCGGACAGCGGGCATGAGCGACGCACAATTCGCCGCCGACGCGCAGTGGGTCGAGCGCGATCTCGCAGAACTGAAGCGCTTTCTCGAGCAGCAATAGAGTCCGCTCGTTTCATGCGCGCACGATTGTCACGCCGAGCGCTTCGAACGGTGCGGTGGTCGACTCCGGCGCGCCCTTCTCGACGATGATCGTGCTCGCCGCGTCGATTCCCGCAATCATGTACGCCGAGGCGGCATTCAACTTTTCCGACGACGCCAGCACGACCGTCTCCGCGGCGCGTGCCACCAGCGCCCGTTTCACATAAGCCTCTTCGAGGTCGCCGGTGCTCAATCCCGCCTCGGGATGAACGCCCGTCACGCCCATGAAGTACAGATCGGCGCGGATATGGCCAAGTGCTTCGATCGCGGCGGCGCCGACTGTCACCATCGAATGGCGGAACAGCCTCCCGCCGATGATCACGACCTCCAGCGCCTCGTGCGCCGCCAGTTCGACGGCGACGCTCGGACTGTGCGTGACGATCGTTGCCCGCAGATCGACGGGGAGATGGCGCGCCAACTGGATGGCCGTTGTGCCGCCGTCGATGAAGGCGATCTGGCCTGGCGCGATCATCCGGGCAGCCGCCCTGCCGATCGCCGCCTTCGCTTCGGAGCCGATGGCCTCGCGCCCCGCGAGATTCGCCACCGCGGGTGATGAAGGCAACGCGCCGCCGTGCACCCGCTGCAGTTTGCCCTCTGCGGCGAGCTCACGCAGATCGCGGCGCACCGTGTCTTCCGAGACGCCGAATGACTCGCTCAGCGATTTGGCGAGCACCTGGCCGTCGCGTTGAAGGGCCTCGATAATCAGATTTTTGCGTTGGGAAGTCAGCATCGATTTGTCTGATGGTGCCGTTCGTTCGGAACTGCACGAATTTTCTTGATTTTGCACGAATCTGCACGATACCATGATTCCGTCCGAGAACAAGGAGGATTTCATGGATAAAACGGCTGACCGCGTGCGGATCGTCGATGTGCAGGTGCTGTCCGACGACTGGTACGTGCTGAAGAAAACCATCTTCGACTACCGGCGCGCCGATGGCAGCTGGCAGCGACAGAGCCGCGAGACCTACGATCGCGGCAATGGCGCGACGTTGCTGCTCTACGATCCGCGACGACGGACCGTGGTGATGACGCGGCAGTTCCGCTTGCCTGCGTTCGTCAATGGACACGAAGGAATGTTGATCGAAACGCCCGCCGGTCTGCTCGAAGCGGCATCGCCGGAAGAAAGGATTCGCGCTGAAGTCGAAGAGGAAACCGGTTACCGCGTCGAATGCGTGCGCAAGGTGTTCGAAGCGTTCATGAGTCCGGGATCGGTAACGGAGAAGCTTTACTTCTTTGTCGCCGAATACGATACCGATACACGGATAAGTCGTGGCGGCGGAATCGCCGACGAGGGCGAAGATATCGAAGTACTCGAACTGCCTTTCGACGATGCACTAGCAATGGTCGCGCGCGGCGAGATCATGGACGGCAAGACCATCATGTTGCTGCAGTATGCGGCGCTTCATCTGTTTGTGAATGAATGCGCAGCGGAGAACGAAATCCGCGAATGAAAAAAACCCGTCGAGCTTCGAATGAAGCGCGACGGGAAATGCGTGGAAATCTCACGACACGAATGTCGCTTGCTACATTGCTTGATCAGAACTTGTGGCGAATCGCTGCGCGGAATGCGAGTTGGTTCGACGTCGACGACGGAGCCTGTGTGCCGAGAATGAACGCGTTGTCCATGATTGAATTCGTCTTGTCGCCCGCGACCTTCTGATACACGCCCTGCACGTAGACGTCCGTGCGCTTCGAAATGTTGTAGTCCGCCATCAGGCCGACGGTATGGACCTTCGGCTTCGCGCTGCCCGTCGACGAATCATAGTTCTCCAGCGTGTACACGTACTCGCCGCCGACATAGAACGCGGGCGTCAACTGGTACTTCGCATTTAGTTCGAAGTTCTGGAACCTCAGGCGATTGAGCGTCGAGCCTGCCGCGACGATCGCGCCCGGCGTGCCGAGATAGCCGTTGCCCGTCGGGTTGTGATAGTCCGAGTTCGTGTAGGCGAAGCCGACCGTCGCCGAGCCGAACGTGTAGTTGACGCCCGCACCGAAGACACGCATGCGCTGCGCGATGAAGCTGGCGTCGTTGGTTGCAATCGCGCCGCTTGACGTTGCGCCTGTGTTGTTCGCCTGCAGGTAGGCAGCGGCAAGCAGCAAGCCGCCCGTTGCGTATTGCGCGCCGAAGCTGTACTGACGGTCGTTCGCGAAATTCACGTCATTGCTGAAGCTATACGTGCCGCCGAACTGGAAGCCGGCGATGTCCGGGCTCGCGTACTTGACCGTGTTGTTGACGCGGAACGAGTTGTCCGTGTTGTCGTTATCGAACGGGTGCGAGAACAGATAGCCGGACCAGTTACCGTTCGACGTGGTTTGCGCGAGGTAGTCGACGACGGAATCGTATTGACGGCCCAACGTGATCGTACCGAACCGGTCATTCGACACGCCGACGTACGCCTGACGACCAAACATGCGACCGCCCTGCCCCAAACGGCCACTATTCAGGTCGAAGCCATTTTCGAGCTGGAAGATAGCCTTGTTGCCGCCGCCCAGATCTTCCGCGCCTTTCAGGCCCCAACGGCTGCCTTGCGCATAGCCGCTTTGCAATTCGACCACGCTGTGGCCGCCGACGCTATTCGTATAGTTGACGCCTTCGTCGATCACACCATACAACGTGACACTGCTTTGCGCGAACACGGGAGCAGCAAACGCGGCCGTAGCAGCCAGCGCGATGACCTGTTTCTTCATTGGACGATCTCCGATTTTGGTGGATGTGTTGAGTTGGCGTGTGTTCTTTAACATTTTTTATTCGGCATGCTTACTAATTGTTAAGCTTCTTGCCGTTTTGTTTGCACGTACTTCCGGACCGGGCGCGTGCAACGGACGTGATGCTGCCCGAGCGGAATCGCGTCGTCTAGTTGAAGTCAGGGCGGGGTCGAATTTCGTTGTGAAATGCCCACGAATGGTGCATCAATTCGTGGGATTGAGTGGGTTCTGACGGGGGATTTCGAAGGATCGTGGCGCGCGTTCGTTAAATTTTTCCCGCACGAAACTTCCGCGACGTTAATCGGAATTGTCCGATAGGAGGCTCTGAAACGGCTTCGTATGCTCTGCGCCTCCATGTGGCGCGCGCTTAATCCGATTGCGGGGGGTCGAGCTAGACCTTCCCTCTTCGATGCTCATCCGCTTCGCGCCATGTCACCGATACGCGGCAGGGAGGCATTGATGAAAACAGCTTACAACGATGTTTCGCGCGATCCAGATCCAGCCCTTCCACACCGGGCTGCGAGCGTTGAGCCTCGCGTTATCGGGATTTTTGTATTCGACGGGTTTTCGATGCTGCCCGCAGTCGAGGTCGTCGACGTATTCGACAAGGCGAATCAGATATTGGCTGTCGGGCATGGTGATGCGCCTTGCTATCGGACAGTTTTTGTTTCGCGCCATGGTGGTTGTGTGTCGAGTTCGGCCAGCATCGACGTGCTGACGCAGCCTGCTGAACAGCTTCACTCTGCGCGGGCGGTGTTCGTCGCGAGTGGGGAAATGGCGGCTGACATCACAAGATACCTAAAGCTCAATGTATGGACTCGAGGAACGACGTCGTATCCTGAGGAAGTGTTCGCTATCGGCAATGGCGATCCTTCGCAGGAAATCACCCGTACGTTTCGTCAAACTCAAGAACTAACACTACCGACTGCGCACGGTGACGCATGGCTTGCCGACGGAACAGGCGACTACGAATCCGATTACGAGTCCCGCTCGGCTGTGCGGCATGCGCTTGGATTGATCAGGCGGGACTTTGGTGTGTCCGTGCTGCGTCGGGTGCTCAAACAGATTCCCGATACTGGCTTACCCGAATTCAACGCGATCGCAGCACAAAACGCCAAGTCGATCAAGGAGAAGATTCGCGAGAGCGCGAAGTGGATCACGCGCAATTGTCATAAGGCAATAACCGTTACTGTAGCCGCACAGACGGCCGGCATGAGCGACCGCTCGTATTTGCGTCACTTTCGAGCGGAAATGGGGGTGAAACCATCCGGTTACCTACGACGGTCACGCGTCGAATTGGCGGCGACGTTATTGGAATCAAGTGACTTGCCAGTCGACAAGATCGCGCGACGTTGTGGACTGACAAGTGGCGAATGTCTTGCGCGATTGTTTCGGCAGGTTTTGCATATCTCGCCGACGGAATATCGCAACCACCGGCGCTCTCACAGCGCAAAGATATGCGAAGTCATCTGATGCAGACGCTATTTCCGAATGTCAACGGTGCATAAAAACAATGCTGACACCCATTTCGAAGGCCACAGACTTCTTCTGTATTTCGGGCGCTGCCTATGTTTCGCGGTGCATCGTCTTTCATGACAGTTCAACGTTCACGCATATTGATGATCTCATTGGTTTGCTTGGGCTCATGCTTCCATTTTTAACGTTCCGATTGACGAAGGTTTATCAACCCTTTCGCAACGATTCGGTATCTGCCAGCGTTGTACGCGTCCTGTTTGCATGGCTCTGCGCTCAGCTAATTCTGGCTGCGATATCCCACCCCTATCCCGGCGGCGAACTGCGAAACGGCTGGTTGTTATGGTGGACGGTGATAGCGGTCTGCGCGCTGGTTGCGGGACGGTGCGCCTTGCATGCACTACCATCGATGCTCCGCTCGTGGCGTCTCGCACCGGCACGCGTTGCGGTCGTGGCCCCACACGCCGCCAAAAACGATCTGCTGATGCGGATTGCCTCACAAACCAGAAACGCCTTTGTTCCAGAAGTGGTTTTCGATCCTACTCTAACAAACGATACGTCTGTCGATCGCATTCCCGTCGTGCACGAGATGAACGCCTTCAGGCAGCTTG
This sequence comes from Paraburkholderia largidicola, assembly GCF_013426895.1. Taxonomy (NCBI): domain Bacteria; kingdom Pseudomonadati; phylum Pseudomonadota; class Betaproteobacteria; order Burkholderiales; family Burkholderiaceae; genus Paraburkholderia; species Paraburkholderia largidicola. The sequence goes on along the minus strand of NZ_AP023175.1, from coordinate 209,667 downwards.
TGCGAATGCAGAAGATCAGGGAAATCTGGATTGTCAACTCGCCGTTTCGATCGATACCAGTTGAACATTTGATCGACGAGTTTCGCAACGATTTCATCAATATTCGAGTACTGCCGATGCTGGAAGACAGCCACCCTGCGGCGAGCCTGCTTGGCATCTATCGTGGTGTTCCCGTCTTAAATGTGATTGCAACGCCTGAGCGGGGCTGGGACATCCTACCTAAGGAGGTATTCGATCGCGTCTTTGCACTGTGCGTGTTGCTGGCAATTTCCCCGATACTATTAGTTGTTTCTGTCTCGGTAAAGTTGTCCTCTCCCGGTCCTATTTTGTTCAGACAGTATCGCAAAGGTATGAACGGCGACGTCTTTTCGATCTATAAGTTTCGCACCATGTATCAAGGGGCTGACAAACCTGGAACTGTCGTTCAAGCGCGCAAGGGTGATGCGCGAGTAACAAAAGTGGGAAGCTTTCTGCGGCGCACGAGTCTTGATGAATTGCCGCAGTTCCTCAATGTACTCAAAGGCGAAATGTCGGTTGTCGGCCCTCGTCCGCATGCCGTGGAGCATGATGAGTATTACAAGGATCTCGTACAGCACTACATGTTTCGCTATCGGATCAAACCCGGCATCACAGGGTGGGCCCAAGTGAATGGGTATCGCGGTGAGACAGCGGAGATTGAGAGAATGGACGCGCGTGTCAGATTCGATATGTATTACATCCAGCATTGGACGTTCTGGATGGATCTGAAGATTGTTGCATTAACTATTATCAAGGGGTTTGTTGGGAAAAGCGCTTACTAGATTATCCCTACGTCCCGATCCATTTCGATCTCATGAACCACTAAAGTAGTTGAAAGCGCCGCTGAAGTCATCCGTCCGGATTGACTCGCCGCCCTTCTTGTCGACAATGGTCCTGCCGTTGCGAATCAGGGTGAAGCGCGGGGTGCCGGGTAATGATTGCGCAGCGACCTCACTGACACCAGCCGGTAGATCATGCGTCATACGTACGTCGCCTTGCGCGATGACAAGCGTAGCAGGCTGGGTCAGGAACAGCGTTACGTGAATCAGTTCTGTCAATACGGTGCGGGATCGTGGCGGAACGCTACCCGCCAAGGATGCGTCTGTTCCCGTCATTGCGCTAGCGCTCACCGGATGCAGCCGATAGAAGTAGTAGAACTTATCCTGCGTAATGCTAGGCGCGGCGCCGCACTTGAACCACTCGATGAAATAGCGGCTCGCATCAAGGTACGCCCCATGGTTTAGCAAAGCACCGAAACGTGGACTATAGATTTGCGCGCGCGCATGACTGCCGATCGGGGCGACATATGTCGATTCCGCCCAGTCGTTCCAAGTCACCATCTGAACCCAGTCGACATTCGATTGAATCGTGGCAAGCCATTCCGTCGCCATCCCAGAGAAGCCGTCTGTTTCGAATGCACGATAGTTCGTTCCGCTAGGGAGACCACGATAGTAAGGCGTGACGGAAGCCATAAACAGTTTTCCGGCCGACTTCAGCGAGGTAGCCAGAGATTTGACAGATCTCGCAAGCGATTCCGGCGCGCCGGCTGCGCCGAAATAAAAATAGCCTTGTGCAGCACGGCAGCGATTAGCGACCTCACTCGCTACGGTACCGTCGATTTCCGCTTCGCTCGTCGAAGGCATGAAGTGAGGAACAAAATACACGCCAAGCGATTCCGCCTGCTCGATCAGCGCTTCGCAGCGCGCGGGATCCTTTCCACCCAGCGCATATGCTGAGACCACCGGCTTCCCGCCGATCCTCAATTGCGCAGGAAGAACGGCGGTACTTTTCACAATATCCCGCAACTCGTTCTGGGCATTGCCATCCGCTGACACGAACAGCTTGAAACCGCTACCGAGTTGTGCGGCAGCACGATACATCTTCAGCACGCGTGCACGATAAAGCGGCTCACTATTATTCCAGCCACCGCAGTTCAAAGCGAAGCCGTCTATTCCACGTTGCTGTGCGTCGAGGAACTCCGCGATGTAATCGTCGATGCTTGCGTCCGGGCCGCCGCGTGGCCACGCAACCATGTAGTGAGCGAACACCCGCTTGAGCGGGGTCAATTCGGCCGACACACGTGAAGCCATCCAGGCGGGTCGGACACTCAGACACCCCAAGAGCAAAGTCCTGCGCTTCATTGATGCCTGTTCGACCCGCAACGACTGTCGGAACATCGCCCACAGTGCTGTAATGAGTGCTGCGCCGCGCGTCGGCTGCACATCAACGACAGCGTTAGTACGAGCCCGCCTGCGATCGCAACACCCGTCAACGCGCCGATCAATCCGAAGCCGTAGGACAATGTCGAAACCAAAAGCAGCGATGCACTTACTTCAAACGTTGAGATCCTGACAAATGATGTGCGATCTGTTGAGAACACGATGAGCGATAGCACGCGACAGAAGAAGATCAACGTGCTGCCGAGGAATGCGACAAACATGAACGCCAGCTGCGTCGCATGGGAGCCGAGCATGGTAGTCGGGAAAAGATGAATGCGGCATGCTAACCAGCTCGCCATTGACGTCAGCGCAACAACGAGTACCGCGACCGCTACCATAACGTGGAGTTGCGGCAAATGCAGAAGCGAGGCCATCATTCTCTTAAAGCGACCGGTCAGGACAAGCGCCATGCCCTGGCCACAATTGAATGCAAGGTTGTGCACGCTCTTCACACCGCGATACAACGATCCCGCCGTTGGACCGAGAATGAAGGTGACGATCATGATGTCAACGTGCTTCGCGCCAGAAAAAATCGCATTCCCATACCAACTACCCAGTATCTCCTTATGATTATTCGCGAAGAACGTCTTATAGCCAAAAGTACGGAAGTTGAACTTCTCCGCTTGCGGAAGGAAGAATTCCGAGCCACGCGGCGGCCCACGATGCGTCGACTGCAGATACGCAACAAGTAGCATCGCCCCGTAGACAGCTTCTACAAGCAATAGCAGGTCCGGGAAAAACGGATCGAGCGAACGCTTTGTGATCAGTAGCTCGACAATCAGCACTCTGCTCACCGCGGATACAGTTGAAATTGCACAGATGGTGCCACTGCGTCCGTAAAAACGCAGCACACCTAGCGAGTAATGCGACAGCCCATAGCACATCGGTGCCAGCACCATCGGCACGCCAAGCTGCGTGTGCGCAAACACACCGTAACGTGCGAGCAGCGTGCCGACAATCGAGAACAACACCGTCGAGCCAACCGCGCTGAGACAATCAAGGAAGATCAATGTTGATACCTGCGATCGCACCTTCTCAACCGTGAAGATGCGGGGCGAGCCGAAGTTGAACAGATCGATTGCGACAAAAAAAAACGCAAGAAGCGCATACGATTTACCTAACCACTCCGCGTCCAGGTAGCGCAGCGCAAGTGCCACCGCAACGAAGTTACCGGTGGCGGGTAACGCAGACGCAAGCACCACGTAGACGACATCTCGCTTCATATCAGCCATATGTCTTCAATGCCTCGAAATAGCGACTGTACTGCGCTTGCAGTTCTGTATAACGAAACCGCCCGACGGATTCGCGCTGCCGCTGTTTCTGCTGCTCGCGCAATTGCGCGTCCGTGACGAAGCTTGCGATCCTTTCGGTTAGGGCTTCGATGTCGTCCGGCGGCACGAGACTCGCGGACTCGAGCACTTCCGCAATGCCGCCTACATGTGTCGCAATGACGGGAACGCCGACGGCCATAGCTTCGAGCAGCGCTCGCGGCATGCCTTCCTGCAGCGACGGCAACACGAAAAGTTCGTGTCGGCTCACCGTGCGCAGCACGTCGTCACCGTTCAATGCGCCGGCGAACCGTATGACGTCACCAAGTCCAAGTCGCACTGCTAGTCGTTCGAATCCGGCACGCAGTGCGCCATCTCCGACAAGCGTGAGTTCGATGTTAAGCGCTTGTTCACGCAGCGCGGCAACGGCGCGCAGCAAGATTTCGTGTCCCTTGCTTTCGTTGTGCATCATTGCGACGTTAACGATGTGGAACACGTCCGTATCGTCGTACGTGCTGGGCCCACTGTCGCGGAAGTCGAACGCGTCGTCAGGAAGATACACATCACTGAAGCCGAACGAGCGCGCCTGCGTGCGAGGCGGATAAGCGGTTTGCAACGCGTGGTCTGTTACATACCGCACGGTCCGCCCGTACCTCGCGGCATGACGTGTGGCCCAGCAATGCACCCAGCGAGCGGCGTGACGCAACGGGTGACGCGAAGCCGAATCGCTGAAATAGTCGGCCGGATCGGCGACGATTTCGGTGGAGAACGGCCTTCCACTCGCACGGCAAAGCAGCATCGCTAGTAGTGAAAGGTTGCCCGGAAATCGCAATATTAGAAGGTCAGATCTGCGAATCACGTGCCAGATACGCCACATCACCCGCGGCGACTGCATGATCCACGCCTTGACGCCGCGTGGACTGCCAAGGTCGATGAATTGCGTGCCCTCACCGGTGACGAGTTCGCCCCGCGCGTGCAGCGCCGGAAACGACCGGGCCGCGAGTCGCACCCGAGGGAAGCTCTCCGCGAAACGCGCCGCAAACTTGCGATGTCCCATATGTGGGCTATATATCTGATCGCCGACTTTCTGGAAATTACCATCGATCACAAGCGTGACCGACGGGCTGCTTTCATCCTGGAGTACCTTCACCAGTTTCCTGTGGTGATCCACCGACGAACTGGCCAATTTCCGCCAAAAAGGGGCTGGGTCACACCTGAGTTTTTCGATTGCAGCAGCGACAGCGGCAGGATCAAAGCTTTCCGCGTGGAATGCATATTCCGACAAACCCAAGTCGTCGTACGCGGCTCGCCCTTTGCGCTCGTAAGCAATGTGGACGCTCGGCAGCCCACCAAGCACGCTCTCGAGACTGCCGTGCAGGCGCACCGACACGATGATCGCATCTTCATGCCGGATAACATCGCGCAGCGCGGGCGCCGAATGGACGCCGAACACGCGCTGATAGAACACGTCGTCGCTATTCCCGCGTCCCGCACTCTGTAACGCCAGGCTCGCGTACGGCGTCTGTTTGATCAGATTCCGCAGCTTCGCGATGTAGGATTCCCCATACGGTTTATCGCTCAGGTCGCGAAATACGAAGTACACCTTGCGCCGGACGCTGCGCGCCAAAGATTTCCTGGCAGCAAGTTTCAACACACGTGGACTCTTGCTGATTTCCAGTACGACCAGGTCGCCGATCCGCATCGCCCGCCGATGATCAAGTTCGTGCACGCTTTTGTCATCGCGCAGGAAGATGGTGTCCACATGATGGCGCACAAGCCATTTGAGAATGCTACCCAGCGCCGTTGAAAATGGTCCGACGCTTTGCGGAAAATAGACTCGTGCGCGAGGCCCCCATAGCGATGCGCACACAATCTGCAAACCATGCGCAATCAGCGTCTTGCAGCCCTCTTTCCACGTGCCGGCGCGCAAATAGCCGCCGCCGACACCGAAGAATACTGTCCCCCGCCGGCGCCATGCATGTGTAAGCGTTCGAACAACGAACTGCCACAATGAAATTAGCTTGATTTGCGGGTCATCAAGATAGCCGACGAACGACTCCGGGTCCAGACACACGACAGTGACGGTCTGCCTGATCCCGGCCTCGCGAATCGCACGTAAGCTCAGCTTGACCAAGAGTCCGTCGCCGCTGTTTCGTGAGCTATACGCGTGCAGCAGATAGACGTCAGGCACTCTCATAGTAGTTCATCAAGGATTTGAAGAATTTTTCAGCGTTGAACGCCTCATCGAACACGTGACGCGAGTTCGCGCCCATGCGGCGACATTCGTCGATAGACAATGAATTGAGCTGTTCCGCGAGGCACGCGCCCGTGAGCTGTCGCAGCATCAGACCGTTGTATCCATGAATGACCTGCTCCGGCAATGAGCTTTCGCTCGATACGACCAGTACCTTGCCGGCTCGCATAGCTTCGATCGGTACGAGCGCAAGCCCTTCCCAGCGCGACGGAACAACGATCACATCCATCCTGCGCATAGCTCGTTGCGTCTCTTCAGGCCCGACCCAGCCGTGATACACGACGCGCGATGCGGGATCTGGCATCTCCACGCCGCCGCGTACTGCGGTACCGAACACATGCACATGAAGGTGCTCCTCGAGAAGCGGCAGTGCGTCGACGAGAATGTCAAAGCCCTTCTGATAATCAAGCCGGCCGAAATAGCCAACCTGAATGTGCGGGGCGGGTTGCGCGCCACCGTCTGTTTCTACTTCGAGAGGCTCAGCCGCGGTGTCTGTCGGGATGCCTGTGTAGACAAGCTCCAGCTTGTCAGGAGCAATGCCATACCTGTTGGCCGCGCGCACTTCGTCGAACGACATGCAGAGAATCCGCGTGCAGCGTCGCGCCAGCCATCTCTCGACCAGCGCGAAAACGATCGCTGTCACCCTCGATATGTCCTTCTTCATGAAGGACCAGGCGTGCGGTGTGTAAAGCACCTTCTCTTCTTCGAAGCGACTGAAGCGTACGTACACGCCCGGATAGGAACTATGACAGTGGATGACGTTCGCGTGCTGCATCTTTACAATCGCGCGCAATGTGCGCGAGATAGCAACGAACCTGAATGGATTGCGACTCGACCGGTACGCCACGACGTCAATATCATCGACACCGAGCTTTGCGACATCCATATTTCGAGGATCGCATACGAGCGCAACGTCGTGCCCGGAAGCTCGCTGCTCGATCATCAGCGCCGTCACGTAACTCGCGATGCCGCCAGCCCATGTTTCAACCACGTGCACTATCTTCAATACGCACCCCAGCGTTTCGAAAGAATTGGCGCGAGCTATAGCTCCTTCGTCTAAGCATAAGCGCCATCGGCAAAGCAAACAGCACAATCCATCGCATTCCGTAGTAAGCGAGGACGTTCGAGTCGAAAAGGAGAAACAGGAAAGGCAGCGGATATGACACAACCTTGACGGGTATCCACTGCCAGTCGGTGCTGAATCCCATCGATTCGATCCTCGCGATCAGCCACGCCAGTGCTACGAACGACAGCAGATAGCCAAATACGCCAAAATTGACGAGGAATTCCCCCGGCATGCCAAATAGCAGTGTCGTCTCGTCGGACTGGTTGGTCTCGGTTTCCCGGACGATATCGCTCTTCTCGCGAGCGAAAGTTTCGGGCCTCTCTTTCCAGAGAGCTTTCGGAATAATTGCCGCCATCCCGCCAATGAAGCTGCGGCCCAAGGCGAGCGTGTAGCCGGGCCGGGTCACTGAATCGAGCGCCTGCACTTGCACGTCGAAACGCGAAAGATCCCGAAAAAGGAAAAAACTAAGCGGTCCCATCGACAACTGAAGCATCCGCTGGTCCGCGAAGTTCTTCGACAGGTTCCCGATCTCCGAATAGTCGATACCGAACTTGAGTGGGATCATCGCCAGACCGCCCGCGGCGACACAGATGCCGATCGTCTTCGCTGCGCGCCGGCTGATGCGTGCAACAAACACGTGATAGATAAGGCAGGCGAACATCACAACGAACACAATGCCTTGCCTATTGCCGAACACACCAGACGATAGCCATCCGAGCACGATAAGCTGCACGAAGGCTGCGATCCTCATCAGGCGATTACGCCACGGCCTGAGCATGACGCATACGAAAACCCAGAGTGGAGCGGTATTGGCCAGCGCTTGCACAACTCCAAGCCCTTCCAGGGGATCATTGTTCGTAACCGACGTTTCGAGCCGGTTCGCGTAGAGCTGCGCAATCTGGGTATAGCCGCCAAGCTTCAGGTAGATCAACACGAGTGCCGCCACAGCGAGTACCGCAAAACCATATGCCCAGCGGCTAACCACGGCGAACCCAGACATGTCTGGCGTTGCAGCAGGCACCACGCACTTGCTGCGCATCACAACCAGAGCAAAGTTCATCGACCAGATTCCGACGATATTCAACACGAACCACTCGATCGTGGCTGCGTTCTGTTGAGGCAAGAGCGTCAGATAGATTTCGTCGCGCGCAATCAGCTGGCCGGCGGGCAGCACACAGAAATACACGAGCGCGAATAGCCGCCAAAGCCTGAGAAGCTCGCTTTCGGCCTTTATGCACCAGATGCTCACGGCTTCCAGCACCAGCAGACAGACGGTCAGCGTGTCGGCACCACCGAGATAGATGGCGGCGAAAAGGCCAGCTATCGCAAAGCCGCCGGACAATAGCCCGAGAAACGGCATATTCGCCGCCCGCCGCCGCGCCACGCGCGCTGCCCTCATTTCGTCACGCTCTTCGGGTTCTGATACTGATAAGAAACGTAGCGATACGCACCATATTTCGAGCGATACCCAAATGCCCTGGCGTCCACACCGTTAAAAATAACGCCTTTAAGCCGTGCGTTTGCGCGCTGTAGCTGCCGCGCGCTTTCCGTGATTTCGCCGATCGCCGTCTTCTGAAAGCGAACGACGAGGAAAACCGTACCCGCAATAGCCGCGATCGTCGGAGCATCAGAGACAGCAAGCACTGGCGGAGTATCGATGACTACCATGTCATATCGCGAGCCAAGCGATTCCATCAATTCGCTCATGCTGTCGCGAAGCAGAAGCTCCGACGCATTGGGCGGAATGCTGCCAGTCGTCAGCAAATCGAGGCCCGGCGACACTTCGCGCTGGATAACGGCCTCGGCCGTCGCGTGGCCCGCAAGCACATTTGAGAGGCCCTGACCACGTTCGCGGCCGAAATATTGATGCAGATGACCGCGACGCATGTCCGCATCGACGAGCAGCACCCGCTTGTTGCCGCCGCAAAGGACGGCTGCGAGGTTCGAAGAGGTGAACGACTTACCGACGTTCGGAGTAGGGCTCGTCAGCAGCAGACGGTTGTTCGGTGCTTCGAGCATTGCGAAACTCAGTGCAGTACGCAAGCTGCGCAGGCTTTCAATCGACGGCTCGTCTGGATACATTTCAGCAAGCAGATACTTGCCCGGCTTACCTGACCGCATCCCGGCGTTCAAAGATTTTTGAACACGCGAAAGCGGAATAGTGCCGTACACGTTGAGGCCTGTGTAACGCTCGATATCCTGCCCGTCTGCGACACCGCCATAGAACATTTCCCGTGCAAACGCAGCACCGATTCCAAGCATCAGGCCGGCGATTGCCGCAAGACCGATCACGAGTGACTTCTTCGGTGTCACTGGCTCCTCCGGCACGCGTGCTTCGTCGACCTGGCGGACACTGGCGACCTTGCCCGCCGCAACCAGCTTTAACTGCTGAATGTTGTTTAGCGTTCCGACGTAGATATCTTGAGCGACTTGCACGTCACGCATCAGCGAAACCGCATTTTGCTGAAGATTCGGGAGGATTTTCATTCGACTATTCACGTCGCTCAACCTTGTCTTCATCACGTCGATCTGCTGGTCGAGCGCGACGATCGCGGGATGATCCGGCGCGTAGCGTGTAGCGAGATCAGCACGCTTCTGCTGTAGATCGAGCAATCCGCTTTGCGCGGCGACACTTTGTTGCAAGAAGGTCTGCGCCTCGACGCTCACATCAAACGTGCCGCTCTGGTTACGCATGGCGTTGTAACGCTTTTCCGCGACTTCGAGGTCATGCTTCAGTCCCGGCAACAGACCTTCGAGGAACTGCGATGACTTGTCCGCTTCCGCAGTTTTCCGCTTCACATTCTGCGCGACATACGCATCTCCGATCTGATTCAGGATGGTCGATATCTGCTGAGGATCGCCGCCCCGCAGCACGCCAGTGATGATGTCGCTCTGCTTGCCCTTCTGCTGCATGTTTAGTTTCTGCTGCAGATCGGTCAGTGTCTTGAGCTTCGATTCGCGCGTCAGATTGAATGCAGCGCCCGGCTTCGCCTGCACGTTTTCTACGAGCAGGTGAAGATGGCCAATGCTCTGATCGACATCGAGAGGCCTGCCAATGACGCCTTCGATCGGCGCGTCCAGGTCAGATTGCGTCAATCGGAAGCGCCCGTTCTCGAGCAACGTTAGCCGGAAACGTTGGCCTTCGAACTCTTTTGGCACTTCGAACTCACGTACATCAATTGATTCGTTGCCCCAGCAAAAGCCGCCCCAACCAAACAGGCCCGGAGTCGAGAGTGATTTTGCGTCGTCGGCGACGCGCCAGCCGATCAGCGGAAAGTAACGTGGCCGCGCGTCGATGTAGAGACGCAGGTTGTTCACTGCCTGATCGACCACCGTCCGCGATCGCAGTATCTCCAACTCGCCCTCGGCCTGAGTCTTCACGTCGAACAGCGACGACACGTCGCCGAGCAGCGAACTCGCGCTCGTCGGGCTATCCTCCTCGACTTGAATCAAGATGTCCGCTTCATATGTCGGGCGCGCGAGAAATGAGTAAGCGGCCCCCAGCAAAACGACGGTGACGAAGATGCTCCCCACAATCCACCGACTAGCGATCAGGATGTCGAGGTAGCGAATGAGATCACCGTCCTCATCGGTGGGATCGTCGACTATCAGGCCGAGCTGTTTGTTCATACTGTTTTCTCGTTATGCCATTGCTCGTATGCGTGGCGCCCATGCGTCGACACCTTTCCGGATCAATTCGAGCGAACTATAGAATTGTTCGACTGGTTTTCTGTACGGATCGGGCACATCGAAATGCCCGATCTCGCCGATACGGAACACCTTGCCGGATGCGCCCGGGTACTGGCGCATGATCTCGTGCCTGTGCACAGCTTCCATCGTTAGAATCAGATCGGCTCCGCGGACAAGGCGCACATTCAACTGCTGCGCGCGATGCGCAGTGATGTCGAGTCCCGCTTCGGCAGCGACGCGTATCGCCAGTGGATCCGGTGTCGAACCGACGACCGCGCTGAGCCCTGCGGACAGTACGGTGACACCGTTGACCTCACGACTGAAAAGGTATTGCGCCATCGGGCTGCGGCAGACGTTACCGACACATACGACCAGGATCGTCTGAATCATTTCGTGACGATCGCACCGGTTAGCGCCGCATTGACGGCGGGCAACAGCAAGCTCAGCACGCGAGAAAAGCGTACAAGACCGTTGCCGTCGACATACACAATATCGCGTGGATTAAGCTCGAACTGATTCGCCAGGATCATCGAAACAGGGGATCTCGCTTCGAGATGAAAGACCTGTGGAGCTGGGCTCATGGAGTCGCGAATAACATACACTTCCGATGCGTCGGCGGTCGCGTTATTCAAGCTCCCGGCTTGCGAGATGGCTTCGCTCAAGGTTAACCGTCCATTTTTCATCGGTAATGCCGTAACGGGTTTATTCACCTCGCCCATCACAAATACGCCGTTTTCATCACGCGCGTTCACACGAAGAAAATCGCCGTTCCTCAGGAGAATCTTCGCCGGGTTAAGACCTTTCTCCAGCATCCCCGTCAGGTCCAACGGATACGCCCGCCCGTCGCGGACCAGGACCATCCTGCTCTGATCCGCGGTGGACGCGAATCCGCCCGCCCTGTTGATCGCGTCGTAGAGAGTCATCGGAATGTCGTTGAGTGGCAGCGCACCCGGCACGTGAACCTCACCATCGACGTAGACTTGCTTGGCGCGAAACGAAGCAATGCGTACCGTAACTTGTGGCTTGATGAAAACCCGGGTTAGTGCAACGGCCAGGGACCGCTGAACCTGCTCAGGCTTCAGACCTTCGACGTGAATCAACCCGACATACGGAAAATCCAGGTTTCCATCCTGATCAATGACGAATCCTGGCACTGGATCGAAGGGTCGAGTAGCGGCCTGGCCGACAGGACCTTGCGCCAGCCCTAATTCAGGGTGATCCCAAACCGTGATCTGAAGGACATCGCCCTTGCCAAGCACATAGGGTTCGGGACTGGTCAACAGGCTTTGAATCTGATTTGAACTGGTACGGGACAGGTCATCTTTCATCCTCGCGATCAGCGCGGCGTCGATGGTGGCGATCGGCACAAGCGGGGTACCCGTCTCGCTTGTCGACATCGCAGTTGGTGTACTCATCTTCATACCAGGTGCCACTGCACAGCCCGACAGTCCAGCGCACGCCGCGAGCATTACCGCAAGCAAGCGGTTCATCCCCGAGCGTTTCGCCAGTACATTCGAAACCGCTTCCATCTACCTATCCTTTTCTCTGCACTCGCACTCGCCTTCGGGCGACCGCCTCGCGGTTTTGCCGCGCCTCGCCAAACGCATCGATGCACACCGATGCGCTACTCGAACTTGAAGCTTCCCGATCATCTGAGTATTTGGCATGCGCAGTCGGGGCGCCGCGTTTTGCTGCATTTCAGCGACCCGCAGCATACGAATCCTCCAACCATCGTTCCCGCCAATACTCGAACCGTTTTCGCCAACCCCCATCTCGTATTTCGGATTGAGCATGGACGCGATCAAAATCAGGACCAACCACGTTCCCCCCAAAAAAACAACCAGGAGGAACTCTGAGAGATAATGTCGGTCTAGATGGGGTCGTGCGGCGATTCCACGTCCGGTCCCTATGCGCCAAAAACCCATAGAAACCGTCACGAACCCACGCCGCGCTACCGCGCCAAAGCCCTGCCACGCCCACCGCAGGGACCGCGACCCGCGCAACAGCCGCAAAGCAACACCCCAAAATCCAGCCTCACCGAGCCCGCGCTGCGCGTCACTCGCGCACCGTCTCGCGGAGGCCTTTTCGCCGAAAAAAGCGCATGCAGGCATCGAAAAACCGTCTGATCGAACTGGATTTCTTCCGAGGGCTAGTTCTTCTCTTTATCGTCGTCGACCACATCGGCGGCAGCATCCTGTCGCGCGCGACGCTGCACGCGTACGCGCTGTGCGACGCGGCCGAAGTCTTCGTCTTCCTCGGCGGATTCGCGACGGCCACGGCCTATGCGTCGCTCGCAAAGCGCCACACGGAAGCCGACGCGCGCAACCGCTTCTTCAAACGTTCGCTGGAGTTGTATAGGGCGTTCCTGATTACGGCCGTCCTGATGCTGCTGGTGAGCGCCGTGATGAGTGCGTTCAGCATCGACGCGCCCAACATGGCCACGACCGATCTCGACGACATGATGGACACGCCCACGGCCGTCGTGCGCGACATCCTGCTGTTCCGTCGTCAGCCGTACCTGGCCTCGGTGCTGCCGATGTATGCCTTCTTCGCGTTCGCGGTACCCGCCATCCTGCCGCTCGCGCGCAGCAAGCCGTGGCTGCTGCTGGCGGGCAGCCTCGCCGTGTGGTCGATTGCGCCGTCGCTGCTGCCGCATCTGCCCGTCGCGGAAGATGCGCAATGGGACTTCAACCCGTTCGCTTGGCAGTTGATGTTCGTGCTCGGCGTGATCGCGCAGACGCAGCCCGTCTATCAGCGCGCGAGTGCGCACCGCCACGGGTGGCTGGTGACAGTGCTCGCCTGCGGCATCGTTGCAGCTGCCGCCTGGTTCAAGCTGGTCGTGGAAGTGGGGCCGCTGGACAGCAGCCTGAAGCAGAATCTGTCATGGCTGCGCGCGGTGAATTTCCTGGCAATCGCGTGGCTCGTCGCGAACATGGTGCGCATCGGCTGGGCGAGAGCGCTCGCGCAGCGTCTGCCGTGGGTCGGACTGGTGGGCCGCAAAGGACTCGTGTGCTTCGTCGCGGGAACGGTGATCTCGCTGGTCGTCGACTCGCTGCTCTACACGGCCACCGACGGTTATCTGAACGTGCCGCTCGGTCTCATCGCCGACGCCGTCGCGATCGGCTCGCTGTTCGCAGTCGCCAAGGTATCGGTACCGATCTCGCGCGCGCTGACGCTGCGCCTGCGGGGTTCGGGGCCCGCCTGAACGGCGCGATAACGGCGACGGCACGGGCCCCGTTCAACGCCGCATCAGCGCTCGACCCACTCCGTCCACAGCACCATCAGCACCGTCATCAACGCCGGACCGACGAATAGTCCGAGCAGCCCGAACGTCTCCGCGCCGCCGAGAATCCCGAACAGCACGAGCAAAAACGGCAGCCGCGCAGAATTGCCGATCAGCACGGGCCGCACGAAGTGCTCCGCGACGAACGCGACGACGAAGCCGAACACGGCCAGGCCAATCGCAGGAACGAGCGCGCCTTGCTCGACGAAGAGCCACAGCGCCGCGCCGCAGAATACGATCGGCGCGCAAAACGGCAGCATCGCCGCGATCGCCGTGACGAAGCCGAGCAACGCCGCGTGCGGGACGCCCGTCAGCATATAGGCGAGCAGCAACAGCGCACCCTCGCCAATCCCGACGACCACCAGCCCCGACACCGTCCCGCGCACAGCCGCCGCCATCCGTTCGGCGAGATGCATGCCGTCGTAGCCGAACGCGCGCCGCATGCCCTTCATCAGTTCGCCCGACAGCTTCGGCCCCGCCTGGAAGATCACGAACAGCGTGACGAGCATGAAGCCGAACAGCATCAGCGCATGCGCGGCCCGTGCGCCGAAATGCCTGCCGAAGGTGACGACAGCCCCGCCGTGCAAGCCCTTCATCGCGGGCGAATCACGCAGCGGCTGAGTCAGGTTGTCCTGCCACCAGGCACCGATCTGTGCCGCGCCAAACGGCAGATGCTGAACGAAGTCCGGCAGCGGAATGCCGTTCTCCTGGACGTCGCGCGCCCATTCGATCACGTCGTGCGCCTCAGCCGCCGCCTGCGCAATCCCGATCCCGACAGGCAGCAGAAACAGCAAGCCGATGGCGATGGTCAGAACGGTCGCGATCAGCGTCGAACGCCCCTTGAACAGCCTGTGTTCTTCGATCCGGTGAAACGCCGGCCACAGCGCAATTGCGATCACGCATGCCCACGCAATGGCCGGCACGAAATCGCGGATCACCCAGATCGCCAGCGCCACCATCACGGCATACAACGCCGCCGAAGCAATCCGCTGCACCTTGCGGCGGTTCGGCACCTCGGTTTCGGATGGAACGTCGGGCGGGCGCTGGTTCATGTGACCTCGTAATGGACCGCGATGCGCGTTTAACAATTGGGCATCGCAATGATTGGGGCGGGCAGACATCGTCGGCAAATACACGCATGCGCGATGCCTGCGCGTGCTCGCCACGGGGTTGCCAAGCCGTTTATCTTAAAGGATGCAACGGTTGCGAGCAGACCGGGAAACGCTCCGGCCCTTTTCTGCCTTTCATACAACAGTTCGTTGCATATTTGTATGTAATCGATATGACAGGCCGCAAAGCCGCTTTATACCGTCCGAGTACACGCCCGCTATCTCATTATTGCGGAATCGGGAACAGTGTTTCTACGCGGGCACAATGGCTCTCACGCGCGCGCGGGACTAAATTCGGCACACCACAACTACAGAGCCGACCATGACGACCTTGGAGTGTTTACCGTTGATGGGCGCTAACGGGTTGCGTATCGAAATACTCGAGCACTCTGATACGACGCTGGTGATCCGCTGGGTCGAACCCGGCCGCTGCCATTATGGCGAGCAGCGCTGGCGCCGTCGCTCGGCGCATACGTCGGGCACCTGCGCCGTTTCGCGCCGCAAGATCCGGCGCGGTGACGCCGTCTTCAAGCCGGCCGAACGCCCTGCTCCCGCGAACGCCTCCGCGATGATCGCGGCCGAAGTGCTCGAGCACGCATTCGCCGCATAACGGACGTTTCTGGCAACAATCGGCGCCCAGCGCGCCTTCCGTCAACCGGCCGCGTGTTCGACGAGGAAGCGGCACACCTTGCGATGCATCCATTGCACGCCGGGACTGGTCGCCAGCGCACGCCACGATCCGTGCACGAGGCCGATGCCGACTGGCGCACTCGCCTGCCCTCCCGCAGCGCGGATGCGCTCGGCGAAAACGCGAGCGTCATCGCGCAATGGATCGTGCTCGACGCCGATCGCGAGCGTCGGCGGCAATCCATCATAGCGTGATGCTTCGAGCGGAACGGTCCACGCGTTGTCGCGTGCCCGCCCGCCCCAATACAGCGCGCTGCAGCGTTGTACATCGGCAAGCGTGAGCATCGGCGCATCGGCTTCCGAGTCGCGCGCGGGCCGTTGCGGCTCGATCCCCAGCATCGGATAAACCAGCGCGATTCCGCGCACTCTGGTTTCGCCCTCGTCACGCAGACGCATCGCGACACTCGCCGCGAGCGTACCGCCCGCGCTATCGCCTGCGAGTTGCAGCGAACGCGGCAATGGACCGAACGGCAGGCGACCGTCGAGCGCGGCGCGCGTGACGGCGAGGCAATCGTCGTGCGCGGCCGGCGCGGGATGCTCGGGTGCAAGCCGGTAATCGACGGCCACCACGCACAAGCCTGTATCCGCCGCGAGGCGAGCCGTGATAAACCCGTGACTGTCTAGCGAGCCTAAGACAAACCCGCCGCCATGAAAGTACAGCACCGTGCCCATCGACCGAGCGCGCCCGGCGGGCGCGTAGAGGCGCACGTTGAACGTGTGTCCATCGGGCGATGTGAAGGGCGCGTCGTGTGCCGTCACGCCGTCGGGCAATGGCGGGGTGAACGCGGCGGCGTACCGTTCGTACACCGCTCGCTGTTCGGCAAACGTCGATGCGGATCGATCGCGCGAATACAGACCCTTCGTGCGTTCGACGAATGCAACCATCTCAGGTTCGAGCATCTCGCGTGCTCCGCTTATGTTTTCTGATCATGCACGCGAATGCGCACGGCGCTATTTGCGCGTTTGCCCCGGCAAGCCGATCACGCGCCCCGCGTATCGCGGCGCGGGCAGCGCCGCTTGCGCATCGACGAGCGCGCGCACACGCGCTTCGACATCGCTGTCGAACACGGCGGAACGCGGCCCGCTGGTATCGACATGCAGCAGCATCTGCTCGCCCGCCGCGACGGCTTCAGCGCCATCCTCCGCGAACATTTCGAGGTACAGGTGCATGCGCTTGGCGTCGTGCGCGAGCACCCGCATCTCGACGCGTACCCGGACGCCTTCCTTGATCTCGTGCAGATAGTGGATGTGCGCTTCGAGCGTATAGATCGAGCGGCCCCGCGCCTTGCGCGCCGTGTCGTCGAGGCCGATCTGGTCGATCAGCGCATCGGTGGCGAAACTGAAAATCAGCATATAGAACGCGTCGCGCAGATGGCCGTTGTAGTCGACCCACTCGGCGCGCACGACATCGTGATACACAGGCAATTCCGCGTGTCGCGGCATGGCGAATGTCTCCATCGCTTTGAATGAGGTACTGCACGCGCGGGACATCTGTTTCGATGCCCGCAAACGCACAGATATTACTCGACCTTATTCGTCGGCACGCAAGCCATGGCGCGCTTTGGTTTCCGCAATCGCGGTCAGCACGTTGGTGATGCATTCGTCGCGGTAGCGTTCGAGTTGCTTGATCGAACGTGGACCCACCTGCTCCGCCGTCCCGTGGACCACGCGATCGATCAACTGATCCGTCAGCTTCGGCGCGACGAGTTTCGTCCACGGCAATTCCAGCGCAGGCCCGAATTGCTGCATGAAATGCCGCATGCCTGCGTCGCCGCCCGCGAGCGTATAGGTGAGGAACGTTCCCATGAACGACCAGCGGATGCCTGCGCCGAAGCGGATGGCATCGTCGATTTCGCCCGTCGTCGCGACGCCTTCGTCGACGAGATGCAGTGCCTCGCGCCACAGCGCTTCGAGCAGACGGTCGGCGATAAAGCCGGGCACTTCCTTGCGCACATGCAGCGGCCGCATGCCGAGCGCGCGATAGATGCTCATGGCGGCGTCGATAGTCGAAGGCGCGGTCTGCTCGCCTCCCAGTACTTCGACAAGCGGCAACAGATACACAGGGTTGAACGGATGCCCGACAATGCAGCGCCCGGGATGCAACGCGCGTGCATAGAAATCAGTCGGCAGCAGGCCCGAGGTCGACGACGCGATGATCGCATCGGGCTTCGCCGCGCGACTGATCTGTTCGTGCAACGCAAGCTTTAATTCCTCGCGCTCGGGCGCGCTTTCCTGAATGAAGTCGGCGTCCGCGACGCACGCTTCGATCGTCTTCACGAATCGCAGACGCTCCTGTGAAGCACCCGCCGCGAGTCCGACGCGTTCGAGCGCGGGCCAGGCATTCGCGACGTTGTCGCGCAACTGCTTCTCGGCGCCCGGCGCCGGGTCCCACGCGATGACGTCGAGCCCATGCGCGAGCGCGCGCGCCACCCAGCCGCTGCCGATCACGCCTGCGCCGATTGCTGCAAAAGTCTTGATGTCCGTAATCACTGCCATTGCCGATGATCCTCTGGAATGATTCAAAGCGTTATGCAAACTGTTCCGCGGCGCGCTTTTCGAGCAACCGTTCGCCGCGTGCGGGCAAACCGAGTTTCTTGCGGCCTTCCGCCGGTGTCAGCGCGCGGCCGCCAAGCCTTTCGATGATTTCAACGGCGCGCGTGACCAGCGAGCCATTGCTCGCAGGCACGCCCTTGTCGAGCCAGATGTTGTCTTCGAGACCCACACGCACGTGACCGCCGAGCAACATCGCCTGCGCGACCATCGGCATCTGCATCCGTCCGATACCGAAGCCCGCCCATTGCGCGCCAGTCGGCAGGTTGTCGACCATGGCCTTCATCGTCGTCGTATCGGCGGGCGCGCCCCAGGGAATGCCGAGGCACAACTGAAACAGCGGCGGCGCATCGAGCAGCCCTTCTTTCAGCAACTGATTGGCGAACCAAAGATGGCCCGTATCGAAGATCTCCAGTTCCGGCTTGACGCCGAGTTCCTGAATGCGCTTTGCGCCCGCCCGCAATTGAGCCGGCGTCGAGACATAGATATAGTCGCCGTCGCCGAAATTGAGCGTGCCGCAATCGAGCGTGCAGATCTCCGGCAACAGTTCTTCGACATGCGCAAGCCGCGTCAACCCGCCAACGAGATCCGTGCCCGCGCCGAAGCGCATCGGATCTTCGCCGGCACCGATTTCCAGGTCGCCGCCCATGCCCGCCGTCAGATTGATGATGACGTCCGTATCCGCAGAACGAATGCGGTCGACGACCTCGCGATACAGATTCGGATCGCGGCTGCCTCGTCCTGTTTTCGGATCGCGTACATGGCAATGCGCGACGGTTGCGCCTGCTTTTGCGGCTTCGATCGCGGCATCGGCGATCTGTTTGGGCGTGATGGGAATAGCGGGATGCCTGCCGACGGTATCGCCTGCACCCGTGACAGCGCAGGTCACGATCACTTCATGGTTCATACGTGCAATTCCTGTTGACTGTGGGACCTGAATGGCCTTAATGGAAAAGTACTTCCCGTATTCGAATATCGAAGCTCAAAGACCGAGATAAGATTTCACGGCCGGCAAGCCGTCCTTGCCGTCATACGTCTTGACGCCTGCAAGCCATTCGTCGAGTACTTGCGGATTCTTTTTCAAATACGCTTTGGCGGCTTCAGCAGGCTTCTCTTTGTTCATGACCGACTGCATCACGACGTTCTCGAGTTGCGTGGTAAAGCGCAGATTGCTCACGAGCTTTCCCGCATTCGGACAGCGCGTCAAAAAGTCCGGTGAGGTCAGCGTATAGACGCGCGCTTCGCCATCGTTCGGACCGAATACGCCTTCGCTTCCACTCAAGTACTTCATATCGATCTGAATGTTCATCGGATGCGGCTGCCAGCCGAGGAAGACCACCCATTTCTTCTCGCGCACCGCGCGGTCGACTGTCACGAGCATGCCCGCCTCGCTCGATTCGATCAGCTTGAATCCGCCCAGACCGAACTGATTGGTCGCGATCATCTTCTGGATGGCGGCATTCGCGCTGCTGCCCGGCTCGATGCCATAGATCTTTCCGTCGAGTTCCGCGCGATGCTTCGCGATATCGGCAAACGTCTTCAGTCCCGCGTCGTATTCGTAAGTGGGCACGGCGAATGTTGCCTTCGCGCCCGTCAGATTGGGCGGCTGCAACACGTTGATCGACTTCGCGTCGACGAACGGCGCAATCGCTTTTTCCTGCACGGGCCACCAGTAGCCGAGCGACACGTCGAGCTGCTTGCTCTTCAATCCCGCAAACGAGATCGGCACGGAGGCCACCGTGGTCACCGGTTGATAACCCAGCCCTTCGAATACAGTCGACGCAAGCGCCGTTGTCGACGTGATGTCGGTCCAGCCGATATCCGCGAAATGAACGGCGCGGCAGCTCGGCGGGTCCTGCGCGAGCGCGGGCAGCGACACTGCCGCCAGAAGGCCGGCAAGACATGCGGAAACGGCTTTGATGATCAACTTCATGACGATCCCCTTCGACACAGCTCGTAATGTTCTGGAACGCCCGCATGGCGGGCGGCGAGTAAGACGACCCTGGAAAGACGCGACGTGCATTAAAGGTACAAATCCATATTCCGGCAAAATCGACTATCAGCGACCCGTTCTTGCTTGCGCGCGACCATGAGGGAAAACCAGCATGCGTGGTCGCGATTGGTGCACCGCGCCATACGAGCATGGATTTTTGTCGGCTTGCCGCATTGCATGCTGCTTGCTACGCTCGCCGGATTCGACGAATCCGGCCAACCTGACATCCAGAACATCGAGCGATGCCCGAAGACATTTCGTTCCTGCTGCTGCCGGGCTTTTCGGCGATCGGTTTCATGTCGGCTATCGAGCCTTTGCGCGTCGCGAACCGCTTTCGCGAGAACCTGTACCGCTGGCATATCCTCAGCGTGGACGGCGCGCCCGTCGCCGCGAGCAATGGCATTTCGATGAATGCCGAAGCCGCATTCGGCGACGTCGATCACGCCAGAACGGTCTTTATCGTCGCGGGTTTCGATCCGCTCGCGTGCTACAGCCGCACGCTCGGCGACTGGCTCCGGCGCCTCGACCACGCGCATGCGACGCTCGGCGGCATCGATACGGGCGCATTCATTCTGGCCGAAGCGGGACTGCTGCGCACGACCGACAGCGTGACCTTGCATTGGGAAGCGCTCTCCGCGTTCCGCGAGCGCTACCCGTCGGTAAATGCGAGCGAAGAGCTATTCGAGATCGGTGCGCGGCGCATCACGTGCGCGGGCGGCACCGCATCCATCGACATGATGCTCGACCTGATCTCGCGCAGCCACGGCGCGGCGCTCGCCTCGTCGATCTCCGAACAATTCGTCGTGAGCCGCATTCGCCAGCGCTCCGATCATCAGCGCATGGAAATCGCCGCGCGTTACGGCGTGCATAACCGCAAGCTGATTCAGGTGATCGGCGTGATGGAACAGAACATGGAGGAACCGCTCGCGCCCGCCGATCTCGCACAGGAAATCGGCGTCACGCGCAGACAACTGGAGCGGCTTTTCTGTTCATCGTTAAAGGACACGCCAACGCATTTCTATCTGCAATTGAGGCTGGATCGCGCGCGTGAGTTGTTGAGGCAGACCGACATGTCGATTACGGCAATCTGCGTTGCGTGCGGATTCGAGTCGCCGTCGCACTTCTCGCGGACCTATCGCGCACGCTTCGGCACGAGTCCGCGCAGCGACCGGAGTCCACTGCGCCATACTGCTGGTGGCAATACCAATACGACACTCGAGACCGCTGTGCCTTGAATGCAGTGTCATGCGATTGACGTGCCTCGCCCGTTGCGAACAAGGCACATCAAATCAAACACGCATCAGAACGAATGCCGCATGCCGATACGCACATCGGCCTGTGTCGTCGTGGTGGACGGCGTAAAGCTGTAGCCGATCACCGCATCCACGCCGCTCGACGCCTTCAGATAATCCCCTGAAATATAGACGTCCGTGCGCTTGGACAGCAGATAATGCGCGCCGAGCGAGCCCTGATTCCAGTGATGCCCTTCGAAGTTCGTGTACTGATAGCCGCCGATCACGCTGAACGCCGGCGTCACCTGCCAGCTCGCGCCGCCTTCCCCCACCTTCATGTGCGACGTGACGCCCAGACCTTTGATCGTCGTGTAGCTGAAGTTGCCCATCAGCGTCACGTTGCCGATCGCATAGCTCGAGCCGATGCCGAAGGTGCCCTGCTTGTCGACAGGAAACGGGTTGCTCGAAAACAAATCTGTTCTCGCGCCGGTCGCCGGATCGACGGTCACGGTTTGCTGGCCAAGGAACGTGTGCACGCCGATCATCGCGTACGGATCGAAGGCGTAAATGCCGTGCGGATTGTTAAGCTGGGTATAGGCCGTGCCGACTGTGAACGGTCCATTCGCATAGTGCGCGCCGACGCTCCATGCGCTGTCCTGGTGGAAATCACCCGCAACGTTGCCGAACGAGTACATGCCGCCGAACATGAAGCCGGCGAATTCATTCGACAGGAACTTCACCGAGTTGGGCAGGCGGTCGCCATTGAAGCGGTCGAAGTCACCCTGGTGAATCGCGTAGCCGCTGCCCCACGCCGAAACGTTGTACAGGTACACCATCTCTTCCGTCATATCTAGCTGATTGCCGAACGACAGCGTGCCCCACTGGTTCTTCAGCCCCACATAAGCCTGGCGTCCGAACAACGCGCTGCCGAAGCCGAGTTGTCCATTGCCGAGGTGAAAGCCGCTTTCGAGCACGAACACCGCCTGCAAGCCACCGCCAAGGTCTTCCGTGCCTTTGACGCCGAAGCGGTTGCCGTATGAGATGCCGTCGTCGAACTTCACGACGTGCGAGCCGCCCGTATTGTTGACCCAGGTAATGCCCGCGTCGACGATCCCATACAACGTGACACTGCTCTGCGCGTGACTCGCGTTCGGTATTCCAGCGAGCGCGAGCGCAACGCCTGTCAGTGCTGCGGCATTCAGCTTTTTCATTGTGTCGTTCTCTCTTGCCTGACTTTGAGGGGGATAGGGATGCGAAGGTGACTTCGCGGCTTGTGCAATTCGCACGACGATGAATGCACAGTACAAATCCATTTTTCAGGCAACTCGACCAAACACGACGTACTTTGGTCTGTTAGCGACACACGCAACAAAAGAAACGCACGTGCCGCATAAGAAAAGCGCGCGATCCATTGCGGAACCGCGCGCCATTCAACAGTACCGACAATGCCACTTCAATGCATACCGAGCTGCGCCTGCACTGCCTGCAATCCATCGCTGCCATTCGTGGTCGTCACACCTTTGAGCCATGTATTTAACAAAGCGGGATTACCTTTCAGCGCATTCGACGCCGCGGTATTGATATCCACCTTGTTTTGCAGCACATTCGTGATGATCTGATTTTCCAGATCGACATTGAATGTCAATTGCTGAAAGAGCCTGGCGAGATTCGTGCATTGCCCGGCAAAGCCCGCGCGCGTCACCGTATTCACCGTCGCGCCGCCGTAGTTCGGGCCGAAATACGCGTCACCGCCCGACAGATAGGTCAAATGGAATTTCGTGTTCATCAGATGCGGCTCCCACGCGAGAAACACGATCCATTGCTTGTCCCGCACTGCACGCTCGACTTGCGTCAGCATGCCCGTTTCACTCGACTCGACGATCTTCCAGTCGCCGAGCCCGAATGCCTTGTCGGAAATCATCTTCTTGATGTTCTGATTGGCGGGCGCACCCGGCTCGATGCCATAGATCTTTCCGTTGAACTGGTCGGCATGCTTGACGAGATCGGCGAATGAATGCACGCCCGCAGCGGCGACATAGTCGGGAACAGCAAGCGTGAACTTCGCATTGGTCAGATTTGCATGCAACACGTCGATCGACCGTTCATCGACGAACGGTTTGACTAGCGGACCTTGCGCGGGCATCCAGTTGCCGAGAAACACGTCGATTTGCCCTTTTTTCAGACCTTGATACGTGATCGGCACCGACAGATTCGACACGTTTTGCTGATAACCGAGTGCCTTCAGCAGCACGCCCGTGACTGCATTGGTCGCGTCGATATCCGTCCAGCCGGGGTCGGCCATGCGGACCTGCGTGCAGCTTTGCGGCTCTGCCGCATGCGACGATCCCGTCAACGCGATGCCGCATGCAGCGAGCATCAACGCGGCCTTTGCAAGCGAACTTCTCCAGCGTGTGTTCATCGTGGACTCCCGTCTTGAAGTTTTATCTCTCTTGCCTGTCATTTGTCGCTGCCGACGCGCGGATAACGCGCCATCGCTTCGAGCGTATCGAGTTCGATGTGGTTACGCATATAGCGCTGGCTTGCATCGTTGAACGGTTGCCAGTCCCATGAGCGGATCGTGCCTTGCGTGGTCGCTTCGAAGTGAAAACGTCGGCGGCGCTGGCTCGCGAGTACCGCTTGATGCAATGCGGGAATGTCCCAGCGCTGCGCGATCTCCTTGCGAAATGTGTCGACGCGCGCAGCCGCCTTCGGATCTTGCGCGAGGTTCACGCGCTCCTGTGGATCGTCCGCAAGATCGTAAAGCTGATCGGGATCGACGGGCGTATGGATGAACTTGTATTTGCCACGCCGGATCATCACCATCGGCGCAATCGCGCCCTCCGCAAAGTACTCGGCAATCGCTTCGTCGTGCCCGCCGTCGTCGTGCAGATGCGGGACGAGGCTCTGCCCATCCACGGAGTCGGGCCATTCCGTGCGCCGGGTGCCTGTTGCCATTTCGACGAGCGTCGGCAGAAGGTCGACGTGCGAGACGGATGCAGTCACACGATGCGCGCGATAGTGCTTCGGCGCATGCACGATCAGCGGCACGCGCACGCCGCCTTCAAAGCACGTCATCTTGTACCAGAGCCCGCGTTCGCCGAGCATTTCGCCGTGATCCGACGTGACGATGACGATGGTGTCGTCGGCCAGGCCTGTTGCCTTCAGCGTGTCGAGGATCGCGCCGAATTGTGCATCGACATACGAGAGTGCACCGTAGTAGGCGTGCCGCGCGTCGCGGATCTGCTGTTCGGTCGGCGGCGTGAGGTCCGCTTCGTAGACATCGCGCAAACGCTTCGAATGCGGATCGCTCCCTTCGCGCGTCAATGTCACGCGCGGCATGTCGATCTGCTCATCGCGGTACAGATCCCAGTATTGCTGCGGAATCGCGTAAGGATCATGCGGATGCGTGAGCGACGCGACGAGGCAAAACGGCCTCGCATCCGCGCCCGCCGCGCGCTCGCGCACGATGTCGTAGAGCTTCTGCCGCGTCGTGTAGGTGACTTCGTCATCGAAATCGAGCTGGTTGGTGCGCACACACGGGCCCGCGTCGAGCACGGAACTCATGTTGTGGTACCAGCTAGGCCGCACATCCGGACGTTCCCAATCCGGCACCCAGCCGAAATCTGCCGGGTAGATGTCGGTGGTCAGGCGCTCTTCGAAGCCGTGCAACTGGTCGGGACCGCAGAAATGCATCTTGCCCGAGAGTATCGTCCGATAGCCCGCCGCGCGCAGATAGTGCGCGAACGTCAGCGTTTGCGCGGGCAATTCGGCGGCATTATCGTAAGCACCGATAGCGGCGGGCAATTTGCCCGCCATCATCGAAAAGCGTGCCGGGGCGCACAGCGGGCTCGCGCAGTACGCGGAGTCGAACACGACGCCTTCTTTCGCCAGCGCATCGATGCGCGGCGTCAGCGAGATCTGATTGCCATACGCGCGCAGCGCGAACGGCGTCATCTGGTCCGCCATCAGGATAACGATATTCTGCTTTGTATTAAGGCTCATGGGCGGGGCGGATTAGAATCGTAGGGTTACGCATCGACGTGCGGCGCTTGCAGTGCAACGAGCGCCACCTGCACGTCACTATTGCCGCTCATTAAACCGTTGTGAAGGCGGCGTGCGCTTATCGGCCCATAAGGGGATGTTATGCCGGGACCAGACCGTCTTCCGCCGATGCAGACCTTGTCGGCCTTCGAATCGGCCGCGCGCCTCGCGAGCTTCACGGCCGCCGCGCGCGAGCTCGGCTCGACGCAGCCCGCCGTGAGCCAGCGCATCGTACAGCTCGAGGAAGACCTCGGCGCGCCCCTGTTCGAGCGCGGCCATCGCGGCGTGACGCTCACGCCCGAAGGCGCGTTGCTCTATGAAGCCGTGCGCAGCGGCCTCGACACGATCCGCGAGGCAACATCCGATATCCGCGCGCGACGCGCCACAGGCGCATTGACGATCCTCACCGACGCCGGCTTCGCCACTTATTGGCTGATGCCGCGCCTGGCACGACTCAAGGCGTCGATGCCCGGCGTCAACGTGAAGATCGTCACGTCGCAACTCGGCTACGATCCGCACCGCGATCAT
Organism: Paraburkholderia largidicola; assembly: GCF_013426895.1. Lineage (NCBI taxonomy): Bacteria > Pseudomonadati > Pseudomonadota > Betaproteobacteria > Burkholderiales > Burkholderiaceae > Paraburkholderia > Paraburkholderia largidicola. Next base: position 183,729 of record NZ_AP023175.1, on the reverse strand, counting down.
GCGGATATCGCTATCGCGTTCGGCGACGGCCATTGGCCGCCCTGCACGTCCACGCGACTTTTCGCCGAAGCCGTGACGCCCATCTGCTCGCCCGCGTTCCGCGATCTTCACGCATCCGTGAGCGTTGCCGCCGATCTCGCCGCACTGCCGCTACTGCACGTGCAGCCCACCGACCCCGAACGCTGGCTCGCCTGGAACACATGGTTCGCCGCGCAGGGTCTGCAGGCGCCGGAAGACAGCCAGGGAATGATGTTCAACAGTTATTCGCTCGTGGTGCAGGCCGCGCTGATGGGCCAGGGCGTCGCGCTCGGCTGGACGCCACTGACGGACGAACTCATCGCATCCGGCCTGCTCGTGCGCCTGCTCGACACACCCGTCACCACCGAGCGCGGCTACTACCTCGTCTGCCCGCCCGCGCGCCCCGCGCCGGCCGCCGTGCCGCTGTTCCGGCGCTGGGTCTTCAACGAACTGATCGACATCGGCGAGCACGTGCACGCCTGACGTTCCGATACCACGAGCACGGCGCATCGGTTCTATGCGCGCGCAAATTGGGCTGATTTACTTGATCATCCCGCTTGCCGCGCCGCGCTGCGCCGCAGGTTCAATGGCACGGCCATGCGGGAATCCCATATCGAATCAAAGAGGACCCGCATGCCCACCACCGATCGCCCGCATCAGTTCGCGCTGACCCTTTCCTGCCCGAGCGCCGCCGGCCAGGTCGCTGCCGTCGTCGGTTTTCTCGATCGGCACCACTGCTATATCGACGAACTCACGGTGTTCGACGACGACATCAGCGAGCGCTTTTTCGTGCGCTGCGTGTTTCATGGCGTGGCGAGCGCGCCCGAGGCAGCGCTGCACATCGATACGTTGCGGCGCGAGTTCCACCCCATCGCCGCCGACTTCGATATGCAGTGGGCGATGCACGACCTCGATACGCGTCCCAAAGTACTGATCATGGTGTCGAAGCTCGAGCATTGCCTCGCCGACCTGCTGTTCCGCTGGCGTATGGGCGAACTGAAAGTGGAAATCGCCGGGATTGCATCGAATCATCCCGACTTCGAGCCGCTTGCCGTGCAGCATGGTTTGCCGTTCCATCATCTGCCTGTGACGCCTGAAACGAAGCATCAACAGGAAGCGCAAATTCTCGACCTGTTCGAATCGAGCGGCGCGGAGCTGATGATTCTCGCGCGCTACATGCAGATTCTGTCCGACGAAACGAGCCGCAAGCTCGCAGGCCGCGCGATCAATATCCATCACTCGTTCCTGCCCGGCTTCAAGGGCGCGCGGCCTTATCATCAGGCGCACGCACGCGGCGTCAAGCTGATCGGCGCGACGGCGCACTTCGTCACCGACGATCTCGACGAAGGCCCGATCATCGAGCAGGAAGTGCAGCGCGTCGACCATTCGTATGGACCCGAGCGCCTGCTGGCCGTGGGCCGCGACGTCGAATGCATCACGCTGGCGCGCGCGGTGAAGGCATTCGTCGAACGGCGAGTGTTCATCAATGGCGACAGAACCGTCGTGCTTTAAAAGCAAAAGCCGCCGCGCTGCATGGCAGACGCGGCGGCGGCATCAGTCAACGGCCATCAAAGAAACGGCTTCGCCAGATAGTGCGAGAACCATACGACGAACACGGCTAGCAGCAACGCCCCATACGGCAGCAAACCACGCAGTCCAGCGGGCCGCAATCCGCCTTTCCACTCCATATCCTGTTGCATGCGTGCCGGGAAACGCCCTCGATCCTGCACGTAATGGCGGAACATGAACACGGGCACGATCAGCAGCATCGCGATCAGGCCATTGCGCATCGTTCCCACACCCTGCATGTCCGCGCCCGCGCCGATGAACGCGAGATCCAGATAGCCGCACAGCGCGCCCGCGGCCAGCAGCCATGCCGGGCAACGGAACGGTCGGTCCGCATCCGCGCGATCCAGCCGGTGAATCCAGCCCGATTGCAGATTCAGGAACACGAAGATCATGTAGCAGACGTTCGAAATCGACAGCACCGTCATGTAGTCCGACATCAGCAGCAGGATCAGATTGAAGCCGAGGTCGGTCCACATCGCGCGCGTCGGCGAGCCGTGCTCGTTGACGTGCGCCAGATACTTCGGCAACCAGCCGTCGACGGATGCCTGATACAGCGTGCGCGACGAGCCCATCATCGAAGTCATCACGATCAGCAGAATGGTCAGCATCAGCATGACGACGACCACGTCGAACACGAGCGCGCCGCCGCCGACCATATGCGCCATGGCGGCTGCCACGCCCGTGCCGTCGGCGATCTTTGGATCGAGCATGCCCTTCGTGCCCAATACGCCCTGAAACGCGAGCGGCACCAGCGTCATCACGACCAGACACGCCATGCCTGACCAGAAGATGGCTTTCACCGTGTCGCTGCGTGGATCGCGGAACTCGCGCGTGTAGCAGACGGCCGTCTCGAAGCCGTACGCGGCCCAGCCCGCCATGAACATCGCGCCGAACGCCATCGTGATGCCCGCGCCATTCCACGAGCCGAACGTCGATGCCGTCACGTTGCCTTGCGCATCGTGTCCGAGCGGCAGCAGCGGCCATAGATGCGCCGCAGGCACATCGCCCGTCACGAACGGCACGATACCGACGATCAGCAACGGCGCAAGCGATGCTATGCCGAGAATGCGCTGCGTCTTCGCGGCTTTCGACGCGCCGCTATGCTGCAACTTGAATGTGATCAGCAAAAAGATCGCCGCGATGATGAACGTCGCGTTGATGCGCAGCGAAAGCCCTTGCTTGATGAAGCTGAGATCGACCAGTGTCAGGCGCCAGGTGTTGATCGCGGCATCGGGCGCATAGAGACTGGAGAGCGCGTAATTGGCGGCGAGACCCGTGCCCAATGCGAGCATCGGCGACCAGGCGAGCCAGTTGCACCATACGGAAACAGGCGCGATCGTCTTGCTGTAGCGCACCCAGGCCATCGCGCCGTACACGGACGCGCCGCCCGACTTGTGCGGGAAAAGCCCTGAAATTTCGGCGTAGGTCGCGCTTTGAATCAGGCCCATCAGGATCGCCGCGACCCATATGGCCCACGCGGGTTGACCGATCGTCGCCGACACGCCGCCGATCGTAAACAGCACGCCGCCGGGTACACCGCTCGTCACCCAGAATGCGTCTTTCCAGGTCAGCCCGCGTTGCAGCGAGTGACCTTCATGCGTGGCGCCGTCCGTAGCGCCTTCGATACTGCGGGTACGCAGTCTTGCCTGATCCATCCAGAGTCTCCATCTGTAGTAAGAAGGAGCCTGCGCGCTGGCTGGAACACGAACAACCGAAACATACATCGGCGATGCCGATACGCGCGCAGCGCATCGGCATCACCACAAAACGCTCGTCAGAACGCGTTAAGAAGGACGGTCATTGTGCTCCGCCTACCCAGCTGTTCACGCGGTCGCCGTGTGCGGCTATCCACGATCCGGCTGCGTCGGCAGGCTTGGCGCCGTTCTCCGTCGCCAGCATGACGCTGTCGATTTCGCCCGGCTTCCATTGAAATTTCTTCAGAAACGCGACTACTTGCGGTGCCTTGGTATCGAGGCCCGGATTGATGACGCTATCCACGTGCTCGGATTCGCCGTACACCTTCTTCGGGTCTTCGAGGAACTTCAGCTTCCACTTGGCAAACATCCAGTGCGGGATCCAGCCTGTGACGATCACAGGTTTATTGGCATTCATCGAGCGCGCGAGTTCCGCGGTCATTGCGCTGCCCGAACTCGGCATCAGCTGATAGTCGAGGTTGTAGGCCTTGATTGCATCCGAGGTTTTCTTCATCACGCCTGCGCCGGCGTCGATACCGACGATGCGTCCGCCGAAGTCGGCCTTATGCGCCTGCAGGTCGGCGATGCTCTTTTCCGGCACGTCGGCGGGGACGATCAGGCCGATCTTTGCGTCATTAAAGTTGGCGCCCAGGTCTTGCACCTTGCCCTTGAACTGATCCCAGTACGCGCCGTGCGTGACGGGCAGCCACGCCGAGAGCGTCGCGTCCAGGTCGCCGCGCGCTACGCCCTGCCACATGATGCCTGCCGCGACGGGCACGAGTTGCACCGGGTAGCCGAGGCGTTTTTCGATGATCTGTGCAGCAACGTTCGATGTCGCGACGCTGTCGTCCCAGCCTTCGACGTAGCCGATCTTGATCGTCGGTTTGGTGTCCGCTGCCGCGGTGCCTGTTCCGACTGCGCTCATTGCGGCGAGCAGCGCCCCGCATAACATCAGTTTTTTAAGGTGCTTCATGGTCGATCTCCTTGTGGCCGCTTGCCGCGGTGTGGCTTTAGAATCGCTAACCAGAATGCATGAGGTGGTCGGGTTTGCGACGTTTACTTGTCTGTATGCGACGCATGGTTTTGGGTTTTTGTTTTTGTCTGCGACGCTGGGTGGTTTTTATGGTTTTGTTCTGGCATCCGTGATTCGTTATCTGGTTTCACGCAGCGCCGTTCGGTACTTTTGTCTTTGCGCTGGCATTCGCGTGTTGCGGTGGCATCCGCGTTTTGCGCTGGCATTCGCGTTTTGCGCTGGCATTCGCGTTTTGCCTTCGTGCTTCAAGCGTCGCCCCTGTGCGGGGCGGCACCTACTTTTCTTTGCCGCCGCAAAGAAAAGTAGGCAAAAGAAAGCGGCTAACACCGCCAACATTTCTTCCCGCCTGAGGGCCCCCACAGGGTCTTACACTTCACACGGTAATCACGTCATTCATGCTCGTTGCCAACGCTCTCGCAATGCGCCCCACCCACTCCGCACACCCAAACTACAGCATGCCGTGCCAGATGATCCATCGCCGCCCAGGTGGCAAACTGTGTGTAGGCCCCAAGTGCTTCACACGCCCCACTTCGGACGAATAGCGCATGCGTCCCACCTTGTAAGAGCGCTAACGTGTACGACGCGACAACCTACACACAGTTTGCCACCTGGGCGGCATAGACCATTCGCTGCCGCTGGCTCAAGTACGGGTATTCGAAGCGGGTGAAGCGTTCATTAGAGCGTTGGCAGCTAATATCAAATCGGCGCATTGCCGCGTGAAGCGTAAGAACCTGTGGGGGCCCTCAGGCAAATACTAGAACTGGCGGTGTGAGCCGCTTTCTTTTGCCTACTTTTCTTTGCGGCGGCAAAGAAAAGTAGGTGCCGCCCCGCACAGGGGCAACGCTAGCGAACCAATAACATCACGCGGATGCCAGTGAAAGAGCAATCCGCGGATGCCAGCGAAAAGCAAAGCGGACCACCCAACGTCACAGACAAAACCAAAATCACTTGTCCACCACGAGATCACTCAAAGGCTTACTACAGCACAACAACACCATCCCCTGATCGATCTCCCGCTGCCGAATTCCACCGTTATGCTTCATATCGACCTGCCCGGAAACAAGCTTCACCTTGCAGGTGCCGCACATCCCTTGTGTACATGAAGCAGCCAGACGAACTCCGGCCTGACGGGCCGCATCCAGAACATGCTGCGAGGAACCGCATTCAATCGACCGGTTGCTGCGCGAAAAGCTCACCGAGAACATTTGCGCGCCATTTGCAGCACCATTAGCCTTCTCTTCGGCCTCAAGCACTTCCGCCGCAACCGCAGGCTCATTCTCGATCAACGTCTCGAACGAAAAACTCTCTTCGTGATACTGCTTGCGATCAAACCCAGCCTCATCAAGCAGATTCCGCACAGCCTGCATATAAGGCGCCGGACCGCAGGTAAAGATCTCGCGCTCCATAAAATCCGGCGCAATCAGCTTCAGCAGCGGCAGCGTCAAGAACCCGGTAACACCCGGCCAGTTAGTGCGACTCCCAACCCGCTCACAAACAAACGAAGTCCTGAAATTCACCTGATTAGAAGCAATCAGATCAAGCTCCCGCGAGAAAATAATATCGTCGGGCGTGCGAGCGCTATGCACAAACACGATATCGCGATCCTCGCTCAACTCGTGATGCGCGCGGCTCATCGACATCAACGGCGTAATGCCAGATCCCGCCGACAAAAACAGATACTTCCGCGCCGGATGGCGAGCACACGTAAACTCGCCCGCGGGTCCCAGCACGCGCACGCGCGCACCCGCCTGCAGGTTGTCGTGCAGCCAGTTCGACACCTTGCCGCCCGGCACACGCTTCACCGTGATCGAAATCGTATGCGGCCGCGTCGGCGACGACGAGATCGTGTAGCAGCGATTGATCGTCTCGCCGTCGATCTCCAGCTCCAGCGTGATGAACTGCCCCGGCTCGAACACGAACGCACGGCCTTCCGGCGAACGGAAGAAAAAACTCTTCACGTCGTGCGTTTCCTGACGAACCTGGCAGCAAACCAGCGTCTCCTCGACATCGCTCGTCCAGCGCGCCGGCAACGCACTCCAGAATTCGGGCTTCGTCACGCGGCTTTCGACGGGTCCGAAGGTTGCTGCATCGCGCATCATTGCTTGCTCCACTTGCCGCCAGGCATCCGGTTGGTTTTATCTGCAGCCGGCCTTAAACGGCCTTGATGTTGATCGTGCGTTGCTCCGCCACCGGGCTCTCGACATGCGCGGCCAAACGCTGCACATACCAGTCGCTGAACTTCTCGACCAGCCCTTCCGTGTACGGCGAATACGGACCCGGCTCGTACGCGCTGCTCGACGCGCCGCGCTGCGAAAACTCGACGAGCGCGCGGTCCTGGTCGTTGGTCGCGTTCCACACGGCCGTGAGATTGGCCACGTCGTAATCAACGCCTTCCACCGCGTCCTTGTGGACGAGCCACTTCGTGCGCACCAGCGTTTCGCCCGCCGACAGCGGAATCACCGAGAACGTCACGATGTGATCGCTCATGAAGTGATGCCACGAATTCGGCTGCGTCCAGAACGACAGCCCGCCCAGGTCGGCCTGCTCGAATTCGCCGAGCAACTTCTTCGATGCGACCTTCGCGTCGAGTGTCTGCGACTCGCCGCTGCGATCCAGCGGCAAACGCTGCGTGCGAAAACCCGTCACATCCGACAGCCGGTCGATTTCGACCGAAGGCAGGTCCATCTCTTCCCACTGCTTCGCGCGCTCGATGCAGGTGCGCTCGAATGCATCCATGCCTTCCGCGTTCGCCGGCGAACGCTGATAGCCGAAGCCGTATTCATAGAGCGAAATGGTCAGCTCGGGATGGTTCGCGACGCAGTGGTAGCACTCGCGGTTGTTCTCCATCGTGAGCTTCCAGTTGCCTTTCTCGATGATGTCGATCTGCGCGGCAATCTTGCAGTTCGGCAGATCGTGCGGCAGCAGATACGGCTCCATTGCGGCGCGCATCACGGCGAAATCGACGGGCGGCTTTTCCGCGAGGCACACGAAAATCAGCCCGGCGAGATTCTCGACATGCACGCTCTTCAGGCTGTGCTTGCAGCGGTCGAACTTCTCGCCCATGTGCTCGGCGAACATCAGGTCGCCCGACAGGTTGTACGTCCAGCTGTGATACGGGCACACGATATTGCCGACGGAGCCCTTCTCCTCGTTGCAAAGGCGTGCGCCGCGATGGCGGCACACATTGTGGAATGCGCGCACCTGCATATCGTCGTCGCGCACGATCAGGATCGAATCGTTGCCCAGTTCGACGGTCACGTAATCGCCCGGCTCCGGAACGTCCGGCTCGACGGCGACCTGAATCCAGTGTTGACGGAAAATCGCGTCCATATCGAGCGCGAAAACGTCTTCGCTCAGATAAAACGGTGCTTCGAGGCTGTAACCCTTCTTGCGCCGGTCCACCAGCGCGCGAATGTCTGCCGATACTTTCATGTGTGCTCCGGGTTCCGAGGCCGTGTGGGTGCGGCGCAAAATCAGTATTCGATGAGTTGATGCTCGCGCAAATAATCGAGTATCACTTGTGCTTTTTCGACCGAAGTCCCTTCAATTACGACGCTGCCGCCGCGGCTTTCCGTGGTGGTCGCGGACAGCATGCGGGCATGGCCCGTGCGCTTCTCGGCGGCGGCCAGCCGGACCGGCTTGCGCGTGACGGGCGCGAGCGTCCATTGCGCTGCTTCCGCATCGGCGCCCGCCTCCACGCGCTGCGGCGCGATCGCGCCGGCGCGCAGCCGCGCATACGCATAGCGCGGCGTCACGGTCGCGAGCGGATGCACGGCGACGACGGCGGGCAGCGCGACCTCGACGCGGCGGCGCACGCCCTTCGGCAAGAATTGCCGCACCGTCGCGCGCCCGCCTGCAATCGACACCTCGACGGCCGTGCCGACGAGCGGGACTTGCAGCGCGTCCGCGAGCCGGTAAGGCAGCATGCCGCTGTCGAACGCGCCTTCGGCACAGGTGCCCGTCAGCACGAGGTCATAGCCTTTGAGCCGGGCCGCGAGCAGGCTGACGGCATCGCCGTTGTCCGCGCAGGTCAGCACTTCGACCCGCTCGGCGCCGAGCGCCAGATACTCTTCGAGTGCGGGATTACCCGGATCGCCCGCATGCAGCACGTCGAGTCGCGCGGCGTGCTGGCTCGACAGTTGACGGCCGATTTCCAGCGCGGCGGCATCATTGCGGCTATAGCGCGCGACGCCGCTGACAGGATGCTTGCCGACCGACACGAGCACCGCGATTTTTTCGAGCTTGCCGTTCATGCGGCGACTCCTTCGACGATCTGCTTTACAACAGGCGCGGCAGCCGCGCCACGACCCGAACGCGCCCGGTCGATCTCGTCGATCAGCGACGCGATGGTCGCCTGCGTATCGCCGATGATCGTCAGGTTCGCGCGCTTGACGATGGGTGCGCTGCCGTCCAGATTCACCGCGATCACGTGGCGGCAATCCTTGATGCCCTGCAAGTGCTGCACCGCGCCCGAAATGCCGAACGCGATATAGACGCTCGCCTCGACGGTCTTGCCCGTCGCGCCGATCTGCTTGTCGCGCGTGAACATGCCGTTGTCGACGGCGACACGGCTCGCGCCGATTGCCGCGCCGAACGTGCTGGCGAGCTTCTCGAACGCGGCGACATCCGTTACGCCGTTGCCCGCCGACACGATGAAGTCCGCCTCTTCCAGCGCGACCTGCGCGGCGTCGATTTCCTCGATGCCCAGATCACGGTATGCGCCGCTCGACGTCTCCTTCGTTTGTGCGAACGCCGTGAGTTCAAGCCGCTCGCCAGCGCCGATAAATGGCAGCCGCGTATCGACTGCGCCTGCCGCAAGCAGAATCACGTCGGGCAGCGTGCGCGTCGCGTAGGCCTTCTTTGCTTGCGCATACGTCGACACCTGCTTCGAATCGATCTGCACCACATGCGTCGCGACGCTTGCGCCCGCGAGTGCCGCGTAACGCCGGCCAAGATCGCCGTCGCCCGTTGCGTTGTCGGGCATGAAAATGTGCGCGGGCGCGAGTTGCGCGACGCACGCCGCGACGGCTTGCACTTCGCTTTCGGGCGCAAACGTGCGGCGATCGAACGACGGCAACTCGATCACCTTGTCCGCACCGAGCGCGGCGGCGTCGTCTTTCAGTTCTCCGAGCACCAGCAACGCGACTTGCGTCGCCGCGTCCGCGATCAGTGCGGCGGCGGCCAGTGCCTGACGCGCATGATCGTCGAGACCGCCGCGGTCGCTGTGCGCAACGACGAGCAGCGTGTGTTGCGGCGCCTGCGTCGTGCGCAGCGTCTTGATTGCGGCATGGCCATGCGCGCCCGCATGCAGCGCGTGATCATTCGATGCGCCCGCGACATGCTCCGCGCCCAGCGTGATGCGTTTCAGTCCTGCCGCCGTGATGACGAAGGGCCGGCGCGGATCGATACGTTTGATTGTCGTATTCATCGTTCACTCCAGCGCCGCAGCAACGAGTTCAGCCACATCGAGCACCTCGGGACGCGGACCGACCACGCCTTCGAGCATCGCCGTGCAGTTCGGGCAACCTACCGCGACCACGTCCGCGCCGATCGAACGCGCATCGGCGATGCGGATATCGGGAATGCGCTGCTTGCCGGGGATATCCGTCAGCGGCGCACCGCCGCCACCGCCGCAGCAACGGCCGCGCTTGCCATGCCGTTCCATCTCGACGACCTTGATGCCGATCGTCTTCAGCAACTGGCGCGGGGCTTCCGTTTCGCCGTTGTAGCGGCCCAGATAGCAGGGATCGTGATACGTGATCGTCTTGTCGTTGAGCGCAGCAACCGCTTTCGGCGACACCTTGCCGCTCGCGACGAGTTCCGCGAGGAACGTCGTGTGATGCAGCACTTCATAGCGGCCGCCGAGCGCGCGATACTCATTGCGCAGGCTGTGCATCACGTGCGGATCGGCGGTGACGATGCGCTTGAAATCGAGCGTCGCCAACGTGCCCATCATCTGTTTCGCCATGCGCTGGAACGTGGCTTCGTCACCGAGACGGCGCGCGACATCGCCCGTATCCGTTTCTTCGCCGCCCAGCACCGCGTAGTTGACGCCCGCCTTGTTCAGCACCTTGACGAGCGAGCGCAGCGTGCGCTGATAGCGCATGTCGAACGCGCCTTCGCCGGCGACGAGCAGCACATCGATCGCCTTGCCCGGCTGCGCGACAGGCGAGCTGAGATCGACCGACCAGTCGTAGCGCGCCGCCTTGTCATAGCCGCCCATCGTGCCCGTTTCGCGCAGATTGGCGAGCACTTCGGGGCCCTTGCCCGGTACCGTGCCGTGCACGAGTGTCTGGTTGCGGCGCATGTCGACGATCGCGTCCACGTGCTCGATCAGCATCGGGCATTCGTGCACGCAGGCACGGCAGGTCGTGCACGACCACACCGTGTCGGCTTCGATCAGGCTCGAAATGATGGGACGCTGCGGCTCGCCGCCATGCTGGCCGACCTGGATGCCGGGCGTCGGGCTGCCCGCATAGGCCGCATCCGTGCCGCCGACCATGCCCGTCACGAGGTCCTGAATCAGCTTCTTCGGATTGAGCGGCTGGCCTGCCGCAAACGCGGGACATGCCGCTTCGCACTTGCCGCATTGCACGCATGCATCGAAGCTCAGCAACTGGTTCCAGCGAAACTCGACCGGCTTGCCGACGCCGTATTCGTTCTGTTCGAGCGCGGGTGCTTTGAGCGCGGTCGGCGGAACAGCCGCTTCACGACGCACGTCGCCTTGCGCCGCAAAGCGCTCCTGACGCGGATGAAACGCAAGGTGCAGGAGGCCGGCCAGCGCATGCTTCATCGGACCGCCGCGCGCCGCGCCGAACGTCATCGCGAATGCGCCTGCCGCAATCAGCAGCGCGAAGATGATCGCGAGACCACCCGACATCGCCGACGCCGGCAACAGCGTGTACAGCAGCAGACCGAGCGAGAACGAGCCGAGCAGCCAGGGCAGCGTATTCCACGGACCGCGCGACAGACGTGCGGGCACATCCTTCGCGTGACGCCGGCGCCATACGAACACGGCGCCCACCAGCATGATCAGCGCAGCCAGAAAGATCAGCCGGTCGAGCCACGGCGAATAGATCGCGAGACCGTAGTTGATGAAGACGAGCGCGAACGCGGCGATGGCGCCGCCCGCCGTCGCAACGTGGGTCTTCGCGATGTACGGATCGCGCGCGACGACGTGATGCAGATCGACGAAGTAGCGCTTCGGGATGGTCAGCAGATTGGTCCAGCCGAATGCACCGGCTGCCGTTGCCCGTCCGAGACGCCAGTAAGCCGCCCGTTTTGCGACCGCGAACGCAAGGCCGGCGACCGAGACCCACAACAACGCGGTGATGAGAAACGCCGGGCTCATCGTCAGAAGTCCTTGCAGAGACGCAGCGCGTCGTAGATCGCGCCGTGGATGTTATGCATCGAGATGCAGTCGCCGACACGGAACAGCAGGAAGCGTCCGTTGCCGAGTTCTTCCGAAAGCGACGGCTGCGGTTCCGCTGCAAAGAGCTTGTGCACGTCCACCTGCCCGCGATTCACCGACTCGGGCTTGAGCTTCCAGTACAACGCGTCGTTCGGCGTGCTGCCGTTTTCGATGATGACCTGATCGACGGCGCGCTCTTCCTGCTCTTCCGTGTACTCGTTGCGGATCACGGCAATCTTCCTGCCGTCTTCCTCGTATACACGGTCGAGCCAGTAGTTCGGCGTGTGGATCACACCTTGCGCGTACAGACGTCGATAGAAAATCGGGAACGTGGTGCCGCCGACATCGTCGGCCACTTTCACGTCCGGCGTGACGATCTCGACCTTCGAGCCGCGGCTCGAAATGAAGTCGGCCACGCCCGCGCCTGCATGCGTGCTCACGCCGTCATAGACGAGCACGTTCTGCTTCGGCTCGACCTTGCCCGACAGAATGTCCCACGAACTCACGGCGAGACCTTCTTCGACGCCCCATGCAGGCACTTGCTGCGTGAAGCTCGTGCCGCCCGTGGCGAGCACGATGATGTCGGGCTTCTCGGCGAGAATCATCTTCTCGTCGGCTTCGACGCCCAGACGCCGATCGACGCCGAGACGCTTCGTTTCCATGTCGAACCAGCGCACGATGCCCGCCATCTGCTCGCGTTGCGGCGCTTTCGCGGCCAGCATGATCTGGCCACCGACAGCATCGCTCTTTTCGAACAGCACGACGTCGTGACCGCGCGAACGCGCAACGCGCGCCGCCTCCAGACCCGCCGGACCTGCGCCGACCACGACCACCTTGCGGCGCGGTCCGCGCGTTTTTTCGATCACATGCGGCATCGTCGCTTCACGCGAGGTCGCCGCGTTCTGCACGCACAGCACATCGAGGCCGTTGTACTGGCGGTCGATACAGTAGTTCGCGCCGACGCACTGCTTGATCTCGTCTTCGCGGCCATCGCGAATCTTGATGACCATATGCGGATCGGCGATCTGCGCGCGCGTCATGCCGACCAGGTCGACCATGCCGTTCGCGAGCAGACGCTCCGCTTGTCCAGCATCGCGGATGCTTTGCGCGTGCATCACGGGGAGCTTGACCACCGACTTGATGCCCGCTGCGAGATGCACGAACGGCTCGGGCGGCAGCGCCATCGGCGGCATGCAGTTGGCGAGCGTGTTGTGCGTGTCCGCGCCGGAACCGATCACGCCGATGTAATCGATCAGCCCTTTTTCCGCCATCGCCTGCGCGATTTCTTTCAGTTGCTCGTGATCGAGGCCATCTTCATGGAACTCGTCGCCGCACATGCGCAGGCCGACGCAGAAGTCCTTGCCGACTGCTTCGCGCACCGCCTGCAATACTTCGACGCCGAAGCGCAGACGGTTTTCGAGCGAGCCGCCCCATTCGTCGGTACGGAAGTTCGTGCGCGGGCTCCAGAACTGATCGATCAGATGCTGGTGCGCGGCCGAAATTTCGATGCCGTCCATGCCCGCGTCTTTCACGCGCTTCGCAGCCGCGGCGAAGTCGCTGATGATGCGGCGGATTTCTTCCACCTCGATGATCTTCGCGTTGCCGCGGTGCACGGGCTCGCGCACGCCGGAAGGCGTCATCAGATGCGGCCAGTGCTCGCCATGAAACGCCGAGCGGCGGCCCATGTGCGTCGCCTGAATCATGATCTTCGCGCCGTGGCGATGCATCGCTTCGGCGAGACGCGAGAGAGGATCGATGATCTTGTCCGTCGACAGATTGACGGACTTCCACCAGCCCTGCGGACTGTCGATCGACACCGGGCTCGACCCGCCGCACACGGCCAGGCCCACACCGCCCTTGGCCTTTTCCTCGTAATAGCGGATATAGCGATCGCCGGGCAGTCCGCCTGGTTCGGCATACACCTCGGCATGCGCGGTGCTGACAATGCGGTTGCGCAGCGTCAGCTGATTGAGCGTCAAGGGCTTGAACAGATTGGGGTAACGCATTGCGGGCGACCTCGGGCGGGTTCGATTCAGTCTGTTGTTTCAGTCACGCAGCGGCGCTGTGTTCAAAAGCGCCGCTGCGTGTCTGTACTTCTGTCATGCAGCAAGCGGGGATACTTCGAATACGCAGTGGTCGTGCTTGTGGTCGTGATGCTCGCCCGCGCACTGCGCTTCCTTCGACTGACTGCGCGGCGCCTTCTTGCCGCCTTCCGTCGTGTCGTTGACCCAGTCCATCGCGCCTGCGAACCAGCCAGCGAACATGTAGCAGAGCTTGCCGCTCTTCTCAGGCTGCTGCAGCACGAACGACGAATAGCGCAGTTCGATCTTCGCGTGCGCCGTCGCCGGGTCGGCTTCGATGATCTTGAACAGACCCCAGCCGCGTTGCGACAGACGGTTCAGGTAATGCTCGAACACGGCCATGCCGCTGATGCCGTGCTGCTTCGCTTCCTTGTCGCACCAGTAATACGCGGACTTGTAGCCGGCCTTGTAGAGAATCTCGGCATACGCTTCGACGCCGAGCGCTTCTTCGACGGCAGCGTGATTGTTCGTGAAGAAGTGACGCGGCACGTAGAGCATCGGCAGCGCGTCGGTGGTCCAGACACCCGTGTTCGGATCGACGTCGATGGGCAGTTGCGGTTGCATTGCAGGTTTCCTTCTCTCTCAGGTTTTCGCTTAGACGTTCCAGACTTCGCCGAACACGCGCAGCCAGTTCTCGCCCATCACTTTCTTGATGCGCGACTCGCTCCAGCCAGCTTTTTCCATCGCAGCCGTCAGGTTCGGGAACTCACCGATCGTACGGATGCCTTCGGGATTCACGACCTTGCCGAAGTTCGTCAGACGGCGATAGCGGCCCTTGTCGTGCGTGATCCAGTCGAAGAACTCGGTCGAGTAGCCTTGCGTGAAGTCGGTGCCGATGCCTACTTTGTCTTCGCCGATCACGTTGATCACGTAGTCGATCGCTTCGAGGTAGTCCTCGACGGTCGCATCCGGGCCGCGCTTGAGGAACGGTGCAAACATCGTCACGCCGACGAAGCCGTTCGCGTCGGCGATCTCTTTCAGTTGCTCGTCGCTCTTGTTGCGCGGATGCTCCTTGAGACCCGACGGGCAGCAGTGCGAATACGTAACGGGCTTCTTCGAGCAGGCGATCGCATCGGACGAGGTCTTTCCGCCGACGTGCGACAGATCGACCATGATGCCGACGCGGTTCATTTCCTGAATGACTTCGCGGCCATAACCCGAGAGACCGCCGTCCGGCTCATAGCAACCGGTGCCGACCAGGTTCTGCGTGTTGTAGCAAAGCTGCACCACGTTCACGCCGAGTTCCTTGAAGACTTCGATGTAGCCGAGGTTGTCCTCGAACGCGTACGAGTTCTGGAAGCCGAAGATGATGCCCGTCTTGTTCTCTTTCTTCGCGCGCAGAATGTCGTCCGTCGTGCGCACCAGCGTGAGAATCTCGCTGTACTCGCGGATCTGCTGCTTCATTTCCGCGATGTTGTCGATGGTCTTCTGGAAGTCTTCCCAAACCGAGACCGTGCAGTTGACCGCGGTGACGCCGCCCTTTCTCATGTCCTCGAACACCGAGCGGTCGAACTTCGAAATGTTCAGGCCGTCGATAATGATGCTGCTGTCGTGCAGGTTGCTCATCTTTGACTCCGTAGCTGTGGGGCTTTCGTATAGAAGGTCGGCTTAGTAGATCGGGAAGCGTTCGCACAGCGCGAAGATCTCGCGGCGCACACGCTGTTCCGTTGCCGCATCGCCATCGGGATGCGTGCGCAGCGCGTCGAACACTTCGAGAATCAGGCGGCCGATATCGCGGAACTCCGCGACGCCGAAGCCGCGCGTCGTGCCCGCCGGTGTGCCGAGGCGAATACCCGAGGTGACCGTCGGCTTTTCCGTATCGAACGGAATGCCGTTCTTGTTGCACGTGATGCCCGCACGTTCGAGCGCCTGTTCGACCTGCGTGCCCTTCAAACCCTTCGGGCGCAGATCGACGAGCAGCAGATGGTTGTCGGTGCCGCCCGTCACGAGATCGACGCCGCCTTCCTTCAATACTTCGCCGAGCGCCTGGGCGTTGGCCAGCACGTTGTCGATATAGGTCTTGAAGTTGTCTTCGAGTGCTTCGCCGAATGCGACGGCCTTGCCCGCGATCACATGCATCAACGGACCGCCTTGCAGACCGGGGAACACGGCCGAGTTGATCTTCTTGGCGATGTCTTCGTCATTGGTCAGCACGAAGCCGCCGCGCGGACCGCGCAGCGTCTTGTGCGTGGTCGACGTGACGACGTGGGCATGTTCGATCGGATTCGGATGACGGCCCGCCGCGATCACGCCTGCGATGTGCGCCATGTCGACCATCAGCTTCGCGCCGACGCTATCGGCGATCGCGCGGAAGCGCGCGAAATCCAGCACGCGCGGATACGCGGAGAAGCCCGCGATGATCATCGACGGCTTGTGCTCGTGCGCAAGTTTTTCGACCTGGTCGTAGTCGATGCGCAGGGTCTCGCGATCCACGCCGTACTGAACCGCGTTGAACCACTTGCCGGACAGCGCGGGCTTCGCGCCGTGCGTCAGGTGACCGCCTGCATCGAGCGACATGCCGAGAATCGTGTCGCCCGGCTTGGCGAGCGCGAGCATCACGGCGCCGTTGGCCTGCGCGCCCGAGTGCGGCTGGACGTTCGCAAAGCCCGCGTTGAAGAGTTTCTTGATCCGTTCGATAGCGAGCGCTTCCACTTCATCGACGAACTCACAGCCGCCGTAGTAGCGCTTGCCGGGATAGCCTTCCGCGTACTTGTTCGTCAGCACCGAGCCTTGTGCTTCGAGCACAGCGCGCGAGACGATGTTTTCCGATGCGATCAGCTCGACCTGCGACTGCTGGCGCTCGAGTTCCTTGAGCACCGACTTGCGTACGGCTGCATCGCGCTCGGCGAGTGACTGCGAGAAGAATGGGTTGGCGTTCGACATGGCTTCCGTTCAGTTGACCGTTGATAGCTGAAAAGCGAAAAGCGAGTGCGAGGCCAACTGTCCGATTCCGCGCTATCCCTTGACTGGACTGGCTTTGCACCACCTCCACCGACGACTCTATTCTTGTCTTTCGCCTGCCCGGTCAATTTATGAATTCAGACGCGTTCTTTGCCTTTTCCGCCATGCAAGTCCGTTTTGGACAAGTGGCGGGAAGCGACCGGTCGTGCTTATCGGCAGTGTCAATGCAGTAAATTGATGTGCTTTTGCCATGGTGCGCCGCAGCGCACGACTGCTGACGGTTCGTGAAAAGAGCACCGCTTGGGAGCGCGACAGGCTCGCAGACAGTGCGGGCATTGCACAGCGCCGGTGCGATCGCGCGAATGCACTGCCGCATGGAGGTTATCCAGCCAGGGTTTAGCCGTATGGCATGCTTGTTGCGCTCACTCGCAGAATAAGAAAGGCCGTTTCCCCACTCGGCCGTAACAGAACATCGAGCTGAAGGAACGCCCGAACCATGTCGCCCGATCGAACCGCGTCGTTGTCGCACTTCGCGTTCATGCCGCTGCCCAACTTCACGATGATCGCGTTCACGAATGCGATCGAGGTGCTGCGCATGGCCAACTACCTGAGCGGGCAGACGCTCTACCGCTGGTCGATCATCAGCCCGGACGGCGGGTCGGTCACGGCGAGCAACGGCCTGTCCGTCGATACGGGTCCGGCCGACTGCGTGGGCACGCCGGACATCGTGTTCGTATGCGGCGGCATCGATGTGCAACGCGAGACCACCCCCGAGCATCTGTCGGCGCTGCGCCGGTTTGCACGCGCGGGCGTCGCGCTGGGTAGTCTGTGCACGGGCACGTATGCACTTGCCAAGTCGGGATTACTTGCGGGCTATGCGTGTGCGATTCACTGGGAAAACATGTCGGCGCTCAAGGAAGAGTTTCCCGACACGCGTTTTCTGAAAGAACTCTTTGTGATCGATCGCGATCGCGTGACCTGCACGGGCGGCGTCGCGCCGCTCGACATGATGCTGAACCTGATCGCCGCGCGCGTCGGCACGCCGCGTGTGACGCAGATTGCCGAGCAGTTCATCGTCGAGCATGTGCGCGACAATAGCGCGCAGCAGCGGATGCCATTAGTGGCGCGGCTCGGGTCGGCGAACAAGTCGTTGTTCGAAGTCATTGCGTTGATGGAGAACAATATCGAGGAGCCGCTTTCGCGGGAGGAACTCGCGAGGCTGGCGAATATGTCGCAACGGCAGTTGCAGCGGCTGTTCCGTGAGCATCTCGGGATGACGCCGACTCACTACTATCTGACTTTGCGGCTGCGCCGCGCGCGTGAGCTTTTATTGCAGACTGATATGTCGATCATGCATATCACGATGGCTTGCGGGTTTCAGTCCGCCTGTCATTTCAGTAAGAGCTATCGGGATGCTTTTGGTACCGCGCCTACGCGGGAACGAAGGAAGCAGGTCGCGCCTCTTGCGCATGCTGTGATTAGTAATTCGATTGGTGGGGTTGTTGTGCATGCATAAAGGTTTTGGGTTTTGTCTGCGACGCTCGGTGGTTTCTTTGATGTTTGTGCTGGCATCCGCGTGATGTTATCGGTTCGCTAGCGTTGCCCCTGTGCGGGGCGGCACCTACTTTTCTTTGCCGCCGCAAAGAAAAGTAGGCAAAAGAAAGCGGCTCACACCGCCAATCCTTGTCCCTGCCTGAGGGCCCCCAAAGGTTCTTACACTTCACACGGCAACCACGTGACCCACGTTCGTTGCCAGCGCTCTTGCCGCGCGCCTCACCCGCTTCGCGCACCCGAGTTACATCCCCCCCACCAGATATTCCACCGCCGCCCAGGTGGCAAACTGTGTGTAGGCCCCGCTACTCCACCTGCCTCACTTTGGACCGATAGCGCACGCGCCCCACCCTGTAAGAACACGAACTTATACGACGTGACAACCTACACACAGTTTGCCACCTGGGCGGCATAGACCATTCGCTGCCGCTGGCCGTTGCACGGGAGTTTGACGCGGGTGATGAGCACATTCAAAGCGCTGGCAACGCGCGCAAACAGGGACGTTGCCGCGTGAAGTGTGGGGACGTTGGGGGCCCGTGGATAGGAACATGGGCTGGCGGTGTTAGCCGCTTTCTTTTGCCTACTTTTCTTTGCGGCGGCAAAGAAAAGTAGGTGCCGCCCCGCACAGGGGCAACGCTAGCAAACCAGAAGCAAAACGCGGATGCCAGCGCATAGCTCAAAACACCGACCGGCAAAGCCCGCGCCACGAAGGCCCCCCACCCTACGCCCTGCACAGTTTACGGACCCATCCCCATTGCGCTATCGTGACCGTCATCGCGACGCCGCGTTGCGCACCTTCGCGCGAAATGCTGGAGCGCCGCCCTCTGAGGCTCCTCATGGCTGACACCGACAACGACCCGACGCAACTGCAGCAACCAAAGCAAGGCAGCAAAACCCCCATCGCACCGCAACAATTCTCCCTCGACGTCCTGCAGGAAAAATACGCCAAGGGCGACGAGCAAACCGCCGACGACGTATACCGCCGCGTCGCGCGCGGCGTTGCAATGGCCGAACCCGAACCCCTGCGCCCCGCAATAGAAGCGCGCTTCGTCGAAAACCTCCAGAATGGCGCACTCGGCGCCGGCCGCATCATGAGCGCCGCCGGCTCCGGCATCGCCGCCACGCTCATCAACTGCTTCGTGCAACCGGTCGGAGACAGTATTCAGGACGTCGACGAACAGGGATTGCCCGGCATCTACGTCGCGCTGCTGCAAGCCGCAGAAACCATGCGCCGCGGTGGCGGCGTCGGCTACAACTTCTCGGCAATCCGCCCGCACGGCGCGCGCGTGAAAACGACCAGTTCGTCGGCGTCAGGACCCTGCAGCTATATCGACGTGTTCGACGCGTCCTGCCGCACCGTCGAAAGCGCCGGCTCCCGCCGCGGCGCGCAAATGGCCGTGCTCGACTGCACGCACCCCGATCTGCTCGAATTCATCGAAGCCAAGCATTCGAAAGGCCGCTGGAACAACTTCAATGTGTCCGTCGCCGTCACCGACGAATTCATGCACGCCGTCGAAAACGACGAGATGTGGCAACTCGTGCATCGCGCGGAGCCGACACCAGCCATGCGCGCGGCCAACGACATGCATAAGCGCGAAGACGGCATGTGGGTCTACAACGAACGGCGCGCAAAAGAAATCTTCGATCGCATCATGCGCTCCACCTACGACATCGCGGAGCCAGGTATCGTCTTCATCTCGCGCATGAACGACGACAACAACCTGCGCGCCGTCGAAACCATCCGCGCCACCAACCCATGCGGCGAACAGCCGCTGCCGCCTTACGGCTGTTGCAACCTCGGCCCGCTGAATCTGACGCGGTTCGTGGTCGATCCGTTCGCGCAGCGACATGGCGGCACGCCGTCGTTCGACTGGGACGCGCTCGCACAACGCACGCGCACCCACGTGCGCTTTCTCGACGACGTGCTCGACGTGACCCTTTGGCCGCTCCCGCAGCAATACGACGAGTCGCGCGCAAAGCGCCGCATCGGCGTCGGCTTCACGGGCCTTGGCGACACGCTCGTGATGATGGGACTGCGCTACAACTCGCAGGAAGGCCGCGATTTCGCGGTGCGCATCGCGCGTTTGATGCGCGACGAAGCGTATCGCGCATCCGTCGAACTCGCTCGTGAGCGCGGCGCATTCACGCTCTTCAACGCGAAGCAATATCTGGAAGAAGGCACGTTCGCATCGCGCCTGCCCGACGACATCAAGGACGCGATCCGCACGCACGGCATTCGCAACAGCCATCTGCTCTCCATTGCGCCGACGGGCACGGTCAGTCTGGCTTTCGCGGACAACGCGTCGAACGGTATCGAGCCGGCGTTCTCGTGGACTTACACGCGCATGAAGGTGATGGCGAACGGCAGCCGCGAGCAGTTCGCAGTCGAAGATCATGCATACCGTCTTTATCGTGAGCTTGGCGGCGATGTCGGCCATCTGCCGGACTATTTCGTCAGCGCGCTCGAAATGTCCGCGCGCGATCATCTGGACATGATGGCGGCCGTGCAACCGTATATCGACACGTCCATTTCAAAGACCGTCAACGTGCCCGCCGACTATCCGTTCGACGCTTTCGAAAGCCTTTATTTCGATGCGTGGAAAGGCGGCCTGAAAGGTCTTGCGACGTATCGGCCGAACGAAACGCTCGGCGCCGTGCTCAGCGTGACGCCGGAGCCCGCCGCCACGCGCGACGATGCGCTCGCGGAATTCGATCTCGACCCGCTGCGCGTGGCAATCGATCATCGGCCAAGAGGGGAATTGCCCGCAATCATCGAGAAAGTGGAATATCTGACGGCTGCCGGGAAGAAGTCGCTGTATCTGGCGGTGTCGTTCATCGAAGTGACGGGACGCGTCGGCGGCGAGGAGGTGACGATCGAACGGCCCATCGAGTTTTTCATTCCCGCCGGTCAGCGCGACGAGTCGCAGCAGTGGATCACCGCGACGATGCGCTCGCTGTCGCTGGCCGCGCGCGGCGGTTTTGTCGCGCGCAATTTGCAGGATCTGCGCAAGGTGTCGTGGGACCGGGGCCAGGTCAGGCTCGGCGAGGTGCAGCGGATGGACGGGCACCACTCGCCCCGCTGGCACGATTCGGAAGTCGCCGCGCTCGCTTATGCGCTTCAGCAGATACTGCACCGGCGCGGCTTTCTCGATGCGGAAGGCAATCAGGTGCCGTCGCGTTTGCTCGCGCGTCTGCCGCTCGGGCACACGAATCCCAATGCGTCGACAGCAGATCACGCACTTTCCATCGTCGAAGACAGTGCGGAGGAACAACGCGGCGCTCAGGAAATGCGCACGATGCATGGCCGTAAATGTGGCAATTGCGGCGCAAATGCTGTGATTCGCAAGGACGGTTGCGATTTTTGCACGGCGTGTGGGGAAATCGGTGCGTGCGGGTAATTACCCGTATTTTTACCTGCAATATAAAAGAACTAAAACGGATTATCGATGCCTTAACCGATAAGGGTTCTAATGAACCAGGGTGGCCGGTAGTGTGATTAGTTCCGTCTTGGGTTGGATCATGTTCGTGACGCGCCGCAATCCAGCACGCTGGATTGCCGGTGCGTTATTGATTCTGGTGAGCGGCACTTCATTCGCGAATGATCGCGTCCACTTGACGTCCGAAAGGCATTCCCCATTTATCCTGTTTTACTCATATCCCGTCATTGCGGCGTCGCCGTATGCGCCACAACGTCATGTGCATCGCTACGTCATGAAGAGTTCGATGCAATGGGTGAATGCGGCTTATGGCCTGCCTGACAACGGCGGCATTGCGCCAGGCAAACAGCGGTTCCGCGTCGGACACGCGCCGGGCAACCCTTATCTCGCGCCGCTGGACAGCGTTCAGGCCGGCCAGCAGCCGGGCCTGCCCTATGGCTTCGGGCTTCCTTCCGACTCGCAGGCCCCTCCACCTACGGCCGCCAGCGACGACTGGAGCTTCCGCGCCGATCCGCTTGTGAACCTCAATCACGCGCATGAAAGAGGCGCGACTTTCTCGATTCGGCACGACTTTTAACGGCCGGCCCTCGCACTTGCATCACGTCGAGGGATAAAAAAATGCTGCGTTCCTCGCGAAAGGACACGCAGCATCGTCCACGACAGGGGACAGAGGAGACTTCGACCAGCTCTACCTGCGAAATGCGAACCCTCCAGTTCGCATCAGGCAGCCTTCAGCAATCCATGCGGATCGAGCACGAACTTGCGCGGTGCGCCGCCATCGAACTGTCGATAGCCATCGGGCGCGTTGTCCAGCGAAATAACGGACACATTGACGATATCCGCGATAGGCAGACGGTCCCACAGAATCGCCTGCATCAGGTTGCGGTTGTACTTCATGACGGGCGTCTGCCCCGTGTGGAACGAATGCGACTTCGCCCAGCCGAGGCCGAAACGAATCGACAGGCTGCCTTTCCTCGCTGCTGCATCGGTAGCACCGGGATCGTCGGTGACATACAGACCGGGAATGCCGATTGCGCCTGCGACCTTCGTGATGTCCATCAGCGAATTGAGCACCGTGGCAGGCGCTTCTTCACGCGAACCGTGGCTGCCGTGGCCGTGCGCCTCGAAGCCCACGCAGTCCACCGCGCAATCCACTTCCGGCTTGCCGAGAATCTGCGCGATCTGCTCGCCAAGCGTCGCGTCCTTCGACAGATTGACCGTTTCGAAACCCACGGCTCGCGCATGCGCGAGCCGCTCTTCGTTCATGTCGCCGACGATCGTGCAGGCCGCACCCAGCAAGCGCGCCGACGCAGCGGCCGCCATGCCGACAGGGCCCGCGCCCGCGATATACACCGTCGATCCCGGCTTCACGCCCGCCATCACGGCGCCGTGGTAGCCAGTCGGCAGAATGTCGGACAGACAGGTCAGGTCGCGAATCTTTTCCATCGCGCGGTCGCGGTCGGGAAACTTCAGCAGATTGAAGTCCGCATACGGCACCAGCACGTATTCCGCCTGACCGCCGATCCAGCCGCCCATGTCCACGTAGCCATAAGCGCCGCCCGCGCGCGACGGGTTCACGTTCAGGCACACGCCCGTATGCTGTTCCTTGCAGGTCTGACAGCGGCCGCATGCGACGTTGAACGGCACGGAAACCAGATCGCCGATCTTCAGCGTCTCGACGTCGCGGCCCACTTCGATCACTTCGCCCGTGATTTCGTGCCCTAAAACAAGGCCGATTTCAGCTGTCGTCCGGCCGCGCACCATATGCTGGTCGGAGCCGCAGATATTGGTCGACACCACTTTCAGGATCACGCCATGACCGATCGCGCGTCCGCGCGGATCGACCATCTTCGGGTAATCGATCGACTGCACTTCGACCTTGCCCTGGCCCAGATACACGACACCGCGATTGCTGCTCATCGTCTCGTCTCCATGTTTGTCTGAATGCGCAAAAAGGCGCTGAGTCGAGGTTAGTCCCTTTGCCCCATCGGCCAGTGTTCAAAACCCGACACGTGTTTTCCCCAAACCGACAAAGCGGCTTCGCGCGGTTTTTGTTGATTGAACGTTCAATAAAAAACGACTAGAGTGACGACTTTCTGGAGCATCGCGAGTTACCTATGCCCAAAGTCGGAATGCGCGAAGTGCGTCGCGCGCAACTGATCGACGCCACGCTGCTCACCATCGACCAGTCCGGTCTGTCGGGCACGACGCTCGCGTCCGTCGCGCAGCGCGCGAACATTTCGACGGGCATCGTCAGCCACTATTTCGGCGACAAGGACGGCCTGCTCGAAGCGACCATGCGCCATATCCTGCGCGACCTGTGGGCGGCCACGACGCGCCGCCGCATCGCTGCGAAGCCGCAGGCGCGCGCGCGTTTGCGCGCCATCGTCGCCGCGAATTTCGATGTCTCGCAGGTCAGCGGCCCGGTGATGAAGACATGGCTCGCGTTCTGGTCCGAAAGCATGCACGAGCCTGCCCTGCGCCGCCTGCAGCGCGTGAACACGCGGCGTCTCTATTCGAACCTGTGCGCGGAATTCGCCAGGGAACTGCCGCGCGCGGCGGCGCGGCGTGCCGCCAGCGGCCTTGCGGCGATGATCGACGGCTTGTGGCTGCGCGGCGCATTGTCCGGCGATCCTTTCGATACCAAAGCCGCGCTGCGCCTCGCGAACGACTACATCGACCTGCTGCTCGCGCAAAGCGGCTCATAACGCAGCGCGCCACGAACACCCGCATTTCAAGGAGAAAACCGATGTCCGTCTACGGCCTGCAACGTCTCTACATCGGCGGCGAATATGTCGACGCCACCAGCGGCGTCACCTTCGACAGCTTCGACCCCGCCACCGGCGAACTGCTCGCGACCGTCCAGCAAGCCAGCGAGGCCGATATCGACCGCGCGGTGCAATCGGCCCGCGAAGGCCAGCGCGCGTGGGCCGCGATGACGGCCATGCAGCGTTCACGCATCCTGCGCCGCGCCGTCGAGTTGCTGCGCGAGCGCAACGATGCACTCGCCGAACTCGAAATGCGCGACACGGGCAAGCCGATTGCGGAAACGCGCGCCGTCGATATCGTCACAGGCGCCGACGTGATCGAGTACTACGCGGGCCTCGCGACGGCCATTGAAGGCCAGCAGATTCCGCTGCGCGCCGAGTCGTTCGTCTATACGCGGCGCGAGCCATTGGGCGTGACGGCCGGCATCGGCGCATGGAACTATCCGATCCAGATCGCGTGCTGGAAATCCGCGCCCGCGCTCGCTGCCGGCAACGCGATGATCTTCAAGCCGAGCGAAGTGACGCCGCTGTCCGCGTCGAAGCTCGCAGAAATCTATCTCGAAGCGGGCGTGCCGCCCGGCGTGTTCAACGTCGTGCAGGGCGACGGACGCGTCGGCGCGATGCTGAGCGCGCATCCGGGCATCGCGAAGATTTCGTTCACGGGCGGCGTCGAGACGGGCAAGAAAGTCATGTCGATGGCGGGCGGCTCGTCGCTGAAGGAAGTGACGATGGAACTCGGCGGCAAGTCGCCGCTGATCGTATTCGACGACGCGGATCTCGACCGCGCCGCCGATATCGCCGTCACCGCGAACTTCTTCAGCGCGGGCCAGGTATGCACGAACGGCACACGCGTGTTCGTGCATCAATCGGTGCAACCGGCCTTCGAAGCACGCGTGATCGAGCGCGTGAAACGCATTCGCATCGGCAAGCCGTCGGACCCGTCGACCAACTTTGGACCGCTCGCAAGCGCAGCGCAACTGGACAAGGTGCTCGGCTACATCGAAAGCGGAAAGCACGAAGGCGCACGGCTCGTGACGGGCGGCGCACGTATCACCGACGGCGATTACGCGCACGGCCAATACGTGCAGCCGACCGTGTTCTCAAATTGCCGCGACGACATGAAGATCGTGCGCGAAGAAATCTTCGGCCCTGTGATGAGCATTCTGTCCTTCGCCGATGAAGGCGAAGTAATTGCGCGCGCGAACGACACGATCTACGGTCTCGCGGCAGGCGTCGTGACGGAGAACCTGTCGCGCGCGCACCGCGTGATTCACCAGCTCGAAGCGGGGATCTGCTGGATCAACACATGGGGCGAGTCGCCCGCCGAAATGCCCGTGGGTGGCTACAAGCAATCGGGCGTGGGCCGGGAGAACGGCATCACGACACTCGAGCATTACACGCGCATCAAGTCCATCCAGGTCGAACTGGGCCAATATCAGCCCGTGTTTTGAGGGAGCGCAGCATGGCAGCGAAAGAGTACGACTACATCATCATCGGCGCGGGTTCGGCGGGCAACGTGCTCGCGACGCGTCTGACGGAAGACCGCGACGTGACCGTGCTGCTGCTCGAAGCGGGCGGCCCCGACTACCGCTTCGACTTTCGCACGCAGATGCCTGCCGCGCTCGCGTATCCGTTGCAGGGACGCCGCTACAACTGGGCCTATGAAACGGACCCCGAGCCGTTCATGAACAATCGGCGCATGGAATGCGGGCGTGGCAAAGGCCTCGGCGGCTCGTCGCTGATCAACGGCATGTGCTATATCCGCGGCAACGCGCTCGACTATGACGGCTGGGCCGAACGAAAAGGCCTTGAAAACTGGGCTTATCGCGATTGCCTGCCGTACTTCCGCAAGGCCGAGACGCGCGATATCGGCGCCAACGACTATCACGGCGGCGACGGCCCCGTGCACGTGACGACGAGCAAACCCGGCGTGAATCCCCTCTTCGAAGCGATGATCGAAGCGGGCGTGCAGGCGGGCTACCCGCGCACCGACGACCTCAACGGCTATCAGCAGGAAGGCTTCGGTCCGATGGACCGCACGGTGACGGCAAACGGCCGCCGCGCGAGCACCGCGCGCGGCTATCTGGATCAGGCGAAGCAGCGGCCCAACCTCACGATCGTCACGCACGCGACCACCGACCGCATTCTCTTTAGCGGCAAGCGCGCGCAAGGCGTCGTGTATCTGGATGGCGACGCGCGCATCACCGTGCATGCGCGCCGTGAAGTGCTGCTGTGCAGCGGCGCGATTGCGTCGCCGCAAATCCTGCAACGCTCGGGCGTCGGACCCGGCGCATGGCTGCGCGAGTTCGATATTCCCGTCGTGCTCGATCTGCCCGGTGTCGGCCAGAATCTGCAGGATCATCTCGAGATGTACATGCAGTACGAGTGCAAGGAACCCGTATCGCTCTACCCTGCACTGCTGCTGCGCAATCAGCCCGCCATCGGCATCGAATGGATGCTGAAAGGCACGGGCATCGGCGCGAGCAATCATTTCGAAGCAGGCGGCTTCATCCGCACGCGCGACGACGATCCGTGGCCGAACATCCAGTATCACTTCCTGCCCGTGGCGATCAACTACAACGGCACCAACGCGATCAAGATGCACGGCTTTCAGGCGCACGTCGGCTCGATGCGCTCGCCGAGCCGTGGACGCGTCAAGCTGCGTTCACGCGACCCGCACGCGCATCCGTCGATTCTCTTCAACTACATGGCCGAAGCGCTCGACTGGCGCGAGTTCCGCGACGCGATCCGTATCACGCGCGAGATCATTGCGCAGCCTGCTCTCGATCGCTTCCGTGGACGCGAGCTGAGCCCGGGCGCCGAGTTGCAGACCGATGCACAGATCGATGCGTTCGTCCGCGCGCGTGCCGAGACGGCATACCATCCGTCGTGCTCCTGTGCGATGGGTTACGACGACATGGCGGTGGTGGATGGCGAAGGACGCGTGCACGGTCTCGAAGGTTTGCGCGTCGTCGATGCGTCGATCATGCCGCGCATCACGACGGGCAACCTGAATGCGCCGACCATCATGCTCGCGGAGAAAATCGCGGATCGCATTCGCGGGCGTGAGCCGCTCGCGCGTTCCAGCGCGCCCTACTATGTGGCGAACGGCGCACCGGCACGCGGCGCAAAGAACGTAGCGCGCGCACCGGCACGGAGCGTGGCCGCGCAGACGCAATGAGAGAACATGTGCGTCACTACAAATGGCGTACACATTCCATCCCAATGCCGAATCTGTTCTATATGACGGATTAATGGCGGCATCTACTGGAACGAGCCGGCCCTCGAAGCAAGCGTGCTTCGCTGGACCACCGGCTTCTTCCAACCTCCACCCGAGGATGACATGCCGACCACCGCACGACCCAGCGCCGCCGCGCGTCTCGAACGCCTGCCGTTTTCCGGCTATCACCGCACCATCTTCATCATCATCGCGATCGCGTTCTTCTTCGATTCCGTCGATCTCGGCACGATGACTTTCGTGCTTGGCTCGATCAAGACCGAGTTCGGTTTGTCGAGCGCAACAGCGGGACTCGTCGCGAGCGCGAGCTTCTTCGGCATGGTGCTCGGCGCGGCCGTCGCGGGACTGTTCGCGGATCGCTTCGGGCGACGCCCAGTCTTTCAATGGAGCATGGTGCTATGGGGCGTCGCGTCGTATCTGTGCTCGACGGCGCAAAGCGTCGATGCATTGATCGTCTATCGCGTGCTGCTCGGCATCGGTATGGGCATGGAGTTTCCGATCGCGCAAACGCTATTGTCCGAATTCGTACCGACGGCTTCGCGTGGACGGCTTGTCGCGCTGATGGACGGCTTCTGGCCGCTCGGCTTCATCACGGCGGGCTGCGTGTCGTACTTCGTGCTGCCGCATTTCGGCTGGCGGACCGTGTTCGCATTGCTCGCTATTCCCGCCGTGTTCGTGCTGATCGTGCGCCGCATCGTGCCCGAATCGCCGCGCTGGCTCGAACATCGCGGACGTCTTGCCCACGCGGATGCCGTGCTCGACCAGATCGAAGCGAAGGTGATGAAGTCCAAAGGACTGCGTTCGCTGCCTGCGCCGTCGATGCTCGCCGATCAGGCCGCGCCTTCGAAGCACGGTGCGTTCCGCGAGATCTGGAGCGCGGCGTACCGTCAGCGCACGATCATGGTATGGGTGCTGTGGTTCTTCGCGCTGCTCGGCTTCTACGGCCTGACGTCGTGGCTCGGCGCGTTGATGCAGCAGGCGGGCTTCGCCGTCACGAAGTCGGTGCTCTACACCGTACTCATTTCGCTGGGCGGCGTGCCGGGCTTTCTGTGCGCCGCGTGGCTCGTCGAACGATGGGGGCGGAAGCCGACGTGTATCGCATCGCTGGTCGGCGGCGGCGTGATGGCGTACGCGTATGGCCAGACCGCGTTGCACGCGGACAGCGTGACATTGCTGATCTGCACAGGCCTTGCGATGCAGTTCTTCCTGTTCGGCATGTGGGCCGTGCTCTACACGTACACGCCGGAACTCTACGGCACGGGCGCGCGGGCGACGGGGTCCGGCTTCGCCTCGGCGATAGGCCGTGTCGGCTCGCTGATCGGCCCGTATGCGGTCGGTGTGGTGCTGCCCATCTTCGGACAAGGCGGTGTGTTCACGCTCGGCGCGCTGTCGTTCGGCGTGGCCGCGTTGGCCGTGTGGGTGATGGGTATCGAAACGAAAGGTCTGTCGCTCGAAACGCTGGTGTCGCACGTCGATGACGAAGCGCCTGGCTGGCGCGTCACAGCCGACGACGCACGCTAACCTCGCCCAGGCGCGTGCTTTCCAGATGCTGTAACGGGCTTACCCGCGCGTAAGCCTGTTACACGCACATCGTCGAGTTATCGCCGCTCAATCAGCACATACGTCGCATGCGCGGGACTGGCCGCCGCCTTTCGCCACTGTCATCCCTGTAACCGCGTAACGTGATGAAACACGCCCGTAGTCAAACTGTCGTGTCATCCGACTAGCATGTCCGGACTGCTCGCTCACTTGTCCACGGAGGTGTCCTGATGTTGAGCCCTCACGAACTGGCGACGCTCATGCTGTTGAATAGCCATGAACGCCGTATCGAATCGCTCGACCCAGATGTGCTTGCATTGCGCCACTACGAACTCGTCGAAGTGCACGAGCTTCGCGGCGGCACGGCCGCACTGCAGATCAGTGCGCGTGGACGCGATCTGCTCAGACGGCTAGGAATGGATAAGGCGCGCCACGCGTCGCCGAATTGAATGCTGTTATCGCCGGCGCGTGGCGCCGGTAGTCGCGCCCTGTTGCTGCTCGCTCACGATGCTATGCATGCTCATGCGCACGGTGATGTGCATGCCGTTCGACACGAACGACGTCAACGGTTCAGGCACGGGTCGGGACTCCGGCGCGAGACGTGGCGTTTCGTTTTGCGGGACGTCGCGACGCTCTGCCGTTGCGGCGGGAACGTCGGGCGGCGCAGGACGTTCTGCGAGCGCGACATCGTGCTCGACCGCCGTGTCGGCGCTTGCGGCATCGACATTCACCGCAGGCGCTGGTGCGCTCACGGCACTGCGAGCCATCACCGGCTCGCGCCAACCCGGCTCGTCCACGGCAACCGTGCTGTGCGGCGACACGTCGATCCACTGCGGCAGATCAGCGAGATCCATGATCGTGAGCTTGCCGCCATAGACGGCGCCCGTATCGATGTTGATCACGTTGTCCTTCGTGGTGACGGCCGTCACGGGCGTATGGCCGACGATCACGGCCGTCACGTTGTCGATCCGTCCCACCACGTGCGCCTCGCCGCGCACGCTGTGCCTTGCCTTGTCGAGCAGGCTGCGCAATGTGTTGCGCGACGGCGCGGGGTGCGACGGTTGCGCCTTCCAGCGCGTGCGCGACCAGATTGCCTTGCGGCGCGTCTTGCCGTCCGACCGTTCTCTTTCGATATCGGCAACCAGCCTGTTCCAGTCCGAAACGGGAGAATCCGCGTGCACGATGCCGACCAGCCCGTGCTCGGTTTCGATCTCGATCAGATAGGGCAGCGACGCCATGTAGGTGGCGATCGCCTTGACCCACTCGCGGTCATCGGCCCGGTCGAGCAGCCAGTCCGCGCCGTTGCCAAGCAGCGAAAGCGCCTGCTCCTCGCCGGCATGCCAGCGCAAGATCACCTCTTCGTGATTGCCCTTCACGGATTTGATCCCGAACTGCTCGACGGCCTCCAGCACGCTATCCGATTGCGGCCCGCGATCGACGAGATCGCCGACGGCGAACAGCCGGTCGCGCTGCGGATCGAAGTGGCGCGCCTCCAGCTCCGTACGCAACTGCGTGAAGCAGCCGTGCAGGTCGCCCACGACGAAGTCACGTCCCGAGTCGTTACGCGGATAGCGGTGAACGGCGCGATAGGGCTCTTTCATGGGTCAGAGAAGGTTCCGGAAATACAAAAACAACATAGGACGGAATAAAAAAATCCGCGAAAAAAAATCAAAAAAAATCAAAAAAACGAAGCGAAAATAATCAGGGTAGGTACGGGTGAAATCCGCCGCGACGTTGACGGCAAGCATAGCGCGCAGATATGTGACAAGGTGCTACACAAAAAAGGTTTGTGTAACTGTTCGTGAAGCGCATTGCGGATTTCGCCCCGTCGCAGGCGACCGCCTTTTCGGCGACTAGGCGGAATCCATCCGCAGTTCTCCCGGCGTGGCCATCGAACGCCGGTAGTCCGAGGCCAGCATGCGCGCGAGCAACACTTTCGAAATGTGCAGCTCTGTCGCGGCCGCATCGAGTCGGCCCTGATTTCGCGCGATGGCCAGTTCGACCGCCTGCCACTCGGGAATGTCATCGGTATCGTCGGATGCGCTGATCAAAGGCACGCCCGCGACCTGATCAAAACCCAGATCGACGGCGGTGATCAGCGGGCCCTGGCTGGCGACGATTGCATGACGGATGCGATTGACCATTTCCTGCAGATTGCCGGGCCAGGTGTGCGCGTCGAACGCTTCCCACGCGCACACGGAAAAACCTTGCACCTCATGACGGGAATCGGAACGAAAGCTCTTCAGCAGATGCGTCGCGAGCAAGCGGATATCCGGGCCGCGTTCGCGCAGCGGCGGAATCGTGATCGTGTCGGGCGAAAGCCACGAGAAAAGACGCGCGTGCAGACGATGTTCGTCTGCAGCGCGCTGCAAGTCGATATGTGTCGAGCAGATGATGCGCACATCGCGCGCTCCTGTATCGAGCATATCAGCGAGACGCTGCTGCGCCGTCAGCGGCAGTTCGCAGATACCGTCGATATACAGTGAGCCGCCCTCCGCCATCTCAAGGCGGGAGCGCTGATTGCCCCCTTCGACTTTCCTCTCCTCGCCACCCCGTTCCCCGAATAGTTCCGTTTCCACGCGTTCCGGTGCGAAGGCCGCGCAGTCGATCGACACGAACGGCTCTTCGCGGCGCGACGAACCCAGATGGATCGATGACGCCGCCAGCGTCTTGCCACTGCCCGATTCACCGATGAATGTCACAGGCCGTTCATGTTCGGACGCGTTGCGTATTGCCGCACGCACGTCGCTCATCGCCGCGCATGCGCCGATCAGTGCGACCGATCCCGCGCTCGTGTTGATGGGCTCGCCCCCGTCGCCCGCCGACATCTGATACGCGCGATCGAGTTCCTGAGCGACCATCTCCGCAGCAGCGGGCAACCGGATGAAGCTCGTGCAACGAGTGCGCACGATGCGTCCGATTTCCGGGTCGTTGAGATGGGCATTGGTGACCACGGCCACCCAGCTGATCGCAGTGCTGGATCGCGTGAGTTCGTCGACTTCGTGCAGGTCCGCGGGAATGCTCAACGACGGAAATTCGATCAGCCCGGCGGCGCGGTCATTGGCGAGCAATGCGGCGCCCTGCCGCTCGCGGATATCGATGCAACGAATGCGCCATTGCAGCGACGGAAGAATGCCGTCGAGACATGCGCGCTCAGGGTTGCATACGTGATAGAGCCTTTTCAGATTCAGGTTCATGATGTGATCGGTTGACCCGCCTCGAATTGATCGAACAAGTACCGACTGCTTCACGCCCCCCGTAAAACGGCCGCGATCGGTTACTCAATAAGTAATGGAATCATGGTCTCGTCAATTTCGCGGGTTGTTACCGTTTGCAAACGTCTACATGCAGCTTCAGTTGCCATTGATTGAGCGCAACGCCCGCAGTTATCGCGCGAGCCGCGCGGCTGGCCACATGAGAAGAATGGAAATGCACCACTTGTTTGTTGTTTCGGCCGTTACGTGAGTAACGATCCTTTACATTCGGCGCGAGCCACTGTGGCGATCTGAACACATCGGTAATTTATAGCGGTTTGAATGCCGCACTTGTTCCATATTCGCTTGATGAATAACGACAAAACTACCGCGTCGCCTGGAGTACAAGTCGAAAGAACCGGCAATAGCGAATTAAACCTGACGAGAAAGCAACATGCTTACCGGCAGCGTCACATCAGAAGGCCGTGGATCATAAAACGCAATGCTTAAGGCAAGCTGATCCAGATCATTGGCGACGCGGTTATAAAGGAAACAAGTCAAGCTTGCTACATAGACATATGGTTTTAGCGCTTACGTCTAAATGCAAATCAAACCTGTTCGAAGCGCCAAGTCCCCTCAACATCGATCACCGTCTTCACCGAATTGGCGAGAAAACACGCGTCGTGCGCGAGATGATGCAGATGCGCGAGCGCTTCATCGCTTGGTGCTTTCGCTCCGGCGAATGCAACGGCCGGTTTCAGCACGACACGCGCGACCACTTCCTTGCCCTCGTCGTTCTTCGCCATCGTGCCCTCGGCTTCGTCGCGATACGTCGTGACGACATAACCTTGCCCGGCAGCAATCGACAGAAACCACAGCATGTGGCAACTCGACAGCGCCGCGACATACGCCTCTTCAGGATCGACGCCTGCGGGATCGGAGAACGGCACGCGCACGACATGCGGCGAACTCGATGCGGGCACCACTGCGCCGCCGTCGAACGTCCGTCGATGCGCGCGGCTATAGCGGTTGTCGGTGAACTTGCTGCCGTCGCTGCTCCATTCGATGAGCGCCGTATGCTTTGCCATGCGCGAACGGTCCTTGCGATGTGAACGATCAGATGGGTGTCAACACGTCTTCGCCCGCGAAGTGGCGCGTCGCGTTCGTGATGAAGTTTTCGACGGAAGCCGTGATCGCTTCCGGCGACGTACCCGCCACATGCGGCGTGAGCACGACGTTCGTCAGATGCACGAGCGCCTGCGGCGGCTGCGGCTCGCCTTCGTACACATCGAGACCCGCGCCTGCTATCACACCGTTCGCGAGCGCATCCGCAAGCGCGGCCGTATCGACGACGCTGCCGCGCGACACGTTCACCAGAAAGCCCTTCGGCCCCAGCGCTTCGAGCACGGTGCGATCGATCAGATGTTGGGTAGCCGGACCGCCCGGCGTGGCAACGACCAGATAGTCGCTCCAGCGCGCGAGTTCAAGCAGGTTGTCGATGTAGCGCAATGCCGTGCCATCGCGCGGTTTGCGGTTGTGATACGCGACGTCGATATCGAAGCCGGCCGCGCGCCGCGCAACCTTCAGCCCGATATTGCCGAGCCCCACCACACCAAGCCGCTTGCCCGACACGGAAGGCCGCATCGGCAACGTGTCGCGCCAGATGCCTTCGCGAGTCGCGCGGTCGCGTTGCGGCACGTCGCGCACGACAGCCAGCAACAGGGCCATTGCATGATCGGCTACACAATCGTCGTTCGTCCCCGCGCCGTTCGCGAGCACGATGCCGCGTGCTTTTGCGTGCGTGGTCGCGATGTTTTCATAACCTGCGCCGAGCGCGCTGACGAATTCGAGCGCGGGCATCTGGTCCATTTCATCGGCTGTCAGACCTGTCGTGCCGTTGGTCAATACGGCGCGGATCGCCGCACCTTCTTTCGCGATGGATTGAACGCGTGCTTCGTGTGTGGGAGCGTAATGAATATCGAAGGATACTGAAATGCGCGCGCGACTGTCGTCGCCCAGTGGAATCAGGATGAGCAGGGAAGGTTTCATGACTCGACGCAAGCGAAGGATGAGAGGTACTGCAACGAAGTATCGGGCAACGCGAAGTGTAGCAACAAGCCCTGTTCGCCGCAGCGCCCTTCGTCATGACTGCGCGGCCCACTCCGCCAGTCTGGCGATCGTGTTGATGTTGCGCGCGGTGCCTGTTTTCGCGGCGGGAATCTTCAGCTTCGTCTTTGCCATGCCGTCGCCGTAGTGCACGTAGATCTCGTGCTTGCCGAGCGCGACCTGTTCGTTATGCTGTCCGGCGATGTGCTCGAGCGTATCGGCGGGCGGCGCTGCATCGAGGAAGATCGCGACCGTGCGGTTTGGCGCTTCGTCGCGAAACGGATTCGCCGCCAGCACGGCAGCCATTTCCTTGCCGGTGCGAATCAGCACACCGACCGGCTTACCCGCATACGCCTCGAGGCTGCGTTCGAGCGCCTGCTGCGCCGCGCGTTTCGCCAGCGTGCTGTCGAACACGACGTTGCCGCTCGCGATGTACGTGCGCACGTTGGTGAAGCCCGCTGCCTCGCACATCTTGCGAAGCTCGGTCATCGGAAGCTTGCCGGTGCCGCCGACATTGACGGCCCGCAGCAACGCAACATAAGTGGTCATGGACGGAGGTTGGAGTCGCGATTGCGTTCGATGCTACCGCATCTGCTTTGCAGCGATAGCATCGCCGATCACGCCCGGCTTCGTCGACGTTCGACGCATCAGTGCGCGCCGCCCTTCTCGCTGTCGAGATGCGCCATCTGCGCGGCCGCATAGCGTTCGCCCGCTGCCGCGCCCTTCGGCACCGCTGTCTCGATCGCGGCAAGCTCCTGCGCGTCGAGCTCCACGTCGAGCGCACCGAGCGCTTCCGTGAGCCGCTCGCGCCGCCGTGCGCCGATCAGCGGCACGATGTCGTCGCCTTGCGCGGCAACCCAGGCAATCGCAATCTGCGCCACCGACACGCCCTTGCTGTCCGCGACCTTGCGCAGCGCGTCGACGAGCGCGAGATTATGGTCGGCATTCTCGCCCAGGAAGCGCGGACTCATCGTGCGAAAATCGCCCTTGCCCGCCGAATCCTTCTGCCAGTGTCCGCTGATCAGCCCGCGCGACAGCACGCCGTAAGCCGTGACACCGATGCCGAGTTCTCGCAGCGTCGGCAGGATCTCGTCTTCGATGCCGCGCGAAATCAGCGAGTACTCGATCTGCAGGTCGCAGATCGGCGTGACGGATGCGGCCTTGCGAATCGTCGCCGCGCCCACTTCGGAGAGGCCGACGTGCCGCACATAGCCCGCCTTCACCATCTCCGCGATAGCACCGACCGTGTCTTCGATCGGCACGTTCGGATCGAGCCGGGCCGGGCGATAGATGTCGATGTGATCCACGCCCAGGCGCTGCAGCGAATACGCAAGAAAGTTCTTCACGGCGATGGGGCGCGCGTCGTACCCCGACCAGCCGTTCGCGGGATCGCGCGTCGCGCCGAACTTCACGCTGACGAGCGCATTGTCGCGCCGCGACGCGGGCGCGCTCCTGAGCGCCTCGCCGAGCAGGATCTCGTTGTGGCCCATGCCGTAGAAGTCGCCCGTATCGAACAGCGTGATGCCCGCCTCCAGCGCCGCGTGGATCGTCGCGATGCTCTCGGCGCGGTCGGCCGGCCCATACATGCCCGACATGCCCATGCAGCCGAGGCCGAGCGCCGAACTCGCCGGACCTGTCTTGCCAGGTTGCAGTTGCTTCATGTGAGTGCTCTCCGTGGATTCGTTGAAACGGTGGGTCCGTCGCCTTTCGCGCATCCAGCGCGGCGCGACGTTTGAACGGCAGTATCCGCGCAAACCAACCGTGCGATAATCCCACTCAATCCGAATGCCCCGTGCGGAATTCCGAACAATGGTCGAACCCGATCTGAGCGATCTGAAAGCCTTCGTCGCCGTTACCGCGGCGCGCGGGTTCCGCAATGCCGCCTCCACGCGCGGCGTGTCCGCTTCGTCGCTGAGCGAAGCCGTACGGCGCCTGGAGCATCAACTGGGCGTGCGACTCCTGAACCGCACCACGCGCAGCGTCACGCCGACGGAGGCCGGCCAGCGACTATTCGAGCGGCTCGCGCCCGCGTTCGGCGAAATCTCGACGGCGCTCGATGCGATCAACGTGTTCCGCGACAGCCCCACTGGCACGTTGCGGCTGAACGTGCCATCGATCGTCGCGCGCGAAGTCCTGCCTGCGATGCTGTCGCGCTTTCTGGCCGAACATCCGGGCATCACCGTCGACGTCGCGTCGAACGACACCTTCATCGATATCCTCGCGGCCGGTTTCGACGCGGGCATCCGCTACGACGAACGCATCGAGCGCGACATGATCGCCGTGCCCATCGGCCCGCCGATGCAGCGCTTCGTCGCCGCCGCGTCGCCCGCGTATCTGAAGCAGCATGGCGAGCCCGAACATCCCGATGAACTGGTGCGGCACGCGTGCATCGGCCATCGCTTCGAAAGCGGCGTGCTGGCCGTGTGGGAGTTCACGCGCGGCGACGAAGCGGTGCGGATCGTGCCGAACGGGCCGCTCATCGCATCTACGATCGATCTCGAGCGGCGCGCGGCTGTCGACGGGCTTGGCATCGTCTATTCGTTCGACGAACTGCTGCGCCCCGCGCTCGACGACGGCACGCTCGTGCCGATCCTGCGCGACTGGTGGCAATCGTTCACGGGGCCGCGTCTCTACTACGCGAGCCGCGAGCACATGCCCGCGCCGCTGCGCGCCTTCGTCGACTTCGTGCTGCGCGACAATCGCAGCCGGGATGCGAGATAAAGCAGACCGACGCGGCTCAGCGCCGCTTGCCGTACTTCTTCCAGTAACCGAACGCCTCTTCGTGACACTCGATATCGAGTTCTGCCACGCGCGCGTGCATGCGTTCCTGCGCGTCCTGCACGGCGAGGTTGTAGATCACCGGGCCGATTTCCTCGACGAAGAAGCCGAGCAGCGCGCCCGCCTGGATGTTGCCGATCGGCTCGTCCATGTTCTCCACGAAATAGCGTTGCAGCGAGGCGATCGCTTCGCTGCGCACGTCCTTGTCCAGTTCGATTGTCATGCGTGTTCATCCCAGCGTGATCTGCATCGGGCGATGCAGCATGAGGATGAAACAGCAAAGCGGCGCGTCCCGCAAGGGCGCGCCGCTTTCGGGATATTGCCGGGACTTCAGCTGTTGATGAACGCGAGCAGATCGGCGTTGACCTTGTCGGCTTCCGTCACGCACATGCCGTGCGGCGCGCCTTCGTAGATCTTGAACGTCGCGTTCTTGACGATCTTCGCGGACAGCTTGCCGGCGTCATCGATAGGCACGATCTGATCGTCGTCGCCATGCAGGATCAAGGTCGGCACGTCGATCTTCTTCAGGTCTTCCGTGTAGTCGACTTCGGAGAACTCGCGGATGCACAGGTACTGGCCGTAGGCACCGCCCGCCATGCCTTGCGCCCAGAACGCGTCGATCGTGCCTTGCGACACCTTCGCGTTCGGCCGGTTGAAGCCGAAGAACGGCATCGCGAGGTCCTTGTAGAACTGCGAGCGGTTGTCGGCAACACCCTTGCGGATGCCGTCGAACACGTCCATCGGCAGGCCGCCGGGATTCGCTTCCGTCTTCAGCATGGTCGGCGGCACCGCGCCGATCAGCACAGCCTTCGCGACCCGCTTCGTGCCGTGCCGGCCGATGTAGTGGGCGACTTCCCCGCCGCCCGTCGAATGGCCGACGAGCGTCGCGCCCTGGATATCGAGCGCGTCGAGCAGCGCGGCAAGGTCGTCGGCGTAGGTGTCCATGTCGTTGCCGTTCGACGGCTGATCCGAGCGGCCGTGTCCGCGACGATCATGCGCAATCACGCGAAAGCCGTTTTGCAGCAGGAACAGCATCTGCGCATCCCACGCGTCCGCGTCGAGCGGCCAGCCGTGCGAAAAGACGACGGGACGGCCCGAGCCCCAGTCCTTGTAGTAAATCTGCGTGCCGTCCTTCGTGGTGATCGTGCTCATTCGGTTGCACTCCTTTCGGTGGTAACGCGTGAAGCCGCCGCGCGGCGGCTGGATCGATCATTCTCGACGCCCATGTTACAGGCCGATAAAACATCCTTCAGACGAAGGGTATCGATGCGGACGAGCGCCGACGCGGCGCGGTCCATCAGGACGCGCCGGCGGGACACTTCGCGCGACAACCGGGCGGGCGCGCGGCCCGCTTCGTGCCGTCAGGATTCAAAGCGCCGATGATGAAGCCGGGTTATACGCTGCTTCAGTGCGCTTCGCGAGGCTGCGCATTTGCCACGGACACGACGGGTGCATCCTGCGCGACGAGCGTCGGCGTGACGGCCGCGTCGCTGGTTTCCATATCGTTGTGATGCGAGACGATGGCCTTGACGCCCGCTTCCGCGGCAGGCGTTGCGACATAGGGAATGAAGGCCGACACGGCGACGACGATGATGTAGGCGAACATGACAGTTCTCTGCTTCGAGGCATGACGAGACGCACCGGCATGCCGGCGCGCTGCAGACTGATCGTCGCCCGCTTCACGGCGAAGCGTGTCGAAACGCTTCGCCGGAAAACACGTTTTCCTCGTATTGCGCGTGCCGCTCGCGTGCCATGCCGCGATGCGTGATCGCGCGGCCAATTGGGAATTGCGTGTACCCTCCGAACAGAATTCAGTGACTTGTATGACGCTTTGCACCGTTATAACCGACGACCGGTTAATTCGATTCGTAGGGCATGGAAATGCGAAAGTCAACTCGGCAATCGCGCGGCACGCGGCGTTCGCCAGATAATGGCGGAATAGATCGATGAGTGCGCAATCATTACCTGTCGTGCTGTTCGGCGCGTTCGACCGGCACAACTTCGGCGACATGCTGTTTCCTCACATCGCCGCGCGTATGCTCATGGGTCGCGACGTGCGCGTCGCGGGACTCGTCGCGCGTGATCTGCGCGCGCAAGGCGGGCATCGTGTCCAGGCACTTCGACAGTTGCACGACCGTGCGGTCGATGTGCTTCATGTCGGTGGAGAAATTCTCACCTGCGATGCGTGGGACGCCGCCGTGATGCTGCAATCGAACCACGACGCGCAACGGATCATCGCGTCGCAACAATACGATCGATCAGAATGGGCGCAGCACAGGCTCGGCACGCGCGAGCTTGCACCGTATGTCGTGTCGAAGGACGCATGGCCGCGCGCCACGCGTGTTCTGTTCAATGCGGTCGGCGGCGTGACGCTCGATGATTGCGACGACGGGATGCGCAACGAGATACTCGCCAAGCTCTTCCGCGCCGACGATATCAGCGTGCGCGACCTCCATACGCAAGCGCTGCTCGCGAAGTCAGGCATCGAAGCGCGGCTTACGCCCGATTGCGCGGTGATGGTCGCCGAACTGTTCGGCGATACGATCCGCGCGCATGCATCGAAGCAGGCCGTTGCGCGGATACGCGAAGCCGCGCCGCGCGGCTATCTGGCCGTGCAATTCAGCGCCGACTTCGGCGACGACCCGACGCTCGATCAGATCGCCGCGCAACTGGACCAGGCCGCGCACGCGCAGGATCTCGCTATCGTGTTCTTCCGCGCAGGCGCGGCGCCCTGGCACGACGACCTTGCGTGCTTCGAGCGCACGGCTGCGCGCATGCGTGCACCGTCCGTGCATCTCTTCGATTCGCTGAATATCTGGGACATCTGCGCGCTGCTTGCGTACAGCCGCGGCTATCTCGGCAGCAGCCTGCATGGCCGGATCGTCGCGATCGCACATGCGTTGCCGCATATCAGTCTGCTGCACGACGGCGATTTCGCGCGGCCCTGCAAGCAGACGGCTTTCGCGCAAACGTGGGAAGACGTGGACCAGCCCGTCGCCGTGCGCGTGAACGGGATTGCCGAAGGCATCGATCACGCGTTGTCCGTGGACCCAGCACGCCTGAAGCAGACCGCGGAACGTCTCGTCGCGCTTTGCCGCGACGGTTTTCAAACAACTGTTTCAGCACTCGCGGATTGAGTACGCGTCGCGCCGGTTTTACTTCCGTGAGACGCCTGCAGAATCGCGGTAATTTGCCGTTATAACGGTTGCGGCCGCATCCGACCGCGCCGATGCCGGGCGCCCGACATTTTCTCCGGGCCCAATTGGCACCGTAGAATAGCGAGAAATTCGATTCTGGACCTGTCATGCCCAACCACCCTCGCCCGCGCTCCACAGCCGACGACGACTCGGAAATGTTCGATCTCGCGCCCGTCGCGCTCTGGCTCGAAGACTTCAGCGGCGTCAAGGCGCTGTTCGAAGACTGGCGCGCGCAAGGCGTGACGGACCTGCGCACGCACATCGGCGAGGACATCAAGCGTGTGGCCGAGTGCGCAAGCCGCATCCGCGTCATCAAGGTCAACCAGCAGACGCTGACGCTGTTCGAAGCCGCGGATTTCAGTGCGCTGACGGACAACCTGTCGGCGATCTTTCGCGACGACATGCTGAAGACTCACCTGGAAGAGCTGTGCCAGCTCTGGTCCGGCCAGCCGCACTTCACGAGCAAAACGGTCAACTACACGCTGGGCGGCCGGCGTCTGGACGTGCTGCTCAAGGGCAAGGTCCTGCCGGGCCATGAGGAACGCTGGGACCGCGTGCTGGTGTCGACGGAAGACATCACGGAACTGGAAGGCGCGCGCCATCGCGTGACAGAGGCCGAGCAGTACGTGCGCGGGCTGTTCGAGTATTCGCCCGTGTCGCTGTGGGTCGAAGATTTCAGCGCCGTCAAGCACCTGCTCGACGACGCGCGCGCGGCGGGCATCACCGATTTCCGTACCTTCACCGACGTGCACCCGGAGTTCGTCGAACGGTGCATGGCGGAGATTCATGTGCTCGACGTCAACCAGCACACGCTGGAGATGTTCGCCGCGCCCGACAAGAAAACCCTGCTCGGCCGCCTTCCGGAAGTGTTCCGCGACGACATGCGCCCGCATTTCCGCGAACAGCTGATCGACCTGTGGGACGGCAAGCTGTTCCAGCAGCGCGAAGTGCTCAACTACTCGCTCGAAGCGAACGAGGTGCACGTGCATCTGCAGTTCTCGGTGCTGCCGGGACATGAACGTTCGTGGGACCTCGTGCTCGTCGCGCTCACCGACATCACCGCGCGCAAAAAGGCCGAGGCGTATCTGGAGTTCCTCGGCAAGCACGACGTGCTGACCAAGCTGCGCAACCGCTCGTTCTATGTCGATGAACTGAACCGGCTCGAACGCAAGGGGCCGTTCCCGGTGACGGTCATCATGGCCGACCTCAATGGCCTCAAGCGCGTGAACGATCAGCTCGGCCACGCAGCGGGCGACGCGCTGCTGCGCCGCGCCGGCGAAGTGCTCGCGAAAGCGATGGAGACGCCGTTCAACGCGGCGCGCATTGGCGGCGACGAATTCGCGATCCTGCTGCCCGGCACCGACGAGCGCGGCGGCGCGACGATGATCGAGACGATCCGCCAGCTGGTAGATCTGAACAACCAGTTCTATCCGGGCTCGCCGATCAGCTTCTCGATGGGGATGGCGACCGTCCAGCGCGGCGAACGGATCGAAGCAGGCGTGCAGCGCGCCGACCTGCTGATGTATGAGGAAAAGCGCGCGCACTACACGTTGCAGGAAGCGAGCGGCGCGCAGAAGTAGGCTTTTGCGTTTTGCGGCGGCGTCAGCTTTTCACGGGCACGCCGTACGCGCCGACGATGCGTCTGTCCTGTTCGGCCGCGGAGAACAGCTCCCATTCGAGCCCGTTGACGTCGCGGCTGCTCGAATAGCCTTCGACCGCGTCGTCCTCGAAGCCGACATGGCGCAACTGCCCTGCTTTTTCGGGCTTTTCATTGATCGAGAAGTTGAGCAGATCGGTGCGCCACATCGCGTACTGACCTGGCACGACGGCCGCGGGCGGCTGCCCGAGACGCCCGCTATAGTCGGCAATCGATTCGTCGAGATTCGCAACGGCGAGCGCGATGTGAAAACGCTTCATGATGGTGGGCTCCGTGAGTGTTGTTCGCGTGTGTTGTTCGCGTGTTTGTTCGAATACACAGCGCAGCCATCGTAATCACCACGCGAACGCGTAGCCAGATCAGCAATCATGCTGGTATCGGCGTTACCTGTCTTGCTGGACTTCTGCGTGAAAGGAGCCGTATTCGATGCTTTCCCACGTATTCATCGGCGTCAACGATTTCGAGCGGGCGTTTGCTTTCTATTCGGCGGTGCTCGCCGAACTGGGGCTCGCGCTGAAGTTTCGCGAGGACGACAGGCCTTGGGCGGGATGGATGAAGCCGGGCGTCGCGCGGCCGCTGTTTCTCGTTGGCAAGCCGTTCGACGGCGAAGCTGCCGTTTCGGGCAACGGCCACATGGTCGCGCTGCTGGCGGCGGACCGTCTCATGGTTGATCGCGTGCATACGACGGCGCTCGCGCATGGCGCTGCATGCGAAGGGCCGCCAGGGCTGCGCCCCGAGTATCACGCGAACTACTACGGCGCGTACTTCCGCGATCTCGACGGTAACAAGCTCTGCGTGTGCTGCCACGACGCCGCGTGACAGCACCACATCGTGCGCAGCATCAGTTCGTCGTCACGTACTTCGGAACGGCGCGTTGCGGTTGCGGCGGCACGACGGGGTCCAGCGTGCCGCGCATGCGCTTCACTTCATCGACGGGACTCAGCCCGAACAGACGCTTGAATTCGCGGCTGAACTGCGACGCGCTTTCATAACCGACGCGCGCCGCCGCCGCGCCCGCGTTCAGGCCGTCCTGCACCATCAGCAGACGCGCGTGATGCAGACGCGTCGTCTTCACATACTGCATCGGCGAAGTCGACGTGACGTTCTTGAACTGCGCGTGAAAGACCGCGAGGCTCATGCCCGATTCGCGCGCGAGCGTCTCGACGTCGAGATCGCCGTCGTACTCCGTATGGATGCGGCGCAATGCCTTCGCGATACGGCCAAAGTGATGCTGGTGCGTGAGCGCCGCGCGTATCGCGTTGCCCTGCACGCCCGTCAGCACGCGATAGCAGATCTCGCGCACGATCGACGGCGCGAGAATGCGCGCATCGACGGGCGACACCAGCGCTTCGAGCAGGCGCAGCACGGCATCGCCGAGCGGCTGGTCGAGCGGCGTCGAGTAGATGCCGCGCGGCTCGCTGTCGACGGCGCCGTGTGTTTCGTTGAGCAGCATCAGCAGCTCAGCCACCATCGTCAGATCGACGCGAACCGAAATGCCGAGGAACGGCTCGTCGACGCTCGCTTCCGTTTCACATTCGAACGGCAGCGGCACGGACAGCACCAGATACTGCTGCGCGTCATAGATGTACGCGTGGTCGCCAAGATAGCCGCGCTTGCGGCCCTGACAGACGATCACGATGCTCGGCTCGTACATCACCGGGCGACGTGGCATGGGGTGGTTCGCGCGCAGGAACTTGACGCCTTCGAGCGGCGCGTCCGTCATGCCTTCAGCGGGCGCGAGCGTGCGCAGCAATTCGACCATGCGCTGCTGCGGCGAGCGCTCCGCGTGGGGTGCGCTATTTGAAAGTTTTGTGTCGGACATGATGAAATCCATTCGGCGAAAACATGCACCGCCAGAGAATATGGCTTGAAATCTAGCATTAAATGGCCTAGGGCGGACGGCTCCAGGAGAAATAGGCAAGCCTTCAAGACGTTCAGGTATTCCCTGGGGGGCGCCCGGTCCCTAATATGGGAACCCTGTCGCAAAGCCCGCTACCTGTCCGCGACACCCGTCCGGCGCCTCGCACGAGGCCTGCCAACCCCGCGTAGCCACTTGCATGCTGCGCTGATGCCCATCGGACGAACCTCACGGCGGACATTCCGCGTGCCTCGGCGCACGACAGATTCAACCGCCGCGCAAGCATGCTGCGCGGCGCCTCGCGCAACGCATCTACAAGCTGGAGCCCTCATGTCCACGACCTACGCCTATGCCGCAACCGACGCGCAATCGAAACTCGCGCCGTTCGAATTTCAGCGTCGCGATCTGCGCGAACACGATGTACAGATGGAAGTCCTGTTTTGCGGGGTCTGTCATTCGGACCTGCACCAGGCACGCAACGAGTGGAAGAACACGATTTATCCCGTCGTCCCGGGCCATGAGATCGTCGGCCGTGTGACGAACGTTGGGTCGCAAGTGTCCAAGTACAAGGTCGGCCAGCTGGTCGGCGTCGGTTGTCTGGTCGATTCGTGCCGCACGTGCCCGAGTTGCCAGGAAGGCCTCGAACAGTATTGCGAGAACGGTTTTGTCGGCACGTACAACGGCAACGACAAGCTGACGGGCGCCGTAAC
Source organism: Paraburkholderia largidicola (assembly GCF_013426895.1). Taxonomy (NCBI): domain Bacteria; kingdom Pseudomonadati; phylum Pseudomonadota; class Betaproteobacteria; order Burkholderiales; family Burkholderiaceae; genus Paraburkholderia; species Paraburkholderia largidicola. The sequence goes on along the minus strand of NZ_AP023175.1, from coordinate 138,989 downwards.
GTACGGTGGTTATTCGACGCAACTCGTGGTCGATGAAGAATTCGTGCTGCGCGTGCCGGAGAACCTCGACCCGGCTGGCGTCGCGCCGCTGCTCTGCGCGGGCATCACGTTGTATTCGCCGCTGCGCACGTGGGGCGCGGGGCCGGGCAAGAAGGTCGGCATCGTGGGTCTTGGTGGCCTCGGCCACATGGGCGTGAAGATCGCACACGCGATGGGCGCGCATGTCGTGCTGTTCACGACGTCGGCATCGAAGATCGAAGACGCGAAGCGCCTCGGCGCGGACGAAGTGGTGATCTCGAAGAACCCGGCGGAGATGGAAGCGCATGTGAACAGCTTCGATCTGATCGTCAACACGGTCGCGGCGCAGCACGATCTGAATCCGTTCATCAACCTGCTGAAGCGCGATGGAACGCTGACGCTGGTGGGTGCGCCGGAGCACGATCATCCGTCGCCGCAGGTGTTCAACCTGATCATGAAGCGCCGCCGTCTGGCGGGATCGCTGATCGGCGGCATTGCCGAGACGCAGGAAATGCTGGACTTCTGCGGCAAGCACGGCATCACCTCGGACATCGAGATGATCCAGATGCAGCAGATCAATGAAGCATATGAGCGCATGTTGAAGAGCGATGTGAAGTACCGCTTCGTCATCGATCTCGACTCGCTCCGCAAGTAACGGGCAGCAGGACCCAACGCTTTACCCCTTCCATCCAGGCCGCGCAGGACGGCGGCCTGTCCCTGCTTCCCGCCTCGCATCCGTCATTGCATGTGCAGTATCGGCGCGCCTCCCTATCGGGACGGGGTGTGCCGTGGTGTTTTCCGCTCGTTGTCTTTTTCTGGAATGTCCCGTTTTTGGAGAGTTCCGTGATCGATCGTATCCAGGCGATGCGCACGTTCATGCGTATCGTCGATACCAATAGCTTTACACGCGCCGCCGAGTCTCTCGAGATTCCGCGCGCGACGGCAACAACGATTGTTCAGAACCTGGAAGCGCTGCTGGGCACGACCCTGCTCGTGCGTACGACTCGGCGGTTGAGTCTCACGCCGGAAGGCGCTGCTTATTACGAGCGCTGCGCGCAGATACTTGCCGATATCGATGAGATGGAAGCAACGCTGCGGCAGACGCTCGATAATCCGAGCGGGCGTTTGCGGGTGGAGATGCCGGGGGCCGTGGCGACGTCTATCGTGCTGCCCGCGCTCGATGATTTTCATGAGCGTTATCCGGGGATTGATCTCGCGATTGGGGTGAGTCATCGCAATGTGGATCTTGTCGGTGAGGCTGTTGATTGCAGTATTCAGTTGGGCGAGTTGCCGGATTCAGGGCTGGCTGCTAAACGGCTTGGCACGTTGGAGCACGTGACGTGTGCCAGTCCGGCTTATCTCGAACGTTACGGCATGCCTGAGAGTCTTGATGATCTTTCCGGTCATGTCGCCGTGAATTGCATGTCGATGATTACTGGGCGTGCTGTTGATTTTGATTTTGATGTGGGTGGGAGTCCGCTGACGGTTAAGGTGGATGGGTTTATCAAGGTCAGCGATGAGCATGCTTATTTGACCTGCGGGCTGCAAGGGCTTGGTTTGATTCAGCCAGCGAGGATTGCTGCGCAGGCTTTGTTGGACAAGGGATTGTTGCGGGAGGTTTTGCCGCAGTGGAAGCCTGTGCCGATGCCCGTTTCGGTTGCTTATGTGAAGGGGCGGCGGGTGTCGCCGCGGGTTCGGGCGTTCGTTGATTGGCTCGCTGAGTTGTTTCAGCACCAAGGGCATGTTGAGGCGGATTTGTTGCGGGTGAGGATTTTGATGCAAGGTGGCTTGCAGGCGGCTTGAGTTTTTGCTTTTTGCTTTTTGCTTTTTGCTTTTTGCTTTTTGCTTTTTGCTTTTTGCTTTTTGCTTTTTGCTTTTTGCTTTTTGCTTTTTGCTTTTTGCTTTTTGCTTTTTGCTTTTTGCTTTTTGCGCTGGCATCCGCGCTTTGTTAGCGTGCTTCAAGCGTCGCCCCTGTGCGGGGCGGCACCTACTTTTCTTTGCCGCCGCAAAGAAAAGTAGGCAAAAGAAAGCGGCTCACACCGCCAGCACGTGTTCTTATCCACGGGCCCCCGACGTCCCCACACTTCACACGGCAGTGCCTTGGCTGGTGCCCGTTGCCAACGCTTTGAATGTGCTCATCACCCGCGTCAGACTCCCGCACCAAGGCAAGCGGCAGCGAATGGTATGTGCCGCCCAGGTGGCAAACTGTGTGTAGGTTGTCGCGGCGTACAGGATAGCGCTCTTACGGTGTGGGACGCGTGCGCTATCGGTCCGAAGTGAGGCGTGTGAGGTACTACGGCCTGCACACAGTTTGCCACCTGGGCGGCGGGGGACTGTCTGGCACGGCTTGCTGTAGTGCGGGAGCGTGAAGCGGGTGAGGCGTGCTGCAAGAGCGCTGGCAACGAACGTCGGTCACGTGGTTGCCGTGTGAAGTGTAAGAACCTTTGGGGGCCCTCAGGCAAATACAAGAACTGGCGGTGTGAGCCGCTTTCTTTTGCCTACTTTTCTTTGCGGCGGCAAAGAAAAGTAGGTGCCGCCCCGCACAGGGGCAACGCTTGCGAACCAATAACATCAAGCGGATGCCAGCGCAAAAGCAAAGCGGACCACCCAGCGTCGCAGACAAAAAAAACAAACCCACCTACATCCGCTTCGCCCGCAGACGCGCCTCGCCTACCACTCTAGCCAACGTATCCGGACTCATCCGCGCAGCAACACCCCTCACATACTCATGATGCCTGGCATTGAGCACCGCCTCGAGATACTGCGCCTGCAGATACCGAATCAAAGCAATCCGCCGATGCCCCAACGCAATACTCTGCTCGAGCAGAGCAACAGCGGCATCGGCGTCGCCGCCCGTATACGCACGCTTGACCAGATCAGACGTTTGCGCACGCGACATATCAACGGCTCAGCCGAAAGCCGAAGCCGAATGCGCTTCGAAATCACCGCGAGTCCAGTCCAGCTCAACCCCGATCCGCTTAGTGCCCTCACGAATCTTGGGCTTATGCAAAGCCAGCGTAATCGCCTCAAGCGCAGGCCACTCGGCAAACGAAAGCAAAGCAATCTCAACAGCAAGCGTCTCCAGCATCCGCGTATGCGGCTTAACAGAAAGAAACTCACTCACGCGATTACAGTACCGCTCATAGTCGATCATCGCATGCAAACCCTCCTCCGAAGGCTCGCAGCGATAAGCAAGACTCACATCGATCACAACGGGCTGCGCCGCAAGATGCTCATGCGCATGAATACCAATTCGCGTGTCGACAACCAGCTCATCGATAAACACACGCCAGCCCTTGCCCCTGGCAGCGCCACGCGCATCCGAAGAAGCCCGCACATAAGCCGCCAACGGCGCCTCGAACGGCTTCACGACATCAGCGGCTCAGCCGCATCGAGCATGATACGAACGAAGTAATCGGCGAAACTGCGTCGCACGACGATCTCATACACATCATCCGCGACAGGCACGAGTACGATCGACGCCTTGAAGTAATGCGTCTGCGCGCACTGCCCCGGCGCGAGCACGCGCGGATGCAGATCCAGCGGACAACCCCGCGCAATCACGTCGCGCACCTTCTCGCCGCTCACTTCGAGCACCGTCCAGCCGCTGCCGATATCCACGGCCGACGCAAACTGCCCTTGCAGCGCTTCGACCAGCTTGTCCTCGGCCACCGGTGCCTGAGGTTGCTGCGAGCGCACGAGCCATTCGTCGGGCCCGAGCCACAGCACGTCGTAGCCATTGCCGCGTGCAACGGTATTGGGCTTCGCCGGCGGACGGCAACCCGTCACGCTTTCGACCGCGCTGAGAAACCCGGCATCACCCACGTCGCCCCGCAGATTCACGAGATCGCAGAACGCCTTTTCGCGCAGATGAAACTTCTTCGATGGCGCCGCCGCATGCTTTTTCACCAGCTCGCCGACACCGGCGAGCGGCGACTCCTGCCACGGTTGCCCCGCCACCCGGTTCGCGACAGCCGACGTTGCGCCCGGTGCATTGTTCCTTGCTTCATTCCACATGTTGACGCACTCCTTCGGTGTCGTAGAAAACGGGGCTGGCGATCTTCGCGGCGATCTGCTTGCCGCTCGCGAGCGGAATCGTCACGTTTTGCCCCATCTTGTTCAGGCCGCCCTTGACCACGGCAAGCGCAATCGAACGATTCAGAATCGGGCTGTAGTAGCTCGACGTCACGTGTCCGAGCATCGGCGCTGTATCGCCCTGGAACGGACCGGCGACGATCTGGCTGCCCTCGGGGAGCACCAGTTGCGGATCGTCGGTGAGCAGGCCGACGAACTGCTTGCGCCCCTCCTTCGCAGTGTCCGAGCGCGCCAGCGAACGGCGTCCGAGGAAGTCCTTCGTCTTCGCGACCAGTCCGCCCATGCCGAGATCGTGCGGCGTCACCGAGCCATCCGTATCCTGACCGACGATGATGTAGCCCTTCTCCGCGCGCAGCACGTGCATCGTTTCCGTGCCGTACGGCGTGATATCGAACTCGGCGCCCGCGGCCATCAACGCTTCCCACACCGCGCGGCCCATGTTCGCCGGCACGTTGACTTCGTAGGCAAGCTCGCCCGAGAAGCTGATCCGCATCACGCGCGCCTTCACGCCCGCCACCGTGCCGTTGCGGTACGACATGAATGGGAATGCCTCGTTGGCGAAGTCGATGTCGCTGCAAATCTTCTGCACGACCTTGCGGCTCTTCGGACCGACGACGGCAAACGTCGCCCAGTGATCGGTGACGGACGCGAGGCGTACCTTCATGTCCGGCCATTCCGTCTGCAGCCAGCGTTCCATCCACGTCAGCACGCGCGCCGCGCCGCCCGTCGTGGTCGTCATCATGAAGTGCTGGTCGGCGAGGCGCACCGTGACGCCGTCGTCGAACACCATGCCGTTTTCATCGAGCATCAGGCCATAGCGGCACTTGCCGACTTCGAGCTTGCTCCACGGGTTCGTGTACATCCAGTTCAGCAGCTTCGCGGCGTCCGGCCCCTGAATGTCGATCTTGCCGAGTGTCGACGCATCGAGAATGCCGACGCTGTTGCGCACCGCAAGGCATTCGCGCTTCACAGCCGCATGGAGGTCTTCACCGCTCTTCGGGAAGTACCAGGGGCGCTTCCAGTTGCCGACGTCCTCGAACATCGCGCCGTTCTCGACGTGCCATTCGTGGACAGCCGTCTTGCGGATCGGATCGAGCAGGTCGCCGAGTTCGCGGCCCGCAAACGTGCCGAAGCTGACAGGCGTGTAGTTCGGGCGGAACGTCGTCGTGCCCGTTTCGGGAATCGTCTTGCCGAGTGCATCGGCGAGAATCGCCATGCCGTTGATGTTGCCGAGCTTGCCCTGATCGGTGCCGAAGCCCATCGCCGTGTAGCGCTTCACGTGCTCGACGGATTCGAAGCCTTCGCGCGCCGCCAGCAGAATGTCAGCCGCCGACACATCATTCTGGAAATCGACGAACTGCTTCGGGCCGCGCGCCGCATCCGCGCGGCTGCCGACCAGCCACAGCGGCTGCAACGGCGACTCGGCGACTTCCGCGGCCTGCGGCACTTGCGGACGCGTCACCGCGTAACCGATCGACTTCACCGCTTCGACGCCTGCATCGACAGCGAGACGCAGACCGCGCGCCAGGCTGAATTCGCCCGCTGCTGCGCCGATGCTCGTTTCCGGCTGCATGCCCTTGCCCGGCACGAAGCACACCTTGCTGTCGTTCCAGTGCGCCTTGCCGCCCGACTGCGCGAACAGATGCAGCACAGGGCTATAGCCACCCGACATCGCGACGAGATCGCACGGCAGGTCCGCCTGCTTCGCGCCCGTCTTGCCGTTCGCATACGCGACCACTTCGACCGACGTGACGCGCAGCTTGCCGTGCGCCGTCATCACAGCCGCGTTGTTCATGATCTTCACGCCATGACGACGTGCCGCCGCCTGCAATGCGCCGCTGCCCTGCGCACGCGGATCGACGACCGTGACGGTCGCGCCGCACGCCTTCATGTCGAGCGCACACTGATAGCCCGCGTCGTTGTTCGTGAACACGACGGCATTGCGGCCCGGCAGCACGCCAAAGCGATGGATATACGTCGAAACGGCCGACGCCATCATCACGCCCGGCAGATCGTTATTGCCGAACACGATGGGACGTTCGTGCGCACCCGTCGCGAGAATCACGCGCCTGGCGCGGATTTTCCACAGCAGTTCGCGCGTACCCTTGCGCATCGACACGGGCAGATGATCCGTCAGACGCTGCGTCACCGTGACGAGGTTGTGGTCCTGATAGCCGAACGCCGTGCTGCGCGACAGGATCGTCACATCCGGCATGCGCGACAGTTCCGCTTCGATCTTCTCGACCCAGCTCAACGCCGCGCGTCCGTCGATCTCCGTCTTGCCCGACAGCAGGCTGCCGCCGAGTTCACGCTGATCGTCGACGAGAATCACACGCGCACCGCTCACGGCCGCCGCGTGTGCCGCCGCAAGACCCGTCGGCCCGCCGCCGACCACCAGCACATCGCAATGTGCGTAGCACTTGTCGTAGCGGTCGGCGTCGCGCACCTCGGGCGACTTGCCGAGGCCCGCTGCTTCGCGAATCTTCTCTTCGTACTTCGGCCAGAACTTTGCCGGCCACATGAACGTCTTGTAGTAGAAGCCCGCGGGCATGAAGCGCGAGAACTTCTGATTGATCGCCATGCGATCGTGCTCGAGATTCGGCTCGGCATTCACGCTGTTCGCGACCAGCCCCTGATACAACTCGATTTCCGTCGCGCGTGCATTCGGCACTGTGTATGCGCCGCGCTCCAGTTGCACGACGGCATTCGGTTCCGCGACGTCGGCCGTGACGATGCCACGCGGGCGGTGATACTTGAAGCTGCGCGCGACGAAGTGCACGCCGTTCGCGAGCAGTGCCGACGCGAGCGTGTCACCCTGAAAGCCCTGATACGTGCGGCCGTTGAACGTGAAGGTCAGCGGAATCGCGCGGTTGATGCGCCCACCGGCGCCGAGGCGGTTCTTCTGGCTCATTGCTTGTTGCCCCCTTGTGCGTCGGCGGACGTGTTACCCATCTTGAACGTGTCGTAACCTTGAATCTGATACGAGACGGTGTCGCGCGTCGCCATGAACCAGCGGCGGCAGCCCTGCGTGTGCAGCCATTGCTCGCGATGCACGCCACGCGGGTTCTTGCGCATGAACAGGTAGTCGCCCCATTCCTTGTCGGTGAGCTTGTCGGTGTCGAGCGGACGTGCAATATCGGCTTCACCGCCGCAGCTAAATTCGGATTCGGCGCGCGGCCCGCACCACGGGCATTCGATCGTCAGCATGTTTGTCTCTCTCAGCGTGAGTGCGTTTAGTGGGCCACGGCAGCAGCGCCGTGTTCGTCAATCAGATGGCCGGTATAGAAGCGGTCCAGCGAGAACGGCGCGTTCAGCGGATGCGGTTCATCGTTGGCGATCGTGTGCGCGAACACCCAGCCCGAGCCGGGCGTCGCCTTGAAGCCGCCCGTGCCCCAGCCGCAGTTGAAGTACAGGCCCTTCACGTCGGTCTTGCTGATGATCGGGCATGCATCCGGCGACACGTCGACGATGCCGCCCCACTGACGGTTCATCCGCACGCGCGAGAACACCGGGAACATTTCGACGATCGCCTGCAGCGTGCCTTCGATAATGTGGAAGCTGCCGCGCTGCCCAAAGCCCGTGTACTGATCGACGCCCGCACCGATCACCAGATCGCCCTTGTCGGACTGGCTGATGTACGCGTGCACCGCGTTCGACATGATCACCGAGTTGACGACGGGCTTGATCGGCTCCGACACCAGCGCCTGCAACGGATGGCTTTCGAGCGGCAGACGGATGCCCGCCATGTCGGCGAGCGTCGACGTGTTGCCGGCTGCGACGACAGCGACCTTCTTCGCCTTGATGAAACCCTTCACCGTATCGACGCCCGTCACACGGCCGCCGTCGCGGCGAATGCCCGTCACCTGGCAATTCTGGATGATGTCGACGCCCGCCTGGTCCGCGCCGCGCGCAAAACCCCACGCCACAGCATCGTGACGCGCGACGCCTGCACGACGTTGAATCGACGCGCCGAGCACGGGATAGCGGCTATTCAGGTTGATGGTCGGCTCGATTTCCTTGATCTGCTCGGGCGTGAGGAACTCGGCATCGACGCCGTTCAGGCGGTTCGCATTCACGCGGCGCTCGGTGTCGCGTACGTCCTGCAGCGTGTGCGCGAGATTCATCACGCCGCGCTGCGAGAACATCACGTTGTAGTTGAGGTCTTGCGACAAGCCTTCCCACAGCTTCATCGCCTTCTCGTACAGCGCCGCCGATTCGTCCCACAGATAGTTCGAGCGCACGATCGTCGTGTTACGCGCCGTATTGCCGCCGCCAATCCAGCCCTTCTCCAGAATCGCGACGTTCTTCACGCCGTGCTCCTTCGCGAGGTAGTACGCGGTCGCAAGACCATGCCCGCCGCCGCCGACGATCACCACGTCGTATTCCTTCTTCGGTGCCGGACTTCTCCACTGTCGCTCCCAGTTCTCGTGATACGACAACCCGTTGCGGAACAGACTGAATATCGAATAGCGGCTCATCGTGCAGACCCCTTGTTGCTCGTTACCATTAACATTCGATGACGTTCACGGCGAGACCACCGCGCGACGTCTCCTTGTATTTCGTTTTCATATCGGCGCCCGTTTCGCGCATCGTCTTGATGACGTTGTCGAGCGTCACGTAGTGCTGGCCGTCGCCCTTCAACGCCATGCGCGATGCGTTCAGTGCCTTGATCGCGCCCATCGCGTTGCGCTCGATGCACGGAATCTGCACGAGGCCGCCGACGGGATCGCAGGTCATGCCGAGGTTGTGCTCCATGCCGATTTCGGCGGCATTCTCGACTTGCGTCGGCGTGCCGCCCATCACGGCTGCAAGCGCCGCCGCAGCCATCGAGCACGCGACGCCCACTTCGCCCTGGCAACCCACTTCCGCACCCGAGATCGACGCCGTTTCCTTGTAGATGATGCCGATCGCCGCGGCCGTCAAAAGGAAATCGACGATGCCGCTTTCGTTCGAGCCCGGCACGAACTTCACGTAGTAGTGCAGCACGGCGGGAATTACGCCCGCCGCGCCGTTGGTCGGCGCGGTGACGACGCGGCCGCCCGCGGCGTTCTCTTCATTGACGGCCATTGCGTAGAGGTTGACCCAGTCGAGCATCGACAGCGGATCGCGCAGCGACTCTTCCGAACGCGTGCGCAGTTGCACGGTGAGATCGGCGGCGCGGCGCTTCACGCGCATCGGGCCGGGCAGTTCGCCGTGCATCTTGCAGCCGCGTTCGACACAGGCGGCCATCGTGCGCCAGATGGTCAGCAGGCCTTCGCGCACGTCTTCCGGCGCGCGCGACGCGCATTCATTGGCGAACGTCACCTGCGCGACGGACAGGCCGCTTTCACGGCACACGCGCATCAGGTCGTCGCCGGTGCGAAACGGATACGGCACTTCGCCGCCCGCTCGCACGCCGTTCACGCGGTCGCCTTCGCGGTTCACGACGAAGCCGCCGCCGACCGAGTAATACTCTTTCTCGACCAGCAACTGACCGTTCTCGTCGAAAGCCTGGAAGCGCATGCCGTTCGGATGCACGACGCTGCCCGTGCCGCTCATCAGGCGGCGAAAGAATGCGATGTGCTCTTTCTCTTCAAAGCCGATCTCGTGCTTGCCGAGCAGCGACAGGCGCTTGCCCTTGCGGATATCGACCAGGCGCGGCTCGATCAGATCGGGATCGATGGTGTCGGGCAGATGGCCTTCGAGGCCGAGCAGCACGGCCTTGTCGGTGCCGTGGCCCTTGCCCGTCGCGCCGAGCGAACCGTACAGCTCGACTTTCACGCGGCGCACGAACGCGAGCAGGTTCGCGTCCTCGATGTGGGAAGCGAAGCGGCAGGCGGCGATCATCGGGCCGACTGTGTGCGAACTCGATGGGCCGATGCCGATCTTGAACAGGTCGAAAACGCTGACGTTCATGGAAACCTTGCTCAGGTAGGTGGGCGGAAACGCGTGCACTCCGCAGTGACGCCAGTACACCAAAGCGTAAAATCCGCCGATAGAACAAAAACGGCATCGACGTGGGATGGCGACGCCAGATAGCGCCCCGACTGCGTTTCTCAGCAACTCGGTGACGGAAAAACGCAAGTCCGGGCGCGGCACGAGCGGCCGGATCCCAAGCCGCGTGGGGATGAACGCGCTTCGCATCTACGCAAGTCGGTGTCGGAAAAGGACAAGAGACGCGGGCGCGAATCGGCGACGCTAGGGTTATCCCGCGTGCGTGCGCGTTCTGGTTACGCTTTTTGTGTTGTCAGTCGATTGAACTTGCCGGACCACTGCGCCATCGCGCCATGACCATCATCGATTCGCTACCGTTGACTTCCATCGATGCGCTGCCCAAAGAGCGCATCCGCTTCGGCATCATCCTGCTGCCGAACTTCACGCTCACTGCATTCTCCGGCTTCGTCGACATGCTGAGGCTGTCCGCCGACGAAGGCGACTACAGCAAGCCTGTGCGCTGCTCGTGGAGCGTGATCGGCGACACGCTCGCGCCCGTGCGCGCGAGTTGCGGGATCCAGATTACGCCGTGGGAAACCTTCGCCGATGCGGAGCCGTTCGACTATGTGGTCGTCGTCGGCGGGCTGTTGCATTCGGGGCCGCAGGCGAACGACGAGACTTTGCAGTTCATCCGCGCTGCAGCGCGCGGCAACACGACGCTGGTCGGCATCTGCACGGGCGTGTTCGCCCTGATGCGCGCGGGCGTGCTCGACGAGCACCGGATTTGCGTGAGCTGGTTCCACTACTGGGATTTCGTCGAGCGCTTTCCGTCCGTCAGTTCCGATGCGCTGGTTGCGGACCGGTTGTTCGTGATCGACCGTCGACGGATAACGTGTTCGGGCGGACGGGCTTCGATCGATGTGGCGGCGGCGATCCTGCTGCGTCACTTCGAGACGGCGACCGTACAGAAGGCGCTGCGGATTCTGCTGGTCGGCGAAATGCAGAAAGGGAACGCGCCGCAGCCGCACCCGCCGGGACTGGAGCCGGCGACGCATCCGAAGGTCAAGCGTGCAATTCTGCTGATGGAGCAGCATGTCGGGCGCACGCTGCCGCTGGAGGAACTGGCTTGCAAGCTGGATTTGTCGCCTCGGCAACTGGAACGGCTGTTCAAGGCGGAGACCGGGAAGAGTCCGCAGGCGTTTGCGAAACAGGTTCGGTTGAGGACGGCGGCGTGGTTGTTGACGAGTTCGGACAGGACCGTGGCGGATATTGCTTCGAGTTGCGGGTTTTCTGATGCATCGCACCTCGGGCGGGAGTTCAGGAAGGAGTTTGGGATGCCGCCTGTAATGTTCAGAGAGCAGCGTGGCGGGACCCCGGTTGAGGGGGATGCGGCCGTGGCTTATGAGGAGACGTTTCCGGGGAGAGTGGATGTGTTTTGAGATCCTCCGCTATCCCGGTAGCGCGCCCTGCACTACTGCCCCGCATACCCCACCGGCGCCGTGTACTTCCCTGAAAATGCATTCACATTCGTCGACACGACATAAATCGGCGACTCGGTCAGCGTGAGGTTCACCACACCATTTGTATAAGCAACGGACACGGGGTTACCCATCATATCGATCACGGTTACCTGGCCGCTCGTGCCGGGCGAATCGACCGTCAGCGCGTAGCTCGTGCTGTAGGTCGCACTGTAAGTGCCCGACGACGTCGGCCAGTTCGCGTTGTTGTGTGTCCATAGCGCAGTGACGATCGGCCCGTTGTTGAGTTGCTGGAACACGTAGCCATATACCATCGATGGCAATCCGTTCAGATGCCCCAACGTCTGCGTGCCATCGAGCACGCGAGTCAGCGCAGCGAATGCAAGCGCCATCGGTTTCGGGCTGACGTTACTCGCGCCATACTGACCCTGTGGATCGACGATATCAAAGAAGGTTCCCTCGCCGACATCGACGGGATAATCCGCGCCATAGAAGAAATACGTGACCTGTGCGCCCTCGCCCAGGACGATCAGATGCGCGCGCAACGCGACCGCAGCCTGTCCGTAAAGTTGATTCGCTGGCGGATAGCTGGGCCCATACGCGGCGCCCGCATCGTAGCTAATGCCAAGTTCAGTCACCCAAAGCCGCATATTCGGCTTGACCGTCTGCATTTGCGCACGCAACGAACGCATCTGCTGATCGAGAGCATTGGCCACATTGGCCGGGTTCGGATCGGTATCGTATTGCTCCGGCGGATGAGCGGCATAGGTGCCCGCGTTGTAATAGCCGTGCGTCGTGACGCCGTCCAGATAGTTGCCGATACCGAGCGGTCCGTACGTCGCGAGAAAGCCTTGCGTGCACTGCGTCGGACAGTTGGCGGGGAAAACATTCGTCGTGCCCATGACGACAGCGTTGGGATCCGTCGAATGCAATCCCTTGTAGACGGCCGAGTACATCGCGACGAAATTGGCCGTGGAATCCGCCCATTGCGGTTCCCATGTCACCTGATAGTAGTTGTTCTGCTGACTGGGGAAATACGCCTTTCTGATTGCATCGCTGTCGCTGCCGACACGCGCCATGTAGTTCTGGTAGTACGTCAGGTTGATCGGCGCACTGGTGTCGTCCTGGAAACCGCCCGTCGGGCTGGCCCATGCGGGAATGCCATCGAGCCGGATCAGACGCATGATCTTTCCGCTCGTATAGAACGGGTCGAGATCCGATAGCGCCGGCGTCCACGTGTTCGCGCCGTTGGGTTCCATCGCGGACAACTCGCGGTCGTCGATCGTCTGCGAAATGCCGAGCGCGGCGAGCATCGGTCCGTTGTCGTTGAAGCCTTGCATGCCGAAGCGGTGCTGCTCCTGGTGTGCATAGCTGACGGCGGGAATCGTACTGGACAGATTAGGCAAGATGCCGAACGTTGCAATGCCCGTGGGGCGCGTGCCGGCTTGAGGCAATGTGCCGCCCCCGCGCGAAAGCGTCGCCGTGATCGCGAAGTAGCCCGCGATGGATGAGGTGCACGACAGGACGCTCGTCCGCTTGCCGCTCGAAACCGCGAACGAGCCGCTGCCCTTGATGTTGCCCAACTGATCCTGCATCGACCAGACGACGGTATCGGCCGAAGTCGCTGCCGTCACGAACGATACCTGAAATGCGCTGCCTTGATTGAACAGACGCGTGCCATTGCTGCTCGGCGTATCGGCGGCGATCAGCCCATTGGTTGTTCCGCCCGCCGTCGATGTTGGGTTGCCGCAGGAGATGGATCCTGTCGGTGTCGGTGTCGGTGTCGGTGTCGGTGTCGGTGTCGGTGTCGGTGTCGGTGTCGGTGTCGGTGTCGGTGTCGGTGTCGGTGTCGGTGTCGGTGTCGGTGTTGGCGTCGGTGTCGGTGTCGGTGTTGGCGTCGGTGTTGGTGTTGGCGTCGGTGTTGGTGTTGGCGTCGGTGTTGGCGTCGGTGTTGGCGTTGGCGTTGGCGTTGGCGTTGGCGTTGGCGTTGGCGTTGGCGTTGGCGTCGGCGTCGGCGCGGGCGTCATCCCCGCAGGAATCCAGCAGTACTTCCCATACCCGTAATCCGGATCGGTGCCGAAAGCTCCATTCGTACAAGCGGTGCCGTTTGTAAAGACCTTCGAAACGTTGTGTGCGGTCGTGCTTCCGCCGTACAGCACGGTCTTCGTGCCGGCAAACGCGCAGTAGCCATTTTCTGCGGCACATTGAGTCCACGAACCCGATGGAGATGGCGCTGGCGCTGGCGCGGGTGCAGGAGTCGGAGTCGGAGTCGGAGTCGGCGTCGGCGTCGCGGCACTGCTCGCGTACCAGCAACTCTTCCCATACCCGAATGCGGGATCCGTCGGAGACACGGCCCCCGTCGAGCACTGCACACCGTTCGTGAATGGCCCGTTGATGTTGTATTGAAGTGTCGGCGATGTGGTGCCATACACGACACGCGCCGACCCACTGAACGCGCAGTACTGGTTTTCCGCCGCGCAATACGTGTAGGTCGTCCCGCTGATCGTCAGCGAGCTTTGTGCGTGGGCAGCACTGGCCAACATGCCGCTCACGCGCGCAAACATGAGTAGCGCGCGTTTCATGACAGACTCCGCGAAGGATTCGTCGGAACCGCTCTCGCGCAAGCAAATGCGCTGAGGGTTCGAGGCGTGATCACTGCCGATCTGCTCGTAAAACTACGTGCTAGTAGATGCCCTTTATCTCCCTGTCACCGGACAACAAAAAGTCATTTTCGGAAAAAATTCCTTAAGCGTGCACTGATAAGTAAAAATTGCTAACAGTTCGCCTTCAATACGCGCGGCAAAAACGAAAAGGGCGAAGAGGTGCCCTCTTCGCCCTGCTTTCATGGATGGTCCGTTCGACTTACGACTCTTCCGACCACACCATATTGTCCCGCGCCATCATCGCCGTCGAAGCCCCCGGCCCGAACGTCCCGGCCGTATAACCCCTTGGCTTGTCGCCATTGCGTTTCCACGCTTCGATGATCGGATCGACCCACGTCCATGCCGCTTCCAGTTCATCACGGCGCATGAAGTGAGTGAGCCTGCCGCGCACGACGTCGATCAGCAGACGCTCATACGCTTCCGCGCGACGGCTCGTGAACGCCTGCTCCAGATCGAGATTCAGATTCACTGGCAGCGTCCGCATCCCGCTACCCGGCTCCTTCGCAAGCATCTGCAACTGGATCGATTCATTCGGCTGCAACTGGATCACGAGTCGATTGCCGCAGTTACGCGGACCGCACGGACTATTCGGCATGATCGAAAACGGCAGATCCGCGAACTCGATCACGATCTCCGACAACTTCTTCGCCATCCGCTTGCCAGTGCGCAGATAGAACGGCACGTTCGCCCAGCGCCAGTTGTTGATATGCGCGCGCAACGCGACGAACGTTTCCGCGCGGCTATCGGCGGGCACATTCGCTTCTTCCAGATAACCCTTCACCGGCTCGCCGCCGACAGCGCCCGCCGTGTACTGCCCGCGCACCGTATCGCGCGAGATGTCCTCGGCTGTCATCGGACGCAGCGAACGCAGCACCTTCAGCTTCTCGTCGCGCACGGCATCGGCATCGAGCGACACGGGCGGCTCCATCGCGACGATACATAGCAATTGCAGCAAGTGGTTCTGCACCATGTCGCGCATCGCGCCCGTATGGTCGTAGAAGCCCGCGCGCGTACCCACGCCGACCGACTCCGCCACCGTGATCTGCACGCTGCGGATATACGGCGCCTGCCACAGCGGCCCGAAGATCGCGTTGCCGAAACGCAGCACCATCAGGTTCTGCACCGTCTCCTTGCCCAGATAGTGGTCGATCCGGTAGATCTGATGCTCGGAGAAATGCTTGCCGACGGAATCGTTGATCGCCTGCGCCGATTGCAGATCGTGACCGAGCGGCTTTTCGAGCACGACGCGCGAGTGCTCGTCGAGCAGACCGTGCGACGAGAGGTTGTCGCAAATCGTCGTAAACAGTTCAGGCGACGTCGACAGATAGAACACGCGCAGCGCATTCGGGCGCGATGCCTCGGCAAGACGTGCGTAATCGTCGGCCTGGTCGACATTGACGCGCACGTACTCGAACAGCGACAGGAAGCGATCCCATGCGCCCGATTCATACGCACCGGATTCGATGAACGGACGGCTCTGCTCGTCCATCCATTTCAGATAGTCGTCACGCACCCATTCGCGGCGGCCGATCGCGAGAATGCGCGTTTCGGCGGGCAGATTGCCGTGCGTGTGCGCCATATACAGCGCGGGCAGCAGCTTGCGGGCTGACAGGTCGCCGGCGCCGCCGAAAATGATCATGTCGAGCGGGCGGTCCGGCGAAGCAGGAGCGGTGGAAGTCGTCATAGCGCGGTCGCAAAAATTAACTGCTGGGAAAAACGCAAGCCCGTCCGGACCAACCTTTCAGGCAGCGCTGAAATCGGGCAGGTTTGCGCGAGACGACTATGTTGCAACGTTTTAGGATTGTTTGCACGCTTGCTGTCGTGACACGGCACGCACGTTCGTTCCGCTTCGCCCTGTCACGTGGCCTGCGACGACAGCGCCGACGGGCGAGCGCTCAACCCGCGCCCAGCGCTGCCCGCGCGACACGCCCCGCTGCCAGATCCCACGCCGCGCAGCCGACGGTCTTGAAGACCACGGGCGTATCGAACGACGGCTGGCTCGCGAGCGCATCCGTGATCCCCGTCACCGTCGACCAGTCGATGCCCGCCTGAATGAAGTCCCCGGCTTCGTGCTTCGCGCCCGCGAGATCGTCGACATACAGCGTGCTGCCTGCAAGCGTGCGCGTGCCGATCTCACACATCTGCGGCGTGAACGCACCGACGCCGATCACCAGCCGCCCCGCGCGCGGCGCTTCGTCGTAGACGGCCTGGCGGCTCGTCGTGAGCGCGATGATGGTGTCGACGGAATCGGGAATCGTCGCGTCGCTCATGGCTTGCAGATCGCGCACCGTGCCGCGCTGCGCGTCGCAGAACGCCTGCGCGCGCGCCGTTGATGTGCCTCGCACGCGCACACGCGCCTCTGGATACAGTTCGCCGATCGCCTGCAGATGGCTCGCGGCCTGCGTGCCCGCGCCGATCAGCAGGATGTCTTTCGGTGCGACGCGCGACAGCGTCTCGATGCCGAGCATCGTCATCGCGGCCGTGCGGCGTCCCGTAACGGTCGGGCCGTCGAGAATGAACAACGTCTTGCCCGTGTCCGGATCGAAGGCCATGACCTGACCGTGGATGGTCGGCAGCGCGCGCTCGCCATTGCGCGGACAGACGTTGACGAGTTTGTGGATCGCGAGATCGGCCGCCGCGGCGGGCATCGACAACATGATGCCGTTGTCGTTCAGCGGCACGACGAGCCGCTCGGGGCTCGCGACGCGTCCGGCGGCATAATCGGCGGCGGCTGTCTTCAGCGCGTCGACGAGCGCGCGAAACGGAATCAGGCGCGCCGTGCCGGCGGCGTCGAAAATCGGCGTGCTGCTCATATCGGGGTTGCTCCCTTTGCGCGTTCAGCGCACCAGAAAACCATACGTCAGCGGATCGCGCTCGTCGACGAGCCAGTTCGCGAAACCGCAAATATGCGCGTCGCCTTCGATCTCGGGAATCACAGCGTCGAAGCGGTCGAGCTTCGTCTCCGACAGCACGCGCCCGCGAAACACCGTGCCGATGATCGACTCGTTGACGAGCGTGTCGTCCTTGCCCAGTTGCCCGCGCAAATACAGTTGCGCGACGCGACCGGCCGTGCCCGAACCTGTCGGCGAACGGTCCACTTCGCGATCGGCGAACACGCAGCAGTTGGCCTGCGTCGAGCCCACGTGTCGCGGCGCGTTGTCGATGATCGTGCCGTAGATGTGATTGATCTCGGGAATATGCGGATGCTCGACCTTGAACGCCTCGTTCGCCGCGCGCTTCACTTCGGCGCCGAACTGGATCAACCGGTCCACCTGGTCTTCGCGCACATCGAGTCCGAACGGCTCGCCTGACGTGTAGAAGTAGAACGCGCCGCCGAACGCGATGTCGCCGCGCACAGTGCCGAAGCTCGGCGTCTCGACGCTCACGTCGCGCTGCCAGATGAACGACGGCACGTTGACGAAGCGCACGCTACCTGCGTGGTCGCCGTCCCATTTGACGAACGCTTCGATGAACCCGCACGGCGCATCGATGCCGACACGCGTTTCCGGCTCCGTGCGCTCGACCCAGCCGAGCGCAACGGCCGTGGTCGCCAGCGCGATCACGCCGTGGCCGCAGTGATCGCTATAGCCCTCGTTATGGACGAAGATGATGCCGAAATCCGCGCCTTCCGTGACAGGATCGGTCAGATAGCCGCCGTACATGTCGGCGTGGCCGCGCGGCTCGAGCATCAGCGCGCGGCGCAGATGATCGGCGTGCTCCTTCAGCCAGGTGCGCCGCTCGACGATGGTCTTGCCCGGAAACTTCGGCAGCCCGCTCGTGACGATGCGAAACGGCTCGCCACCCGTATGCACTTCGACCGTGCTGATGACTCGGTTCAGCTTCATGATGCGCGCGTTCCTCGCAAGAAAGCTTCGGGCCGTTGCCTGTCCAACATATCGTCTCGCTCCATCGTCTTTGTCTTATACTGGATCGAAATGTAGACCAGCTTTGGTTCGCGATCAACCAGTTTCAAAAATTTATCGATCAAACTGGTTTGAAGACTACCCACATTACGCTGTCATTTGCCGCACGGTACCCATCCATGGCCTCGACCTC
Organism: Paraburkholderia largidicola; assembly: GCF_013426895.1. NCBI lineage: Bacteria > Pseudomonadati > Pseudomonadota > Betaproteobacteria > Burkholderiales > Burkholderiaceae > Paraburkholderia > Paraburkholderia largidicola. Next base: position 120,766 of record NZ_AP023175.1, on the reverse strand, counting down.
ATTTGCACTGGAACGCGCGTTTCGCCCGAAGCAGATTTACGAGCAGGTCGCGGAGCGCATGCGCGGCGACATTCGAAGCGGGCAGTTCTCGCCTGAAGCGCGGCTGCCTTCGGAGCGCGAGCTTGCGGCGCGTTTTGGGGTTGGACGGCCTGCTGTGCGGGAGGCACTGGGCGCGTTGCAGAACGAGGGGTTGGTCGTCACGCGGCGCAATTCGGGCACTTACGTCTGCGCGGACGCGTTGCAGCGGTTGGCGGCGGCGCCCGCTTCTGGCGAGATACCGGGCGACGCCGATTTCAGCCCTACGTCGGCCCTCGATGTGCGTTTGATCCTGGAGCCCGCCATCGCGCGACGCGCGGCCGCGCATGCACAGCGTGACGAGTTCGCCGAGCATTACCTTGCGCAGATGGATTCGATCGACGATGTCTCCGACGCCGTGCAGCGCGCGCTATGGAACGATAGCGACCGGTTGTTTCATCGGCAGCTTGCGGTGATGACGGGCGATGCCCTGCTCGTGAAGATCGCCGATGAAGTGGCTAAAGCCATGGACCAGCCTTTATGGAAACGCCTGAAGGATGATGGGATTCATGATCCTGGGCGGATCAGGCTTTATGTTTCCGAGCATCGGTTGATCTATGAGGCCATTGTCAATGGCGATGCCGATGCGGCTGCTTTTTATGTTGAGCAGCATATTGTCAGAGTGCGGAGGGATATTGCGCCTAAGTGATTTTTGGATTTTTGGGGCCTTGTGAGGGCATCCGCGTTTTCATGTCGTTACGGAGGCGTTGCCCCATTTGCGCAGATGGCCCTCGCCCAGCCAGGCCAACGGGCGCGCGGACTTGGCCAACCTGACGCTGCAGGACAGGCCGGGTTCAACTAGCGCAAAACCCTCGACCTGTTCACACGGTCAACGGCTCTGCGTCGAATTGCATCAGGTTTCGGTTACGCTCCATTGTCCGGGGGCACCTGCGAAAAGGTCGGTTCGTCGGGAAGGAAGGGACTCGCATGGTATGGGTTGTATACGGGTTGAGCTGGCGATGAGTGATCCCATAAAGGATTCGCATATCTGCCGTTCTTATCCTGGCGCGATTCGGTTGTATTGAACATGGTCTGGCTCGCGATCAGGCGGCTGCCACATGCGGTCTTCCCACCTTCGACGGCCGCGGCCTTGCCATCGATAGAGACGGCGGAGTTGCCGCTGACAATCGCGTTATTCCCGTGCTTGGGACATGACACCGTGTCACCCACGCGAGCAATCGCCACGCGGTCGAAAGTCTTGTCAGGGCTGCCCGTCAGGACGGTGCCGCCATGATCCGTGACGTCGCCTACCAGGATAATTTTTCGATGCATTACTTCTCCTCTTGCGCGCTGAGGCCGCATGCCACAACGGTGCCTGTATTTACGCAGACTTGAGATTGGTCAGCGGCGCGGCCGTCGTCAAGGTTCCTGCTGCGATGACGGATACGTTGATGCCGGAGATCGTCACCGTACCGCTGCTATCCATCACGATGCTGGATGCGCCGCACAGGAAGCTCATCTGTGCGCCAGCGGTGACCGACACGTTGGCGGTTGCCGATATGCTTTGACTACCATTGACGCTCACGGTCTGACCACCATTGACCGTTAGCGAGTGCCCGCCGTTTAGCGTGGTTTGTTGCGCGCCGTTCACGACGTGCTGCTCCACGCCCTGCACCTTTACAGTTCGCACACCCGCAATGTCGGTGGTGTCGTCGGCGCCCGTGGAACGCGTGCGATTCATCTGCACGGCGTGAACCTCGTCGCGCTCCACTTCGATTAGCAGATCTCGCTCTGCGTGGATCCACAGTTGCTCCAGCCCTTTCTTGTCCTCGAAGCGGATCGCATTGGCTGTGCCGTATCCACCACCTTCTGAAGACCGGGACAATGTTCCACTTTGTGTGGCATTGTCCGGTAGCGTCCATGGCGGCATGTTCGAACCGTTATAGACGCGCCCGATGATGATGGGTCGATCAGGATCGCCATTCTCGAAATCAACGATCACCTCGGAGCCGACACGGGGAATCGAGATTGTTCCGTAGTTGTTGCCGGCCCACGGGTACGAGACCCGCACCCAGCAGGATGAATTTTGATCGCGCACCGGCGAGCGGTCCCAGTGGAACTTCAGCTTGACCCGACCGTACTGATCAGTCCAGATTTCATGACCCTCCGGGCCTGTGACGGTAGCGGTCTGTGGCCCACGCGTACGAGGCTTCTGGATCGTGCGCGGTGGACGGAAGACAACCGTGGCGGGCTGCACGACAAAGGTCGACCGGACGTGGAATTCCCCCGCGCCAGTCGACTCGCCCAGCTCAGAGGCAACAAACGTCGCGCCAAGAACCAGATACTCGCGATTGGCATCTTTCTGCGGGTAGCCATGAAGCGTAAATGTCGTACCACAAACAACATCGCGCAGATTGCCGCCTCCCCATGCACGACTCCCGTGAGCATGGATTTCCTGCATTCGTATCTGGGCAAACTCTTCCCCGGCATCCAGATCACTGTAATCACCCGGCCATTCGTAATGCTCCAGTTCGTTATATTGAGTGTCACGTGGCAAGGCGTTTTCCGCTTCCAGACGTGCTTTCGGTTTCTTGAAATTGAAATCGCCCGTTGTCCAGCGACCCGACTGGATACTCTCGCTCGCGTCAAAGGTATCGATATATTCCCTATCTATCTTGTGTCCCGGAGGGTAGTACGAGAGTGTCTGGTATGCCTCGCTATCAACCGGTTTGTGGGCACCCAGCTGATCTACCAGCACCATCCGGTGAATCCCGTTCGAATGCTCATAGAACCAGTAGATGCCATGTTCCTGCATGAGCCTCTGAACGAACGCGAAATCGGTTTCGCCGTACTGGACTTGATACGCGAGGCTTTTGTACTCCGCGCTCAGGCGTTTGTCCCACGAGAACATATAGAAGCCCAAGACCTGGTCCACAATTTCGACCACCGTCTTGTTCTGGAATATTCTGTAGTTCGACTGTTGATCTGCAAGACGGATCCATGGCTGGAGGAGCAGACGATACTGACCTTGTCGGGTTGACTGCCCGACATATCTGGCTTCCGTGACAATGCCGCTAATCTCCCGAATGCCTTTGCCGATATTCGACGGCCCCGACAATCCGGTCATTCCGGGCACGAAGGAGCCCATGCCGTCAAGTTGAATCGTGACGGTCAGCTCCTTGCCGATAAGCGATTTCAGATCGAGGTTTGCAGCGTCGTCCATCATCAGATCAGACGCTGATACGCAATCCAGCACGTAGGTGTAGATCGTGGATACGGTTTCGGAGCCGTGTAGCGCCCTGAGTTGCAACGCGGGGACCCCACCCGTCGAGAGCGGGATGGCCGGGCCGCTAATCGTAAGCGTACGGTCTGTCAGAAATTGCAACATAAACGAATTCCTCATGCCAGGTGACTTGCTGGACTGTGCGTATCGCGGCTGATACGCCTGCTGCGGTCAAGACGTCAATTTCCCGCTGAAATACGGCAACCTCTACATGCTCGACGGTCTGTCGATTCATTCAACATCCGCTTTGGTATCCTAAATTAATATTGCGGCCAATACTTCATGTGTGTCGTCTAGTAGACCGGCAGCCCATAACAAATTCCAGGAGAATGCATGCCGTATCGCTGCTGCAATGCCTGCGCGAACGTAGCGCCTGCCTGGATCGATCTGACATTATCGGGATTATTTCCATCTATCCCGCTCGTGTCGATCCTTCTGTTGGTCAGATAGTGGCTACGATTAAGCAATCCGCCGCCAATCAACGCAGCACGCTCTCCAATGCCAGAATAGGTTGCAACAAGCCCAAAATGAAACGAGGCGCTATCGGTAAACTCGGAAACAAAACACCCGGGGTTCGTCCCGTCGCTCTCCGGGTAGGTTCGCTGCAGATCGTGGGAGCCATTGGGCATAAACGCTCCGATCATCAAGCCATAGGCCGAATTGATACCGTTGCAGACAAGTGTGTCCGAAATCATATTCGAAAATACTATGGCGCTCTGGATAGAGTAATCAGACGGCACGATAAAGTATGCATCGGGATTTGCGTTGTCTGCCAGCGAATGTCCTCCCGCATCAGTATAAATGACGGCGTTCCTTGCTTTTTCCACATTGGGATCTCGAATATATCTTCCGTCATAGGACAGGAAACGTGCAGCGAGCGTTTTTCCAGTTTTACCCTTATTGGCGTTATTTTTTAAATAAAATACATTGCTCATGGATGGCTCTGCATTCCGAAATCAGTTCATCATCGCGGGCGTAATAGAAAGTTACCAGGTAAAAATCACCGGTCAGGCGGCGAGCAGAAAATTCGCCGGACCCGAACGGCCGGCCCAACGTGAGCGCAGCGTTAATCCAGTCGGGGCTGTGCAGGCGATGTTGACGCATAATCTGCCCGCTGGAATCGTAGACAACTGCCTCCGTAAAATTAAAACGCCACCAATTCTCATTGGTCGCACACACGGACAGACGATTTCCTTTAAATTCGACACCGGTGCTTCTGCAATTTTCGTATTTTTTCGCCTCCAGCTTGATCAAAAGACGGTCAGTCCAATGATGGCGATGATTAAATATCAGCAAGCTTCCCCACACGGCGACGAATACCGCCATCGGAATACGCCTTGTCAGCTTCTTTCTCGATGCCGTGATTCCAAATGCATTCAAAATCAGCAGGGCCAGATACCCTGCGAAAGCCACGAATACGAGAATAGATAATATCGGTCGATACTGAAGCCACGTCATCGCACACGCGATCACAATAGCCAAAATAATGCATTTGAGTTTTTTCATATCTGCCTTGCTATTCCGCCGCTCACGACCTTGAGAGGCCTCGTCACTTAATCAGGCACCCTCCGAAGAGCTGGCCTCAAGGTTCGACCGCACTATCCATCGCGCTTCAGCGTCACGCGTGAGTTGCGGCAAATAATCTTCTGGATCGAGGTGCATCCCTCTCACGGGTACATCTGGGGATGACTCCCCTAACCACCCTGACCAGCCAAGCTGCTGCGCACCCCAAGCACGGCGGGCGACGCGCGCGCTGGCAGGATTCTCAGCTCCAGCTCCCAGCGCATCTCTTCGCCCACGAACGCCCTGACCCATTCGACAAGGCGAATCAGTTGCGCGCCCTGAGGCGTAAATCGCAGATACGCCTCCAGATCGAGTGGCCCCAACACGATACGGAATTTGCACTGGCGATCCGGGATGTGGTCCCCGAGCATGGCGTTGATGCCCATCGTAGGAGATGCGCCTGGTACGCCCAACCGGCTTTGCCTGGGCACGGGCCGCTGCATCCAGTGAAACACGTACTCTTCGATGTGCACTGGCACGCGAAAATAATGCGCGAGCGTGGCGCCCAGCCCATCCGGATTGCGAGACTCGCGTACGAGATGAGGTGCTGCAGCAAGCCGCGCATGCGACGGAAGCGGTCCTTGCCCAATTTCCCTGACGTCATGCCCCGTTAGACTTGCGATGTAGAACGTGAACTTCTCCTCACCGGCACGATCAAGGCCAGCGGTCGACTGCGCTGTCGCCCACGCGCGATAGAAAATCGTGAAATAGCGGTGATGGAACAGGTCCAGGAAGTGACTCAGCGTCGGGTCGTGCCGAAGTTCCTCGCGCTCGCGCGCGATTTCTGTGATGTGAATGGGCAACGGGCCGTTGGGACCAAGCATGCCCAACCCGAAGAGCCGGACTTTCAGGCGCTTGTGATCCACCGCCACGCGGGCAATTTCGCTGGGCGCGAACGTCAAGTGTGGCAACTGTCCCAGCCGAAAAGGTTCCGCCTGCGGAAGCTGTGCCGTGCCGACGGGATCGATCCGCGAATTGGCACCGATGCGACGCATCAGTGCCAGAAAACTGTGCTTCCACGGCGCGGTAGCGAGGCTTTCGAGCCACTGTGGAGATAAGGCGAGATCCTGCATGAGGGTCTCGAAGGGCACGCGCTGCATCAGGCTACTCCGCGCGTACCCATGCGCACCGGCCAGCGTGCGACCAGTCCGCGCTGCATTGAATGCAGTTCAGTCTGCGTGAACGAATTCATCGACACGTGCCGCGCCAGGTAGTGTTCGAGGATCAGGCCAAGCAGGTAGGGACTGCCGCCGGAAAAGCCCGTTTCGTCGACGGTCAGGACACATTCGATGCCACGCCCGAAGACAAGCGGTCCGTTCCCCGGCAGCATCTCGTTGACCGGCCGCGTCTTCACCCCTAGCAGTGCTTCCACCTCGCGTTGACGGTCGGTGTCGTCATCCGCCACGAACAGCCTGAGCAGGTCGCGCAGCCCCTGACCGCCTTCGCGGTGATCCATGTCGCTGAACGGCAGGTAGTTGAAATTCAGTTGCCGGATCACACGCCACGCCATCTCGCGATCCGCATAGGGTGGCCTGGGCGGGCTAGGCGGACGGATCAGGCCCACCGACTCGATAGCATCCTCTTCCAGACCTCTGAGATCATCCGCTCCGTTGCGCGGCACCAGCAATGGCAGTTCGCGGTTGGTTACCCATGCATCGACCGCGAGATAGCGCAATTCCGGACCGTATGGTGCCTCGTGCTGGTCAACCAGGGAAACAAAGACCTCCGTTCCGATATAGGGCGTGCGTGTCCCGTAGCGTCGTGCCAAACCGGATATGAGCCTGCGCTCGCGCCGAATCGAAAAGTACCGCCCATCGTTACCCTCGTCGTTGCTCAGCGTCTGGAACAGCGGACGAAACTCCACCTCTTTCGAATCAGACGTTTTCTGCCCGAACACTCTTTCGATGGCAAACACCTCGTAATCGAGCGGTTCAAGCCGTGAAGGAACCAGCCGGGTTTCGCCTCCCGGAGGAATCTCGATCTGGTCGGTCCGTTTGGGGAACAGGTTGATAACGGGCGTACAGAAAAGTGCGAAGTGGGACACGTCCACCACACCAGCCAGGCGATCGGTGGGCCGATCGAGCAGGATGATCACCTCAACCTCACTGCCGCCGACCCGTGCGAAAGCCTCTTTCAGGCCGTTCAACGCAAAGAAGTAAAAGCGGCTCGGGCAAGCGAAGTATTCATGCAACAGGTTATGGCCGTGGAACTTCGACCCGGTCAGAGGCAGCAAACCCTCATTGATGCCGATACCTTCATGCACAACCGGATCCGATGTCACAACCGATAGCGGTTTGCCAGGCATTCCAAACTGGCCTGGTTCGCCAGCGACCAACGCGATACTGGCGGCGTGCAGCAGCTCGAACAGGTGGGAGGCAACCTGCTCGTCACCCTGAAGATAAATGGGCAGGCGGACGAGTCCCTGGAGATCGGCAATGCGTACGGCATTCGTGGTACGGAAACGCAGGCGCAGTGCGCCGCGCACTTGCCGCTCGGGGGAAAGATAACGGTCGAGCCCCACCACATCGGGTGGGATAGGCGTCAGCCTGGCATCCGTGATCGTCAACGGATACAAGACCACATCCTGACCGCTGCGAAACCGGCACTCGGTCTTCTCGCCCTTCGGCTTGCGTGTCTTGAAGATTGTGCCGCGCGGAACGCGAAAGCCTTTGACCAGGTTACCTTCGACGGCGCTCGGATAGATCCTCGCGACGGAGACAGATGGTGTCGGCGCCACGTAGTTCGGGTAAATGACTTCCAGCAATCGTCCGATGAACTTCGGAAATTCCGCATCGATCCTGATCTGCATGCGGGCCGCCATGAAGCAGAATGCCTCAATGATGCGTTCGACATACGGGTCGGCTACTTCACCGCCCTGCATACCGAGACGCGCAGCGATCTTGGGATGTTGTCGTGCGAACTCGCCCGCGAGTTCACGCATATAAATCAGTTCATGGTTGTAGTAGTCCAGCAGCTGTGGGTCCATTCACGGCACTCCGTAGCGGAAAAATCCGTCAGCACGTTGATGTGATATCCGATCATCCGCTTACGCGTTCGCGCATAAAAATGAAGACGCGAAATCAGGCAGATAGGGAATCTCGCTAACGGCCGCACTCATTCAAGCCCGCCATAGCTCCTCACACAAATTTCACTATGAGTTTTAACATCAATCAGGATTCCGATGCAATTTTTAAGATTATCGGTTATTGAATAACTCCCAAATTCGCACTTAATCGCCCTGGGGTCATACGAAAACAGAATCATTGGAGTCGGATAAAGACGGCATGGAGGAAGGAATCCCACCGCCCGCACGCTCACCGCGTGGCGAAATGGCGTTGCACGGCGAATCACGAGCGTCCCAATACGGCACATGAGACGCTATTCACACATGCGAATTTAGATAGAAATGCGAGGAGGAAGTCAAAAACTCGGGACCTGTCCGTGAGCGCGGACTATTGAAGGAAAGGCATGCAGATGGTCGCCCCAGAGGGGCCGACGCCCCCGCCCCTGCTTTCAGTCCGGAGTGAAGCGCATAAGCCGCGAAAGCCTACACACAGTTTGCCACCTGGGCGGCGGCGAACTGTCAGGCGCCGCGTGCCGCGGCGCGGGCACATGAAGTGGGTGAGGCGTACAGAGAGAACGTTGGCAACGAGCGCGAACAGATAAGCTGCCGTGTGAAGCGTAAGACCTTTTGGGGGCCCTCAGGCAAATACTGGAACTGGCGGTGTGAGCCGCTTTCTTTTGCCTACTTTTCTTTGCGGCGGCAAAGAAAAGTAGGTGCCGCCCCGCACAGGGGCAACGCGTGAAGCACCAAGGCATCACGCGGACGCCAGCGCAAAAACAAACAAACCACCCCAACGTCGCCAGACAAAAAAAACCTCACAACATACTTCGAGGCCTCTGCATAGTCCCATCAAAAAACCTCTGCAACCGGAACGCAGAAAGATCAAGCGAAGGCTGCCCATCAACGATCCATTCAGCCATCAGCCGCCCAACAATCGGCCCCATGGCGAAGCCATGCCCACAAAACCCGGTAGCAACCAGCAGGCCCTGCGCCTGAGCAGCAGCATCGAGCACGGGAATCCCATCGGGCAGCACATCGATCAACCCGGCCCACGACTCCACCACCTGCGCATCCTTCAAAGCCGGAAACAACGCCCGCAACTTCTGCAAAGCCCGCGGCGCATGCGAACGATTCGGCTGCGGATTCGGATCCCGCGGATGCAACACGCGCTCATCAGCAGCCAAAACACCCGGCACCCGCTCGCATAGATCACGCACGAACGCGCCATTCAGATGAAAGCTGAACTTCTCGCGCTGCGTCCAAAGCTCGGGCAAGAACCACTTGAGCGCCCGAAAATGCCCAAATGTCATATCGACATCAACCTGCATATCGTCAGCGAGATTGATCGCGCCATTCGCGCGCTGGCGAATCCCAAGCCCATGCCCCAGAACGTCGAAGCAGTAATCGCAGGCAACGGATTCGTTCGCATACAGGTACCCCGCACCGCCTGCTGCGACAAAACAATACCGAGCGTATCCAGCAACCGCCAGCTGCTCGCGCCCGCCGCGCAAATCACCTGCCGCGTACGGATCGTGCCGCGCTCGGTGACGACACCCGTCACGGCGCCCGCCGCCCGTTCGATCCCGATCACGCCACAGCCTTCAAAAAACCGCGCGCCCGCTTCGGCGGCCCGCGCCGCGAAAGCGGCCGCCGCGCGACGTGGTTCGGCCTGGCCGTCGGTCGGCGTGTACAGGCCGCCCAGCACCTTGCCTTGCATGCCCCGCACGTGCTGGTCGACCTGCGCGCGGTCGAGCACGCGCGTATCCAGCCCGTATTGCTTCGCGACGTCCATCCATTGCTGGAACGACGCCCAGTCCTCCTCCTTGTCCGCGACGTAGAGACAGCCGCCCTGGCGCCATTCGAGATCGAAATCCAGCTCGCGTTCGAGCTGCTCCCAGATGCGCATGCCCGCCATCATCAGCGGCACTTCGGCAGCCTCGCGGCCCTGCTGGCGCACGAAACCCCAGGCGCGCGTCGACTGCTGGCCCGCAATGCGCGACTTGTCCAGCACCACCGCCTTCACGCCCCGGCGCGCCAGGTAGTACGCCGCCGCGCAGCCCATGATGCCGGCGCCCGCAATCACGACGTCGGCTTGATCGGGAAACGGCGCGTCGGCCGGGCTCAGATTGGCGTGCAGCGGATAAGTGGTCGTCATCAGGAAAACGATAGAGAAATGGCGCGGACGCCGTGTCGAGGGACAGCATCTTCTCAGGCCCGCCCGCGCCCGGCAATCCCGGTCAGAAAAGCGGCCGCCACAAGCAGCCGCGCCGGCGCACCCCGTTCCGCTAGTGATTCGCCCCAAAAGAACTGTGCAAATTCACATGCCTTACCAATTAATTTCATGCGGTTTGCATATACTTCACCGCTAAAATAGACAGTCTTCGCATGATTCGAACACCGCCTCATTCGCGTGAGGCGGTCGAACTCATTAGAATCGGCGGGTTCGTCGAAAAAAGCTCGATTACTGCGGATAGGGCGCGACACCAGGCGCGCCCGAAGTCTTGCGGTACAGTTGCGGTCCTGCGAGGGCAGCACGCCCGTCCGGCGTGTCGCGCAGCACCGCGCTGCCGCCATGACGCCGCGTCATATACAACTATTTACACCGACACACACTTCGCGCATGTCCAACGAAGCCACCTCTACCGACTCGCTTGCTGTCGCCGAACGCGTGCGCGAGTTGATGAGCCGTCACGGCATCGGCAAGCGTCAGCAGACCAGCGAGCTTTGCCGGATCCTCGATCTGAGTTTCTCGCAGGGTCACCGCAAGCTGCGCGGCAACAGTCCGTGGACGCTCTCGCAGATCAAGAAGGTCGCCGAGGTATTCGGCGAGCCGGCGGCGCAGCTGTTCGGCGCGCAATCGCTCGATCCCGGCATGGTCGGCGCCACCGCGCAGGAAGCCGTGTTCGCGATCGGCGGAATCGAGCTCGCGTGCACCGCGTGGATCGGCGCGCCGATCGAAGCGGGCAGCCGGCCGGAATTCATCGCGTGGTCGAAGCTCGACCAGTGGCGTGTCGTGCGGCACGATGGCGCGCTTTATCAGAACGCGTATGAAGTCCACAAGATCGAGATCTATCCGCGCCGCGCCGAGACCGACAAGCCGTTGATCGCCGTCGTCGACGACGACCAGGCCTCCGCTGACAATCTGCGCGACTATCTCGAGCGCAGCGGCTTCGCGGCCATCGCGATCTACGGCCTAGCGGCGTTCGCCGAGACGCTCCAGACGCAGGTGTTCGACGGCGTGGTGATCGACTGGCTGTTCGGTCCGCAGACGTCGGCGGAAGCGATCCGCGCCGTGCGCGCGTCGGAGAACCCGGATGCACCGATTTTCGTGCTGACGGGTGAGTTGCTGACGGGCAAGGCGAGCGAGTCGGAAATCAGCGACATCGTGCGCAACTACGATGTCGCCTGTTACGAGAAGCCAGCGCGCATGGCGATTCTCGTCGCTGATCTGTCGAAGCGTCTGAGCCGCGCATAAATCACGGCCTCGAGCGTGGGCTCGCCTGTCAGCCCGCGACGGACGCCCCGTGCCGCGCCGCCAGCGCGCGTTGCACGGCGTCGCGCAGCACCTCGTAGTGAACAGGCTTGGTCAGGCTGTCGAAGAACGGGTCCGCCTCCGTGCGCGCCCCGCTCTCGGGCGCGTAAGCGCTCACGGCGATCACGGGCGTGCGCACCGCCTGACCCAACCCTTCCGACCTCTCCACATACTCGACCATGAACGCATAGCCGTCCTTGTCGGGCATGTGCAGATCGAGCAGCACCAGATCGCACTGCCGCGCGGCGAGCCACGCGTGCGCGTCGTCAGCATTGGCGACGGCGGCCGCGTCGCATCCCATGTGTTCGAGCATTTCGCACAGCGACTCTCGAATCAGCTGGTTGTCGTCGACGATCAGCACCTTCGGGCGCCCTTCACTTTGCGCCGCGTGCGGCACGGCCGACGCGCCGGCCGGCGCGGCGACCGGCCTCACGGGAATCGTCACCGTGAAGCGCGTGCCCTTGCCCACTTCGCTGTCGACGTCGATCGTGCCGCCGAACAGATCGACGAGACCCTGCACGATCGCGAGCCCCATCCCCGCGCCTTCGAAGCGGCGCGTACGCGATGCGTCGAGCTGCGTGAACTCCTTGAAGATCAGCGGAATCTGCTTGTCCGGCACGCCTGCGCCCGTGTCGGTGACGACGATGGCCAGCGCGTCGTCGCGCTGAGCGAAATGCAGCGTGACGGTGCCGCGCTCCGTGTAGCGAATCCCGTTGGTCACCAGGTTGTTGACGATCTGCCGGATGCGGTGCGGATCGGAATCGACGAGCCCCACCCGGCCGCTCGCGCTGCCTTCGAACACGAGACCCTTGGCCCGCGCGAACGGCTCGTGCTCGTCGACGATCGACGTCAGCAGCTCACGCGGATCGAAATGCTCGTTGCGCAATTCCAGCTTGCCGGCGCCGAGGCGCGCGTAGTCGGTCAGATCCTTCATCTGCGCTTCGAGATGGCGCGCCGCCGTCTCCAGCCGCTGGATCACCTTGCGGTCCGCTTCGGAGTGAAAGTTGAAGCCGAGCAGTTCGATCGACGAAACGATCGCGTGCAGCGGCGTGCGCAGCTCATGGCTGATCATGCCGAGGAACGCGTCCTTGGCGAGGCTCGCCTCGCGTGCGGCGCGGCTGGCCTGATGCTCGGCGTCGAGCGCGGCGTGCTGCTGCAGGATCAGTTTGGTACGGCGCCGGCCATTCATCACCAGCAGCGTGGTCGCCGCCGCCGACAGCAACAGCAGCACCAGCCCGCCCGCGAACAGCATCCGGCGTTTCGCGATGAAATCCGAATTCATCGCCTCGCGGCCCTGCAGGTCGACGTTACGGCGGCTCAGCGCGAGGTCGTTGACTTCCTTCCAGTGCTTGCGCAGCTCTTCGACCATCTGCGACGCGAGCGCAGGCGAATTCGGCAGCGCGTCGAGCGAAGGCTGCAACGCGACCAGCATGTCCGAGAGCCCCGCGATCTCTTCCTGCTGGCGCTGCACGGCCTCCGTCTGCTCGGCGAGGCGCTGCGTCGAGCCCGCCATCACGCGCAGCTTCGATTGCAACACCTGGAAATGCAGCGTGAGCCGTTGATAGTCGCTATCGGCGCCCGTCTGGTATTGCAGCAGCTGGCTTTCGAGCCGCGCGTAGGCAATCTGGAGTTGCGCGGCGTCCCAATAGAAGCCGTCGTAAGTGCCCGTCAGCTGCTGGGTTGCTCGCGGATTGAGGAGGGCCGAGTACAGCAGGTAGCTGATCGCCGCCGTCGGCGCCGCGAGCGCGGCGATCCAGATGACGACGAGCACCACACGGCGCAGCGGGCGCCGTCCTATTTGACGATGAGTGCCTTGATCTGCCATACGAATTTCGCGTCCGCCGACGCTCCCGCCAGCTCGCCGGGAAACTGGTCGCGCGGATAGATGAGAAACAGCGGCCCGAAGTCGCTGACCTGCAGGCGCTTGCCGTTCATGCTGTACGCGACGATTACGCCGTACCGGCTCGTGTCCGATACTGGAACGGTGTACGTGTAGTCATCCAGCGTGTGGATTTCGATCTGATCGCCGTACGCGCCCACGGTCTTCAGGATATCCGCGAGCAGCGGCCCCGTGAAGGTGGATTTTGCCGTCCATGTCGTCGATGTCGAAATGCTATGGACGGGCAGCGCGAGCAACTGGGCTTCGGAAAAGTGAAAAACGGTGTGATCGTCGTCGTTGGTCTTCGAGATCTTGCCTTTGACGTCGAGCGCGAGCGTGGTCGTCAGCGGCGCGGCCGACGCTCCGAACGAAGCGAAAGCCAGTACGAAGACGCTGGCCAGCGCGGACATCAAGGCGAACGAACGCAACCATCCGCATTTCTTGTAGTGCACTTTCAGGTCCCTCTCGTGTGGTCTTGTTGTTAGTCGTGCCCGCATTGTGCCTGACAACGCCATCAGACGATAACTACAACGCGGCAGGACCGGCCCCGACACAGAATCTTTACATGGCGTGCATAATATCGGCTCCATCTCAAAAAAGCCGCTTCGCCGACGCACGTTCATCCGGCCCACCACAAGCGCAACATCCGTCATGAAAAAGCCGGTTCTACCGTTGACCTACGAACAGCTCGACCACTGGATCGAATCGTTGCAGCCCGCACTGCTCGAAGAGCGCTTCGCCGCGGCAGTCGGCATTCTACGGGGCGGTGCACCGCTCGCCTTGATGGCGTCGCATACGATCGGCGTGCCTGTCGCGTTTCTCAGCTATGACCGCAGGGCGCGTCACGTCACGTGGGACTCGGCCCAGCCGCTGCCGCCGGCCGGCTCGAAGGTGCTGCTGTGTGAGGACATCGCGGGCCGCGGTTTTACGCTGGTCGATTGCATCGCCTTTCTCGAACAGCACGGTCTGATCGTGAAGACACTGACGGCCGCCTTCGACGAAATCAGCCGCATCCGCCCGGACTTTGCGAACGACGCGTCGGGCTTCTTCGCGCTGTTCCCGTGGGAACGCCAGGCCTATACGGACGACTATCGCGAGGACTGGTTGAAAGTCGAGTCCGGTACGGCCGGGAGAATGGCCGATGACCACGAATACGCGACCTACGCAATCGATCTGGACGGCATCCTGCTGCCCGACGTGCCGCTGTCACGGTATGACGAAGATCTCGCCGCCGCTTTGAACGAGCGCGATGCGCTGTTGCCTTACGAGGTCTTGCCCGACGTCGATCTGCAGAAAGTGCGCGCGGTCATCACGGGCCGGCCGCGTGCCGACCTGGAGCGCACGCGTGCATGGCTCGAGCGGCACGGCTTCGGTCATCTCGAACTGGTGATGCGCACGCCCGACGCCCATGACGAAACGCCCGAAGGCGCCGCCGCGCACAAGGCAGCCGCGGCGTTGAGCAGCGGCGTCACGCATTTCATCGAAAGCGATCCGGTGCAGGCGCTCTTCATCGCGAAACTCGCGCCGCTGCTGCGCGTGATCTGGTGGGATGCGCTCAAGCACAAAGGCACGCTGATCAGCGCGTCGGCCTGGCGCTGAGCTTCAGCACGCCGCCGCGTCTCAGCCTGCCTGCTCCTGCGCGGCGCCGGGTTGCAGATGCCGCGCCGCACGCTGCGACGCGACGACGATCAGCTTCATCGTGGCACGCGTTGCGCCGACGAACAGCTTGCGCGCATTGCGTTCGTCGAATTCGTCGAAATCCACCTCGCTCAGGATCACGCACGGCGCCGACTGCCCCTTGAAGCGGTAGATCGAGTCGAGCAGCACATCGCCCTCCCGATACGCGGGATTGCCGAACAGATCGTATTTACCCGTGAAGCTGCGCAGCCGGTGCGGGCCGAGATGATCGAGCGGCCACAGCACCGAGCCTTCGCGTCCGCGAAACGACAACACCGCGATGTCCTGCTTGCGAAAGCCGAGCGCCAGCGCCTGGGTGATCGCGCGCTTGGTCGCGTCGATGCAGCTTTCGGGCGTCTGGGTTTCGTCGTAGGTGGACAGCGAGATATCGGAGCCGTCGAACGGACTGCCCGCCGCGAGGCCCGCCGCCAGTGGCACCGTCGCGCCGACCACGCCGCGCAGATAGTCGAGGATGTCGCGCGGGCTGCGATAGTTGGTCGATTCGCGCAGCACCGTCCAGCCCGGCAGCGCGACGCTCTCGCGCATATACAGGTTCTGCAACGGATCTTCGAGCCACCACCACGCGCCGCCCGGCTTCAGCAGCCGTTCGAGCGCGGGCACCCAAGGCTGCTGGAAGTCCTGGCCTTCGTCGACGATCAGCACGTCGTACTGGAAGCGTTCGTCGATCGGCGTGTCGGCGAAGGCGCTTTCGAGTTGCTCGAACACATCGCTGCTCTGGAAATCCGGCGCGCGGCCGCTATCCCGCACGATCCAGTCGCACAACTGGTGATAGTTCGCGACCTTCGCCTCAGGCGGCGCGACGCGCGCAATATGATCCGCGAGCGGCCGGTTGAAGCACACATACAACGGACGCGCGCCGCGCGCAACGGCGTCCTTCATCACCTGAATCGCGAGTTGCGTCTTGCCGGAGCCCGCCGTGCCGATCACGCGCAGCCGGAACGGCGCGAATTCGAGCCGCCGCGCCCAGCTGGCCAGCCCGCCCGCCAGCCGCGTGACGAGCGTGCCCGCCTGGCCGACGAGCGCGCTGGCGTCGGGCGTGAGCGCCAGTTCGTCGGCGAGGAAGTGATGGATTTTCGGCGCGCAGGCAAGACGCGGCTCGTCCTCGGGCAGCGCCTCGCGGATGATGCTGACGAGCTTGTCCTTGCGTGTCGCGTCGACGATGCGCGCCGGGTTCACGCCCGAAATGGCCGCGTCCTTGACGACGTGATCCGGGCAGTACAGCAGCTCTTCGATGAAATACGTGCCCGCGCCGAACGCCGCCGTGAAGCGCCGGTGCAGCCCTTCGATCGTGCGCGCGAGCGCAATCGCCACGTT
The DNA here is from genome assembly GCF_013426895.1 of Paraburkholderia largidicola. NCBI lineage: Bacteria > Pseudomonadati > Pseudomonadota > Betaproteobacteria > Burkholderiales > Burkholderiaceae > Paraburkholderia > Paraburkholderia largidicola. Next base: position 104,418 of record NZ_AP023175.1, on the reverse strand, counting down.
GCGCTCGGTCTGCATGTAGACCTTGACCAGCCCTTTCGGCGTCTCGCGCAGGAAGCCCGTTTTCTGCTCGACGATCATCACGCGCCCCGCCGGACTGACGATCACGAAGTCCGCTTCGCCGAACACGGAAAAGCCTTCGTGCAAGCGCGTCCAGTGCACGCCGTGATAGACCGTGTACTCGCGCGGCAGCGCCTCTTCGAGCAGCGCCAGCGTTTCGCGCTCGCGCGAAGCGGCGCCCGTGGCGGCAAGACTCTTCCAGTCGTCGGGGACAATGCGGGCCATGCGCGCCTCGTCAAAATGGGGTGCGCCCATTGTACGCAACGCGTGTAGGGGCATTGGTCGCTGCCGGAAGAAAAAGGCTGCTTCGTGTATCGTTACTGGTTCAGCGCCACGCGCAGCGCGGCTTGCCAATCAAGAAGACAAAAGAGGATTACCGGATGATTACAGTCTGGGGACGCGCCAACTCGGTCAATGTGCAGAAGATCCTGTGGGTGTGCGACGAACTGGTCTTGCCCTACAACCGTATCGACGCCGGCCTGCAGTTCGGCCGCAACGACGAACCCGACTATCTCGCGATGAACCCGACGGGCAAGGTGCCGACGCTCGTCGACGGCGACTTCGTGCTGTGGGAATCGAACGCGATCCTGCGCTATCTGGTCATGCAGTACGGCGAATCGAGCGTACTCTATCCGGATGAACCGAAGGCGCGCGCCAGCATCGACCGCTGGCTCGACTGGTCGCTGTCCACGCTGCAACCCGCCGAGCGTCCCGTGTTCTGGACCATCGTGCGCACGCCAGAGGCCGAACGCGATACCGCGAAGCTCGCCGCCGACATCGACAATGTCGCGAAGCTGTGGAAGATGCTCGATGCGCAACTGCAAGGGCGCTTCTTTATCGAAGGCGAGAAGTTCACGCTCGCGGATATCGTGCTGGGCGCGTATGCGAAGCGCTGGTTCGGGCTGCCGGGCGTCGAGCGTCCGTCGCTGCCGAATCTCGAACGCTGGTATCAGCGGCTGTCGACCCGCTCCGGCTTCAAGCAATACGTCGACTTCGATCTGACCTGAACATGACTATCTCGCTCTACGCATGGGGAACGCCGAACGGCCGCAAGATCAGCGTCGCCCTCGAAGAAATGGCGCTGCCGTACGTCGTCAAGCCGATCAACATCACGAAGGACGAGCAGTTCGACCCCGACTTTCTCGCGATCAGCCCGAACAACAAGATTCCCGCGATCGTCGATCCCGATGGACCGGACGGCAAGCCGATCAGCGTGTTCGAATCGGGCGCGATCCTGCTGTATCTCGGCGAAAAGACGGGCAAATTCCTGCCGCAAAGCCTGCGTGACCGGGTGCCCGTCCTCGAATGGCTGATGTGGCAAATGGGCGGCTTCGGTCCGATGCCGGGCCAGGTGCATCACTTCGCGGCGCTCGCGTCCGAAGACGACAAGCGCTATGGCCTCAAGCGCTTTTCTACCGAAACGCGGCGCCTGTACAAGGTGCTCGACGCGCGCCTCGCCAGGAGCGAATACGTGGCGGGCGACCTGTCGATCGCCGACTTCGCGATTCTCGGCTGGGCGTGGCGGCACGAGCGCCACAAGGTCGATCTCGCCGAGTATCCGAATGTGAAGCGCTGGTACGAGACGCTGTTCGCACGTCCGGGCGTGAAGCGCGGGTTCGACGTGAAGCTCGATTGACGCACCGTATAATCAGCGGATGAAAAACGCCAAGCCAACCGCTGCCGACGCTGCATCCACGCCGGGGCATGCGCCGGGTCTTCCGCATCACGCGCATGCCGCAGATCACGTGCATTCGCACGCGGACGACCCGCATCGCGATCACGCGCACGGCACGCCTGCATCGGCTGAGGCGGCGCTCGCGCTGGCCGAAGAATACTGCCGCGAGCGCGGCGAAAAGCTCACGCCCATTCGCCGCAAGGTGCTGGAACTGCTGCTGACGTCTGGCCGCGCCACCAAGGCGTATTCACTGCTCGACGACATGCGGCAGATTCACCCCGGCTCCGCGCCGCCCACCGTATATCGCGCGCTGGATTTCCTGCTGTCCGCGGGGCTCGTGCACAAGATCGAGTCGATCAACGCCTTCGCCGTCTGCCACGATCTGACGCAATGCCAGCACGGCATTCTGGTGGTGTGCCAGCAATGCGGCAACGTCACCGAGCTGCATCAGCCGGCGCTACGCGAGGCGCTCGTCGAGCAAATCGAAAACGCAGGCTACCGGCTCGCCGGTGATGGAATCGAGCTGAAAGGGCTGTGTTCAGCGTGCCAGGCGGCGCAAGCCGCCGGCAGCTGAAATCGCCCACTAAAAAGCGCCGCGGTTCGAGCGTCAGGTCAAACCGGCGGCGCGCGCGCCTATCGCGTCATGCAACAGCGTCACCAGCGCCTCGGGCGGCGCCGGCTTCGTCATGAAATGCTGGAATCCTTCGCCGATGCTGCGCAGCCGGTAGGCTTCATCGGTATGGCCCGTCAGGGCCACTGCGACCGAAGGGGAATGATCGCCGCGAATCTCGTGATCCCGAACCCGCTGAATCAGATAGAAACCATCCATGGCGGGCAAGTCGAGATCGCAGACGACAGCGTCGGGCAACGCCCGCAAAGCCGCCTCGACACCCTCTTCCGCATCCGCCACGGCGATGACGTTGGCGCCTTCCGATTCGAGCAAAATCTTCAACGATTCCCTGTTCTGCGGATCGTCTTCAACGAGCACGATCGTGGCCTGATCGAGCCTCAATACTCCGTTCATCTTGATGTTATGGCTTGAAAAGCTGGTTATGCATTCTGACGTGGACATGATGTATCTAACGCAAGGTGTACCGCGCCAGAGCCGGCAGCGGAAAACGGTTCAACGTTTCTACTCTCGTATGCACGTTCTTACCAACGAGTGACGGACGCGCTGTTCGTCCGACAAACTCCCCTGTTTCGCAAATTCGTCACTGCATGCGCCGACTCGCAGCGCATATCGTTCTGTCGGACTCAATTGTACGGAACGAGTTGCACGCGACTGTACGCTTGTCCGCTCCGGCATATAGCTTGACGGTCAAAGACCACGCGCCATGGTGACGATTAGCCAAGGCGCTTGCATGACCGTTCGATAGCAGATTTGCGAAACGCATAGCATGAAGCACGTTGCGTGCCGCGTAGTCCGCGGGGCGCGACGGCGTTGCTCTATTTTGATCCAGCGCCGTTCAGGCTGCAGCAGGCGGGGTCACGCCGTGCGTCAGCAGCGCGACCGCATGGCGCGCGATGTCGTCGGCTGTCAGCTTGCGGCGGGCCGGGTCGTTGCGCCACATCGAGGACGTTGCGAGCGGCAGGATCGTGAGGCCGATCACCGACAGAAAGACCAGCGACGGCTCCAGTTCGCGATTGAGCTTGCCTTCCTTCTGCCATTTCTCGATGAATTCGATGCCGCTTTTCTGGTTCGCGTTGCCGAAGCGCTCGTGCATGCGCTGCTTGAGCAGGCCGCCCTCACTGATCACTTCGCGGATCCACAGCGATGGGAACCATGGGTAATCGCCTGCCACTTCGACGAACCGCTGCGCGAGCAGCGTGATCCCCGCGATGGGGTCGTCGGGATTCGTCTGAAAAGAGCCGCTGAGTTTCGCGCGCAACGGCAGGAAGCGCTCGTCGATCAGCACGTCGAGCAGTTGATCGCGGGTCTTGAAGTAGTAATGCATCATCGCGGGCGTGAAACCGGCCTCGCGCGCGACCTGACCGAGCGTCGTATCGACGATGCCCTGCCGCGCGAACAGCGCGAGCGCCGCATCCAGCAGACGGGCGCGCTGTTCCGGTCCGCGTCCGCTGCCGGAAGGACGGCCGGGCCGGCGCGCAGCAGGCGCGCCTTGTGCGCCTGTGCTTTCGCCCTCTTGCGCCTCAGAGACCTGCTCATCCCGACCTGAACTCCCTACCGCTGCCGATTTTGTTGCCATGACCATGAATTTGACGAACGCTGGAATATGTCATATATTAATCTGCATGTTAATTAATTTCAAGGCGGTTTGACAGCCATGGAAGCCCAGATGGACAGCCAGACTCTTTCTTCCGACGCGGCACCCGCAACGCTGGAACGCCCGTCGCTGCGCGTGCTGTTTCCGGCGCTGCTGCTGGTGATGCTGCTCGCCGCGCTCGACCAGACCATCGTGTCGACCGCGTTGCCTACTATCGTTGGCGAGCTTGGCGGACTGGACAGCCTGTCGTGGGTCGTCACCGCGTACCTGTTGACGTCCACGATCGTCGTGCCGTTGTACGGCAAGTTCGGCGACCTGTTCGGCCGCAAGGTCGTGCTGCAGACTGCGATCGTGCTGTTTCTGATCGGCTCGGCGCTCTGCGGCGTCGCGCAGAACATGACGCAGCTGATCCTGCTGCGCGCGCTGCAAGGACTCGGCGGCGGCGGACTGCTGGTCATCACGATGGCGGCAATCGGCGACGTGATTCCGCCTGCCGAGCGCGGCCGCTATCAGGGCGTATTCGGCGGCGTATTCGGTCTTGCGACCGTGATCGGTCCGATGATGGGCGGCTTCCTCGTCGACCATCTGTCGTGGCGCTGGATTTTCTATATCAACGTGCCGCTCGGCATCGTCGCGCTGCTGGTGATCGGCGCCGTGTTCAAGCCGCGCGTCGCGCATGTGAAGCACACCATCGACTACATGGGCGCAGCCTTTCTCGCAGGCGCCCTCACTTGCCTGATCCTGTTCACGAGCCAGGGCGGCACGGTGCTGCCGTGGACGTCGCCGCAACTGTGGGGCACGCTGCTGCTCGCGTTCATCTGCATCGGCGGGTTCATCTATGAAGAGCGTCTCGCCGTCGAGCCGATCATGCCGCTCGAACTGTTTCGCGACCGCACGTTCCTTTTGTCGAGCGCGATCGGGTTCATCGTCGGCGTGTCGCTGTTCGGTTCGGTGACGTTCCTGCCGATGTATCTGCAGGTGGTGAAGAACTCGACGCCGTCGGAAGCGGGGATGCAGATGCTGCCGATGATGGGCGGCGTGCTGCTGATGTCGATCATCACGGGCCGCATCATCAGCCGTATCGGCAAGTACCGGATGTTCCCGATCATGGGCACGTTCCTCGTCGGCGTGGCGATGGTGCTGCTGACCACGCTGAAGCTCAGCACGCCCGTTCACGTGATGTATGCGTACATGGCCGTGCTCGGCTGCGGTCTCGGCATGGTGATGCAAGTGTTGATTCTCGCCGTGCAGAATGCTGTGCCGTTCAAGCATCTCGGTACGGCCACGTCGGGCGCGACGCTGTTCCGTTCGATTGGCGGCTCGGTCGGCGTCGCCGCATTCGGCGCGATCTTTTCGAATGGACTCGCTTCACGCCTGCAAGCGTTGATTCCACCCGACACCGAGCTGCCGCACGCGCTCGGCCCGGCTGCGATTCATCACCTGCCCGCCGCATTGCGTGACGACTATCTGCAAGCGTTCGCAAGTGCATTGCACACGGTGTATATCGTCGCGGCTTGCGTGGTAGTGCTCGCGTTCGCGCTCGCATGGCTGCTGAGGGATCATCCACTGCGCAAGCAGTAAAGTGCCGGCGAAAACGGACAAACGCTAGCAAACAAAGACACACTCACGACGTCACGCACAAAAGACGTGCAGCATTCGTTCGACATGCTCTGCAGTTTTCACATACATGGTGGGCCGGCCGCTTTTGCGCGCCGGCCTTTTATCTGAAGGATGTGTTTCCTATGATTAATCAGCGACGCGTTGCGTTGTATTCGCGTCTATGCAAAAACCCTGATGCACGATCGTTTTCGCCCTGAAAACACGACACATTTGTGTTCGGTAGGTAACAACGTCGATTGACGCGAGGAACGAAAGAAACCATATTGGCACACACAGCGGCCCCGTACGAAAGGACTGGGCCGGCCGCTACCCAGCGCATGTGGATCGTGAGTTCCGCCGACTGCGAGTTTGCTTCAACTTCGATCCTGAGCATGCCGAAATGGCATCGCCTACAACTGGTTGGGGTTAAGCATGTCTGCTGAAACATCACCTGCCCAGGGTTTCCCAACGCCGTGCACACGGTGCGGGGGCGTGCTGTACCAGCATGTCGAATTCTGCCCATATTGCGGCGCCGATCATCCTCTCGAACGAACCCAGCGCAGACGCAACGGCACGCAATTGAGAGCTGTCGAGACCCAGCCGCCCGCGCCTGAAGAAGTCCATACGGCTGAGCCAGTTGGCCTCCCGTCGCTTGCATCGCCCGAACCTCCCATTTCGCCGCTCGACGGGCCGCCACCGCTGCGTCAGTCGGCCGGCCGCTGGATCGCCACGAAAGGCATCGTGCTCCTGCTCTTCATCGTCGCGCTTGGCTACGCGGGCTATCTGCTGCTCGGCGACAATCACAGACAGGACACAGCGACGGAAGAAGCGACGAACAGCGCGAGCACGTCGGGCGGATCGATTTCGCCGTACACCGCGCCGCAAAACGCGCGCAACACGCCGACCGCCAACGTGACCAACGTGCCCGCCGCGAAGGCACTGCCCGCCCCCATCGCGCCGCCGCGCCCGCGCGTGGCCCAGCACTACCAGAACGTGGCCGATGCATTGCGCGCGGCGCGCGCCGCGCTCGCGCGCAACAACCTCGCTGAAGCGCAGTCCGCGCTATCCGATGCACTGTCCGTCGAATCGGGCAATACGGACGCGATACAGATGCAAAGCGATCTGAAGGATCGCGAGAACAAGCGCGATGTTGCGCTCGGCGCTGCGACCACCTGTGCAAAAGACAAGCAATGGGGCTGCGTGCGCGAGCGCGCAGCGCAAGCGCTCGCGATCGACGTCAGCAGCGTCGATGCGCAGGCACTGCTCGAGCGCATGATTCTGACGACGGGCTGGAAACCGCTGGCGGGCGCAGCCGCTTCCGCGCCGCGCGCCGGGACGCCGCAAGCCAACGCGAACGCAAATACCAACGTCGCGCCGGCGCCAGCGCCCGCCATGCCCTCGAACAACACGGCAACGACGAACACCACAGCCACGCCACCAGCAACGAACACGGCCAGCGGCATCGAAGCGCAAATGCGCGCGATCCGCGAATCGGGCTGGAAGCAGGCGCCGTCAGCGAAGAAACAGTAGAGCACGTCACGCAATCGAGAAAACGAAGCTACTCAACGCATTGCAATGCCTGATGTAACGGAACATGCGCGTCAGCCGTTGGCGCATGCTGTTCAACACACCATGAGGTAGGTAGACCATGCTCAAAACGATGCTAACGGGATTGACGGGACTGGTGTGCATGATGATCGCGTCATTGGCCGTGGCGGCGGGGGCCAGTGCGCACTACAAGATCGTCACGGGACAGGAACGCGGCACGTATATCCAGATCGGCGCCGATCTCGCGAAGTATGTCGCGCAGCCTGCGGGCATCGACCTCGAAGTGATGCCGTCGAAAGGCTCCGCGGAAAACGTGCAGCGTATGCGCTTCGAGCCGGGTGTGAAGCTCGCGCTCGTGCAATCGGACGTGTATCAGGCGTATCTCGACATGGCCAATACCGGCAATGCCGACGCGGGCACGACGATCCGTCCGCTGCGGCTCATCATGCCGCTCTACAACGAGGAGATCTATTTCGTCGTGCGCGACGACTCGCCTATGAAGTCGATCAACGAGATCAAGGACAAGGTCATCAGCATCGGTCCGATCGGCAGCGGCACGGCGCAATCGGCGACCACGCTCTACCACCTGATGTTCAATCAGTCGATTCCCGAGCAGAACGTGCAGAGCCTGTCCAACGAGGACGCGATTGCCGCGCTCGTCGTGAAGAAGATCGACGTGGCCGTGATCGTCGCGGGGCAGCCGGCCAAGCTCTTCACCGATATGAATCCCGATCTGCTCTCGCAGATCCGTATCTTGCGCGCCGATCCGAACGCGGCCGAAACCACGCGCGCAAAGGAAACCTATTTCCCGGCGACGATCCGCCAGAGCAGCTATCCGAACTGGCTGAAGGACGACGTGCCGACGCTGACCGTGAAAGCCTTTCTCGTCACCTATGACTACGGTCTGCGCGACACGGTGAGCAATCTGAACCGCTTCGCCGATTCACTGTGCGAGAACTTCGATGTGCTGCAGGAAAAAGGCCACCCTAAGTGGAAGCAGGTGAAGCTCGAACTGCCGCCGCTCACGAAAGGCTGGCAATACTATCCGCCCATCGAGCGGCACTTGCGCTCGTGCATCGCGCGCCGGGCGTCGATGCCCTCAGGCGGCGCGACGGCGGCAGCGGTGCAGCAACAACCCGCCGCGCCGAAAGTGAACAAACGTCCGTGCTCCGATCAGGAGCGTCTGCTGCTGTTGTGCGGCAAGTGAGATCGTATTGACGTAACGAGCACAAAAAACGCCACGACGTGATGCGCGCCGTGGCGTTTTTTCTTGCGTCCTCTTGCGGGACTACTGCGCAGACGCGCTGCTTTCCCAGCCAAGCCCCAGGCTCTTCTGCAACGCGACGTAGTCCTTGATCAGCTGCGCGTCGCTCTGTACGCGATTCTGCTCCGCCGTGTAGCGCGTGCGTTCCGCGTCGATCCAGTCGAGCGCCGACGCCGTGCCCGCGCGATAACGCTGCTCGGTCAAGTTCGCCGCGCGTGTCGCGGAGCCTTCAACCGTACGCAGGCTGACGACGTTCTCGCGCTCGTGCCCGAATCGCGACAGCGCGACATCGGCATCGCGCAGCGCGCCGAGTACGGTGCTTTCGTACTTTGCCTGCGCTTCGTCGAACGACGCGCGCGCCTGATCGACTTTCGCCTTCGTGCGGCCGAAGTCGAACGCGTTCCACTGCAGATACGGCACGCCGAGCCACGTGAGATTGTCCTTGCGCACCAGATGGCCTGGGTCTGCGGCGCTGTAGCTCAGGCTGCCGAACAGCGTGACTTTCGGAAACCAGTCCGCTTCGCGCTCGCCGATCTGCGCGCTCTGCGACGCGAGCCGGCGCTCGGCCGCGCGCACATCGGGACGCCGCCGCAGCAACTGCGCCGGATCGCCGACGGCAACCGTCTGCGGCAACGCGGGCAGCGGCGTGGGCTGCTTCAACATGTCGTCGAGCGCGCCCGGCTCGCGGCCTGTCAGCAAGGCGAGTTGATCGAGCGATTCGGCGATCTGCGCGTCGAGCGGTATGAGCGCGTTGCGCGTGTTCTCGACCTGCGTGCGCACCCGCTCGACATCCACTTGCGATGAGACGCCGCGCTCGCGCCGCTGCTCGGTCAGCGACAGCACATGCTCTTCGAGCTCCGCCGATTTGCGCACGATCGCAATGCGCTGCTGCTGATCGCGCAAGCCGACGTACGCGCTGCCGATTTCCGCGGCGAGTTGCACGTGCGTATCGGCGAGATCGGCTTCGGACGCGTCCGCTTCCGCCGATGCCGCTTCCACCGCGCGACGCGTGCCGCCAAACAGATCGAGTTCCCAGCTCGCGTCGAAGCCCGCCAGATACAGCGCGACGGGACCGCGCCCGCCCGACGATCCAGAACTGCCGCCGCTCAGCGACGACAGATCGGGTTCGCGCGTGCGCACATAAGCCGCGCTCGCGCCGACTTTCGGCAACGCGTTACTTTGCTGCTGCGTCAGCCCGGCGCGCGCCTGGCGCACACGCGCCTGCGCCGCGCGCAGATCCGGACTGTTGTCGATCCCCGCTTCGATCAGCGCGGTCAGTTGCGGATCGTTCAGCGCGACCCACCACGCTGCAACGCCCGGCGCAGTCGCTACGACGCCGTCGGGCGCACGCTTGAAGCTGCTGGCGTTCGTCGTGGCCGGCGCGCCCTTGTAGTCGGGGCCGACCGTGCAGCCGGCGAGCAGCACAGTCAGCGCAGCCGCGACGGGCGCAAGCATCGACGCCACATATGAAACGCGGCGCGGTGCGAAATGGGAATCGGAGCGCGCGGCAACCGCGCCGCGTCGAGCGGCAAAATCAAATGGCTTCATCACAGGTGTCAATGTCCGGCCGACGGCGTGCCCGGTGCCGGTTTCTTGAGAAGAAAAGCGAGAGGAATGCACAGCAGCAGCGCGACGGCGAGCACATAGAACGTTTCCGAGAACGTGATCACGCTCGCCTGCAACTGCATCTGTGCTGCGAGCTGGCCGAGCGCCTGCATCTTCGCGTAGGCCATATCGCCGTGCTGCGCGAAAAAGCCCGCCGCGCTCTGCGCGACGTGTTCCTGACCGATCAGCGAATTCGCCGTCACCGACTCGCGGATCATGTCGTCATGAAACGTATTGCGCCGGTCGATGAACGTGCCGAGCAGCGCGAGTCCCACCGAGCCGCCCAGGTTGCGCGCCATGTTGTAGAGCCCCGCGGCATCGCCCGCCTGTTCGCGCGACACGGCCGCCATCGACGCCTGGTTCAGCGGCATCATCGCCAGCACCTGGCCGACGCCGCGCAGCAGTTGCGACCACGTGAAGTCGTCGCCCGCGCTCTGCGCCGTCAGTGAAATATCGAGCAGACAACTGCCCGCGAAACACGCGAGCCCCGCCATCACGAGCAGCCGCGTATCGACGCGTCCCATCAGACGCGGCAGCACGGGCATCATCAGAAACGCGGGCAGGCCCGACATCAGCATCACCGCGCCCGACTGCTGCGCGTTGTAGCCCGCCACGCCAGAGAGAAACTGCGGCAACAGATACGACACGCAGTACAGCCCCGCGCCGACCGTGAAGACGATGAAGATCACGCTCGCATAGCGCGCGTTGGTCAGCAGCTTCAGACGCACGATCGGCTGCTTCGACACGAACTGCGCCGCGAGCAGCAGCGCAATGCCGACAGCCGCGACCACGCTCAGCCATATGATCATCGGCGATTCGAACCAGCGTTCGCGCTGCCCTTCTTCGAGCACCACGGTCAGCGAACTCAGACCCGCCGCCATCCCGACGATACCGAGCCAGTCCGCGCGCACGAACTGCTGCCAGTTGGTGCGCGCGTTGTCCAGCCCGGCGACGAGCAGCACGACGAGCGCCACGCCCACGGGCAGGTTGAGAAAGAAGCACCAGCTCCAGTCGATGTTCTCCGCGAGCCAGCCGCCGACCACAGGCCCGAGCAACGGCCCGAGCAGCACGATCAGTCCGAACATCGTCATGCCGATCGGCATCTGATGACGCGGCAGCCGCGTCGCGACGATGGTCTGCGCGGTCGGAATCATTGCGCCGCCCGCGAAGCCCTGGCCGATCCGCCCGACGATCATCTGCGGCAGGCTGTGCGACATCCCGCAGAGAATCGAGAACAGCGTGAAGAGCGTCGCGTTGCCGAGCAGGAAATTGCGCAGCCCGAACACGCGTGTGAGCCACGCGGCGAGTGGAATCATCACGATCTCGGACATCAGATAGCCCGTCGATATCCACGTGCCTTCCGTGCCCGTCGCGCCGATCTGCCCTTGGATCTGCGGCAAGGCGGAGTTCGTGATCGAGATGTCGAGCGTGGCCATCAGCGCGCCGAGCGCGCCCGCCGCGACGGCCGTCCAGTCGGCGGCCGTTGCGTTGGCCGGTTTTGCGCCAGCGTGCTCAGCCACGGCCGTTCTCGCGTTCGATGCGCGCTTCGTTGTCGCGCGCGCCGCGCGTGTCCACGTCGACGTTCACCGACAGGCCCGGCAGCAGCACCTTGCGCGTTTCCTGCCCGACGTCGAGCCGGATGCGCACGGGCACGCGCTGCACGATCTTCGTGAAGTTGCCCGTCGCGTTCTGCGCGGGCAGCAACGCGAACTGCGAGCCCGTGCCCGGCGAAAAGCTGTCGATCCTGCCGTGCAGCTTCGTGCCCGGCAGCGCATCGACGCGCAGCGTCACGGGCTGTCCGACACGCATCATGCCGATCTGCGTTTCCTTGAAGTTCGCGACGAGATATACGTCCTGCACAGGCACGATCGTCATGAAGCGCGAGCCCGGCTGCGCGTATTGACCGACGCGCACGCTGCGGTCGCCGACGCGTCCGTCGATGGGACTCTTGAGCACGGTGTCCTGCGTGTCGAGTTGCGCCTGGCGCGCGCTCGCCTCGGCGGCGGCCAGTTGCGCGCGCGCCTGTTCGATCGCCGCGTGCGTGGTCGCGATCTGGCGTTCGGCGCTTTGCAGCGCGGCGGCATCCGCGGCACGCGTGGCGCTCGCCTGACGCTGCGTGTTGCGCAGCTCAGAGACGCGCTCGCCCGTCTCGGCGCCCGTTGCGGCCAGCGGCTCGTAGCGCCTGACCTGATCGGCCGCATGCGCTTCGTTCGCGCTCGCGCCGTCCAGCTGCGCGCGGGCTTGCGCGATGGCCGCCTGCTGCTGCGCGAGTTCCGCTTCGCCATGCAGGATGTCGGCGCGGCGCGCGGCGATGGTCGCGTTCGCCTGTTCGAGCACCGCGTCGTACTGGCGGCTATCGAGCCGCACCAGTGGCTGGCCGCGTTTGACGGCCTGGTTGTCGCCGACCAGCACGTCGGCCACGTAGCCCGACACTTTCGGCGCGACGGTCATGCCGTCGGCTTGCAGGTACGCGTCGTCCGTGCTTTCGATGAAACGTCCCGCCGTCCACCAGTGCGCGCCCCAGGCAATCGCGCCGAGCACCGCGACACCGCCGATGATGAGAAATACGCCCTTCTTTCTGGACCGTTGCGCGTTTGCGGCGCGCCCCGCGTCTTCGACGGGCAAAGTGGCTGACATGTTGACCTCGGATAACTTATACCAATCGTTATAATTATTCCAGTTGGTACAATTTAGTCAACAATATTGTTTTTACGATCCTTACCTTTTACCTTTGCGTTCATCGTCTATTCATTTTTTTGTCGACGGGTGTTGGCGCCTTAGCACCGGCTCCCGTCCCATGCAAAGCTAAAGCAACGTGACGACACGCACACCGAGACACCGTCCCGCAGCGGAAGGCGGCTACCAGCGCGGCGAAGAGACCCGCGCGAAGATCATCGAGGCGGCGCTGAGCCTGTTCGGCGAACGCGGCTTCGAAGGCGCATCCACGCGCGAGATTGCCGAGCATGCGGGCGTCAACGCGCCCGCGCTGGTGTATTACTTCGACAACAAGGAAGGCGTCTATCAGGCGTGTGTCGAATACATCATGACGAACGTGGCGGACTACTTTGCGGAGGCCGTCGAGGCCGCGCAGACCGTGCTCGACGCGCACCCTTCCGACGACGAACTGATCGGCGCGTTTCGCGCGATCCAGGCGCGCGTCGCCAGTTATCTGTTCACGACGGAGACGCCCGCCACCTGGCGCCTGTTCATGGCGCGCGAGCAGGCGGGACTCGGCCCGGCGTTCGCGGCCGAGCGACTGAACGAGCGCATGCGCAAGCCGCTGCTGAGCGTGAGTTCGGAAATCGTCGGGCGCCTGCTGGGAAGACCGGCTGACGATCCCGAAACGGTGATCCGGCTGCTGGCGATCAACGGACAGCTCGTGTCCTTCCATCTGACGCGCTGCACGGCCCTGGCGGCGTTGCAGTGGAAGTCGATCGACGGTGAGCGACTGAAGCAGCTCTGCACGATCATCGATGAACAGAGCGTCGTGCTACTGCGCGCGATGATCGAATGGCGCGACGCAAACAGCAAGCAACGCAAGAAGAAGTAAGGCGACGTGACTCGCCTGCGAATGCCTTAACGCTCCTTACAAAGTCAGACAGAGCGTGACGGCCGACGGCGCGCGCCATAAACGCCGAGCGCTATGCGTGACGGGCGTTCGCACCCTCTTCCGCGGCACGTCGAGCACGCCGGTACTCGCAAACTTCTGTTGATTCTGTAACGAGGCTGTTAAACACGATTGGCCCGGGATGGGTAAGGTGCGGCTTCGCACTGCGCCGCGCATGCTCGCAGCGGTGCAGCGACACGCACAACTCATTGAAGGAGCAATCGATGCGCAAGCTCGCGATTCTGGCCGTCATGGCCGCATTGACCGCCACGTTGTCCGGCTGCTGGTGGGGACCGGGGCCTGGCTGGGGCGGCGGTGGACCGGGCTACGGCGGCGGACCGGGCCACGGTGGTGGGCCCGGCGGCGACGGACCGCACGGCGCGGTCGTCGTGCCGCATGCAACGGCACGCGCCTGACCCTGCCTCGCCCGACGCGCGCGCCTCAGCGAGCGCGTCGCGGCCGTTCAACCCCGCGCGGACACTTCGCGCGGTGCCGCGGGCGGCGTCATTCCGCCTTCCGCCGCGCTCCACTGTACGACCCAATCGGGCAACGCGGGCGACGCCTGTGTGACGCCCGCCAGCCCGAGCAGTTCGCCCGTCGGCACCGTGCCGCCGCTGCGCTTCAGAAAGCGCGTGCGCACGACGCCCAGCGCGACCTGCACGCCATCGCGGATAAACGCCTGTTCGAGGAACACGTGCCGCTCGTCCCAGCCGATCACGCGCGTCGCCACCTCGTAGCGGTCCCACAGTTCCAGTGAGCGATGGAAGCGCATCGTCTCCAGCGTGACGACGGGATACCAGCCCTGCCGTTTGATTTGCGGCCACACACGCGAGCGGATCATCAGGTCGACGCGCGCCAGATCGAGGATCGTGAAGTAGCGGCCGTTCGTCATGTGGCGCAGCACGTCGAGATCGTTGAACCACACACGAAACGGCGTGACGCAAGTGTCGAGCACATGCAGATGCCCGCGACGCGGACTCAATATGAAAGTGAGGAACAGGCGCAACAGCAGGTTCATGACAAAGCTCGCAGAGGCGGCGCTAACGTTGCAAAAGCACGCATGTTAATCGACAGTCCGGTGCGCGGGCGGCCCGTGGTATAGAGGGCTTCTTCACATGCCGTTCGTCGATGCGCCTGTTGCGGCGCGCCTCATATTGCCTTCGATGGCTGCGCGGCCGTCAGATGCTGCGTATGCATGTCGCTCAGCCGGCACAGCAGAATGCCATAGCCCGTCAGATGGCCCAGATAGACGCTCGTGAACACACCGGGCGCAGGCAAGGTGTCGACGATGTCGTTCAACGCATCCATCTGCAAGGGCTTCTCTTCGAGCGCCGGGCGTTCGACGCGCAGATCGGCGACCCGCGCGAGCTTTCCGTGTGCGTCGAGCAGCTTCGCGAGCCCGGCGAGAAACGCTTCGCGCCAGCGGGGATCGAGCGCGGTGAACTGCTCGTGAAACGTATCGAGCGTCTCGAGGAAGTTGACGAGCGAGTCGAACAGTTCGTGATAACACCAGAACAGCGGCAGCCGGTCGCGATTGCGCTGCAGATGAGGCGACATCCACGCCTGCTCCAGATCGAGCTTGAGCAGGCCGTGTGATTCTTTCAGGTCGGTGCTCGACTTGCGCAACTGGCCGATGATCGTTTTCAGTTGCACCGGATCGTGCTGGCCCGACGCGATCTGCCCGAGCGCTTGCAACGCCTGTTCGTTGCCGTCGTTGACGAGGCGGTTCGCCCAGAAGCCGTGATCGGGCGGAAAGACGATCTGCTGAATGATGAAGCCGAGCAGCATGCCCAGCACGACGCCGATCAGACGCTGTTCGAGTAGCGGAAGATGTTCGCCCGTGTAGAGCACGAGCGTCATCGGAATCGTGATGCTCGTCATCTGGAACAGCGACGGCCTCAGGCGCACGATCGCGAAGATCACGAGCGGCAGCAGCAGCGTGCCGAGCAGCAGATGCGGCGCCGTGAGCCAGATCACGAGCGTGGCGATCGGCATGGCGACGACGTTCGACATTACGCGTCGATAGAAATAGCCGCGCGCGGCAGAGATCGAGCTGCCGAGCGCAAGCGTGAGCATCGTCGAACTGGCGAGCGCGACGGCCGCTTCGGGATAACCGAGGCTATAGGGAATCCAGAAGCCGATCCATAGCCCGAGCGCGAGCTTCACGTACTTGGCGTTTTCCGAAAGCGAGAAGCGCGCGAGTGCGCGGCGAAACGGCGTCAGCGGCTTGTGGGCGTAGGAAGCGGTCGACATGGTTGCTCCTGCAATCGGGAAGGCACTCCAGGTGTGGCATCGGCATGGGCTGGTTGGAATTGTACGGCGCCTCGATGAACGCAAACGCGCGACAGCCGTCGCTCCTGGATTTCCTCACCCTCCTGGATCGCCTCACCGTCGCCATTTTTGACCCGCTTCATTTCCTTGCGCGCCGCAGGCATAGTGAGAGGTTTCCAGCCTCGACACCGCAATCCGACACAATGAGCGAGACCTCTCCGGCCGCCGCGCCCGTCATCCGCGACGCCACCGACGCCGACTTCCACGCCATCCAGGCCATCTACGCGCACCACGTGCTGACAGGCGTCGCGTCGTTCGAAGAAACGCCGCCGTCCGTCGACGATTTGCGGCAGCGCCGCGCCGCCGTGCTGTCGCATGGCTTGCCGTATATCGTGGCGATTGTCGACGGCAAGATTGCGGGCTACGCGTATGCGACGCTCTATCGTCCGCGAATCGCCTATCGCTTTACGATCGAAGATTCGATCTATATCGACGATGCGTGCCGCGGACGCGGCGTCGGACGCGCGGTGCTCGCGGCGCTGATCGAGCGATGCGAACAGGGTCCGTGGCGCCAGATGATCGCCGTCATCGCCGACGGCGGACGCGGCGGCTCGCTGTCGCTGCACCGTAACGCCGGCTTCGAACTGGTCGGCACGTTGAAGGCGGTCGGCTTCAAGCATGGCCGCTGGCTCGACTCGACGGTGATGCAGCGCGCGCTCGGACAGGGCAGCGACGCACTGCCCGCCGACGCCGAAACCGCCAGCGACTGAAAGCAGCGCACTGCGTTGAAACGTTCGACGCAGCACGCCGCGCTAGAATCAGCGCATGCCCAGATCGCCCACATCCGCGCCGCCGCCTGCCGCGCAGCGCAACGAATACACCGTCGACGAACTCGCGCGTGTCAGCGACTCGACCGTGCGCAATATCCGCGCGTATCAGGATCGCGGCCTGCTCGCGCCGCCGGAAAAACGCGGCCGCGTCGGCGTGTATGACGACACGCACGCCTCGCGGCTCAAGCTCATCCATCACCTGCTGGCGCGCGGCTATACGCTCGCGAACATCCAGGATCTGATCAAGGCGATCGACGAAGGCCACGATCTGCGCTCGATTCTCGGTCTGGAGAACGCGATCGGCAGCCGCTGGTCGCACGAGCGCCCGAAGAAGTATTCGCTCGTCGAACTCGCGAAGATGTTCGGCGTCAAGGGAACGCCGGCTTCGTTGACGAAGACGGTAGCGAAGGCCGTCGAACTCGGGCTGCTCGAACGCGATGGTCTCGCCTTCGTCGCGCGCAGCCCTGCCACGCTCGATGCCGGCGCAACGATGGCGCAAGCGGGCATTCCCCTCGCCGATTTGTTCGACGCCGTGCGCGAGTCGCGGCCGCACTTCGACGCGATCGCGAAGGCGCTGGTCAATCTCGTCGTGCGACAACTGGACCGCTACGAGTCCGACGCGCTGCCGCCGCCCGCCGACGTCCCCGCCCTCGTCGATGCGATCTGGCGCGTGCGGCCGCTCGGCATGGTGCTGGTCGAAAGTGAAATGAACCGCGCGCTCGAAGAAGCATCGGGGGATTACCTCGGCGACCGGGTCGCGGCGATCATGGCGAAGCTCGAACGCACGCAGGCGCGCGCGGCGAACGAGCCGGACACGGCGCGCGTCAGCAAGAAGAAAAAGTAGATGGAGAAGCGCCGCGCGTTTGAATGCTTCGCGCAAACGCCTGTTGCGCCGTCAACCACGTTTATGCGCCGCGTTTCAACACGTCGTTTCGCGCTGAAACTTCCCCTACCCATAGAGTCCACCGTCTAAAGCCGCGCCTTGCGCGATGCCAGTTCACGCCCTATCGTTACATCACTCAATGTAACGGTTGTCGATGAACATAACAGGCAAAACCAGGGAGACGGTACGGATGAATGCACGCACGATGCAACCCGCCGCGTTCACGCCCGGCGACACGACACCCATCGCGACGGACATCGCCATCATCGGCTCGGGCTTCGCGGGCCTTGGCATGGCGATCCGTCTGCGGCAGTCCGGCATCACGGACTACGTAGTCGCGGAGAAAGCGGATTCCGTCGGCGGCACCTGGCGCGACAACCATTACCCTGGCTGCGCGTGCGACGTGCAATCGCATGTCTATTCGTTCTCGTTCGCGCCGAATCCGCGCTGGTCGCGCATGTTCGCGCGCCAGCCGGAAATCCGCGCGTATCTCGAAGACTGCGTGCAGCGCTTCGGCGTCGCCTCGCATCTGCGCCTGCGTCATCAGCTTGTGAGCGCCGTCTACGATGAAACGCAGCATCGCTGGCAACTGCGCTTCGCGAATGGTCAGCAGTGGTCCGCGCGTGTGCTCGTGTCTGGCATGGGCGGGCTGTCGCGCGCGGCGTTTCCGGATATCGAAGGCCTCGATTCGTTCGAGGGCAAGATGTTCCACTCGCAGCAATGGGACCATGCGTATCCGCTCGACGGCAAACGCGTCGCCGTGATCGGCACGGGCGCGAGCGCAATCCAGTTCGTGCCGCAGATTACGCCACGCGTCGCGCATCTCGATCTGTTCCAGCGCACGCCGCCGTGGATCATGCCGAAAGGCGACCGCGCCGTGCGGCCATTCGAGCAGTGGCTGTTCCGTCATCTGCCGTTCACGCAGAAACTGATGCGCGCAGGCTTGTTCAGCATGCTCGAATCGCGTGCGTTCGGGTTTGCCGTGCACCCTTCGCTGATGAAGACGGCGCAGAAGATTGCCCTGCGGCATCTGCACAAGCAGGTCAGCGATCCGCAACTGCGCAAGACGCTCACGCCCGACTACACGATGGGCTGCAAGCGCATCCTCATTTCGAACGACTACTTCCCCGCCGTTGGGCGCGCGAACGTGTCTGTGAAGGCGACGGGCATCGCGCGCGTCGAACCGCATGCCGTCGTCACGACGGACGGCGTGCGCCATCCCGCCGACTGCATCATCTTCGGTACGGGCTTTCAGGTCGCCGATCCGTTTCCGCCTGGTGTCGTGAAAGGACGCGGCGGCGTCGATATCGTCGATACATGGCGCAACGGCGCGCATGCGTATCTCGGCACGACGCTGCCCGGCTATCCGAACTTCTTCATGATCGTCGGTCCGAATACGGGGCTTGGGCACAACTCGATGGTGTTCATGATCGAGTCGCAAGTCGAATACATCCTGCGCGCGCTCCTGACGATGCAACGCGAAAACGCGGCCGCCATCGAAGTGCGTCCGCAAGTCGAACGCGATTACAACGAGCGTATCCAGCAGAAGCTCGGGCGCGCGATCTGGTCCGTCGGTGGTTGCAAGAGCTGGTATCTCGATCCGCGCAACGGCAGAAACACGACGCTGTGGCCAGGCTTCGCGTATCGCTTCAGAAAGGCGACGAGCACCTTTCGCCTCGACGATTACTACGCTTATACGCCCGCGCCGCAGACGCGAACGATGAACAGATATCGCGTGTGACGACCGCGGACGCGACATAAAGGGAACACGACAAGCAAGGCAAAAAGATCAGGGAGACGATTAATGAAAAACTTCAACGACCGCGTCGCTGCGATTACGGGCGCAGGCTCAGGCATGGGCCGCGCACTCGCGATCCGGCTTGCACGCGAAGGCTGCCACCTCGCGCTGGCCGACCGCAATGCAACGGGTCTTACCGAAACTGCGCAACTCGCGCAAGCCGCGGCGGCGCCACACATCGGCGCGCCGCTGCGCATCACCACGTGCACGCTCGATGTCGCCGACCGCGCCGCCATGTATGAGTGGGCAACGGACACCGCGCGCCAGCATGGGCGCGTGAATCTCGTCTTCAACAATGCGGGTGTCGCGCTGTCGAGCACGATCGACGGAATGGATTACAGCGATCTCGAATGGATCGTCGGCATCAATTTCTGGGGCGTCGTGCATGGCACGAAAGCGTTTCTGCCATTGCTGAAATCGGCGGGTGAAGGGCATATCGTCAATACGTCGAGCGTGTTCGGTCTGTTCGCGCAACCCGGCATGAGCGGCTACAACGCGACGAAGTTCGCAGTGCGCGGCTTCACGGAAGCGCTGCGCCAGGAACTCGACCTGATGAAATGCGGGGTGTCCGCGACCTGCGTGCACCCGGGTGGCATCCGCACGGCGATTGCGCAATCGAGCCGCATTGCGCCGAACATGGTCGGCTTCATGATCGAGAACGAGCAGCAAGGCAAGGACGACTTCGAGAAGTTCTTTATCACGACCGCCGATGAAGCCGCGCGCGTGATTCTCGACGGCGTCAGACGCAATAAACGGCGCGTGCTGATCGGCCGCGACGCGCGCGCCGCCGACTGGCTTGCGCGCACGCTGCCCGCCGCCTATCAGGCGCTCGTCGTGTTGCAGACACGACGCCTCAAACGGCTCGCGCAAAAGCGCGCGCGGCGCGGTACGGCCGTCGAAGGACGCCGCGCATGAACGACCGCATAGCGTTATCGAACGAGACTTGTCAGGGAGAAAGGCCATGATGCCCTTACGCCGCGACCTCCGTTTCGCCCTGCCCGCCGATCGCGCGTGCGACTGGCACCGGCTCGGCCCGCACGTCACGCATTTCTTCAACGCACTCTCGCTGCTGTTCCCCGCGGGCGAGCGCTTCTTCATGGATAGCGTGCGCCACTATCGCGATCAGATCACGGAACCCGAACTGAAGAAGCAGGTACTCGGTTTCATCGGGCAGGAAGCGATGCACACCCGCGAGCACATCGAGTACAACGATCTGCTCGAAGCTGCCGGACTGCCCGCGCATCTGCTCGACAGACGGCTCACGATGTTCCTCGACCTGAACCGCAAACTGCTGCCAGCTTCGCACCAACTGGCGATGACGGTCGCGCTCGAACACTACACGGCGATGCTCGCGGGCCTGTTGCTCGACGATAGCTCGCGTATCGAGGGTTCCGTCGAAGGTTATGCGCAGATGTGGACGTGGCACGCGCTCGAAGAAACGGAGC
Source organism: Paraburkholderia largidicola (assembly GCF_013426895.1). Classification (NCBI taxonomy): domain Bacteria; kingdom Pseudomonadati; phylum Pseudomonadota; class Betaproteobacteria; order Burkholderiales; family Burkholderiaceae; genus Paraburkholderia; species Paraburkholderia largidicola. Next base: position 83,611 of record NZ_AP023175.1, on the reverse strand, counting down.
ACAAGTCGGTCTCATACGACGTGTGGAATACGGTGATGAAGCCCGGCCCCGTACGCTATCTGATTCGTACGGGCACGATGCTCGCCGTCACTGTGTTCTTCTGGCTGATCGTGTTCGACTACCACGTGCGCCTGCTGATTCGCGACCGCAAACGCGGCCACAATCTGCGCGGCTTGTGGAGCGTCGTGAAGTTTTTGTATGGGCCGAAACATGGCGTGTTTCCCGGCATCGCGCGCGAATGGCTGCGCTTTTTCAAGCCTGGGTTTCATCCATGGGACCACGATAATCGCGCGCATCTCGCGCGTATCGACGGACTCGTCGCCGCCGTCGATGCCGCCAATGCCGCGAACCCCGGCGCGCTGAAGAAGTCGCGGCGCGGCGTGCGGGCCGCGGCGTAACGGGCATGATCCACGACATGCAAGCCGTCAATGCAGACGGCGTTCAACTCGCCGTTTACATCAGCGGTCCGCGCGACGCGCCGCCCGTCGTATTCGTGCATGGCTACCCCGATTCGGCCGCCGTGTGGGAGCCGGTCCGCGCGCTGCTCGAGTCACGTTACCGCGTGATTGCGTACGATGTGCGCGGCGCAGGCGCATCCGATGCGCCACGCGAGCGGGCGGCCTACCGGCTCGAACGTCTGGCGGCCGACCTGAGGGCCGTCGCCGATGCGACCTGCGGCGCGCGAGCGTTTCATCTCGTCGGGCACGACTGGGGTTCGATCCAATGCTGGGAAGCCGTGACGGACGAAGCGTTCTCAGGCCGCATCGCGTCGTTCACGTCGATATCCGGGCCTTGTCTCGATCATGCGTCGCTCGGGCTGCGCGGCGATCACGCGCAACGGGTCGCGCGTCCCTTTGGCGCGGGCGTTCGGCAAATGCTGAAGTCCTGGTACATCTTCTTTTTTCATCTGCCTGTCTTGCCAGAACTCGTCTGGCGGCTCGGCGGCGCATTTGGCTGGCCGCTCTGGCTGCGCATGACAGAACGCGTGCGCGCGCCGCGCGATCCGGCGCAATTGCGCAACGCGTTGAACGGCCTGAAGTTGTATCGCGCGAATTTCATCGACCGGTTAATGCATCCACGTGCGCGCCGCGCGCATGCGCCCGTGCATTTCATCGTGCCGCTGCGCGACCGCTATGTCGGGCCGGCACTCTCGCTCGGACTCGAAAGCTGGATCGGCCCGCACTCGCGCGATGAAATCGATGCGGGCCATTGGGTCGTGCTGCGCGATCCGGCGCGCGTCGCGGCCAGTATCGACGCGTTCATCGGCAAGCGCGAAGCGTCACGTCAGACTGATGGCAGCGTGCGTGTGAACATCGTCGGATAGTCGATGACGAGTCCGTCCTCGTCCACTTTCAGTTCCGCCGCGAAGCCGGTGTCGATGCCTTCGTAGCGATATTCGCTGTCCGGCTCGACGCATGTGTACGCCTGTTCGACACGCGAGACCTGCAAATCGGGCGTCGAAATGAATACGACGGCAATCGGCTCCCGCGCGCTTTTGGCCAGTTGCAGGCGGCGGATCGGCAGCGTGTTCGTATAGGGCGTAGCGGCGATGTCGATATCGATGCAGCCCGCCAGCGATGGCAGAACGAGCCCATGTCCATCGCGCCAGTTGCCTTCGCCGTCGCCGTGCAGTTCGAGTTCGGGGCCGCCCGTCACCTTCAGCCACGCGTGCAGCGTGCGCCATTGCGGATCGCATTTCACGCGGTACATGAGGCCATATGCGCGGCCATCGCGCTCGCCGACCAGCACGCTTTCGGCATAAAAGCCGTCGGCGCGGGCGTCGAATGCGAGATGCTCGACGCCTTCGCCCTCTTCCGGGGTCCATCGCACTTCACGCATGAATCTGTCTCCTGTGTGGGATCGCCGGGAATGACGCGTCCACGGACGACATCGTAACGCGCCACGCGGACTCGCGAGTCGCCCGCGCGCCTCGCTCAAATAGCCGCTATCAACGTGCGAGCATGCCGCTCGCGCCGCGCCTGCCCTATGCTCGCATGTCGTCTGCTTCGAATCGAAAGCGCCGCGTGAGTTCCGCCTCGCGCGGCTTTGTCACGTCTTCGTCACGTCTGTTGAAACGGTATTACCCATGTCCGCCGCGCCCCATGAAGAACCGTTCGATGCCTTGCGCACGCTGCTGCGCAGCTTCGGCCAGATCGTCCTGCAACGGAACGCGGCGACGGGCGCGTGCGTGCTCGCTGCGTGGCTCGTCAGCGATCCGCGCCTCGCATGTGCCGCGCTGGCGGGCGCGATCGCGGCGAACATCGGCGCGGTGCTGCGCGGCTACGATTCCGCCGATACCCGCGACGGACTGCACGGCTTCAACGGCGCGCTCGCGGGACTCGCCGCGTTCACCTTCATCGCCGACGACGCCACTGCAATGGCCGTGTCGATACTCGCCGCGACGGCGGCTGCATGGCTGCTCGGTCCGTGGGAACGGCTATTGCGCTCGCGCGGCCTTGGCTACTATTCGAGCCCTTGCCTGCTGGTGACGTGGGCGTGGCTGCCGCTCGTGCATCTGGCGCCGGCATACGTCACTGCGAGCGACACGGCTTCAGGGTTCGATGCAATGCGCGGCTTGCTCTTGGGAATTGCGCAGACATCGTTTGCGTGCAGTGTGCTGGCAGGCGCATTGATACTTGGCGGCATCGCGCTCTCGTCGATACGCGCCGCGCTGTTTGCGCTCGCGGGCGCTGCGCTCGCGACCTCGGCGCACTGGCTGATCGGCGGGAATAGCGCATCGCTCACGGCGGGCCTGTTAGGATTCAATGGTGCGCTCACCGCGCTCGCTCTGGCCGATTGCGGCGTGCTGGCGGCGCTCGCGGGCGTGGGCGTGTCGGTCGTGCTGCAACAGGCTGCCGGTCTGTGCGGCATACCGGGGATGACGGCGCCGTTCGTCGTCGCGACGTGGACGATGCGCCTGCTGATGCGCGATACTCGCCGCACAGACACTAGCAACCCGAGCCGCGCGCCCGATTCCGCGATTGAAAGATCCGCGGGCATGGGGCGTCGCGAGACAACCACCCGCGCCGTTTGGCCCGAAGGCTGAAGCGGCCAGCAACAGGAGACGTCATGTCGTCGTTCGCTCATACGCCTGCGGGCCGCATTGCGCAGTCGAAGCTCATGTCGGAGGCCGAGCAGCGCACGCGCGTCGATCTCGCGGCCGCCTACCGGCTCGCGGCGCTCAACGGCTGGGACGATCTCGTCTACACGCATATTTCCGCGAGCGTGCCCGACGAGCCTGGCCATTTCCTGATCAATCCATTCGGCCTTTCGTTCGATGAAGTGTGCGCTTCGAATCTGGTGAAGATCGATATCGCGGGGAACATCGTCGGTGAGAGCGAGCATCCCGTGAACGCGACGGGCTTTGCGTTGCATGCGGCTGTTCACGCGGCGCGCGACGACGCGTTTTGCGTGATGCATTTGCACAATACGGCGGGCATTGCCGTGTCGTTGCAAAAGGATGGACTCTTGCCGGGCCCGCAGCATGCACTGCGCTTTCATGGATACCTTGCGTATCACGATTACGAGGGGCTTGCGTTTACGCCGGCGGAGGGCGAGCGCCTCATTGCGGATCTCGCGGACAAACCGGCGATGCTATTGCGCAATCACGGTACGTTGACGACGGGCCGCACGGTTGCCGAGGCGTATGTGTTGATGGCGACGCTCATCAAGGCTTGCGAGATTCAATTGCTCGCGCAGGCGGGTGGCGGCGCGCTGGTGTTGCCATCGGAGGCCGTGGCTAAGCGCACGGCTGAACAGCTTTTCGATGGGGGCGCTGTTGAAGGTGTGATTGAATGGCCGGCGTTGATGCGGAAGCTTGATCGCATCGATGCGTCGTATAAGGGTTGACGTTTTTGTTTGATTTGTTTTTAAGGACACGAGACATGCCTACTTTTCATATCGAGCTTTTTGAAGGTCGTACTGTTGAGCAGAAGCGCCAGTTTGTTGAGGCCATCACGAAGGCGACGTGCGAGTCGCTGAAGGTCGAGCCGGGTTCTGTTGATATTGTTCTTATCGATGTTAAACGTGAGAACTGGGCTACGGGTGGGAAGCTCTGGTCTGATGTTGAGTGAGGGTTTTTTTGTTTGTCTGCGACGCTTGGAGCGCGGTTTGCTGTTTGGGCTTTTCGCTGGCATCCGCGTTTTGCTTCTGGTTTGCTAGCGTTGCCCCTGTGCGGGGCGGCACCTACTTTTCTTTGCCGCCGCAAAGAAAAGTAGGCAAAAGAAAGCGGCTCACACCGCCAGTTCTAGTTTCTGCCTGAGGGCCCCCAACAGGGTCTTACACTTCACACGGCAACGTGCCAGCCCGTGCAAGTTGCCAACGTTCTCCCTGTACGCCTCACCCGCTTCGTGCGTCCGCATTACCGCATGCCGCGCCAGACAGTCCACGGCCGCCCAGGTGGCAAACTGTGTGTAGGCCCTTTGTGCTCCGCACGCCTTACTTCGGACCGATAGCGCATACGCTCCACCTGTAAGAGCGCTAACTTCTACGGCGCGACCACCTACACACAGTTTGCCACCTGGGCGGCATATACCATTCGCTGCCGCTTGCCGTCGTACGGATGCCTGAAGCGGGTGATGCGATTGTTAGAGGCGTTGGCAACGAGCGCTGACCAGGGCACTGCCGTGTGGAGTGTGGGGACGTTGGGGGCCGTGGATAAGAACACGTGCTGGCGGTGTGAGCCGCTTTCTTTTGCCTACTTTTCTTTGCGGCGGCAAAGAAAAGTAGGTGCCGCCCCGCACAGGGGCAACGCTTGAAGTGGTCCAATACTCCTGGACACCTCGAAAGGGGATAATCCCCAACTGAGGTGAGAGATGAGCAGACGGAAGCTGACAGAAGAATTCAAGGCTGATGCGATAAAGCTGGTTGTGACACAAGGCTATTCATATTCGAAGGCCTGTGAAGCGATGGGTGTGGGCGATACGGCGCTGCGACGCTGGGTGGCGCAATGGCGCGCCCAGCAGGCCGAGCCGGCGCGTAGTGAGCGGGAAGTCATGGCCGACCAGCGCCGTATTCGTGAACTCGAAGCGCGCGTGACGGAACTCGAAAGGGAGCGCGAGATACTAAAAAAGTCCACGGCCTTCTTCGTCAAGGAAATGGATCGCTTCTCGAAGTGATCCGTTCGCTGAAGAAGGCCTGGCCCGTGAGTCTGATATGCCGGTTGCTCGAGGTGCCGCGAAGCAGCTACTACGCTTTTGCGGGCCGACGCGTCAGGCCAGGAGCATCACCTGCTGTGCTCAAGGCCATGCACCGGATTCACAATGAAACCCGGCGCAGTTACGGCAGCCGCAGGATGGCGCAGGCGTTGCAGCAGCAAGGTCACGCGATCGGACGGCACCGGGCACGCTCGCTGATGCGCGAGGCGCAACTGGTGGTTGCGCGTCGACGCACACATCGGTACCGCAAGGCCGAAGGTGATGCGCTGGTCGCGCCAAACCGGCTCGAGCGCCAGTTCTCACCAGGTGCCGTGAACCGGGTGTGGGCAGGCGATATCACGTACATCAGAACGCGGCAGGGCTGGTCTTATCTGGCTATCGTGATGGATCTGCATTCGCGTCGAATCGTCGGTTGGGCGTTTGCCACGCAGGCAGACACCGAACTGGTCATCCACGCGCTGGAACAGGCTCGACGCAGCCGGCGCCCGGCAGCGGGACTGATGTTCCATTCAGATCAGGGCTGCCAGTACACCAGCGAGCGCTTCGTGAACGATCTGAAAGCAAACGGGATCGTCCAGAGTATGAGCAGAAAGGGAAATTGCTGGGACAACGCGGTGGTCGAGCGCTTCTTCAGAAGCCTGAAGAGTGAATGGATCGGCGAGCAGGAGTACGGCAGTCACGAACACGCCGAACGTGACATCGCAGACTACATCACTGATTTTTATAACTACAGGCGCATACATTCAGCGGCAAACGGCTTGCCGCCAGTGCCGTACGAAGCTTCGATTTATTGAAAAGCCCCTTTGGGGGTGTCCAAAGAGGCTTGACCGCTACAGCTTGCGAACCAATAACATCACGCGGATGCCACCGCAAAAAACAAGCAAACCACCCAGCGTCGCAGACAAAAAAAACAAACCCACTGCGACATCCCACCACACACCCACGTCGCGCGACATCGACAACACATGTGCTGCGACGCGGTCGATTGCCGCACGTCACGTGCAAACCCACACCCCCACCCCACATCGCAAAAAACAAAAATCCTGATCCAGATCAACCGCTTAAATCAAAAAGGCGCGCCCACAGAAGCACCGATCTGCGCCAAATCGCCACACAGCGCACCGCAGCAAAACAACACACATTCCCCTACGCTTGCGGTCATCTGCACGAACCCGGATTCGGACACATGACCACCGCAATCTCCGCCTTCGACCTCGCCCGCATGCAGTTCGCGTTCACGGTCTCGTTTCACATCATCTTCCCCGCGCTCAGCATCGGGCTCGCCAGCTTCATCGCCGTCCTCGAATGGCGCTGGCTCAAAACCGGTAAGGCCTACTACAAAGATCTTTGTCTGTTCTGGTCGAAGATCTTCGCCGTGGCCTTCGGCATGGGCGTCGTCTCCGGCGTCGTCATGAGCTACGAATTCGGCACCAACTGGTCGGGGTTCTCGTCGTTCGCCGGCCCCGTCACCGGCCCGCTCCTGATGTACGAAGTGATGACCGCCTTCTTCCTTGAAGCCGGGTTCCTCGGCATCATGCTGTTCGGCTGGCAACGCGTCAGCCCACGAGCGCACTTCGGCGCGACGCTGATGGTCGCAATCGGCACGCTCATCTCGACGTTCTGGATTCTCGCGTCCAACAGCTGGATGCAAACGCCGCAAGGCTTCGATATCGTCGATAACCACGTCGTCCCCGTCGACTGGTTCAAGATCATCTTCAATCCTTCGTTCCCCTACCGTCTCGCGCATATGGCAATTGCCGCGTTCATCGTCACGGCGCTCGTCGTCGCGGCCGTCGGCGCGTGGCATCTGCTCAAGGGACGGCGCGACAACGCAGTGAAAAAGATGTTCTCGATGGCGCTGTGGATGCTGCTGGTCCTCGCCCCCGTCCAGGCCTTCGTCGGCGACGCGCACGGACTGAACACGCGCGAACATCAGCCCGCCAAGATCGCAGCGATCGAAGGTCTGTGGGACACGGAGAAAGGCGGCACCGCGCTGAACCTGTTCGGCATCCCCGACATGCAGGCGGAAACCACGAAGTACGCGGTGTCGATTCCGCACCTCGGCAGCCTGATCCTCACACATAGCTGGGACGGCGAAATTCGCGGGCTGAACAGCTTCCCGAAAGAGGACCGCCCGAATTCGACGGTCGTGTTCTGGAGCTTCCGCGTGATGGCGGGCCTCGGCGTCGCGATGATCGGCTTCGCAATCGCCGCCTGGGCGCTGCGCCGGCGCGGCAAGCTGTACGACGCGAAGTGGTTCCACCGCATCGCAATCGCGATGGGACCGACGGGCTTCCTGTCGCTGCTCGCCGGCTGGGTGACGACAGAAGTCGGCCGTCAGCCGTGGGTCGTGTATGGCGTCAAGCGCACCATCGAAGCCGTGTCGCCGCTGTCCGCGCAACAGGTCGGCATTTCGCTGATGGCGTTCGTCGTCATCTACTTCCTCGTGTTCGGCACGGGCATCTATTACATGTTCAAGCTGATGCGCTCGGGGCCCGCATTGCCCGGCCACACGCCGGACGGCATCGCTGATGCACCCGACCGCACCGCGCGCCGCCCCCTGTCCGCCGTCGACCAGATGATCGACGCCTGATCCACCCCGCCAATACCCGTGAGAGAAAAATGGATGTGACCGTAGTCTGGGCCGCGATCATCGCACTGGGCCTGTTCATATATGTCGTGCTGGACGGCTTCGATCTGGGCATCGGCATCGTGTTTCCGTTCTTCCCCGACGAAAAGGAACGCGACTTGATGATGAACACCGTCGCGCCCGTCTGGGACGGCAACGAGACATGGCTCGTGCTCGGTGGCGCAGGCCTGTTCGCGGCGTTTCCCGTCGTCTATTCGACGGTGCTGTCCGCGCTCTATCTGCCCCTCGTCTTCATGCTCGTGTGCCTGATTTTCCGCGGCGTGTCGTTCGAGATCCGCGCGAAGGCGAATCGCACGAAGCATCTGTGGGATCTGGCGTTCATCGGCGGCTCGACGGGCGCGGCCTTCTTCCAGGGCATCGCGCTTGGCGCGTTCTTGCAAGGCATCCCCGTCGTCAGCGGCAGCTTCGCGGGCGACGCATTCGGCTGGCTGACGCCGTTCTCGCTGCTGACGGGTCTCGGGCTCGTCGTCACGTATGCGCTGCTCGGCTGCTGCTGGCTCGTCGCGAAGACGGAAGGCGATCTGCAACGGCGCCTGCACCGCGTCGTGTGGCCGCTGACGATCGTGCTGCTCGGCTTCATCGTCGTGATCAGCCTGTGGACGCCGCTGCAGGAACCCGAGATCGCGCAGCGCTGGTTCGATGCCGGCATCTTCTGGCGACTGCTGCCCGTGCCGTTCCTCGTCGCGATCTGCGCGTTCTTCATGCGCCGCGCGGTGCGCGACCGGCATCACAACACGCCGTTCATGATGGCGCTCGGTCTCGTGCTGCTCGGCTACGTCGGCTTGCTCGTGAGCCTGTGGCCGTACGCGATTCCGTCGAGTCTGACGCTCTGGGAAGCGGCCGCGCCGCGTTCGAGCCAGATGTTCACGCTGGTCGGCGCGGCCATCATCATCCCCATCATCATCGGCTACACGACGATGGGCTACTGGGTTTTCCGCGGCAAGGTGCGCCATGGCGACGCCCATTACCACTAAGCCCGCCCGCTTCCGCCCGCGCCGGGTGCGCCTGCCCGGCTGGCTCTGGTTCGTCGCGCTGTGGTGCGGCGGCGTGGGCGGCACGATGATCGTCGGCTATGCATTCAAGGCGCTGATGAACGCGACGCTGTTCGCGATTACCTGAGCAGCTGACGACAGCCGGACATCCTTGCCCGCATCCGCAGCGCATAACCTGCCGGGCGGCCCGTCGAGGCCGCCCGCTTGCCTTCAAAATCCTTCCGCGAAGCTCGTCTACGTAGCAGGCCGCGAGAGCACCATCCTCCTGGCCTCCGATGCAGTGCCGTACAACCAAGGGAAACCACACGCGCCCAAACCGCGACGACCGTGCCGGACTATCCGGCGAGGCCGCAGCGGCTGCGCGAGCGAGACCAGAGCAACTGATAAAACCGCGCCGACGCCGTTGCGTTCCAGACGGCCGACGCGAACAATCAAGCGCGGACGCGCGCTGGCCGCAAGGCCGGCGCAGCCGGGCGACAAGCATGACCCATCCGGCGATCCGGCATATGATCGCGGCTTGGGAAGCAAAACAAGCTGTTGCTGCATGGACGGCCCACCTCTGGTCGGGCCGCAGGGAGTGCAGCGGGTTGCAATGCGCAGCGGGCGTTCACGCCCGGGTGCGTCGCGGCCTTGCGGACGGGGCGTGCGCAACGGGAAGCGCGCGCCCCGCCCTCGTCCCGACCGACAACATGGGCACAACACGGGCAGGGCCGAGCGCCTGCATGGGACGGGAGGAAGGCGCCAAAGCGTCAACTCTGGTCCACAGCGGAGACATCATGAAGTTTCTTGTAGCCGACGATCATGAACTGATCCGCCAGGGCGTCAAAGGTCTGCTACGCGGACTCGATCCCGACGCCGTATTCGACGAAGCCGACACCTGGGAAACGCTGGCCGCAGCCGCAAGGCCCGACGCCAACCACGATCTCGCCATCGTCGACCTTCACATGCCCGGCATGACGGGCGCCTCTTCATTGCACGCCCTGCTGAAAGCCAATCCGGCGCTCCCCGTGGTGGTGCTGTCGGCGGAAGAATCGCCGGACGAAATGCGCGCCGTGCTCGCAGCGGGCGCGCTGGGCTTCGTGCCGAAGCGCCAGCCGGCCAGCGTGATGCTCAAGGCGATCGAGCTGGTGCTGTCGGGCGGCGCCTATGTGCCGATGGAAGCCCTCAGCCTGCTCGGCTCGCGCAGCGCCGACACGGCGACCGCAACCGCCACGGCGGAAGCGGCGACGACGGCGAGCGCAACCGCCATCGCCGGACAGACGACGGCCGCGCCGCCGGAAGCGGCGCCCGTTCGCATCGAGGCGTTGCAGCCGCATCAGCAGCATCTGCTGGAGAACCTGTCGCCGCGTCAGCAGGAAATCATGCGGCTCGTGCATCGCGGCTGGACCAACAAGATGATCGCGCGCGATCTCGGCGTCGCCGAAGGCACGATCAAGGTCCATCTTTCCGTGATCTTCCGCGCGCTCGGCGTGCACAACCGCGCAACCGCCATTGCCGTGATCAACGGCTGGCTCGAAGCGGGTAAGACGCTTTAGCTGGGGATAAAAAAGAAGGCGACGGAGCGTCGCCTTCGGCAGGATGCGGCCGTTGCAGCCGCACTGGATACATGCCCGTCAGAGCATTTCGGTCGCCACCGTGACGCCGAGCGCCAAGCCGCCGATCACGCCGATCGCGCGGCCGAGCAGCATCGCGTTGAGGTCCTCGTCGAGGATGAACTCGCTGCGGCGCTCGCGCAAAACCGTGCGATGCAGCAACGGCACGGGAAACAGCAACGCGCACGACAGCGCGACGGGCGCGCCCAGGCGCATGGCCATGTTCGCGTGGTGCTCGGCGGGAATGCCGAGATACAACAGGCCGACGACGAAAACAGCCGTCAGCAGCGCGCCCGCCAGCACGCCTGCGACGAGCTTGTCGGATGGATGTCCGTTCACTTCTATACCTCTTTGATTCGAAAGCCGCGCCGGGCCGATGGCCGGACGCGAGGGTTGCCGGAAACGTTCGCGGCGGCCGGGGAGCCGCTGTTATCGCGAAACGGCTTATTTCAGCAGCCAGGCATGGCGCCGGTCGATCAGACACTTCTCAAAAAAGCTGACGAACGGGCAGTGGCGGGGTGACGCAAGCGGCAAACGGAAGCGCAACGGCATGGCGCCGTTGCGAGCGGGAAATGGATCGTCGACGGATGGAATGCAGCTCGCGTCATTGCGCGAGCTTTTGACCGTGATGGTGAGCCGGACCAAAAAGTCCGGCGTGTCACTACCGCAGAAAATCAGCCGCGGGTCGTCAAAGGCTGCTCGGAAGTCACGGATTCCGCGCGATCAGCCGGCCTATCGGCGACCGCGCCAGGCTGTTGCCACAGCATCTCCAGCGTGCGGCGCAGTCGTGCCGGGGTCACGGGCTTGTGCAACACGGGGATGCCCTGCATCGCCAGCGCCTCCAGTTCCACCGACGCCATATCGCCCGTGATCAGCAGCGTCACCACGCGCTCGCGGCCACGCCGCCGCAGCGCGTCGCGCACGGCGCCGAGCGCCTGCGCGCCCGTGCGGTGGTTCGCCAGCTGATAGTCGCAGAGCACGGCGTCGGGCATGAAGCCTTCGTCGATGGCCAGCAGCGCATGACGCTCGTCGGGCACGCCGCGCACCACGCACCCCCAGCGGCCGAGCAGGCTCTGTATGCCTTCGAGAATCGCCGGCTCGTCGTCGATGCACAGCACGTGGCGCCCGAGCGCCGCCGCGCCGCTCGCGACGGAATCGTTCAGCCCCGCGACGATCCGCGCCGGATCGCCCGGCTGCACCGGGAACCGGAACACCGAGCCCCGCCCCGGCACCGAGCGCAAGTGCAACTGCCCGCCCAGCATCTCGACAAGCCGCTTGACGGTCGGCAGCCCGAGCCCATGCCCCTGCCGCGCGTCGCGCTGCGGATTGGCGACCTGATAGAACTCTTCGAAGATCCGCCCTTGCTCGGCCGGCGGGATCCCGATGCCCGAGTCGCGCACCTCGATATAGCCGCCCTCGCTTCGCCCGGCGCGCCGGAAGCCCATCCAGATCGCGCCGCTTTCCGTGTAGCGCACCGCGTTCGACAGCAGATTGCTCAGGATCCGCTCCAGCAGCACGGGGTCGTCGTGGATCACGGCGTCCGTCGGCGCGATGCGCAGCGCAAGTCCTTTGGCGGCCGCCTGCGGCCAGTACTGGTTGCCGACGCGGTCGAACAGTTCGGACAGCCGGAAATGCAGCCGGATAACCTGCGTGACGCCGCTTTCCAGCCGCGCCAGATCGAGCACCTGGTTGAACAGCTGGTTCAGCGCCTCGACATTGTTGGCGATGTTACTGGCTGTCTTCGCGTGCTGCACGGGCGTCGCCGACGTGTCGTTCAGCGACGCCGCGAGCAGCCCGATCGCATGCAGCGGCTGGCGCAGATCGTGACTCGCGGCGGCGAAGAAGCGCGTCTTCGCGAGGCTCGCTTCCTCGGCGACGAGCTTTTGCGCAGCGAGCGATTCGGCGAGCGCCTGCTGGTCGACGCGCGCCTGCACGACGCGCTGGAACAGCTTGCGATAGCTGAGCGCATAGACGTTGATCGCGCAGAAGAAGAACGCAAGGACGATCGCGAGAATCGTCCGGTCGAACGTGTGGGTGCCGAAGTGCAGCACGATGGCAGGCAGCAGCAGGAACGGGATCGCCGTCACGAAGTTGGCGACGTCGAAACCGTTCGACATGAACACGCCCGCTGCCAGCGTGACGAGCATCACCGTGTGCAGGATGGGGAGATCCGTGTGGGGGCTCTGGAACGCGAACCAGATCGCGAGTCCAGGCGCGCTGTAGAGCAGCGCGCCGCGCGCGGCATGCAGGTTGATCCACGTGCGCGGCGAGACCGACTCGGGCCAGCGCCGGTTGCACATCCACAGCGCGAGGCTCGCGCAGTTGGCGAAGCCGTAAAAAATGAAGCAGGCCGCGAAAAGATGCGGATGCGGGATGTTATTCCAGTAGATCGCCACCAGCACCGCAATCGAGAACCAGTGCGTGAAGAAAGCAATCGGGTCCTGCGCGTACAAGACGCGCACGAGGTCTTCGTCGATGGCGCGCTGGATGGGATCGGCCCGCATCGTGCGGTCTCCTTGTCGGCAGGAGCAGGCGCAGTGGCGCGCCGCTCCCGTCCATTCAATTGATTGTGCGGTCGGCGGGAGCGCATGCCTTGGGCGATCGCTCCCGTGCTGTGCGAGATTCGCTGGTCGTTTCGTTTTCTGTCAAAGCGCCGCCGATTGCACCGGAATGGGAATAAAACCCAGGCGTCACGCGTCCTATAAAAGGCACCCGGTACAGTCTAAAGATAGTTTACCCGTCTTACCGGCGGTTTACCCTTCAGCTATCACTTAATCCATATAGGCGGCGCCGCGTGCAAAAAGCATACTGGGTTCAACGATTCAACATTCAAGCGCGGCCGACAGCCTCTGAAGGTTCAGCTTCACGACCTGTTTCATGCCTGTTTGTCGAGGCTCTACCGGCGGCATCCCCCGCCGCCACCGCGCTCCTTGCCCCTTACCGATGGAGGCCTTCATGGGCGCAGTTCCGAGCCAGGTTTTCGCACGCACTCTCGACGAAGCCGTTCTTCCTGACCTGTGGCGCCGCCGCACGCAGCTCACGGACGACGAAATGATGTCGATGTACGACCTCGTGAAGCGCGCGTTGCGCACCTACCACCCGCTCGAATTGCACGCGCTCGGCGAAGACAAGGAAGAGCTCGTGCATCAGTTCATCTATACGAAGGTGCTGCGTCTTGCGCCCGGCCATGTCGAATCGAAGGCGACGCCGGAAAGCGCGCCGTCCAACAGCTACGCGATCTGCGCTTACTTCCGCCGCTATCTGATCGACTGCCTGAGAAGCGCGAGCCATCAGCGCAACGTGTCGATGGAACACGAAGGCATGATGCAGGAGATCGATCTGCGCGCGCAGGCGCTCGAAGATCCCGTCGAAAGCGTGCTGCTGCAGTACGGACTGAGCGAGCGCGGCGTGCGCGAAGCGGCGCGCGAGTTCATCGCGTCGCTCGATTCGCCCGAACGCATCGTGCTGGCGGGCAGCCTCGGCTGGTGCTCGGAAGCGAAAGGCGGTCTGTCGGCGGTGGCCGCGCAGCATCGGGTGCCCTCCTATCACTATCGTGCCGTCAAGCTCGGTGTCACGATGAAGAAGACGGACGACGCCGCGCAGTTTTCCAACACGAAGATCGGCCAGTGGCTGCGCGACGAGCTCGGCATCGAAATCCACGCTGAAAACCGTGAGGCGATCCTCGTCGTGTTCAACCTGCTCGCAGCGGAAGCGACGGAAGCCGCCACCGCGCCCGACGATGAAATGATCGAAGCGGCGGCGTGAGCAGTTGAGCGCGCCGTCTGAAACTCAACGCACTTAACGCACTGAACATTTAACAATCGCCGTCTTCGATTCGCATTTGACAATCCGGCTCGCTTCACGCGTCGCAAATCAGAACGAGCCCGCCTCTACGCTTCATCCCTCGTGCAATTCGCGCGACCGCTGCCTGATGGCACCCGTCCGCCCGAACGCATTCCACGCCTGCCATCACAGCATTTTTTGAATCACGCGGCTAAACGCGCGTTTTCCCTTTGCATTTCGCTGCGCGACGTCCAGGATAAAGAGGCTGCGAGCGCCAGCCAGCCGTCCATATCGCCGGGTTTCCCCCGCCCGGCGCACTTCCAATATAACGAGGTGGTCGAATGAACCGCTTGTCCAGCGCCCTTTCGGCGATGAAGGACCATTACGAGGTGGTAGTCGTGGGTTCCGGCTATGGCGGCGCGATTGCCGCGAGCCGCATGGCCCGCGCGAAACGCAGCGTGTGCCTGCTCGAACGCGGGCGCGAATTCATGGCGGGCGACTTCCCCGCCACGCCGCCCGAAGGCGTCGCACAAATGCAGTACAACACGGGCGTCGCGCAGATCGGCTCGCCGCTCGCGCTGCTCGAAGTGCACGTGAATCCCGATGTGAACGTGGTGGTCGGCTGTGGACTGGGAGGCACGTCGCTGATCAACGCGAACGTCGCGCTCAAGCCCGATGCGCGCCTGTGGGACGATCCGCGCTGGCCCGCCGCCTTGCGCGCGGACCAGGCGAACCTCGACATTTGCTACGAGCGCGCCAGAACGATGCTCGGCGCGACGCCCGTCCCCGACGACTACCCCAATTTGCCGAAACTCGATGCGCTCGCGCTGTCGGCGCAACGACTCGGCATGAGCGACCGTTTCTACCGCCCGCCCATCACGGTGACGTTCAAGGACGGCAAGAACGCGGCGGGCGTCGACCAGCAGCGCTGCATCGGCTGCGGCGACTGCAATTCAGGCTGCAATCATGGCGCGAAGAACTCGACGCACATGAACTATCTGCCCGACGCCGTCGCGCACGGCGCGCAGATTTTCACGGGCGCGGCGGTGCATTCGGTGGTGCGCGACAACGAGCGCGGCGTCTGGTGCGTACGGTATCAGCCCGCCGATCTGAAGCGCGAACTGTACGACGCGCCCGAACTGTTCGTGACGGCCGATATCGTGATCCTGTCGGCGGGCACGCTCGGCTCGACGGCGATCCTGCTGCGCTCGCAGGAGGCGGGCTTGCCGGTGTCGAAGCAACTCGGCCAGCACTTCACGGGGAACGGCGACGTGCTTGCGTTCGCGTTCAACACCGACAAGGTGATCAACGGCGTCGGCTGGGGCACGCATCCGGCTGGCGACATTCCGCCTGTCGGCCCTTGCATCACGGGCATCATCGACCATCGCAACACGCCGGACGTGAAGGACGGCTTCGTGATCGAGGAAGGATCGGTGGCCGCGCCGATCGGCCTCGGCCTGATGGGCGTGCTCGGTCTCGCCGCGCCTGTCGAAGGCGTCGAGATGCCGGACCCGGCAGGCGATCCGCCTCTCGCGGACGAAGCGCGCATTGCCGAGAGCATTTTGCGCGGCCCGTATCACGGCGCGATGCGCAACACGCAGACCTTCCTGGTGATGGCGCACGACGACGAAAGCGGCCAGATCACCGTCGAAAATGGCCGCCCGCGCGTGAACTGGCCGAACGCGGGCAAGCAGCCCATCTATGAAACCGTCGAAAAGACGCTGATCGCAGCCACAGGCGCGCTCGGTGGCACGTATGTGCGCAACCCGATTTCCGCCGACCTGTTTCAGAACCGCACCGTGACCGTGCATCCGTTGGGTGGGTGCGGGATGGCGGACGATGCCGCGCACGGCGTCGTCGATCAGGCGGGCCGCGTGTTTTCCGGCACGGACGGCAACGCGGTGCACGACGGGCTGTACGTAATGGACGGCGCGGTGATGCCGCTCTCGCTCGGCGTGAACCCGTTGCTGACGATCTCGGCGCTCGCCGAGCGCAATTGCGCGCAGCTTGCGCAGTCGCGCGGCTGGAAGATCGACTATGACGCAGCGGGCAACACCGCCCCGCCGCCCCCGCTGAAAATCGGCTTGCGCTTCACCGAGACGATGATCGGCACGTATTTCGTTGGCGATACGAAGCCGGCGGGTCAACGGGACGATCCAGCGGAAGGCACGCCCATCAACTTCACCGTGACCGTCGTCTCCGACGATCTCGACGACATGCTCGCGAACTCGCAGCATCAGGCACACATGATCGGCACGTTGACGTGCACCGCCTTGTCGCCGCAACCGATGACCGTCAACGACGGCATCTTCAACCTGTTCGTCGTCGATGAAACAAACGTCGAACGGCGCAACATGAATTACCGGATGACGCTCGACACCGTCGACGGCAAGCATTTTTATCTGATCGGTCAGAAGATCATCACGCACACGTCGTTGACGGAACTGTGGACGCAGACCAACACGCTCTACGCGAAGATCCGCGAGTCCGATGCAGACGACGCGCCCGTCATCGGTCACGCGACGCTCATCATCACGCCGGAGAATTTCCTCAAGCAGCAGCGCACCATCGAGGTGACGAATACGCCCGACATCGAAACGCGCCTCGCATATACGCTGAAATTCGGCCGCTTTTTTGCGGGCGTGCTGTACACGGAATACGGCGGCGTCGCTGCGCCGCTGCAGTATTTCAATCCCGATGCGCCGCCGCGCGTGCGCCGGGCGCTGCGGGCGCCCGCGCCGCAGATCACCTACTTCAATACCGACGACGGCAAGACGCTGCGGCTCGCCCGTTATCACGGCGGCAGCAAGGGACCGCTACTGCTGATTCACGGCTCAGGCGTATCGAGCCGCATTTTCTCGACGGACCTGATCGGCACGAACCTCGTCGAGTTCCTGTGCGCTGCGCACTACGACGTGTGGCTCGTCGATCTGCGCGTGAGCATCGAACTGCCGACGGCAACCGAACGCACGACCGCCGATGAAATCGCGCGCTACGACATTCCGGCCGCTGTCGCGAAGGTGCGCGAGCTCACGGGCACAGACGGGATTCAGGTCATCGGGCATTGTCTGGGCGGGCTGGCCTTGAGCATGTCGCTGATGTCGGGACTCAAGGGCGTGCGGTCCGCGGTGATGTCGCAGGTATCGGCGCATCCCGTGCCGGGACTGTTGCAGCGGATCAAGGCGGGACTGCACACGCCGCAGATTCTCCAGCATCTCGGCATCAAGGATATGACCGCGTATACGCAGCACGAAAAATGGCCGCACAACCTGCTCGACGATGCGCTGAAGTTCTTCCCTGTCGAGCGCGACGAAACGTGCAATAGCCCCGTGTGCCATCGCGCGACATTCCTGTATGGTCTGCTCTACGAGCACGAGCAGCTCGATGAACAGCTGCACGCGAACCTGCAGGAGCTATTCGGCATTCACGATGTCGAGCTGTTCAATCAGCTCGCGGCAATGGTGCGCGCGGGGCACGTGGTCGATGCGAATGGAGACGACGTGTATATGCCGAACATCGCGGGCATGAAGCTACCCATCGCGTTCATTCACGGCTCGAAGAACCTCTGCTATCTGCCGACCAGCACGGAGATGACCTACGATCTGCTAGTTGAGCGGTTCGGTCCGGAGAACTACGAACGCCATGTGATCGACGGATATGGACATATCGATTGCGTGTTCGGCAAGCGCGCGGCGCTCGATGTGTTTCCGACGATTGTCAGGTATCTGGATGCGCATTGAGCGTTGACGGTTCGTCATGAATGCTGCGGCATACATGACGAACCGGCGCTGCCAACGAACTAGAATAACTTCCCAGGATTCAAAATCCCATTCGGATCGAGCGCATGCTTGATCGCCTTCATCACGGCGAGTTCTTCATTCGAGCGCGACACCGGCAAGAACTCGCGCTTGAGCGACCCGATCCCGTGTTCCGCCGACACCGAACCGCGCAGCGGCGCAAGCATGTCATAGACGAGCGCATACACATCGTGATGATCGACGCCCGGCACGGAATGCCCGTCGACAGTCAGATGCAGATTCGAATCGCCGATATGGCCGAAGAAATACGACTCGTTGCCCGGCCAGGCGCGGTCGATCGCCACGCGACAACGATCGACGAATGCGCCGATCTCGCCGATCGGCAAACTCACATCGAAGTTGATGGGATCGAGCTTGACGGGGAATTCCGCCGTGCATTCGCGGATTGCCCACAGTGCGCGCGTATCGGCAACCGACTGCGCGATCACGGCATCGCGGATCGCCGCTTCATCGAGCGCCTCCATCAGCACGCCGGAAAAACGCGAGCCATCGTCATCGGCATCGAAGCTCGCATGCTCGATCAATGCATATAACGGATGCGCTTCGGCAAATGGCGAGCGCGCGCCCGTCAACTTCACGCCGAAGTCGAAGAAGTCCGGCCACATGATCTCGAATGCGCCGATGTCGTTGCCGAAGCGCGTCAAGAGCCGGCGCAGCAAACCAACGGCCTGCTCGTAGTCACTCAGCGCAACGAGCGCCGTATGACGCGACGCACGCTGCGGCTGCAGCTTCAGCACCGCGCGCGTGATCACGCCGAGCGTCCCTTCCGAGCCGATGAACCAGTGCTTCAGGTCATAGCCGGTGTTGTTCTTCACCATCTTGTTCAGCGAACTCAACACCGCGCCGTTCGCTAGCACCACTTCGAGACCGAGCACCTGATCGCGCGCGGTGCCCGATTGAATCACGCGATTGCCGCCCGCATTCGTGGCGAGATTGCCGCCGATCTGGCAGGACCCGCGCGCGCCGAGATCGAGCGCGAGTTCGAAGCCCGCTTGCGCCGCCGCCTCCTGCGCGGCCTGCAAGGTCGTGCCAGCCCGCACCGTGATGGTCGCCGCAGCGCTGTCGATCTCCTCGACGCCAGCAAGACGGTCCAGCGACAAAGCGATATCCGTCGCGCGCGGAATCGAGCCGCCTGCAAGGCCCGTCATCCCGCCTTGCGGCACGATGCTCTGGCGCGCTTCGTTGCAGATCATCAGCGCGCGTGCGACCTGCTCTGTCGTGCGCGGCAACAACAAGGCGGCGGGACGCGTGGGTTCATGGCGCGTCCAGTCCGTCATCGAGCGTTCGCCGATTTCATCGCCCACGCGTACCGCGTCGTCGCCCAACGCTTCGCGTAACGCGGCCAAAGTCGATGCGAGCGCGGCCCGTTCGTTCACTGTCATGCGGTTCCTTATGTCGTGCCTTGCTCTGCGGCGAGCTTCTTCCGATACCCCATCGAACTGTTGATGCGGCCCAGGATATAGTCGCCCGCAGCGACGGGTTCGTATTTGCTGTCGGCGTCCGGCGTACCGAGATCGCGCGGATCGACGTTCGACGTATAGGTCGGATCATAGAACGTCGCGATCGAATAGCGCTCGCGGCCCGATGCGTTGATCACGCGATGCAGCGTCGAGCGGAAGCGGTCATTCGTCCAGCGTGCCAGCAGATCGCCGACGTTCACGACGAAACTGCCTTCGATAGGTGGCGCCTCGATCCACGTCTCGTTGGCGATCTCGCGCACCTGCAAGCCGCCAACCCGATCCTGCCACAGCAGCGTGATACAGCCATAGTCGGTATGCGGCGCGACGCCGAACTGGTCATCATCGGATTGCGGCGGCTGCGGCGGATAGTAGACCATCTGCGTGCGCTGCATCCGCTTCGTATAGCGCGGCGCGAAGAAATCCCCGGAAACGCCCAGGCCCGTCGCTACAGCGCGCAGCAAGTCCGCACCACAGGCGCCGACTTCCTCGTAATAGCCGTACAACGCGGGCTGCAACGCCGGCATGAAATCCGGCCAGTTGTTCGGCCCACGCAGCGCCTGGCCAGCGAGCACATCGGGATCGCTCTCGGGCAACTCCAGACCGATGCTATAGAACTCCTTGTAATCGGGGCGCTTTGCCTGGTACATCGTCGCGTCGCCGAGCGCATTGAAGCCGCGATGCCGATGATTCACCGCCGCGCGCCGTTTCGTCTCGACGGGAAACGCGAAGAACTCGCGCGCCGCCTGTTCCGCACGATCGATCACCGCCTGCGGCACGCCATGATTGACGATGTAGAAGAAGCCGATCGTCGTGCATGCGTCGCGTATCTCGCGGCCCGCGCGCACGAGCGCGTCGCGGTCGCCGGCGCGTACGCCGGCCAGATCGACAATTGGAATGCGAGTGACTGGCTGCATCAAGGGACTCCTTCATCACGAAGATTGAACTGATGATTCAGTACATGCGTCGATACACGCTTCGCTCCGCATGCGGATCAGCGAGAGTTTCACGTTGTATATACCGCCAAAAGCGCAATCGCAAGTTGCATTGCACCCGGCTGCATTCCTCTGCAGAAGATGCGCCAGCGGCATTAGGGTTTGACAGCATGCGATTATTTTTTTCGCGCAAAACCAGCGGTATATACTGCCTCGCATGATTCGCGCCCTGCCACGTCGAGCGCGACACGCTTTGCCAACGGGAGAATCTCTATGGGTATCTTTGCAGGCTGGAAGTGTCGTCTCGCGATGGTGGCGTTCTGCGCCGCTGCGTCCGTGGCCAGTGTCGGCGCGCACGCGGAAGATCAACTCGCGAAGGTCAAGAAGGCGGGTGAACTCGTGGTCGGCACGGAGATGCAGTTCGCGCCGTTCGACTTCCTCGAGAACGGCCAGCAGGCCGGCTTCAACAAGGATCTGTTCGCCGAAGTCGGCAAAGAACTCGGCGTGAAGGTGCGCTTCATCGATCTGCCCTGGCCGAGCGTGCTGCCCGGCCTCGAAGCCGGCAAGTTCGACATGGTGGGCGGCCCGCTCACGGTGACGAAAGCGCGCATGGAGCGCTACACGTACACGCTGCCCGTCGCCGATGCGACCGACGCCCTTCTCAAGCGCGCCAACGATACCTCCATCAAGCAGTCGTCGGATATCGTCGGCAAAACGGTGGGTGCAGGCAAAGGCTCCGCGCAGCTCGATCAGCTGAAGGCCTACATCGCGACACTGCCGAAGCAGCCCGAAGTGCGCGAATACGTCGACAACAATCAGGCGTATGCGGATCTCGCAGCGGGCCGCATCGCTGCAGTCGCCAACTCGATGACGAACATCGCCTACGTCGCGAAACAGCGCCCCGAAGCGTTCGCCGTCGTGACGCCGCCGTTCGGCGCGAAAGTGTACTTCGCCTACTGCCTGCGCAAGGATGCCGACAGCAAGCCGCTCGCCGACGCGTTCAACGCCGCACTGGTCAAGATGCACAACGACGGCCGTCTCGCATCGTTGCAGAAGAAGTGGTTCGGCGTGGCGATGGACGCGCCCACCACGATGCCCACGCCCAACTATTGATGCCCTGAATCGCGCGGCGCTCCCGCTTTCGGGCGCGCCGCTTACATGTCCTTTCTTGCAGGCAACAGGCCATGTTCAGCGCCCACGTTTTCGCTCAAGGTTTTCCGCTACTGCTGCAAGCCGCGCTCGCGACCATCGGCATTTCGCTGACGGGACTCGTGATCGGCTTCTTCGTCGGCATTGGCGTGTGCTCGGCGCGGCTGTCGCCGAACAGACTCGCGCAGCGCTTCGGCGGCGCGTATGTGTTCTTCTTTCGCGGCGTGCCGATGCTCGTGCAACTGCTGCTCGTCTATTACCTGCTGCCCTTCGTCGGCATCAACGTGTCGCCTGTCGTCGCCGCGATCAGCGCGGTGTCGCTCTGTTCCGCGTCGTATATCGCGGAAATTCTGCGCGGCGGCTTTCTGAACATTCCGCCCGGCCAGATCGAAGCGGCGCGCATGCTCGGCCTCTCGCCCATCGACATGCTGCGGCGCATTCAGGTGCCGCAAGCCTTCCGCATGACGTTGCCCTCGCTCGTCAATGAAATGGTGCTGCTGATCAAGGCGTCGTCGCTGATTTCCGTGGTCGGCGTGGCCGAAATCACGCGCACCGCGCAGAACATCGCGGCCAGCACGTACCGGCCGCTCGAAGCCTATGTCGCGGCGGGGCTGATCTACTTCGTGATATGCGGCGCGCTGGCGCTGGTCGCGCACGCCGCCGAGCATCGTCTGCAACACACCTGAGGGCCGAACGATGCAGCAATTCGATCCCACCATCATCACGCACAATCTTCAGCCGATCGCCGCCGGTCTCGCGACGACACTCGGCACATGGATCGCCGGCGTCGCGCTCGGCCTGCTGATCGGCTTCCTGATCGCCGTGCTGCAACTGTTTTGCGGACGCTGGGTGCGCGGCGTTTTGCGCGTGTATATCGAACTGTTTCGTGGCACGCCGTTTCTCGTTCAACTGTTCCTGCTCTATTACGGCGGCCCATCCATCGGCCTGACGCTCGAACCACTGACAGCCGGCGTGCTCGGTCTCGGCCTGTACGGCAGCGCGTATTTCGCGGAAGCGTTTCGCTCCGGTTTTCAATCGATACCGCGCGGACATCTCGAAGCCGCGTCGTGTCTCGGCCTCACGCGCTGGCAAGCTGTGCTGCGCATCCAGGTGCCGCAAATGCTGGTGCTGATCGTGCCCGCGCTGACCAATCTCACCATCGTGCTCAGCAAGGAAACGGCCGTGCTGTCGATCGTCACCGTGCCCGAACTGACGTTCGTGCTGACGGGCATCGGCTCCGCGACGTTCGCTTTCGTCGAGACCTTGCTGATGCTGTGCGTGTGCTATCTCGCCCTCGTCGAACTCACGTCGCGCGCGGGCATGTGGGCGGAAGCGCGCGTTGCCCGCTTCATGGCGTAATCGAAAATCAAGGTTCATCATGAATGCACTCGTCGACATGCCCGCTTCTTCTGCTTCCTCTACGCTCGATATGACGCAATCCGGTCCGGCGCCGCTGATCGAAGTGCGCGATCTGCGCAAGCGCTTCGGCGAAGTTGAAGTGCTGCGCGGCGTCGATCTCGACATCAACCGCTCGGAAGTGGTGTGCATCATCGGGCCGTCGGGCTCGGGCAAGAGCACGCTGCTGCGCTGCCTCGCGGCGCTGGAGACTTACGATCACGGCGACGTGCGGATCGAAGGCGAGTTGCTCGGCTATACGGAACGCAACGGCAAGCGCGTGCGCGCATCGCAGAACGAGATCAACCGCGTACGCCGCAACGTCGGCATGGTGTTCCAGCAGTTCAACTTGTGGCCGCATATGACGGCACTCGGCAACGTAATGGAAGCGCTATTGCGCGTACGGAGCCTGTCGCGCGACGATGCGAAAAAGCGGGCCAATGCAATGCTTGAAACGGTCGGCCTTGCACACAAGGGCGACGCGTATCCGGCGAAACTCTCGGGCGGCCAGCAGCAGCGCGTCGCGATTGCACGCGCGCTCGCGATGGAACCGCACATCATGCTGTTCGACGAGCCGACTTCCGCGCTCGATCCGGAGCTCGTGGGCGAAGTGCTGCAGGTGATGAAGCAGCTTGCGCGCGACGGCATGACGATGGCCGTGGTCACCCACGAAATGGGATTCGCGGCGCAGGTCGCCGACAAGGTCGTATTCATCGACCAGGGGCGCATCGCCGTGCAAGGCAAGCCGCAAGACGTCTTTCACGACGCGAACCAGCCGCGCCTGCGTCAGTTCCTGCAAAACTACTTCGACCGCAACGCATTCTGGTCGCGCGGCGCGGACAGCGCGGAGCCGGTATGAGCGCCCGCCTCGACCGGTAAAGCCGATGCCCGCCCCCGCCATCCGCGACAAGCTGCGCACGCGAGCCCTTGCGAAAGCGCGCAAGTCTCGCGGGCCAAATGCTCACGCGATGGCGCCGGATGCGCCGAACGGCGCCCCCGCTGCGCGGTACGAACAGGTCAAGCAGTACATCCGCAACACGATCGAATCCGGCGAGCGACGCGCGGGCGACCGCATTCCATCGGAGCTCGATCTCGTTGAATCGCTCGGTGTGTCGAGGATGACGGTCAATCGCGCGTTGCGCGAGCTTACGAACGAAGGGCTGTTGACGCGCGTGTCAGGTGTCGGCACGTTCGTCGCCGAGTCGAAGCCGCAATCGACGCTGCTGATGATCGCGCATATCGGCGACGAGATCCGCTCGCGTGGGCATGAATACAGTTATCAGACTGTGCTCGTGCAACGCGAGGTTGCGCCCGTCCATGTATCGAATGCGTTGGGATTGCCGTTGGGCGCGTCGGTGTTTCATGTGATCTGCGTGCATCGCGAGAATGGCTTGCCCGTGCAACTCGAGGACCGTTACGTGAATCCCGCTATCGCGCCGGATTTCATCGAGCAGGATTTTGCGGCCGTGCGGCCTTCCGAATATCTGTTCAGTGTCGTGCCCGCGCATGACGTCGAGCATGTTGTCGATGCCGGCCTGCCGAGCCGTGCGGAAGCCGAGTTGCTGCAGATCGCGCCTGAAGAGCCCTGTCTTACGCTGATGCGGCGCACGTGGACGAGCGGCGTCGCGGTGACGTTCGCGCGGTTTGTGCATCCCGGTTCGCGGTATAGGCTCGGGTGCAGGTTTGCGACGGATACTTCGCAGAGACAGGGGTAAGGTTTGGGGGTGCTGTTTGGTTTTTTTTGTGCTGGCGTCCGCGTTATGTGTTTGCGCTGGCATCCGCGTTATGCATTTGGTCTTCTAGCGTTGCCCCTGTGCGGGGCGGCACCTACTTTTCTTTGCCGCCGCAAAGAAAAGTAGGCAAAAGAAAGCGGCTCACACCGCCAGCCCATGTTCTTATCCACGGGCCCCCAATGTCCCCATCCTTCACACGGCAACGCCGCTGTTCGCGTGCGTTGCCAACGCTCTTAATGAGCGCCTCACCCGCTTCGAATACCCGTGCAAAGGCAAGCGGCGACGCATGATATGTGCCGCCCAGGTGGCAAACTGTGTGTAGGTTGTCGCACCGTATTGGTTATCGCTCTTACGGGGTGGGACGCGTGTGTTACCGGTCCGGAGTAAGGCGTGTGGAGTACTTGGGCCTACACACAGTTTGCCACCTGGGCGGCAGTGGACTGTCTGGCACAGCGGGCTGTCGTGCAGGTGCGTGAAGCGGGTGATGCGCACAGAGAGAACGTTGGCAACGAACGCGAACCAGGGCGTCGCCGCGTGAAGCGTAAGAACCTGTGAGGGCCCTCAGGCAAACACTAGAACTGGCGGTGTGAGCCGCTTTCTTTTGCCTACTTTTCTTTGCGGCGGCAAAGAAAAGTAGGTGCCGCCCCGCACAGGGGCAACGCATGAAGCACGCTAACAAATCGCGGATGCCAGCGAAACCAAACAGCAAACCACCCAGCGTCGCAGACACAAAAAAACCCCTACACATTCCCCGCCAAATGAAACCGCGAAGCGGGATGCCACAACTGCACCGACGTCGCGACCTGCTCCCCAACCCAGGTCCTTCGCCACAACATCAGGCAAGGCTCGCCAATCTCCATCATCAGATGCCGGCGCACATGCGCAGTGGGCTTCTGCGCATAGATGCGAAACTCAGCCCGCTGGATCGGCGCGAGACGCACCATGTAGTGATTCGGCGTTTCAACCGTGAAGTCCTGATCCAGGTACTCCGGAAACACGCGCGGATTCACATAACGGTCTTCGTACTGAATCGGCTCGCTTTCTTCGTTATGCACGATGCGCGAATGGAACACAGGCCCTTTCGCGAGCACCAGCGCATCGAGCGCGAGCGGATCTTCGCTCGATTCGAGCGTCAGCACGCGCGCCGAATGCCGGTGGCCGCGCGCGGCGATCTCGTCGGCAATATTGCGGATTTCGAGCACCGTCGATTCATAGCGTTGCGGCGCGACGTACGTGCCCGAGCCTTGCACGCGTGTCAGCACGCGCTCCGTCGTCAACTCGCGCAGCGCCCGCGATACCGTCATGCGCGCGACGCCAAACTCCTTCACCAATTCCGCTTCCGATGGAATCAATCCGCCCGGCTTCCAGACGCCCTCTTCGATCCGCGCGATCACGTAACGCTTGATCTGCTCGTATGCGGGCATCGCTTTGGCAGGCGTCGTGCGCGTGCCCATGGAATGCTCCTCTGCCGTCTCCAGGTGCCCGTTTATCGTCATGTTCACGTCGACCTCGTGGGTTGATCGCATTCTTATGCGGCGGATTGCGGCGCGTGCTGCGCAGCGGCCTTGGGATCATTCGCGGCGTGCGCGGCAAAGCCTGTTTGATCGCCGGGTGTCGGCGTCGAAGGCATGTTGCCTGAGGCAGGCGGCAACGGCGGCGCTGCCTCGCCAATCAGGCGGAACGCAACGGCCATATCGTCGGCCAGCGGACGATCGTCGCGATACGTCGGCACGACGGCGCGCACCCTGCGCCACAATGCGTCCGTGTGCGGCGCGCGCAACGCGTCGCTGGGTTGCAGGTCGTAGGCTTGCGCGGCCGCCAGCAACTCGATCGCAATGATGCGGCCGGTGTTGTCGACGATCTCCAGGGCTTTCAGCGCTGCGGGCGTCGCGTGGCACAGATGGTCTTCCTGCAAGCCCGACGTGATGCCGCCGTCCAGGCTCGCGGGTGCGGCCAGCCGCCGGTTCTGCGCGACCAGTGAAGCCGCCGTGTACTGCGCAATCATGAAGCCGGAGCACGTACCGCCCGGCTCTGCGAGAAACGCGGGCAAGCCGCTCACGAGCGGATTCACCAACCGGTCGAGACGGCGCTCGGCCATTGCCGCGACCTGCGCGATGGCCGTCGCGAGACTGTCCATCGCCAGCGCAATCGACGCCCCCACGGCATGGGCCTGCGAATACACGCGCGGCGCATCCGGCGTCCCCGCGACGATCGGGTTATCGGTGATCGACGCAAGCTCGCGGTTCACGACGACAACGGTCGCGTCGAGCACGTCGCGCGCGGCGCCGTGTACGTGCGGGATCGTGCGCATCGAAAGAGGATCCTGCGTGCGCTGCCCGACCACCGACGCGAGAATGCCGCTCTCGGCAAGCGCATTGCGCATCCGCTCGCCGACGAAATTCAGCCCCGGCGACACACGCAACGCAAGTGAATCTGCATCGAATGCGGCGAGTTGCCCGCGCAGGTTTTCGAAGCTCATCGCCGCGATCGCATCGGTCCAGTCGAGCACGCGTTCGGCACGCGCCAGCGCGAGCGCCGCGAGTCCCGTTACGCAAGGTGTGCCGTTGATGAGGCTCAAGCCTTCTTTGGCTTCGAGCACGAGCGGCTCGCGCCCGAGGCGCGCGAGCGCCTCACGCCCGCTGATGCGTTCGCTGCCGTGACGCACATGTCCTTCGCCGATACACACCAGCGCGATATGCGCCATATGGCTCAGATAGCCGACAGAACCGAACGCAGGCACTTCGGGGATAAAACTCGCATCGAGCAAGGCGACGAGCTGATCCGCGATCTCGACGCGAATGCCCGAATGACCGTGCGCGAAGTTGTTGACGGCAGCGGCCATGATCGCGCGCGTTTCCGCGACGCCCAGCGGCGCGCCGACGCCGACCGCGTGACTCATCAGGATGTTGCGCGACAGCGCGCGCTGTTCCGACGGCGACACGATCACATCGCACAGTGCGCCCACGCCCGTGTTCACGCCATACGCGCGAATGCCGCGCTCGACGATCTGTTCGACGAGCACGCGCGCCGCAGCGATGCGCGCACGCGCCGCGTCGGAGAGCACGAGCGGCTCGCCTGCCGCCACCGCGGCCAGTTCGCGCCAGTTCAGAGGACGGTCGGATCGGATGACTGCCATGATGTTGCCTTTGTCGGTACGTGTACTGCTTTTCTAATGTTTGTTGAATCTCAGGTTCTCAAGCGAGCGACGCAATTCAGTTCGCGGTACGCGAATGGTGGCTCGATACGAACTGCTTGAAGCGCTCGGATTTGAGGTCGCCGAACACTTCGTCCGGCGTGCCGTCGCATTCCGTCTGCCCTTGATGCAGGAACATCACGCGGTTCGACACATGACGCGCAAAGCCCATTTCGTGCGTGACGACCAGCATCGTGCGGCCTTCCTCCGCGAGCGAGCGCATCACGCGCAGCACTTCGCCGACCAGTTCGGGATCGAGCGCGGAGGTGGGCTCGTCGAACAGCATCACTTTGGGGTGCATCGCGAGCGCACGCGCTATCGCAACGCGCTGCTGCTGACCACCCGACAGATGCGCCGGATAGTGGCCGCGCTTTTCTGCAAGGCCGACCTTTGCGAGCAGTGCCTCGGCTTCTTCGACGGCTTCGGCACGGCTGCGTTTTTGCACGCGCATCGGCCCTTCGATCAGGTTGTCGAGCACGGTCATGTGCGACCACAGATTGAAGTTCTGAAACACCATGCCGAGCTGCGAGCGGATACGATCGACCTGCTTGCGATCGTCCGGTTGCAGCTTGCCGTCCTTGCGGCGTTTCATCTTCAGCGTTTCGCCCGCGAGCGCGACGCTGCCGTCGTCCGGTGTTTCGAGCAGGTTCAGGCAGCGCAGGAACGTGCTCTTGCCCGAGCCGCTTGCGCCGAGAATCGAAATGACGTCGCCTTCATGTGCGTCGAGCGAAATGCCTTTCAAAACGTGATGGTCGCCGAACGACTTGTGAATGTTCTTGACCGACAGTGCGACGGGTGCCGTAGCGTTCATGAGATTCTCCTGGATGGGCCGTCAGGGTGCGGCACGACGTGCTTCGGTAGCGGGCGGAATGGCGCGCGGCGCGGCGTTCACAGGCGCTGCACGCAGATGGCGCGACAGACGCCGTTCGAGCAGACCGAGCAGGCGCACGACAACGAAATTCAGGAACAGATAGATCAGCGCGGCGCAGATGAACACTTCAGTGGTGCGGTACGTCTGCTGGATGATCTGCTGCGCGACGCCCGTCACTTCCCACACGGTGACGAGACTCGCGAGCGCCGTCGACTTGACGAGCAGTACGGCTTCCGTCGAATACGCGGGCAGACACTGGCGCAACGCGATCGGGCCGATGATGCGGCGCAGAAGCGAGAAGCCGGACAGACCGATCGAATAACCCGCTTCGATCTGTCCAACAGGCACGGCCATCAGACCGCCGCGAATGATTTCCGCCGTATAGCCTGCCGTGCACAGTGCAAGCGAGAGTACCGCGCAGACATAAGGCTCGCGCAACACGGGCCACATGAAGCTCTCGCGGATCACGCCGAACTGGCCCAGGCCGTAGTAGACGAGAAACATCTGGATCAGCAGCGGCGAGCCGCGAAACACGAGAATGTATGCACGCGCAAAGCGGTTCGGCAGCCAGTGCGGCGACACGCGCATCGTAACGATCACGAGCGACAGCAGACCACCCAGCACCAGCGACGCGAAGAATAGACCCAGCGTGGTCGGCACGGCCGCGAGCAACTGGCGCAGCGTGTCGAGCAGAAAGTCGAAATCGAAAGACATGTTGGCGCTCCGTCGTCAGTTACGCGCGAAGTTGCGCCGGAAGGATTTGCCCACGTGTGCTTCGGCACGGTTGAAGACGCGGTTCGAGATGCCCGTCATCACCAGATACAGCGCGCCGCCCACGACGAAGAACAGGAAATACTGGTGCGTCGAACTGGCGGCGATCTGGCTGGCGCGCAGCAGTTCGGCAAGACCCGTCACCGAAATCAGCGCGGAGTCTTTCAGGCTCAGCTGCCACACGTTGCCGATGCCCGGCAGCGCGAAACGCAGCACCTGCGGAATCAGAATGCGGCGCGCCATCGTCATGGTCGGCATGCCGATCGAACGCGCGGCCTCAAGCTCGCCTTTCGACACCGCGAGCACCGCCGAGCGATACACCTCCGCCTGATACGCGCCCGAGATCATGCCGACGGCCAGCGCGCCGATCACGAACGGCGGCACGCCGACGAAGCCTTCGGCGCCGAACCACTGGCCCACCGTGGTCACGAGCGTCGAGCCGCCGAAGTAGAACAGATAGATGACGAGCAGTTCGGGCACGCCTCGAAACACCGTCGTGTACAGATCGCCCAGCACCCGCGCGGTGCGAAAGCGCGACAGCTTCGCGGCCGCGATGATCGCGCCGAACACGGCGCCGACTGCGAGCGCCGCGAGCGTCAACGCGACGGTCATCAATGCCGCGAGCAGCAGCACGCCGCCCCAGCCTTCCTGCCCGAAGCCGAGCGTCTCGATCAGAGCCATGGCTTACTCCTCATCCCTGCTTTCGTTGATTGACCTGCTTCGCAGAAACAGGTCGTTCAGGCAAACGCGCGCCAGAGCGGCACGCGCATACGGCTATCGATCAAGGCGTGACGTCGGTCTTGAACCACTTGTCCGAAAGCTTCTTCACGGTACCGTCCTTCAGCGCGTCGGCGATGGCCGTGTCGAACTTCGCCTTCAGGTCGGCGTCCTGCTTGCGGAACGCGAGGCCTTCGCCCGGCCCCCAGATCGGGCCGCCGATCTTCGGTCCCGCCATGGAGATCTGCGCGGACTCTTTCTTGTCCGAGTTGGCGGCGTAGTACGTGACGTCGTCGAACGATGCGTCGATGCGGCCGTTGGCCAGATCGAGATCACGTTCCGGCGAGGTCTTGTACACGCGGATCGTCGCGATGTCCTTGAAGCCTTCGTTGATGAATTTAGTGTAGACCGTGCCCGACTGGATGCCGATGGTCTTGCCCTTCAACTGCTTGCGCAGCGCGTCGACGGTCGGCTTGTCGGTTTTCGGGTCGCCCGTCAGCTTGACGACGGGTGCGCCCGGCGTTGCCTTCGGGATGACCTTCGTATCGGAGACGGCGAAGGTGGCGGGCGTTGCGGCATAGGGGCGCGAGAACGCGATGATCTTTTCACGCTCCGGCGTGATGGAGATAGCATCCATCAAGACGTCGAACTTGCCTGCCTGCAGGCCAAGAATCATGCCGTCCCAGTCTTGTGCAACCAGGTTGCACTGCAGCTTGATGCGCTCGCACAGGTTCGCTACCAGTTCCGGTTCGAAGCCGCCCAGCTTGCCGCCCGGCAACGTGAGGTTCCACGGCGCGTAGCCGCCTTCCAGCGCGATCGTCACCGACTTCCATTCCTTCGCCTGCGCGGGCGCGCCGGCCAGCGCCACGGCGCCGAGGACCGCGCCCATCAATACCTTCGACAACATAGTGCGGCTTGCCTTGTTCACCTTCACGTCGAATCTCCTTTTCGTCTGAACGGGTCCCTGCGCTTGTCGCGTGCCGGACATGTATAGACAAGTCTGCATGAGGTCAAAAATGATCGCAACTGAATTCCCAAAAAATTATTGAATTGTTCGGGTAAGCCCTTACACAAAGGGATTCAAGGCGGCGCGACCGGCCCAGCAAGAGGCCGCTTCCATCGCGCCACGCTGGTGCAGCTGACTAGACAGGTTGACGATTGCGGTGCCGCCTTTGCACCGGATTGGCACGCCGAAGCCCGGCGTCGGGGAACCTTGCAGCGGCGAAAGCCACCTTTCGAACAACTACGCCCCGCTCATACGTTGGTATGGCGGGTGGGAACCTTTCGCCTGATCCGCTCATCTGCGAAGCGGCTTCGCGCCAGACACGCGCATGGCGTGGCAGCGTTTTCACCATCCAGACGGTCAGGGGACGCAACGTTAGTAGGTCCCGGCTC
This sequence comes from Paraburkholderia largidicola, assembly GCF_013426895.1. Lineage (NCBI taxonomy): Bacteria > Pseudomonadati > Pseudomonadota > Betaproteobacteria > Burkholderiales > Burkholderiaceae > Paraburkholderia > Paraburkholderia largidicola. Next base: position 52,004 of record NZ_AP023175.1, on the reverse strand, counting down.
GTTCGTATGTACGGCTGGAGCACCGACCGTCACCGCATTACATTGCATACACCGCTGGCCGACCTGATGGCTGGCGCAGGAGCCGGACACAAGGGTTGATTCAACAGGACCCATCCGCTCCAGAACAAAAAGTTTGGCTTGCCGGGAATGAAAGTCGAAGTCGCAGTGTTTGCCTCTATGTAGCAAGCGACATCGAAACAGGATTGACAGAAGGGCACGACCAGACAGCCGTACGACAGCAGTTGTTGCAGAAGCTTTAACGACGATTTCATGCTCATTGATCTGTTCGAATTGAACACCATTCGTTCAGGATACCGAATCAATATTATCGGCACGCAAATGAGCCGGACGTTTAAACACACTCATTCTGGAGTCACATCATGAAGAAGATTTTTGTTTGCCTCGCAGTCGCAGCCGGTGCACTCGCCGCTCCCGCCCTGAGCTTCGCGCAATCGAATGCCCCCGTCACCCGCGCCGAAGTCCGCGCCGATCTCGTTCGCGTCGAACAGGCTGGTTATCAGCCGGCCCGCGGCGAGGACGTCAACTATCCGGCCGACATCCAGGCTGCCGAAGCGAAGATCGCTGCGCAGGACAACCACAATCTGACGAACAACGCAGTTGGCGGTGTGGCGCAGACGGGCACGTCGTCGTCGGGCAAGTCCTCGCGTTCTGCTTCGAACAACAACGCGTGTGTCGGCCCCGTCAGCTACTGCAATATTTTCTTCGGCAGCTAAATGGCGCGCACCTGACCCTGCGTCCCACTGTCAGACGCAGGGTCGCGCCAGCCTCCCTTCCTGGTCTGTTTCCCCTGTTTCTGTTCCTGATTTACGGAGTTTCTTGTGAAAAGTTCGTTGCACGTAGCCGCGGCCCTTGCGTTGTCGACCGGTCTTCTCGCCTCTACAGGCGCGATGGCGCAGGACGCCCAACCGGTGCACGCCCCCGTCAAGAATATCGTTCTCGTTCATGGCGCCTGGGTGGACGGCTCCGGATGGAAGCCCGTCTATGACATCCTCACCAAAGACGGCTATCACGTCACACTGGTGCAGGAACCGTTGACTTCGCTCGACGACGACGTCGCGGCAACCAAGCGCGTCCTCGATCTGCAGAACGGCCCGACGATTCTCGTCGGCCACAGCTACGGCGGCTCGATCATTACGGAAGCAGGCGTCGATCCGCATGTGGTCGGCCTCGTGTACGTCGCCGCGCATGCGCCGAACGTCGGCGAAGACGAAGCCGAGCTCGGCAAGGGCAAGCCCAGCTACACGTCGAAGCAGCCGGGCGCCATCGATAAGACAGACGACGGCTATACGTACCTGAATCCGTCCGTGTTCCCGAAGGACTTTGCTGGCGATCTGCCGCTGAAGCAGGCGCAATTCGAAGCGCAATCGCAGATGCTGACGGCCGCGAAAGTATTCTCGCAGCCGCTGACGGCCGCCGCCTGGACGACCAAGCCGAGCTGGGGCATCGTCGCGGGCAGCGACAAGATCATCAATCCCGATCTGGAGCGCTGGTACTACCAGCGTGCGCATAGCCACACGACGGTGATTCCGGGCGCGAGCCACTCGGTCTACGAATCGCGTCCGCAGCAGGTCGCAGCCGTGATCGAGGATGCCGCGAAGCACGCGCAGCAGTAATCGTCGACGCTCACGCCGAACGCGAGCGCTGAATGCGAAGCGGCGCGCCCACAAGGCGCGCCGCGCGCGTATTGCAGGTCATCGATCAGTTGCCGAAATAGATGTTGCATTGCGAATCAGTCGAGCAATTACGCGTGGACTGCATCGTTCTGCCCGACGCGGTGCGCGTATCCATCGCGCCGCCATACGACATATCCGTCGTTGCTTGCGCCGATGCATTCGCATTGTTCTGCATCGAAGCCTTCGATGCATCGCTGCTCTGCGCGATGTCCTCGGCCATCGTCGCGACAGGCATGGCCATCAGCAATGCGCCCGCCACGGGTAACGCCATCAGGATCTTCATGTCGAACTCCTTCCATTCAGACGAATCGCCACGCCCTGCATCGCGATTCGCCGGACGCCCATCAACGCCTGCGCCATCCACATCGTTTCGACCGATGCGCCCAGGCGTGAAATCGCGCGCAGCGACCACCCTCGCCGCAGCGTGCTTTTGTTCTGGATGCGATTGATTGGCTCAAAGCCCCCGAGTCTGTCGGGCGGCGCAGCGCGGCGCGAAAACGCCGGTTTGTGATGGTTTGACTGTCGGCTGCGCAGAGAAGGTCCGCACTGCTGCTTCTGTTATAGACGTTTGCGACGAGACTGCAATGGCCTCTCGCTGCACTGCAATGCGGCGCGCATCGGCTGGCGATGCGCGCCGCTTCGGCGTTACGTAACGGTCAGCGCAAGTTGGTTTTCACCAGTTCGACGATTTCATCGCCGCGGCCGTTGAGAATCGCTCGCAGCATGTACAGACTGAAACCCTTGGCCTGCGACAGCTCGATGGTCGGTGGCATGGCGAGTTCATGTTTGTCCGTGACGACGTCGACGAGCGCCGGGCCTTTGTGCGCGAAGGCCTCTTTCAGCGCGCCTTCCAGTTCTTCGGAATCCTCGACGCGCAGCGAAAAAATGCCCGCACCTTTCGCGATCTGCGCAAAATCGGTCTTGCTCAGGTCGACGTTCGTGTCGAGATAGCCGCCCGCCTTCAGCTCCATCGAAACGAAACCCAACAGGCTGTTGTTAAACACGATGACCTTGATGGGAAGCTCGAGCTGACGAGCCGTGAGCAGATCGCCGAGCAACATCGACAGGCCGCCGTCGCCGGAAAGCGACACCACCTGGCGGCCCGGATGCGCGCCCTGCGCGCCGAGCGCCTGCGGCATCGCATTGGCCATCGAGCCATGATTGAACGAGCCGTGCAACTGCCGCTTGCCGTTCATCGTCAGATAGCGGGCGGCCCACAGCGTGGGCGTGCCGACGTCGGCTGTAAAGATGGCGTCGTCGCTGGCGGCTTCGTCGATCATGCGCGTCAGATACTGCGGATGAATCGGCGCGCCCGGGCCGGACGGCGTGGCGAGCTCGTCGAGATCGCGGCGCGCTTCTTCATAGTGCGCGGTGGCCATATCGACGAACGTGCGGTCGTCTTTGCGCTTGAGCTTCGGCAGCAGCGAGGCGACGGTTTCTTTCACGGTGCCGACGAGGCCCATTGCGAGCGGCGCGCGCTTACCGAGCTGCGAGCCCTTCCAGTCGATCTGCACGACCTTCGCGTCGGGCGGATAGAACGGCCGGTAGGGAAAGTCGCAGCCGAGCAGCAGCAGGACGTCGCACGACATCATCGCGTGATAGCCGGAACTGAAGCCGATCAGCCCTGTCATGCCGACGTCGAACGGATTGTCGTACTCGATGAACTGTTTGCCGCGCAGCGCGTGGACGATCGGTGCGCCGAGCGTGTCGGCGAGTTTGACGACTTCGTCGTGGGCGCCCGCGACGCCGCTGCCGCACATGATCGTTACCGCTTCGCAGTCGTTGAGCATTGCCGCGAGCTTCGTGAGCTCGCTGTCGGGCGGCAGGATGGCGGACGGCGCGGTCTGGTTCCACACGGGCGACAGCGACGGGCCTTCGCTCAACGCGACATCGCCGGGCAGCACGATCACGGCGACGCCACGCTGCTCGATGGCGGTGCGCATTGCGCGTTCCAGCACGCGCGGAAACTGCGATGCGTTGATGACCAGTTCGGCGAAGTGGCTGCACTCCTTGAAAATTTCGGTCGGATGCGTTTCCTGGAAGTAGCCGAGGCCGATTTCCGTCGATGGAATGTGCGCGGCGATCGCGAGGACGGGTTGCTGGTTGCGGTGGCAGTCGTAGAGACCGTTGATCAGGTGAAGGTTGCCTGGGCCGCAACTGCCCGCGCAGACCGCGAGCTGCCCGGTCGATGCGGCGTCGGCGCCTGCTGCGAACGCGGCGGCTTCTTCGTGACGGGTGTGCATCCAGCGGATCGAGCCCACCTGGTCGAGGCTGAACGCCAGGCCGTTCAGGCTGTCGCCTGTGACGCCCCAGATGCGTTGTACGCCTGCGGCGGCGAGGGTTTTTGCAAGGTAATCCGCGATTGTGGTCTTTGCCATGAGCGTTCCTTGAGATCGGGTTTTGGGGGTTTTGTCTGCGACGCTGGGTGGAGTTTTGTTTTTTCGCTGGCGTCCGCGTGATGCTATTGGTTCGCATGCGTTGCCCCTGTGCGGGGCGGCACCTACTTTTCTTTGCCGCCGCAAAGAAAAGTAGGCAAAAGAAAGCGGCTCACACCGCCAATCCTTGTATTTGCCTGAGGGCCCCCAGCCGGTCCTACGCTTCACACGGCAGCCATTCTGTTCGCGTTAGTTGCCAACGTCCTCTCTGTACGCCTCACCCACTTCATATGCCCGCGTCACAGCACATCGTGTCAAATAGTCCGCCGCCGCCCAGGTGGCAAACTGTGTGCAGGCTTTCGCGCCATACGCGCATCACTCCGGACTGGGTAGCAAGGCTGGTGTTTCTGGTAAGAGCGCTACCCTGTACGCAGGCACAACCTACACACAGTTTGCCACCTATGGGGCCGAAATCGCTCGACACCATTGACTCTTGCTACGGGTGCTCGAAGCGGGTGATGCGTTCATTCAAAGCGTTGGCAACGCAGGCGAACAGTACGTTGCCGTGTGAAGCGCGGGACCGGTTGGGGGCCCTCAGGCAAATACAAGGATTGGCGGTGTGAGCCGCTTTCTTTTGCCTACTTTTCTTTGCGGCGGCAAAGAAAAGTAGGTGCCGCCCCGCACAGGGGCAACGCTTGCGAACCAATAACATCACGCGGATGCCAGCGAAAAGGCAAACCGCGGCCGCCAACGCAAAGCACAACGAACCACCCAGCGTCGCAGACAAAAAAAACAAGAAAAAATCACCACACATACGGCACAAACCGATACCGAACCCGCGCCGCATATTCCTTATATCCCGCGAGTTCCGCACACAACATCCGCTCCTCGAGCACTGCGCGATAACCGAGCCCAACAACCAGCAGCGGCACGCAAGCAAGCCCCAAAAAAGAGCCCAGCAACAACGGCGTGCCGAAAAGAAACAAAATAGCCCACGCATACATCGGATGCCGCACATACGCATACGGCCCGCTATCGCTGACCTTATGACCACGCTCAGCCATAATCTTCACGACAGGCGCCGCATAGCTATTGGCACGAAACACCGACCGCATAGCCACCATGCTGACGAGAATAGCAAGCGCGCCCAAAACCTGCAGTGATGGGCCCACCGAAGACCAATAAAACCGTCGTGCATCGAGTCCCATCAGCACGAGCCACCCACACCAGGCAATGGCAACACACACCATGAAAAACTTGTCCCACGCGCCCTGCCCGCGTTGAATAAAAGAACCAAGCCGCTCCGCAAGCAACGCGGGATCGTGGCGCGCGAGCCACACGCCCACCCACAACCCGAGCGCGCCCATTTCAAACAGATAACACCACGCGCCCGGCCACGCGAATGTGCCCGCCGCGCCGAACAGCACGGCGCCCATGCCCGCGAGCCACACCACCGTCTGGACGACCAGCCGCGCGATCATCGAAGCCGACCTATGAAGTGGCACCTTCCGTCGATACGCGACGGTAAATATCCGCGACATCGATGTCGCCAAGCTCGATCAGGAACGTGTCGCGCAGGCATATTTCAAGCTCATGCGCGCTTTCGATGCGGCGCTCGATCGCTTCGCCGTCTATCGAACGCGCGGTAAGACGGTCGTTGAACAACGTCAGCCGCCCTTCCGGCGTCACGCGGCATACGACGAGGCTCGTCGTGAAGAACGACGTGGGGTGCGTCGACGTGTACCAGTTCGATACCTCGTAATCGATCCACTCCGCGCGTTGCAGGTCGAAGCGATACGTCTTGAGCCACGTTTCGCCCGATTGCACCTCGAGATCGAACGCACCTTGCGACGCATCGGCAAGACGAAACGGTTCGTGCGTCGTTTGTTGCGCAATGCCCGTTTGCAGACGCAACGGCGACGTCAGCGTCACGGCGCCAAATCCGACGTCGGCGATCCACGGCTGATCGTCGACGGTCACGCGCAGCAGCATGTGCGTGCGCGGCGTGATCGCGTCCGGCTCGCGGCCCCACAACACGCGCGCAATCATCGGCGTCACGTCGAAGCCGAGTTGCATCAGCACGTGCGCGAACAGCCTGTTCTGCTCGAAGCAATAGCCGCCGCGCCGCCGGGCGATCAGCTTGTCGACGACGGCAGGCAGATCGAGATCGACGCGGCGGCCCGTCAGCGGATCGAGGTTTTCGAACGGGATCGACAACGGATGCAGGCGTTGCAGTTCGCGCAACACGTCGAGCGTCGCGGCCTGCGGCCCCGTATAGCCGATACGCCTGAAATAGCGGTCGAGATCGAGAGTGCTGGACATCCGGTGCTCCTCGTTGGCGTGGGTAGTGTTGCCGATGGTTATCCGTCTGAAGGCGCGCTGTAGGGATGAGCCACAGCGTACCGTCATTGACCCGCGCCGTGCGCGAAGCCCTCATATACGAAGGCCCATTTGCGAACGGTCGAACGGATGCGCGCCGATCATCGCATCGCGCGTGGCGTCGCATGACGAATTGCAAGACGCTGCAATGCATCATGCGACGCCTGAGCACCATGAACGCGCGTCAAAAACCTTTGAGCGCCGAGGTCGCGATGGACGGCACGCTGATACCGTGACTCGACGCGAACTGCACGGCCGCGCTCAACGTCGACGCGAGCGACTGCAACTGCCCCGGCGCGGACTGCGCGATATACGACGCGGCCTGGGCCGTCTGCGAATTCATGCCCGATTGCAGCAGCGACGATGGATTCATCTGCCCGATGCTGCCGAGGCTCGATTGCAGGCTCGAATACTGACTCACGCCCTGGCCCAACGATGCGAGGCCGTTGGTGAACGCCTGCTTGTCGACGGGCGCCGACGAGTCCGACGCGCGGCTCGTGAACGCCTGCGTGAGCGTCTGTGACAACGACTGCTGCGTGCTGCCCACCTGCGACAACTGACTCACCGACGGCGTGCCGCCGCTCAACAGTCCGGATGCCTGCTGCGCCTGGCTCGCGGCACTCGAGAGTCCCATCGCCGATGCGAGGCTCGACTGGCCGCTCAACACCTGCTGGTTGGCGCCGACATAGTTCTGCAGCAATTGCCCGATTCCGCCCGACGAAGCCGCGGCGCCCGCATTGCCCGACGAATTGCCGCCGCCGATGCCGAACTGCTGAAGATTCAATTGCGCGAAGCTCGCGCTGCTCACGAACAGACCGGTGGCGAATAGTGCGGCGCAAAGAGTACGTGTTTTCATGCTGGCCCTCCTGTCATGTGTCTGATATGTGACGTTCGTCTCGACGTGGTTCTTCGTTTGTGTCCGTTCGACAAACGGGCACGTCACGCGTTCGCGCTTTCGTCAGACGTCTTGACGCGTGGCAAAACGCGGGCCTGCGCTTTCGACGGCTTCATTGAATACCCGCGATGTAAGCGCAGCATGCAAAACACGCGTCATGCCCTCGCTCGCGCTTCGCGCGGCGAGCCGCGCACCGACAGGTCTTGCAACATTTGCGCGGCGAAGTAGTCGCAGGTCGGACGATCCGATTTCGCGCTGCGCGCGACGACGATATCGAGTGGCTCGATCACAGGCAGACCTTGCTCGGCGCCGAGAATCGCGAGCCGCGACGGCACGCTGCAACGCGCGAGCGCAATCACGGACAGCCCCGCGTCGACGGTCGCGACGAGGCCGCTCAGGCTCGCGCTGCTGTACGCGGCGCGATAGCGGATGCGCGCGCGATCGAGCGCCGCGAGCGTGTTCGAGCGCGCGACGCAGCCGGGCTCGTACAGGCCGACGGGCAGCGGCGACACGTTCAGCACGGACGTATCTTCGGATGCGCCCACCCACACCATCGGCTCGCTGCGCACGAATTCGCCCCGCAATTTGCGGTCGCGCGTGACGAACGCGAGGTCGATCTTGTTGTCCGCCAGCATCGGCGCGAGCGCGGTGCTCTGCGCGCAGACGATCTCGATCTCCACATGCGGATACAGGTTCGAGAAGCGCCGCAACACGGGCGACAACAGCGACGACACGTAATCGTCCGGCGCGCCGAGCACGACGCGCCCCGTCACCTCGGGCCGCACGATGGCCGACCACGCCTCCTCGTGCAGATCGATCACGCGCCGCGCATATTCGAGCAACGTATTGCCGGGACGCGTCAGCGAAAGATTGCGCGTATCGCGGGCAAACAGCGTCGTGCCGAGCATTCGTTCGAGCCGCTTGATCTGCATGCTGACGGCCGCCTGCGAGCGATGCACGGTGACGGCCGCTTTCGTGAAGCTACCCGCCTCGACCACGGCGACGAAGGTGCGCAACAGATCGACATCGAACTCGGGGTGCATGATTTATCAATCCAGCTTATGGAATTTCTCAATTTTATTCGTTTGTCACGTGAAGGCAACACGCCGATACTCGGACGCATTCAACGCGATCGAGGAATTTACTGTCATGTCTTTGTCGTCGCTGTCGCCGATATCGCTCAGCCGAAGCCAGCAAGGCGCGCTTACGCTCGCGAGCGGCGGCCTGCTGATGGGCACGATTGGCGTATTCGTCGAGGAAGCGCGGCTCGGCGCGCTGACGCTGGTGTTCTTTCGCTGCCTGTTCGGTTTCCTGTCGCTTGCTGCGTATTGCGCGTGGCAGGGCTACTTCGCGCGCCGCTATTTCACGCGACGCACGGTGCTGCTTGCGGCGCTATCCGGCGTGCTGATGGTGACGCAGTGGGTCGGTTTCTTCGATGCGATTCATCGCACGAGTATCGCGGTGGCGACCGTTGTGTTTCATGTGCAGCCGTTCTGGGTCGTGTTGATTGGTGCTGCGCTGTTTAATGAACGGCTTGGTATCGACCGGCTGGGGTGGATCGCGACGGCGTTCGTCGGGCTGGTGCTGGCGTCGGGGGTCGTGGGAGCGGGTTCATTGCAGGGGCATTCGAGCTATCTGATCGGGATTGGCGAGGCGCTCGCCGGGTCGGTGCTTTATGCGAGTGTCACGCTGATTGCCAAGAGTCTTGGCGATCTTCGTCCCCATCTTTTGACGCTTGCGCAATGTGGCGTGGGTGTCGTGTGCTTGCCGTTTATTGCGCCGCTTGGCGCGGAGCATATTGCGCCGATGCAGTGGTTCTGGTTGATCGGGATGGGTGTATTGCACACAGGGCTTTCTTATGTGCTGATCTATGGCGCGCTGCCGAAGCTCTCGACGCCTGTCATCGCGGTGCTGCTGTTCGTGTATCCGCTGACGGCGATTGCCGTCGATGCAATTGTTTATGGACGGGCGCTGGGTCTTTCTCAGATGGGCGGGATGGTGTTGATCGTTGTCGCCAGTCTTGGCGTTAATCTTGGGTGGCCGTTGGTGTCGGTTTTGCGCATGCGCGTGGGTTAGTGGTTTTTTTGTCTGCGACGCTTTGGTGTTTCTGGTATTGGCTTTGTGGTTCTTCGTGCTTCGCCGTTCGGTGTTCTGGGCTTTTCTTCGCTGGCATCCGCGGTTTGCTTCTGGTTTGCATGCGTTGCCCCTGTGCGGGGCGGCACCTGAAGTGGTCCAATACTCCTGGACACCTCGAAAGGGGATAATCCCCAACTGAGGTGAGAGATGAGCAGACGGAAGCTGACAGAAGAATTCAAGGCTGATGCGATAAAGCTGGTTGTGACACAAGGCTATTCATATTCGAAGGCCTGTGAAGCGATGGGTGTGGGCGATACGGCGCTGCGACGCTGGGTGGCGCAATGGCGCGCCCAGCAGGCCGAGCCGGCGCGTAGTGAGCGGGAAGTCATGGCCGACCAGCGCCGTATTCGTGAACTCGAAGCGCGCGTGACGGAACTCGAAAGGGAGCGCGAGATACTAAAAAAGTCCACGGCCTTCTTCGTCAAGGAAATGGATCGCTTCTCGAAGTGATCCGTTCGCTGAAGAAGGCCTGGCCCGTGAGTCTGATATGCCGGTTGCTCGAGGTGCCGCGAAGCAGCTACTACGCTTTTGCGGGCCGACGCGTCAGGCCAGGAGCATCACCTGCTGTGCTCAAGGCCATGCACCGGATTCACAATGAAACCCGGCGCAGTTACGGCAGCCGCAGGATGGCGCAGGCGTTGCAGCAGCAAGGTCACGCGATCGGACGGCACCGGGCACGCTCGCTGATGCGCGAGGCGCAACTGGTGGTTGCGCGTCGACGCACACATCGGTACCGCAAGGCCGAAGGTGATGCGCTGGTCGCGCCAAACCGGCTCGAGCGCCAGTTCTCACCAGGTGCCGTGAACCGGGTGTGGGCAGGCGATATCACGTACATCAGAACGCGGCAGGGCTGGTCTTATCTGGCTATCGTGATGGATCTGCATTCGCGTCGAATCGTCGGTTGGGCGTTTGCCACGCAGGCAGACACCGAACTGGTCATCCACGCGCTGGAACAGGCTCGACGCAGCCGGCGCCCGGCAGCGGGACTGATGTTCCATTCAGATCAGGGCTGCCAGTACACCAGCGAGCGCTTCGTGAACGATCTGAAAGCAAACGGGATCGTCCAGAGTATGAGCAGAAAGGGAAATTGCTGGGACAACGCGGTGGTCGAGCGCTTCTTCAGAAGCCTGAAGAGTGAATGGATCGGCGAGCAGGAGTACGGCAGTCACGAACACGCCGAACGTGACATCGCAGACTACATCACTGATTTTTATAACTACAGGCGCATACATTCAGCGGCAAACGGCTTGCCGCCAGTGCCGTACGAAGCTTCGATTTATTGAAATGCAATAGCCTAGACTAAATCTGACAGTGGTCGGTTTCTCGTGCCGTTGCGCGTGGGCGCGGAGGACGTAGTCCGACGCGGCAACGCGCGCGGCGAACCGCAAGGAGTCCACCATGACTCAGGAACAGAAAGTCATCCGCGCCAAGGTCGGCATGCTCGAACTGGCGCGGCAACTGGGCAATGTCAGTCAGGCCTGCCGGGTAATGGGCTATTCCCGCGACAGCTTCTACCGCTTCAAGGAACTGTACGATAAGGGCGGTGAAGCGGCCCTGCAGGAAATATCCCACCACCGCCCGCTGCTAAAGAACCGAGTGGATCCCCAGGTCGAGGCCGCGGTGATCGAACTGGCCCTGGAACTGCCCGCTTACGGCCAGATCCGTATCGCCAATGAGGTGCTTAAACGCCACGCCCTCAGCGTCTCGCCGCAGGGAGTGCGTAGTATCTGGCTGCGCCATGACCTCGAGACCATGAACAAGCGCCTGAAGGCGCTGGAGGCGAAGTCCGCCCAGGAAGGGCTGGTGCTGACCGAATCGCAGCTCACCGCGCTGGAGCGGGCCAAGCTGGAAAAGGAAACGCATGGCGAATTCGAATCTGAATGTCCCGGCTACTGCGGCGCCCAGGATACCTTTTATGTGGGCACCCTCAAGGGCGTCGGCCGCGTCTATCAGCAAACCTTCGTCGACACTTACTCGAAGGTGGCGTTTGCCAAGCTCTACGACCGCAAGACCCCGCTGCCGGCAGCCGACCTGCTCAATGATCGCGTCGTGCCGTTCTTCGACGGCTACGGTATTCCGCTCGCTCGCGTTCTGACTGACCGGGGTACCGAGTACTGCGGAAACCCCGAGCATCACGAATATGAGCTCTATCTGGCCGTGGAGAACATTGATCACACCCGTACCAAAGCTCGTTCTCCACAGACCAACGGAATCGTCGAGCGACTTCACAAGACCATGCTCAACGAGTTCTATCGCATCGCGTTCCGCAGGAAGATCTACGACTCGATCGCCGCCCTGCAGACCGATCTCGACGCATGGCTTGACCAATACAACAATGAGCGCGAACATCAAGGGCGATGGTGCTACGGCAAGACGCCTATGCGTACCTTCCTCGACTCACTCGAACTTGCCAGGGAGAAACTGATTCCTCACTGAATCGCCATCCTTCATTCGCTTCCCCGACTACCTGTCAGGTCCGGTCCAGGCTAATACAATTGAAAAGCCCCTTTGGGGGTGTCCAAAGAGGCTTGACCGCTACAGTGCCGCCCCGCACAGGGGCAACGCATCCACACCAAAGACATAACGCGGATGCCACCGCAAAGCCCAGCACACCGAACAAAACCGCCCGCGCCGCGAAGGCACCTGGCTCACTGCGGCAAAACCTCCCCTTTAGTCTCCTTAGCAAACGGAATCACAAGCAAACCAACAACAAACGCAATCGCCGTCAGCGCAACAGGCACGCCCAGCGTATGCATACTGAGCACTGCCGCGCCAAGCAGAAAATTCACCCCAGCCCCGACAAACCGCCCAAACGAAGTACAGAAAGCAAAAGCAGTCGCCCGAACACGGGTTTCAAAAAGCTCAGGCAACCAGAGGCTGAACAACGCAAAATTCCCACCAAAGAACCCAAGCACGAACAGCCACGCAATAAACGGCGCCAACCCGTTAGGCAAATAAAACGCCCAGCCAAAGCTGCCAATGATCGCCACCGCCATCCCGGCAAAATACACAGCAAGCGTCTTCTTGCGCCCAAACCGCTCGGCCAGCGGCGGCAACGCAAGGCACCCAAGAATCGTCCCGATCGACAGCAAACCCGTCGCGATCGAAGCCATCTTCAACGCTTCAGGCCTCGCCATGCCAGCCCGCGTCGCAAGTTGAATCACCGCCGACGGCTCATACACCGCCCCCGCCCACAAACCAATAATCGCGATGGTCAACAGCGCACACATGACCCACGTGCGGCGCCGATACGTCGGCCCAAAAATCTCGCGCATCGGGCTCGCGCGCACCACGTCGCGCGCTTCGGCACGTTGCCATTTGTCCGATTCCTTCACCCGCGTGAGAATCATGATCGCGACCACCACGGGCACCGCCCCCGTCAGGAACATCGCGCGCCAGCCGAAGTGCACGCCTATCGTGTAGTTGAGCGCCGCAGCCAGGAAAAAGCCCGCGTAGTAGCCCGTCTGCAGATAGCCCGCACCCATCTTCCGTCGATCCTCAGGCCACGCCTCGGCGACATAGGTCCCCGCGAGCGCCCATTCGCCGCCAATCCCCACGCCGGCAATGAAGCGGTAAATGCCCAACTCCCACACGTTGTGCGCGGTCGCCGACAGCCCGGTGAAGATCGCAAACGTGAAGATCGTGCCCGCCAGCACCTTCGTGCGGCCGAAACGGTCCGCAAGCGGCCCCCAGATGAACGACAACCCCCAACCCACCAGAAACAGCGCAAACAGGATCGAACCCGCAAGTCCGACGTTCGCGGGCGTCGCCGCATAACCCGAGCGCGGCAGCAATTCGGTCAGCGCCGGCGTCAGCACCAGCGCATAGATGAACGAGTCCATGCCGTCCAGCGTCCATCCCGCCCACGCGCCCCAAAAACCGGCGATCTGCGACCGGTTGAGCGGCGTCTTGTGCCGCACGGCTCCCGCACGGTCCGATATCGAAGAATTCAACATGCTCCTGCTCCTCCATGTACTACGGTTGGATTGGGTGACCGTCACGGCACATCGGCTCCCCGGCATGCGGGCCGCCGCATGTGCGGGAGAGCACGCGCGTCAGCGCCGTGCCTTTATGAAAACCCCGGGTTTGCCCGCTAGAAATTCGTCGTTTTTATATATAATATTTGATGTCATGAACAACGCAACCGGTGGTTTTCCCCTGGACAGCGCCCCGCGCGTCCCTTTGCTGCCCACGGCGCATGAGCCGCGGCCCAGCACTTCGCGTGTCATCGCGGAGGCGCTGCGCACGGCCATCGTCGAAGGCGCACTGGCGCCCGGCGCACCGCTGCGGCAAGACGCGATCGCGCGGCACTTCTCTGTCAGCGCAATTCCCGTGCGCGAAGCACTGCGTCAGCTGGAAAGCGAAGGCTGGGTGAAAGTCGAACTGAACAAGGGCGCAAGCGTCGCGCGGCTCACGCCTGCCGAAGCGCGCGAAATCTACGAGATCCGCTCGGCGCTCGAAAGCCTCGCCATCACGCTGGCCATTCCGAATCACACGCCTGAGTCGCTGCGGGAAGCGGCCGCCCTCTGCAAAGCTGCCGAGAGCGAGCCGGACCCGACCCTCTACGTGGCGCGCAACGAAGCCTTCCACACCGCCCTGTATGCGCCCGCCAACCGGCCTCAGCTCGCGGAGATGATCGCGGCGCTGCATCGGCGCGGCGAGCGCTATCTGAGGCTGAAATTCGGTTTGCCTGCTTACAAGGGCGAATCCGATGCCGAACACCTGGACATCCTCGCCGCCGTCGAGCGCAAGGACATCCCCGCCGCCCAGTCGCTCATTTCCGCCCACCTGCTGGGCACGGGCGAACTGGTCTACCGTTTCTTGACGGAGCGCGCGCAGGCAGAAGCCGCCGCGGCCGTCCCGCGCAGAAAGCGTGGGCGGCCCGCGCGCACTCCAACCACTATCGGGAGTTGAAGCACCGATGAATCAGCGAATCGAATCAACCAGGCTCGAACTGGCACAGTCGACGGGAGCGCCCGCCGGGTCATCCGCAGCGCGTTCGTGGACCACCAAACGCGACGAGAAGCGACGCAGGCTCGCCGCGATCGAGCCCTGGCTCGAAGACGGCATCCTGCCCGCGCATCGCATCGTCGATGCGCTCGAAACGCTGATCCGCCCCGGCGATCGCGTCGCGCTCGAAGGCGACAACCAGAAGCAGGCGGATTTTCTGTCGCGCTCGTTCGCGAAGGTCGATCCGCAGAAAGTGCACGACGTGCATCTGCTGATCTCCAGCATCAGCCGCCCCGAGCATCTGACGCTGTTCGAAAGGAACATCGCGCACAAGGTCGATTTCGCGTTCGCGGGTCCGCAGAGCCTGCGCGTTGCGCAACTGCTCGAGGATGGCCAGCTCGAAATCGGTGCGATCTATACCTACGTCGAACTGTATGCGCGCATGTTCGTCGACCTCACGCCGAACGTCGCGCTGCTGTGCGCGGAGAAAGCGGACCGGCACGGCAATCTCTATACCGGTCCGAACACGGAAGACACGCCGACCATTGCCGAAGCCGCCGCGTTCCGTCATGGCATCGTGATCGTGCAGGTCAACGAGATCGTCGATGAACTGCCGCGCGTCGATATTCCCGGTTCGTGGGTCGACGTAGTCGTCGAGGCTGACCGCCCGTTCGCCGTCGAGCCGCTGTTCACACGCGATCCGCGCCATATCGGCGATTTGCAGGTGCTCACGGCGATGATGGTCATCAAGGGCATCTACGAGCCGTACGGCGTGACGTCGCTGAATCACGGCATCGGTTTCGACACAGCCGCCATCGAACTGCTGCTGCCCACTTACGGCGAATCGCTCGGTCTCAAAGGCAAGATCTGCCGCAACTGGACGCTCAACCCGCATCCCACGCTGATTCCCGCCATCGAATCGGGCTGGGTGGAGAGCGTGCATTGCTTCGGCAGCGAGGTCGGCATGGAGGCGTATGTCGAAGCGCGCCCCGACGTGTTCTTCACGGGCAGCGACGGCACGCTGCGCTCGAACCGCGTGTTGTGCCAGCTGGCCGGCCAATATGGCGTGGATCTGTTCATCGGCTCGACGCTGCAGATCGACGGCGACGCGAATTCGTCGACGGTCACGCGCGGGCGTCTGGCGGGCTTCGGCGGCGCGCCGAACATGGGCCATGATCCACGCGGCCGCCGCCATTCGAGCGAAGCGTGGCTCAAGCTGCTGAAAGACGACGGCGCCGTGTCGCGCGGCAAGAAACTCGTCGTGCAACTGGCTGAAACCTACAAGAAAGGCGGCGAACCGACGTTCGTCGATGAACTCGACGCCGTCGCCGTCGGCGCGAAAAGCGGCATGCCCATCGCGCCCGTGATGATCTACGGCGACGACGTCAGCCATGTCGTGACGGAAGAAGGCATCGCGCATCTGCACAAGGCCGAAGGCGTCGAAGAACGGCGCGCGGCGGTCGCGGCGGTTGCCGGCGTGACGCCGATCGGCTTGCGCGCCAAGCCCGAAAAGACGGCTGAATTGCGCCGCCGCGGCATCGTCGCGTATCCGGAAGATCTCGGCATCCGGCGCGGCGAAGCGAAGCGTTCACTGCTCGCGGCGCGCAGCATCGACGATCTCGTCACCTGGTCGGGCGGGCTCTATGCGCCGCCGGCTCGTTTCCGCAGCTGGTGATGTGATGGCCTTGCCCTACGCCATCCCGCTCGACGCGGGCGCGCTTCAGCGTGCACACGCCCGCTGTCTGCCGCGCGTCGATGCCGCGCCGTGCGATGCCACGCCGTGCGATGCCACGCTCGCGCGATTCGCGGTCGAGTCGCTGATCGAAGAAGCGCAACTGACGCCGAAACCCGCGCTCGTCGATGGACGCGGCAGCGGTGCGCATCGCGACCTGGACCTGCCATTGATGCTGCGCTCCGCACGCTCGCTCGAAGCGACTTTCGCGTCACTCGCGCGGGCATCGCGCGGCCGCATGCCGTCGGCGACGCTGCGCGCGGAACTCGCGCAGATCGGACGCGCCGGCGAATACGACATGATGCGCGCGACGAACGGCAGCAATGCGCATCGCGGCGCGATCTGGATCGTCGGTCTGCTGATCGCGGGCGCGGCCATCATCGCCGCCGACGACGACAACGCTCTGCCCGAACTGCTTCCGTATGAGCGCACGCACACGCACGCTGCGCGGGTCTGTGAACTCGGCGCGCAGATCGCCTGTTTTCCCGACCGCTTCGCCGCGCCCGTCGACAGCCACGGCGAGCGCGTGCGTCAACGGTTCAACGTCGGCGGCGCGCGTCAGGAAGCGCAGGACGGCTTCCCGCACGTGATCGGCCTCGGCCTGCCTGCGTTGCACGCGGCACGCTCGAAAGGCATCGGCGAAAACGCGGCGCGGGTCGACACGCTGCTCGCGATCATGGCCTCACTCGACGATACGTGCCTCTTGCATCGCGCGGGTCTCGCCGGCCTGCATGCGGGGCAACGCGGCGCACGCGCCGTAATCGCGGCAGGCGGCTCATCGACGAGCACGGGACGCGCCGCGTTCGACGCGCTCGAAGCCGAATTGCTTTCGCTCAACGCTTCTCCTGGCGGCGCAGCCGATCTGCTCGCTGCCACCCTCTTCATCGACAAGCTGGCGCATCACGCTCCAGCGGGAGCTGAAAACTGATGGAACAGATGACTTTCGACTATCCGGCGCAACGCGCGATCACGACCCGCTCGCATGTGGGCGTGGTCGGCTCGGGCGATCTCGAAGTGCTGCTGTCGCCCGCCGATGCAATGACGGCGACCGTGACCGTGCGCACCAGCGTCGACGGCTACGGACACATCTGGAAGAGCGTGCTGGACCGCTTCTTCACGCGCTACGACGGCGCGGCGCAGATCGAGATCAACGACTTTGGCGCGACGCCGGGCGTGGTGGCGCTGCGTCTCGCTGAAGCCATCGAAGCCGCAGACGAAGGAGCCAGTTCATGAGCACGGCGACGATACAACATGCACCGTCGATGCCGGTGCTGCGCGACAGCTTCATCGAGCTGACGGCGCGCGAGCGCGCCCGCGCGCTGCTCGACGCAGGCACGTTCCGCGAACTGCTCGGACCGTTCGACCGCATCGAATCGCCGTGGCTGCCGTTGCAAGGCATCGTCTGCCAGGCCGACGACGGCGCGGTGGTCGCGCGCGGCACGATCGACGGCCAGCCGGCCGTGGTCGCCGCAATCGAATCGGCGTTCCAGGGCGGCAGCATCGGCGAAGTGTCGGGCAGCAAGATCGCCGCGGCGCTCGAACTCGCGCTGCGCGATTGCGAGCGCGGCAAGATCGTGCGCCCCGTCGTGCTGTTCGAAACGGGCGGCGTGCGCTTGCAGGAAGCGAATCTCGGGCTGGCCGTGATCGCGGAGATGCAGGCGGCGATCGTCGCGTTGCGGCGATACGTGCCTGTGGTCGGCGCGATCGCAGGCATGGTCGGCTGTTTTGGCGGAATGTCGCTCGCGGCCGGGCTGTGCTCGTACCTGATCGCGACGAAACAGGGACGCCTCGGCATGAACGGCCCTGAAGTGATCGAACAGGAAGCGGGCATCGAGGAACTGGATTCGAGCGACCGGCGCCGCGTGTGGCAGATGATCGGCGGCGAGCAGCGCGCAGCGACGGGACTGGCCGATGCGCTCGTCGACGACGACGCGCACGCCGTTCAGGCTGCCGTTCGCGACGCGTTCGCGCGCGGCGTGCCCGCCGCGCATCGCACGGAACAGGTCGCTGAATATCTGGATCGGCTCGCGCGCATCGATCCCGCCAACGTCACGCCCGAGACGATGCGCGACGTGTTCAAGGCAAACGATGCGGCTGCGCCGCGCAAGGAGCAATGATGAGCGATACGTTACCGACGCGCGGCATGCGCTGGTTCAAGGCGCTGGTGGGCGACACGTCGACGGCCGCGCCCGTCTGGTCCGGCGAGGCGTCGCTTGGCAACGAGACAGCGACCTTCTTCTCCGTCGTCCCCGATCCCGACAACCGGTTTCCGCGCGCACGCGACAACGTCGTCGGACTCGAACAGGGCTGGAAGCTTGCGCAAGCGGTGCGTGAAGCGGTGGCGCGCGATGCGTCGTCGGAACACAAGCGCCCTATCGTCGCGATCGTCGATGTGAAAAGCCAGGCGTATGGGTATCGCGAAGAGACGCTTGGGATTCATCTGGCGTGCGCATCGGCCGTCGACGCCTATGCGAGCGCGCGCGACGCGGGGCATCCTGTGGTTGCGCTGATCGTGGGTCCGGCGATGTCGGGCGCGTTCCTCGCGCACGGCTATCAGGCCAACCGGATCGTCGCGCTCGACGCGCCCGGCACGATGGTGCACGCGATGGGCAAGGAAGCCGCTGCGCGCGTCACGCGCCGCACGGTCGAAGAGCTCGACAAGCTCGGCGAAACGATCACGCCGATGTCGTACACGATGGCGTCGTTCGCGAAGCTGGGACTGCTCGACACGCTGATCGAAGGCGTCGATGCCGATGAGCCGACACAGGCGCAGATCGAAAGCGTGCGCAATGTGCTCGCGGAAGCCGCAAAAAGCGCACGCTCGGATACGCGCGGGCTGTCGCGGCGGCTGGAGTCGGATGCGGCGAAGAAGACGCGCGCCGCGTCGATCGAAGTCCGGCGGCGGCTCGCCGAACAGTGGGACGCTGCGTGATGCGAGTCTGCGCAGCCGCGCCGTTTGCGCCGAACGATGCGCTGATTGCCGGCGATTTGCGCTGGCAAGCGCATGACATCGTGCGCTTGCGGCAGCTCGAATCGTTCGATAACGAACCGGCGTGGGTCCGCGCTGCATTCGCACGCGCACCGTTCGCCGTCGTGCGGCGGGCGCAGGCGGCGGCAGGACTCGTAGCTGTCGGGCTGCGCGGCGCGGCGCGCAACGAGCGGTATGGAACGTGGGCGCGTAGCGACGATATCGAGGCTGTGTTCAGGCCTGAAGCGTTGTTGGCGTCGTCGCTGGATTCGGCGCTTCGTGTCGCAGATCGTGCCGCACTGCCCGTTTTTGTCGCGCTGGATGTGTTGCGGCGCGATGCGTCGTGCTTTGGTTCGTTCATTTGGGGACCGACGGGAAGCGTCGGCTTCGAGCTTGCGACCGGCAAGCCAACCGCTACGGCAGCCAGTGACCTCGATCTATTGATACGGATGCCGAATCATTTGTCGCTTGACGAAGCGCAACGCATCCAGGCAAAGCTTCAAGAGCACTCGGCATACGCGGGCGCGCGCATCGATGCCCAACTCGAAACGCCCGCAGGCGGCGTTGCTCTCGCCGAATACGCGTCCGGCAAACCGCGCGTGATGGCACGGCATGCGAGCGGTCCACGGCTCGTCGCCGATCCCTGGGCGCTGTAATGCTCGCTTATCTTTTCCCCGGCCAGGGCGCGCAAACCGAAGGCTTCCTGCATCGCCTCGGCACGCATACAGCCATTCAGACGACGCTCGACGAAGCGTCCGCCGTGCTGAACGTCGACGTGCTGACGCTCGACACGCGGATAGCGCTCGAATCCACCGTCGCGGTGCAGACAGGCCTGCT
This sequence comes from Paraburkholderia largidicola, assembly GCF_013426895.1. Classification (NCBI taxonomy): domain Bacteria; kingdom Pseudomonadati; phylum Pseudomonadota; class Betaproteobacteria; order Burkholderiales; family Burkholderiaceae; genus Paraburkholderia; species Paraburkholderia largidicola. Next base: position 32,038 of record NZ_AP023175.1, on the reverse strand, counting down.
GATTGCAGGCATCGCAGTGCAACGCGCGCTCGCAGCCGAAGGTCTGGCGCCTGAATTGAGCGCGGGTTTGTCGGTAGGCGCCTATGCAGCCGCCGTCAGCTGCGGCGCAATCGAATTCGAGGACGCGCTGCTGATGGTGCACAAGCGCGCCGAACTGATGGAAGCCGCGTATCCGCATGGCTACGGCCTGTCCGCGATCGCCGGGCTGACCGAACACGAAATCGAGAAGCTCGCCGATGCGCAGGCACGCGACGCCGCAGCCCGCGTCTACATCGGCAATGTGAACGCGCCACGTCAGATCGTCGTGGCAGGCTCGGACGCTGCGCTCGATGCATTCAACGAGCGTGCGCTCGCGGCAGGCGCGCGCAAGGCGACGCGGCTCGCCGTCAGCGTGCCGTCGCATTGCGAACTGCTTGCGGCAGCCGGCGATGCGCTGACGGACTACGCGCGCGACGTCCCGTTTCGTGCACCGTCGAGTGTCTACGTCGGCAATCGCGGCGGCCGCGCGCTATATACGGCAGACGCCGTGCGCGACGATCTCGCCACGAATATGCGCTACACGGTTCGCTGGTTCGACGCGCTGACCGTGATGACTGAAATGGGCGCGAAGGTGTTCGTCGAAGCGCCGCCCGGCCAGGTACTGACCGATATCGTCCGCGAGCAGTATCCGGACACGGCCGCGATCGCCGCGAGCACGCTGCCCTTCGAGCGGCTCGCGCCGACCATCCATCGACGCATCGAATCGGCCATCTGAAACCGATTCCTTATGCGCATAAATTTCTTAGAATTTTTAATGCGCGTGTAGCACGCGCGTGGGCGGCTAGCGTCCGGGCGTCACGAAGCGGAATGTCAGGTTCACCCGTTCGCCCTGCACTTTCGGCTCTTTCGGCACACGATGCCGCCACTCGGCCTGGGTCCGACGGCGCATCACAAGGAGGCTGCCGCCCTTCAGCTGATACGACTGCACGACGCGTGTCTTGTTGTGCTGGAGATCGAAGCGGCGCGTTGCGCCGAGGCTGATGGACGCGATCACCGGCTCCTTGCCGAGTTCGGGCTCGTGGTCCGCATGCCAGCCCATGCTGTCCGCGCCGCTGCGATAGCGGTTGAGCAGTACGCTGTTGAACGGCGCGCCGCACGTTGCCTCGACAGCGGCTTTCAGTTGGGCGACGGCGGGCGTCCACGGCGACGGCACGTTGCGGATGCCCGAGTACACATAAACGGCGTCGGGCTCGCCCTGCCACGCAGTCAGGCGCGGCAACGGCACACGGCCGGCGGGCGTGAACATCGAATCCTGCTGCCAGGCGACTTCGTCGACGATGCGCGCGAGCAGCGCGGCGGCGGCATCGGGCGCGAGCCAGTCGGGGAACCACGCCACATCGGGCGTCGGCAAATCGTCGAACAGATCGGCGGACATTCTTACGTTGCAATCACGAGCGCACCACACTGGATACCGCTCGCGAAACCTCTCTTCTCAGGAAACAGCGGGTATTATCGAACGCGACGCGCAGCGGGTCATCCGAATCGCTTGCGCTTTCATTCGACTTTTCGCCATTCATCTCATCATCATGATTCTTTCCGACGACGCTCTCGATCAACTCTTCCGCACCGCCCGCACGCACAACGGCTGGCAGCCGCGGCCCGTCGACGATGCGCTTCTCAAACAGCTGATCGACCTCGTTCTGCTCGGCCCGACATCGGCCAATTCGAGCCCCGCGCGCTTCGTGTTCGTGAAGACGCCGGAAGGCAAGGCGCGGCTGAGTCCCGCGCTGTCCGCAGGCAATCTGGAAAAGACCATGGCCGCGCCCGTCACGGCGATCGTCGGCATGGACATGGCCTTCTATGACCATCTGCCGAAGCTCTTCCCGCATGCCGACGCGCGCAGCTGGTTCGCGGGCAACGAAGCGGCGATCGCCGACACCGCATTCCGCAACTCGACGCTGCAAGGCGGTTATCTGATCATGGCCGCGCGTGCATTGGGCCTCGACACGGGCGCGATGTCGGGCTTCGACAAGGCGAAAGTGGATGCTGAGTTCTTCGCGGGCACGACGATCCGCTCGAACTTCCTGATCAATCTCGGCTACGGCGACGCGTCCAAGCTGTTCCCGCGCAGCCCGCGTTTCTCGTTCGACGAAGCGGCGCGGATCGTCTGACGTTAATAGACAAGTAGACCTTGCCTGGCGCACGACGCGCCGGGCAGCGTCAGCTTGTCATCAGCGCGACGTAGAACACGATCGCGCCGATCAGCGCGCCGACGAAGCAGAAACCGTCTTCCGCCTCGTCGCCGCGCGATCGCAGCCACGCTCCGACCACGCCGAACAGGCCCGCCACGCCTAGCGCGACGAACACCATCACGACATAGAAGAGCGCCGTGCGCCCCAGTTCGGAAAAGTCGATGTACTGCACGCCGTAGTAGACGCCAAGCGCCATCAGCGACAGCACGACCATAGGCAGCATCACGTGACTGCCTTCATGGCCGATGTGATGCTCGCGATGCGCGAATTTTGTCGTTTTCATCATTCGTCTCCCCCCAAACCGCAAACCGATTGGGCGATCGGGCACGACTGCCGCTTACAGAGGCGTGTCTCGCGCGCCCTGATGCCGGGGACGGGACGCGAAGCCTGCCGTCAACAGTCATGCTCAGTTTCAGAATAGTCCGTTCAGGCGTGCAATTCAATATCCATTTAATAAGCATTTAATCGGCATGCCGAACAACTTGCGCCGCACGCCTGCTGCATTGCAACGTACGCATATCGCCCGTGCTCCGACATGTCCGTACGGCTCCGGCAAGCGCACTGAACTGCTTGTAGAATGATTGGCCCGCCGCTCCGCAACGGGCGCGATTTCTGCGACACACTTTCTGCGACTCACCTTCCGCGCGTGATCCGCGCCCCACTTCCACCTATGCGCCGCCTATCGTTTTTTGTCCGGATCATTGCCATCGGCATCCTGCTGCATGTGTATGTCGGCATCCGGATCATTCCCGAACTGCCCGTCGATGCCGCCGTGAAAGGGCTGTGCGCGCTGTGGCTCGTGCTGTCCGTGCTGCTGATTCCCGTCGGGATGATCGCGCGCTCGCTGCAGCGGCAGCCGCTCGGCGACCGGCTCGCGTGGGCGGGGCTGATCGCGCTGGGTCTTTTTTCGTCGTTGCTCGTGCTGACGTTCGCGCGCGAACTGCTGCTGCTCGTCGTGATGATCGTTCACGCAATCTCGCCGGAAGCGGTGAACTCCGCGCGCTGGGAGATCAATAGCGCGATCGCCGTGCCGCTGCTCGCGCTGCTGTCGACGGCCATTGGCTTTTTCAACGCGCGGCGCCGCGCGCGTGTCGTGTCGATCGACGTGCCGATCAAAGACCTGCCGCACGCGCTCGATGGCTTCACGATCGTGCAGATCAGCGACATTCACGTCGGGCCGACCATCAAGCGCGGTTATGTCGATGCGATCGTCGATGCCGTAAACCGGCTCGAGCCGGATCTGATCGCGGTGACGGGCGATGTCGTCGACGGCAGCGTCGAGCATCTCGCCGATCACACGCGGCCGCTGTCGCGGCTGAGCGCGCGGCATGGCGCGTATCTGGTGACGGGGAATCACGAATACTATTCGGGCGCGCATGCGTGGATTGCCGAGTTTCAGCGGCTCGGCCTGCATGTGCTGCTCAACGAGCATGTCGTCGTCGAGCACGATGGCGCGCAGGCGGTGATCGCGGGCGTCACCGATTTTTCCGCAGGCCACTTCGATCCCGCGCACGAGAGCGATCCGGCTGCGGCGCTCGAAGGCGCGCCCGGCGACGTGCTGATCAAGGTGCTGCTCGCGCATCAGCCGCGCTCGGCGGAAGCCGCCGCTGATGCGGGCTTTACGCTGCAACTGTCCGGCCATACGCATGGCGGCCAGTTCTTTCCGTGGAATTTTGCAGTGCGGCTGCAACAGCCTTTTGTGGCCGGTCTGTCGCGGCTCGACAACCTGTGGGTTTATACGAGCCGCGGGACCGGGTATTGGGGACCACCCAAACGTCTGGGCGCGCCGTCGGAAATCACGCGTTTGCGTCTGGTCGGCAGCGGCGCCTGACGCCTGTCAGTTCGTTTACGTCACACTGTGACGTTTCGTTCCGGCAGCATCGAGCCCGTTTCCTGGAAACGCGCGTGCCAGGCGAACGCTTCGCGCAGTACGTGCGGCGTCTGGCCGCCGAAGCGCAGCGCGTCGCGATAATAATCGCGCAACAGATCGCGATACAGCGGATGCACGCACTTGTCGATAATCAGCGAAGCGCGTTCGCGCGGCGCGAGTCCACGCAGATCCGCAAGGCCGATCTCCGTCACGACGATATCGACGTCATGTTCGTTGTGGTCCACGTGCGGCACCATCGGCACGACGCTCGAAATCGCGCCGTCCTTTGCGATCGATTTCGTCGCGAAGATCGCGCACGACGCGTTGCGCGCGAAGTCCCCCGACCCGCCGATGCCGTTCATCATGTGCGTGCCGCCGACATGCGTCGAATTCACGTTGCCGTAGATATCGAACTCGAGCGCCGTGTTCAGCGCGATCAATCCCAGACGGCGAATCACCTCCGGATGGTTGCTAACCTCTTGCGGACGCAGCACGAGCCGGTCGCGGTAGCGCGCGAGATCGCCAAATACCTGCGCCTGACGCTTCTCCGTCAACGTGATCGACGCGCCCGACGCGAACGTGACCTTGCCGGCGTCCATCAGATCGAAGGTCGAGTCCTGCAGGACTTCCGAGTAGATCGTGAACGGCTCGAACGGCGAATCGGCGAAACCGGCCAGCACCGCATTCGCAATCGTGCCGATGCCAGCCTGCAGCGGCGGCAACGGAGAAGGCATGCGTCCATGCGAGACCTCGTATTGCAGGAACTCGATCAGATGGCCGGCGATCAGCGCTGTGTCTTCGTCGGCGGGTAATGCCGTCGACGGGCTGTCGGGCTTGTCCGTGATGACGATAGCAGCGATCTTCTCAGGCGGAATCTCGATCGCCGTCGTGCCGACACGGTCGCTCGGGCGCACGACGGGCAGCGGATCGCGATGCGGACGGCGGCCCGGAATCCAGATGTCGTGCAGGCCTTCGAGCGCGAGCGGCTGCGCCAGATTGATTTCGACGATCACCTTGTCCGCAAGAATCGCGAAGCTCGCCGAATTGCCGACTGACGTGGTCGGCACGATGCCGCCTGTTTCGGTGATCGCGACGGCTTCGATGATCGCGACGTCGAGCTTGCCGAGCTGACCGGCGCGCAGCATTTCGACCGTCTCCGACAGGTGCTGGTCGACGAACATCACGTCGCCGCGATTGATCGCCTTGCGCAACGTGCTGTCGACCTGGAACGGCAGACGGCGCGCGAGCACGCCGGCATCCGTCAACAGACTGTCGACGCCATGACCCAGCGATGCGCCCGTCATCAACGTGATCCGCAGCGGCTTGCCTTCGCTGCGCGCACGTTCGGCCAGCGCAACGGGAACCGCCTTCGCATCGCCCGCGCGCGTGAAACCGCTCGCGCCGACGCGCATGCCATTGTCGATCAGCAGCGCTGCCTGCGCCGCCGACGTGATCTTGCCGCGCAACGCGGCACAGCGAATCCGGTCTTCGTACATGATGAAAGTCTCTCCGATGTCACGCTCACGAAAGCCGGAGTGCACGTCTTGTTGTCGGTGTGCGTCGTCCGGCTGTCGCTCGATTTCCGCTTGTCCCACCCGATGCTTCAGGCGAACGCGCGGTGCCGTTCTGGTCAGCTACCGAAATACATCACGCAGTAGCTCACGGGACCGACACACTCTTCGGCCTTCTTCGCCCGTTTCGCGACGGGACGCTGCGCTTCGGGTTGCGCGACGCGTGCTGCATTCGCCTGTGCAACCTGTTGCGCGCTTTCGTCCGCCGGCGCCGTCTGCGCGTGCGCAAGCGCCGCGGCGGACAACGAACAGGCAATCAGGACCAACTTCAGCGCTTTCATTTGAATCTCTCCAGTTGTTTCAATGGCTGCGTAAGCAGTGGTTCCAATATATGACTGGGATCGACGTGGATTAAGAGGGCCGGTTGGAAGGCATTCTTCCTGGTTGCGGCAAGATCGGCATTGAGGCGTTTGATTGGGGTTTTCGCGCGTGTGTCGCGCGGCGTCCCACCGAAAAAGACTGTTGTGCCGATTGCGCTGATGGATACGTGTCGGTGATCAACGCGTGTCGAACGGCGCGCCTTTGTCTAGCAGCGCCGTGCGGATGAAATGCAGGCAACTGAGGATGCGCTGCTGATCGTGACGCTTCTCGCGGTCCGTATGAACGGCTTCCAGCACCTGCTGCACGACTCGCATCGCCGCGCGCACGGAGATTTGCGTTCGCTCGGCATGCGCTTTGTCCGGCCGCTCGAATAGCTGCGCGAGATCGCCCGTGACGCGATCGAGAGAGTGCTTCCATCGGGGATGCGCGTCGCTTGCGTAAGTGGCGCGTTCGATTTCGCTGCGCAGGTCAATGGCCGCATGGCCGACTTCGAGCGTGACGAGCATCCATCTGAGCGCGTGGCGATGGCGTCGCGAGCGCTTCGGCAATAGCATGCGCAACTGGTGCATCAGATCGTGCGTGCTCGACTGGAAGCGATGTGCAAGACCCATCAGCGGCGCAGTGCACGCCAACGTGACCTGGCGGCGCAGGTCGCCCTCGATACGCGCGATCAGCCACGGCATCTGCACCGGGAAGACGATTGCGGCGCCGACGGCCGTCACGAGCATCGACGCGGCGATCGCGATGCCGTTGTTGATCAGCAGATCGGGCGCGTAGACGACGACGTTGTCGGGCGCGGCGAGCAGACAGAAAAAGACCGTGAAGCCCACGCCGTAACCCGCTGTCTTCGTCCGCGACGCGAAGAAGGTGCCGACGGCGAGCACGGGCGCGAGCATCGCGCAGAGCAATGGAAAGCCATCGATTGCGGGGTACATGTAGCACGTGACCAGATAGCCGGCGATCGTCGCGCACGCAGCGCCCACCGACATCTGCAACGCGAGCCTGACGGGGTTCGGCGCCGACGAAGTCAGCGCGCAGGTGAGCGCGGCGCCGATCACGGCCATGCCGCCGCTCGGCCAGTTCGTCGCGATCCAGAACCAGCTGATCGCGCCGACGACAGCCGCCGTGCGCGCGAACGTGCAGGCAACCACGAAAGCGTTGGTGCGGCTTACGTAGCGCACGGGCGGCCGCTCGCGCGCCGGATTGTGATTGGTCTCCAGCGACGCATACGTGTCGATATACCGGATGAACTCGACGACGAAGCGGTACAGCAATTCTCCCGCCGTATCGAAATCGGGCAGACACTGCGGCTCGTCCGACTCCAGCGGACGACGCGTGGCGCGCATTCTGGCGGGCAGCGTCGCCTGGAAGGCTTTGAGTCTGATGGCGACGCGGGCGGCATCGGATGAATCGAAGCGACGCTCTTTGTTTGCGCCGAGCAATTGCGAAAGCTCGTGGAAATACGGCGCAGTCGCCTCCACGACCTGGACAGACGGATTGCCTCGCAGGCGCTTTCTCAATTGATGCAGCGCATGCAGTCGCGCGCAGACGTCCATGAACTCGTGGTTCAACCTTGCGAGCACCTGACTGCGCGAACGCATGCCCGGGTCCTCGAAAGCAGCGAACGCACGCGTCGCCTCGAACCCGACGACTTCATCGACGAGGTCCGCGAAATAACGCTCCGACGTGCCGCGCTCGACGGCCCCATCGAGCACTTTCATAGCGAAGGCAGTAAAATTGAGATGCCTCGATTGCAGCGCGTTTTGCAGAGCGAGGCTCGAGCGACGCGGCACGATCAGCGCGCTGACGGCCGCCGAGCAGACGATGCCGATCGCCACTTCCGCGGCGCGCGTCAACGCGGCGAGAAACAGGCCATTCGGTTCCATCACGGTCGGGATGCCGATCAACGCCGCGGTATAGCCAGCCAGCACGAAGCCGTACCACCGAAAATGTCGATACCGGACCGCCGCCGCCACACACGCGCCCATCCAGGCGGTGATGCCGAGCATGTACAGTTCGGGCTGCTGCGCGAACAGCGCGCCAAGCAGCAGCGCGGCCAGCATGCCGACGAAGGTCCCGACGATCCGATAAAAACTCTTCGCGAGCACCATGCCGCTGAATGGCTGCATCAGAACGAACACCGTCGTCATCGCGGTGCGCGGCTGCTGCAGTTCGAGCAGCATGGCGATGCCCAGTGCGAGCAGCGCAGCCAATACTGTCTTGAAGAGGTGAAGCCAGATGAGGCCGTCGGTGGTCGCCCATTCCGTGCTTGCGTCGGCGACAGCGCGCAGCAGGCCAGCCCGCCATCCGAAAGTATCGGACGACACTTGCTTGATCGCATGCTGGCGTTTCATGGATTAATCCCGCGTGGGGTCGTAGCCGGAGGAATGCGCGAATCGGACTGGCGCACGCCCACCCTGAAGGCGCCGATTGTAGGAGCCAACGTTGTGTGGATTAATGGGAGGCGTCGGGAACGTCCCTTCCAGATCGCTCAACAATGGCAGACCGCGACAGGCGGACAATAACGTTTTGATGTCGATCAAGAAGGGTTGATGGATACGTTACAAAACATGCGAGTGTTCGTGCGCGTCGTCGAAGCGGGCAGTTTCACGGCAGCGGCGCAATCGCTCAATACGACGACGGGTGCGATGTCTCGCGCCGTTTCAGAACTCGAGGCGCATTTGCGGACGCGTCTGCTCAATCGATCGACACGGCGCCTCGCGTTGACGACTGCCGGTGAGACATATCTGAAGCGATGTCAGCAGATTCTTGCTGATATCGACAATGCGGAAGAAGAAGCGAGCGGCGCGCATGAGCGTCCGTCGGGCGTGCTGCGGATGCATAGCTTTGCGAGCATCGGACAGCATTATGTGTTGCCTGCCATTTCGCGGTATCGCGCGCTGTATCCTGAAGTGGCCGTCGAGTTGACGCTGTCGCAGCAGTTGCCGGATCTGTTCGAGGGAAGCGCGGATGTGGCTGTCGTCGGTGCGTCGACGCTGCCTAACTCGGATCTCGTGTCGCTTTTGCTGGGTACCACGTTCAGCATTCTGTGCGCGTCGCCCGCCTATATTCACGCGCACGATGCGCCCAAAACGCCCGCCGATCTGTTGCACCACGACTGCCTGTTGCTCAAGACGCCCGCTTTTCCGACCAGCGAATGGACGCTCGATGGCCCTAACGGCAGCGAAGTGCTGAATGTGAACGGGCCCGTGCAGGTGAATATCGCCGAATCGCTGATCGTCGCGATTCGTGAGGGCATTGGGATCGGGATCTTGCCGTTGTATGCGGCTATCGATGGACTGCGGACAGGGTCACTCGTGCGCGTGCTGCCGGAGTACACGCTGCAGAAGATGAATGTCTATGCGCTGTATCCGTCACGTAAATTTATCGACGCGAAGACGAGGACCTGGGTGGAGTTTTTACGGACGCATTTGCCGCAGGTGATTGCTCGCGATGTCGCGCTGTTGGGGGAAGTTGGGCGGCAGAATCTAGCCACCGATGATGCGCCGCATGCCAGTGAAATTGGCGATGCTGCCCGGCAAGTTAAGCAGTGAGGTGAGGCGTTGGCCGGCGGTTTTGAGCTGCCGATGGGCCGCCGGCTGAGTGGGGGTGGGCCGGAGAGTCGTCGTTCGACTAGACGGTATCTCGCGCGCGTGTCTCGTGCGAGGAGATGCGGTGAAATGTCGACGGGGAAATGAAGGCGAGGTGCTCTGAGCCTTACAGCTGAGTTCCTTGCCGGGCGCACGGCATTAAAAACGCGCGCCCCAAACGCCAAGACCCCGCTTTTGAGGGCGGGGTCCTGGTTGATATAGGGAGCCTGACGATTACCTACTTTCACACGGGCAATCCGCACTATCATCGGCGTGGAGTCGTTTCACGGTCCTGTTCGGGATGGGAAGGGGTGGGACCGACTCGCTATGGTCATCAGGCTTTGACGGGTTGCTGCGTCGCGGTTTTGCGCGCCACAGCCAATCTGGAAGAAGCGTAAAGAGGGGGTTGTGTTGTTTAATCTGGCACAACACTGATCTCAACCTGTGTGTCCTGATACCTCCTCTGGAGGTTCACAGTATCCTCTTCGGGGATCGGACCAGCGTAAGCGCTGAAGCGCTAACGCTGGTCGAGACACACCTGTTATAGGATCAAGCCTTACGGGCAATTAGTATCAGTTAGCTTAACGCATTACTGCGCTTCCACACCTGACCTATCAACGTCCTGGTCTTGAACGACCCTTCAAGGGGCTCGAAGCCCCGGGGATATCTCATCTCAAGGCGAGTTTCCCGCTTAGATGCTTTCAGCGGTTATCTCTTCCGAACATAGCTACCCGGCGATGCCACTGGCGTGACAACCGGTACACCAGAGGTTCGTCCACTCCGGTCCTCTCGTACTAGGAGCAGCCCCCTTCAAATATCCAGCGCCCACGGCAGATAGGGACCAAACTGTCTCACGACGTTTTAAACCCAGCTCACGTACCTCTTTAAATGGCGAACAGCCATACCCTTGGGACCGGCTACAGCCCCAGGATGAGATGAGCCGACATCGAGGTGCCAAACACCGCCGTCGATATGAACTCTTGGGCGGTATCAGCCTGTTATCCCCAGAGTACCTTTTATCCGTTGAGCGATGGCCCTTCCATACAGAACCACCGGATCACTATGACCTGCTTTCGCACCTGCTCGACTTGTCGGTCTCGCAGTTAAGCACGCTTATGCCATTGCACTATCAGCACGATTTCCGACCGTACCTAGCGTACCTTCGTACTCCTCCGTTACACTTTGGGAGGAGACCGCCCCAGTCAAACTGCCCACCATGCACTGTCCCCAACCCGGATCACGGGCCAAGGTTAGAACCTCAAACAAACCAGGGTGGTATTTCAAGGACGGCTCCACGCAAACTGGCGTTCACGCTTCATAGCCTCCCACCTATCCTACACAGATCGGTTCAAAGTCCAATGCAAAGCTACAGTAAAGGTTCATGGGGTCTTTCCGTCTAGCCGCGGGGAGATTGCATCATCACAAACACTTCAACTTCGCTGAGTCTCGGGAGGAGACAGTGTGGCCATCGTTACGCCATTCGTGCAGGTCGGAACTTACCCGACAAGGAATTTCGCTACCTTAGGACCGTTATAGTTACGGCCGCCGTTTACCGGGACTTCAATCAAGAGCTTGCACCCCATCATTTAATCTTCCGGCACCGGGCAGGCGTCACACCCTATACGTCCACTTTCGTGTTTGCAGAGTGCTGTGTTTTTATTAAACAGTCGCAGCCACCAGTTTATTGCAACCCCTTCACCCTCTGCCCGCAGGGGCATCAAGCTACAGGGGCGTACCTTATCCCGAAGTTACGGTACCAATTTGCCGAGTTCCTTCTCCCGAGTTCTCTCAAGCGCCTTAGAATACTCATCTCGCCCACCTGTGTCGGTTTGCGGTACGGTCAATGTGAAACTGAAGCTTAGAGGCTTTTCCTGGAACCCCTTCCGATTGCTTCGCTTCCGAAGAAGCTCGCGCCACGCCCTTGAATTCCGTGCCCGGATTTGCCAGAGCACCTTCTCCAACGCAGCGACCGGGACTTCCAACACCCGGACAACCTTCCGCGATCCGTCCCCCCATCGCATTTCACACTGGTGCAGGAATATTGACCTGCTTCCCATCAGCTACGCATTTCTGCCTCGCCTTAGGGGCCGACTCACCCTACGCCGATGAACGTTGCGTAGGAAACCTTGGGCTTACGGCGAGGGGGCCTTTCACCCCCTTTATCGCTACTCATGTCAGCATTCGCACTTCCGATACCTCCAGCACGCTTTTCAACGCACCTTCGCAGGCTTACGGAACGCTCTCCTACCATGCACATAAATGTGCATCCGCAGCTTCGGTATATGACTTAGCCCCGTTACATCTTCCGCGCAGGACGACTCGATCAGTGAGCTATTACGCTTTCTTTAAAGGGTGGCTGCTTCTAAGCCAACCTCCTGACTGTTTTAGCCTTCCCACTTCGTTTCCCACTTAGTCATATTTGGGGACCTTAGCTGGCGGTCTGGGTTGTTTCCCTCTTGACACCGGACGTTAGCACCCGATGTCTGTCTCCCGTGATTGCACTCTTCGGTATTCGGAGTTTGCTATGGCGAAGTAATCCGCAATGGACCCTTCAACCATGACAGTGCTCTACCCCCGAAGGTGATACACGAGGCACTACCTAAATAGTTTTCGGAGAGAACCAGCTATTTCCAGGTTTGTTTAGCCTTTCACCCCTATCCACAGCTCATCCCCTAACTTTTCAACGTTAGTGGGTTCGGACCTCCAGTACGTGTTACCGCACCTTCATCCTGGCCATGGATAGATCACCTGGTTTCGGGTCTACACCCAGCGACTGAATCGCCCTGTTCGGACTCGCTTTCGCTACGCCTGCCCTAATCGGTTAAGCTCGCCACTGAATGTAAGTCGCTGACCCATTATACAAAAGGTACGCCGTCACCCCTTGCGAGGCTCCGACTGTTTGTATGCATGCGGTTTCAGGATCTGTTTCACTCCCCTCCCGGGGTTCTTTTCGCCTTTCCCTCACGGTACTGGTTCACTATCGGTCGATCACGAGTATTTAGCCTTGGAGGATGGTCCCCCCATCTTCAGACAGGATTTCACGTGTCCCGCCCTACTTGTCGTACACCTAGTTCTTCCTCGCTGTTTTCGCCTACGGGGCTATCACCCACTATGGCCGCACTTTCCAGAGCGTTTGGCTAACAACGAAGATAAAGAGTACAGGCTGGTCCCATTTCGCTCGCCACTACTTTGGGAATCTCGGTTGATTTCTGTTCCTGCGGTTACTTAGATGTTTCAGTTCACCGCGTTCGCTTCACATGGCCTATGTATTCAGCCATGGATGACCCATACGGGCCGGGTTTCCCCATTCGGATATCGGAGGATCAAAGCTCGTTTGCCAGCTCCCCTCCGCTTTTCGCAGGCTACCGCGTCCTTCATCGCCTGTGATCGCCAAGGCATCCACCACATGCACTTGTTCGCTTGACCCTATAACGGGTGTGTCTCTCAGTGATTGCTCACCGGATAACATCCGCTACAGGTTGAGTATTCGCGTTGTGCCGTATTCCAGGTTCGTCTTTCGATGAACTCAAAAAATACATTGATACAATCACAACCCTGATTCACCTACTCACGCGCCCATCTCTAAGCACGCTTTCGTGAATCTCTTTACTACTTCTTCCTGATTGTTAAAGAACGACAGCCGATATAAGGCGCTATGCCTTAAATCACTTGCTGACTGGCTCAATTGCCAATGCTTAATGCTCAGTTCGCACTGAACGCTAGGCATTGGGAATTGGTGGAGGATGACGGGATCGAACCGACGACCCCCTGCTTGCAAAGCAGGTGCTCTCCCAGCTGAGCTAATCCCCCAGTCATACAGCGCACAGGGCATATCCAGCCAGCTACATCAGCAACCACACCAGACAAGGCAATGGTGGGTCTGGATGGATTCGAACCATCGACCCCCGCCTTATCAAGACGGTGCTCTAACCGACTGAGCTACAGACCCCTGAGCCTGTCTTCAATTAACAGCCGACAAGTGTGAGCGCTCAACTTTGAGACGCGAAGCTCTGGAAAGGAGGTGATCCAGCCGCACCTTCCGATACGGCTACCTTGTTACGACTTCACCCCAGTCATGAATCCTACCGTGGTGACCGTCCTCCTTGCGGTTAGACTAGCCACTTCTGGTAAAACCCACTCCCATGGTGTGACGGGCGGTGTGTACAAGACCCGGGAACGTATTCACCGCGGCATGCTGATCCGCGATTACTAGCGATTCCAGCTTCACGCAGTCGAGTTGCAGACTGCGATCCGGACTACGATCGGTTTTCTGGGATTGGCTCCACCTCGCGGCTTGGCAACCCTCTGTTCCGACCATTGTATGACGTGTGAAGCCCTACCCATAAGGGCCATGAGGACTTGACGTCATCCCCACCTTCCTCCGGTTTGTCACCGGCAGTCTCCCTAGAGTGCTCTTGCGTAGCAACTAGGGACAAGGGTTGCGCTCGTTGCGGGACTTAACCCAACATCTCACGACACGAGCTGACGACAGCCATGCAGCACCTGTGTTACGGCTCCCTTTCGGGCACTCCCACCTCTCAGCAGGATTCCGTACATGTCAAGGGTAGGTAAGGTTTTTCGCGTTGCATCGAATTAATCCACATCATCCACCGCTTGTGCGGGTCCCCGTCAATTCCTTTGAGTTTTAATCTTGCGACCGTACTCCCCAGGCGGTCAACTTCACGCGTTAGCTTCGTTACCAAGTCAATGAAGACCCGACAACTAGTTGACATCGTTTAGGGCGTGGACTACCAGGGTATCTAATCCTGTTTGCTCCCCACGCTTTCGTGCATGAGCGTCAGTATTGGCCCAGGGGGCTGCCTTCGCCATCGGTATTCCTCCACATCTCTACGCATTTCACTGCTACACGTGGAATTCTACCCCCCTCTGCCATACTCTAGCCCGCCAGTCACCAATGCAGTTCCCAGGTTAAGCCCGGGGATTTCACATCGGTCTTAGCGAACCGCCTGCGCACGCTTTACGCCCAGTAATTCCGATTAACGCTTGCACCCTACGTATTACCGCGGCTGCTGGCACGTAGTTAGCCGGTGCTTATTCTTCCGGTACCGTCATCCCCCCACCGTATTAGGACGGAGGTTTTCTTTCCGGACAAAAGTGCTTTACAACCCGAAGGCCTTCTTCACACACGCGGCATTGCTGGATCAGGGTTGCCCCCATTGTCCAAAATTCCCCACTGCTGCCTCCCGTAGGAGTCTGGGCCGTGTCTCAGTCCCAGTGTGGCTGGTCGTCCTCTCAGACCAGCTACAGATCGTCGCCTTGGTAGGCCTTTACCCCACCAACTAGCTAATCTGCCATCGGCCGCCCCTTGAGCGCGAGGTCCGAAGATCCCCCGCTTTCCTCCATAGAGCGTATGCGGTATTAATCCGGCTTTCGCCGGGCTATCCCCCACTCCAGGACACGTTCCGATGTATTACTCACCCGTTCGCCACTCGCCGCCAGGGTTGCCCCCGCGCTGCCGTCCGACTTGCATGTGTAAGGCATGCCGCCAGCGTTCAATCTGAGCCAGGATCAAACTCTTCAGTTCAAACCTGTTACTGTTTTTCGGTTCCGTTAAGAACCGGTCGCTCACTCAAAATCACTGACGAAAGATCTGATTGCTCAAACCTTCCTCAATTACTTCTGTGTGAGACTCGATTACTTTCGCTTGTTCGGCGACCCGAAGATCACCGCGCGCCGCCATCGAGCACCCACACTTATCGGCTGTTGATTGTTAAAGAACATTCGCGGGAAGCGCCTTGCTTTCACCGCGTTGCTGCGTCAGCAGCAGAGAAACGAGATTATGAAGAACCTTTTTCGTTTCGTCAACCGGTTTTTTTAACTTCCCAACCCGTCAACTCCACTGGAAAGCCCCGTCAATACTGGCTTTCCGGCCTTCTTCGTTTCCCTCGCGCCGCGTTAGCCGCAGCGCGAAAGACCGGAATTCTAGACACTTGCCTTGCCAGTTGCAAGCGGTTTTTTGATGTGCGTAAAACGCATGACATACGAGGCAAGTACACGAGTCCTGCCTACATATATAAGTCAAACGGCAGCATGCCTCTCCATCACGCGCGACACGACATTCAGATAGTGGTCGATATCCGGCGTCGCACGGTTCGCTTCCTTCGCCAGATCGTCCCAGCGACGCAAGCGCAGCGCATCCTCGGCAAACGGCTTCTTCAGGAACGCCTGCGCCTCGTCGTCGCTAAAAATGCCGCCCTGCAGCTCAAGACTGCGCACGGAATCGACCGATAGCTTCCCAAAGTACGCCGCATCGATAGCGCACAGGCAGCGCTTCGCATCCACATGCAGACGGATCGGCTCCAGCACCGCTTCCGGCAGCACCGGCCGCAGAAACGGCAACGCGAAGTACTGGTGCAGATCGTCGATACCGCGTGCAGTGGGCGTCTCGCCCTGCCGGTTCAGCAGATGGCCGAGGTCATGCAGAAACGCCGCCGCGACCAGCTCGTCAGCGGCGCCTTCCGATTCCGCCAGCGCGCCGCTTTGCAATGCATGCTCGAGCTGCGTGACCGGCTCGCCGCTATAAGCAAGCTGGCCGTGCGCTTCGAACAGTCCGCGAATGTCGTCGAGATTCAATGCCACAACATCACTCCCACGGAAGAGAAAAGGTTTTGAGATTCGTGAAGCTCTTCATCGCTTCCTGCACGCCTTCCTTGTAACCGAGCCCCGAATCCTTGATGCCGCCGAACGGCGTCAGCTCGACGCGATACCCCGGCACTTCCCACACGTTCACCGTGCCGACGCGCAGTTCGTTGATAAAACGCGGAATCAGATCCTGCCGGTTCGTGCACAGCCCGCACGACAAACCGAACGGCGTGCCATTGCTGATACGGATCGCGTCGTCGATCGTGTCGAACGTGATGATCGGCGAGACGGGGCCGAAGGTTTCTTCGCGAATCAGCGTCATCGACGGATCGACCTGGTCGACGACCGTCGGCGAGTACAGCGCGCCCTTGCGCCGGTTGCCCGTCAACAGCCGCGCGCCCTGCGCGACCGCTTCGTTCACGCGCGCTTCGAACAGCCGCGCCGCGTCGGCGTCAATGACGGTGCCCATCTGGTTCGACGTATCGAACGGATCGCCGTAGGTCCATTCGCGCGTCTTCTCGACGACCCGTTCAGTGAAGCGCGCCGCGATACTCTTCTGCACGATGATCCGCTTGACGGCCGTGCAGCGCTGCCCCGAGTTCTTGTACGAACCCTGCACGGCCAGCGTGGCCGCGCGCTCGATATCCGCGTCTTCGAGCACGATCAACGGATCGTTGCCGCCGAGTTCGAGCACGACACGCCGGTAGCCCGCGCGCTGGGCGATATGTTTGCCGATCGCCACGCCGCCCGTGAACGTCACGAGTTCGGCGAGCGGATTCGTGATCAGTTCATCGGCGATCTCGCGCGGGTCGCCCGTGAGCACCTGCAGCATCGGCGCGGGCAACCCCGCTTCATACAGAACATCGGCGAGAAAATAGGCCGACAGCGGCACCTTCTCCGACGGCTTCAGAATCACGCGATTATTCGTCGCGATAGAAGGCGCGATCTTGTGCGCGACCTGGTTCATCGGGTGATTGAATGGCGTGATCGCGACGATCACGCCCGCGAGCGGTTCACGCTGCGTGAACACGCGCCGCTTCTTGCCGTGCGGCGTCAGATCGCACGAGAAGCTCTGGCCGTCATCGCGCAAGGTTTCGATCGACGCGAACTTCAGCACGTCGGCGACACGCCCGATTTCATAGCGCGAGTCCTGCTTCGACAAACCCGATTCGAGCGAGATCAGATCCGACGCCGCTTCGAGCCGTTCGCGCAGCAATATCCCCGCGCGCTCGAGAATCTGCGAGCGCTCATAACGCGAGAGTTTTGCCTGATAAGCGCCCGCGTATTCGAACGCGGCGCGCACATCGTCGACGCTCGCCAGCGGCACCGTGCCGACACGCATGCCGGAGTACGGATCGAACACATCGAGCGTACGTGCGCGGACTGCGCGCTCGCCCTTCAGACGCAGCGCTTCAGCGCGAAACGCGGGATGGTCGTTGGACTGCAGGATCGCGTTCATGAGGCCGCCACATTGTTTAACGCAAGGTCGAACACGTCGAAATTGCGCAGACGCTTGCCCGCGACACGCGCTTCGTCGATGCGTCGATTGAAGATCAGCGGCACCACCTGTTCCGAAATGCCGCCATGCGAACGCAGCGGCACGGTCAAACCCGACAGGTCATGTTCATCGCGGCGCGTGCCGAGCGCCGTATTCTTCTTGCTGACGACAACGATGTCGCCCACGCGGTCATTCGGCAGCTCGAAGCGCTCGCACGCCGCCTGGTTGTCCAGCACGACTTCGATGTCCTTCAAGCCGCCAAGCCGTTCGATCACCTGCCGCGCATTCGCGTCGGGCGGCAGATAGATCGTCGCGAACGAACCGAGCGCGCCGTGGTGCACGACGTAGGGATCGGTGATCGGCAGAATCACGCGGGCTGCGCGCGCGCCGAGCCATTCGTCCATCACGTCCTGCAGATAGACCACGTTCGGCTCGCCTGTCTGCGGATCGTGCTTCGCGTTCATGCCGTGGTCCGCGGTGAGGCCGATGACCCAGCCGAGCGCGTCGAGTTGCGCCAGATAACCGTCCATCATTGCGTAGAACGCGTTCGCGCCTTCCGTGCCGGGCGCCCATTTGTGCTGGATATAGTCGGTGGTCGACAGATACATCAGGTCGAGCTTGCGCGTTTGCGCGAGCCGCACGCCCGCGGCGAACACGAACTCGGAAAGTCCCGCGCTGTACACGTCGGGCACGGGCAGACCAACCAGTCCGAGCACGTCGTCGATGCCGTTCTCGCCGAGCGTCACCTTGTCGGCCTTTTCCGCCGAGAAGCAGCTACCCTTCATCTTGTTGCCGAGCAGGCGGCGCAGTTTGTCTTTGGCCGTGACGACGGCGACGGCGGCACCCGCATCGGCGGCCGCGGCGAGCAGCGTCGGCGCGCGCAGATAGGCGGGATCGTTCATCATCACTTCGGCGCCCTTGCCGTCGTTGGCCTGCGGGTCCCAGAAGTAGTTCCCGCAGATGCCATGCACGGAAG
Source organism: Paraburkholderia largidicola (assembly GCF_013426895.1). Taxonomy (NCBI): domain Bacteria; kingdom Pseudomonadati; phylum Pseudomonadota; class Betaproteobacteria; order Burkholderiales; family Burkholderiaceae; genus Paraburkholderia; species Paraburkholderia largidicola. The sequence goes on along the minus strand of NZ_AP023175.1, from coordinate 13,378 downwards.
GCGGCACGCCGCAGACGATCGACAGATTGTTCGGGTTGGTGAACGACGGAATCACGCAGTCGCCCTTGAACGCCGCGCCGTCGCGCAACATCTTGCCGATAAAGGGCGCCACGCCCGCGCTCACAGCCGCTTCCAGATAGTCGTACTCGCAGCCGTCGACGCACACGACCACCGTCGGCTTGACGGGCAACCGGTAGCTGCGGCCATTCACTTCAACATTACGTTCGGATTGGATTGCCATTGCACTCTTCCCTATGCGTCGCCGACGCGTGTTCTTGATTCGTTCAGACTCTGTTCAGGCGAGCAGCGCGCTCAACCCGTCATTGCCTTTGTCCGTTGCGTTCGACGCGCGCGGCTCGACCGCCTCGTGCGCGCGTTGCCTGCCGCCGTCCACATGCGCGCGCATCAACTGCGCGGCCTCGTCCGCATTGCGCGCCGCGAGCGCCGAGAGAATCGCGCGATGCTCGGCAAGCGAGCGTTCCATCGCATCGGATCGCACCTCCAGCGCGGCGCGCCGGAACAGACTCAATTCCCCCACCAGCCTGCGATACGTCTCATACAGCTTGCCGTTGCCCGCCGTCGCCACGATCGCATCGTGAAACGCGACGTTCGCGCGTGCATACACGTCGTGATCGCCGGTATCGAGCGCGGCGCGCATTGCGTCGACATGCGCACGCAGCGCCGCCAGTTGCGTGGCGTCGATACGCGGCGCCAGCATCCGGCACGCCGCCTCTTCGAGCACCGCGCGCACCGCGTAGATCTCGTCGGCTTCCGCCAGCGACACCGTCCGCACGAACACGCCGCGATTCTTCTCGTTAAACACCAGCCCCGCCTGCTCCAGCGCGCGAAACGCCTCGCGCACCGGCCCGCGCGACACCTGCAGACGCGCGGCCCATTCCGATTCGTTGAGCTTGTCGCCGGGCGCCAGCTTGCCGTCGACGATGTGCCGTTCGATCTCGTCACGCACCAGCGCCGTCAACGAATGCCGCCTGACCACTTCGATCCGGTCGCCCGAGTCAATTTCCATATTTTCGGTCATTTCGACAATATTTGCCACATCTGTATGCGTGGTGTGCCGGCCTCGACACACCTCACGAAAAATCAGGAAACGTTGACGTTCAGTCCACGCGGCGACGGGGCACGCGAGCGGCGATCAGAAGCAGCGCGGCGAGCGATGCGATCAGGAGAATCAGCGACAGCGCCGACGCAGGCAGGTAATAGCCGCGCTCGACCTGTCCGACGACGACGATCGGCACCGTGGCGAAACCCGGCGGATAAACGGTGAGCGTGGCACCCAGTTCGCCTAGCGACAACGCGAAGCCAAGCGCAAGCGATGCGCGGATCGCGGGCACCAGTTGCGGCAGCACGACCCGGCGCAGCACCATCGACGGCGGCGCACCGAGGCTCGCCGCCGCTTCGCGCAACACGGTCAGTTCGGGCCGCAATGCAGCCGCCGCGCAGCGGTAACAGAACGGCAGCACCAGCGCCAGTTGAACGAACACGACGATGGCCGCGGAACTCGACAGATCGACCGGCTTCTTGTGATACGCGATCAGCACCGCGAGACCGAGCACGACGCTCGGCACGCCGTTGGGCACCATCGCGATCGTATCGACGAGTGCGCCGAGCCCGCGCCGGTCGCGCCCTTCGAGCGCAAGCGCGAGCCACAGGCCGAGAATCGTGCCGAGGATCGCCACGCCAAAGCCGATCTGCAGGCTGGTGACGAGCGCATCGAAATCGCTGCCGCCGAGGCGTTCGAACCAGCGCATGCTGAAGCCGTCGGGCAGGATCGTGCCCGACCAGTGCGAAGCGACGCTCGACAGCGCGACCACGATGACAGGCAGCACGAACAGCCAGAAGCACAGCAGCGCGGCGAATGCCATGAACAGCGCGCCGCCGATGCGCGCGACGATGCCATGTTGAACGGGCCGCGCGCGATGATGCACGGCGGGCAGCACGGTTTGATCGACATCGGACATTACTTCGCTCCTCTCACCTTGCGCTTGTTGACCTGGCGGTACAGCGCATACAACGACAGCGACATCGCCAGCATCACGACGGCGCCGGCGGCAGCCGTCGGCAGATCGAGGTCGACGGTCGCCGAGCTGTAGATCGCCACGGGCAGCGTGATCAGATGCGCGCTGCCGAGCACGAGCAGAATGCCGAACTCGTTGAGCGTCAGCAGAAAGCACAGGATCGTGCCCGCCGCGATGCCCGGCCACGCGAGCGGCACGATCACGCGGAACGCGACCATCCAGCCGTTCGCGCCGAGGCTCCGCGCGGCTTCGATCAGACGCATGTCGAGCATTGCGAACGAGGCGAGCGTCGGACGCACGACGAACGGCGCGTAGAACACCACTTCCGCGAGAATCACGCCGCCGATGCCGAACAGGAAATCGAGCGGCGGCGCTTCGAGATGGAAGAGCCGCTGCAGCCCGATGCTGACGGAGCCTTGCGAGCCGTACAGAAAGATCAGCGTGAACGCGACCAGGAACGACGGGAACGCGACGAACAGTTCCAGAAACCGTGTGACGAGGCGCGCGCCCGGAAACGGCTTGAAGAACAGCAGCGACGCGAGCGCCACGCCGAGCAGCGACGCGAGCCCGGCGCTGGCAAACAGAATCCACAGCGTCGTGCCGATCACGCCGCTCGTCTCCGGGTTCTGGAAGAACGTCGAGTAAGCGTGAAAGCTCAATCCATGCTCGCCCGACAGGCTCAGCAACACGAGACGCACGAGCGGATAGATCACCAGCGGGCCGAGCACGAACACAGCAAGAAACGCCAGATGCCATTGCGACAGGCGCTCGCGCCGGCGCTTTGCCGCCGCGTGCGAGGCGGCCGTCGCGGCGCGACGTGCGTCCCTCGCTGCGGCGAGCGCGTCCGGGCTGGCGTCAGGGCTGAATAAGGACGACATCGTCTGCCTCGTAACGCAAGGAAATTCGCGCGCCCTTTTCGGGCGTCACGCCGGTGCCGCGCTGCATCGACACCTGCACGGGTTCGTTCGGCATCGCGTCGAGGGCGACCTGCACGGCCAGCACCGAGCCGTACCATTCGACCGTCGAAATCGTGCCGTGCAACTGGCCTTCGCCGAGCGGCACGATGCGCATCGCCTCAGGACGCAGGCACGCGACGCGGTCGCGCTCGCTGTAACGCGCGTCGCCGAGCGCAAACGCGATGCTCGGCGGCAACAGATTGGCCGCGCCGAGATAGCGCGCGACGAACGCGTCGTTCGGCTGGTCGTACAGTTCCTGCGGTGTGCCGAGCTGCGCGATCTGGCCTTCGCGCATCAGCAGCGTGCGGTCGGACAGCACGAGCGCGTCGTCCTGGTCGTGCGTCACGCACACGATGGTCAGATTCGGCAGGCGCTCATGCAGCGCCTTCAGTTCGGAACGCACCGACGCGCGCAGATTGGCGTCGAGCGCGGAAAGCGGTTCGTCGAGCAGCAGCACATCCGGCTCGATCACGAGCGCACGCGCCAGCGCCACGCGCTGCTGCATGCCGCCCGACAGTTGCGCGGGCATCACGTGGCCGGCGTCGCCGAGCTGCACGAGCTTCAGCGCGTCGGCAACGCGACGCGCGATTTCCTTGGTCGAGATGCGGCGCGCGCGCAGACCGAACGCGACGTTCTCGAACACGGACAAATGCGGGAACAGCGCATAGCTCTGGAACAGCAGGCCCAGATTGCGCTTGTGCGGCGGCACATGCGTGAGGTCGCGGCCCGCGACCGTCAACGTGCCTGCAAGGCCGTCCGCTTCGATGAAACCGGCAATGAAGCGCAGCAACGTCGTCTTGCCGCAGCCGCTGCGGCCGAGCACGGTCAACAGTTCGCCGCGCTCGATCGTCAGCGACAGATCGTCGAGCACCGTGCGCGAGCCGAAGCGCACGGTCAGATGTTCGATCTGCACGCCGCCCGGCGCGCCCGTCTGCGCGACGCCATCCGCGCGTGGCGTGGCGTCTAGCGCGCCCGAACCAGCCAGCGTTGTTACTGTATTCACCGGGTCCATCCTCCTACGTTGGCGACTTTGATTGGCGCATGCAAGCGCCAGAATGCTTTTTTGCGCAGCGTGACGATCGTCACGCCACGCATTCCATCAGACGCAGTGATTACTTCGGCTTGACGACTTCGAGCTGCTTGCCCGAATTGCCGATCACTTCGCTCTTCCAGCGGGCCGTCCAGTCAGCCTTCTTCGCCATCACCTGGTTCCAGTCGACGGGAATCAGCTTCACGCCGGAGATCGCCTGCTTGACGGCCGTGCCGTTCTTTCCGGAAAGCTGAACGTCGGTGCGACCCGGAATGCCGAAGATGTCCGGCACCTTCGACTGCACTTCCGTCGACATCAGATAGTCGATCAGCTTCTTGCCCGCGGCCTGGTTCGGGCCGTTCTTGATCAGCGCGATCGCGTACGGCAGCTGGAACGTGGTCGGCTGGCCGCCGGCGTCGGCTGCGAGGAAGATCGGCTTGATCGACAGGCCGCCGTTGGCCGCGTCGTCGAGATCCATCTGCAGGTCGCCGTTCGCCACCGCGATTTCGTTACGCGAGAGCAGCACGTCGAGGTAGCCCGTGCCCTTGGTGTGGAACTTGGCGCTCTGCTCGAGCTTCTTCAGATAGTCGAACGCCTTGTCTTCGCCCATCAGCGACGTGGTCAGGATGATCACGGCCATGCCGTCGCCCGCCGTCGCCGGGTTCGAGTACGCGACCTTGCCGCTGTAGTCCGGGTGCAGCAGATCCGCGAACGTCTTCGGCTGGGCCTTCACCACTTCCGGGTTGATTGCGAACGAGAAATAGTTGTTCACGAAGGTGGCCCACGCGCCATCGGACGCCTTCGCGATGGCGGGCACGTTCTTGTAGTTCACGCTCTCATAGTTCTGCAGCAGGCCCGACTGCGCTGCCGTCTGGATGAACGGCGGCAGCGTGACCAGCACGTCGGCCTTCGGCGCGTCCTTTTCGACGGTCGCGCGGTTCACGACTTCGCCGCTGCCCGCCGTCACGATGTTGACCTTCACGCCTTCCTGCTTCTCGAACGCGGGCAGCACGTCCTTGTACAGGTTTTCGAGGCCGTCAGCCGTGTACAGCACGACCGCGCCCGCCGCGTGCGCGGACATCGCGCCGCCGAACGCCGCCGCCGCGACCAGCGCGGGCAGCAGCTTGCGAGCGGTGTGGCCAATACGACCAACGCGGCCCGTCGAGCGAAGGTGATCCGTCTTTTTCATGTCGTTCTCTCCGAAAGGCAAAAACCTGTGGGTAACCCGTTAGTGGTGGTGTCCGGACCGCGCTTCGGGGGCGCTGTCCGCCTGACGTTCGCGGCCGAAGCCACGCAGATTGCAGATTGCTGACAACTTTTTTTGCGGCGTTTGCACCAAGGCATCCCTCCGACGATTACGCGTTGCTGGCTGCCTTGCCTGAACGGGCACGGCAAGGATCGTCTTTTTTTGTGACATCGACGTGAAGATTCTGCCGATTTCCACAAAATGACACAAATAGCCAATAATATGCAAGACAGTCGGGAATACGACAGGCAATGCAATATGCGCCCGCAACGGCGCAACCGATCCATACGAAGGAGGCTGTGTGATTTCTGGAAACGACCCGATCCTGCTCACGCCGGGACCGCTGACGACCTCCCCCGTCACGCGTCAGTCGATGCTGCGCGACTGGGGATCGTGGGACGCCGCGTTCAACCGCATGACGCACAGCGTCTGCGCCGATCTCGTCGAGATCGTACATGGCGAAAATGACTACGTGTGCGTGCCGCTCCAGGGCAGCGGCACGTTCGCCGTCGAAGCGGCGCTCGGCACGCTGGTCCCGCGCGACGGCCGCGTGCTGGTGCCGAACAACGGCGCATACTGCGCGCGCATCATCAAGGTGCTGCAGCGCATGGGCATCGCGTACGTGGAACTGCCGCTGCGCGAAGACGAGCCGGTGAGCGCCGCCGCCATCGAAGACGCCTTCAACGACGACCCGCGCATCACGCACGTCGCGCAGGTGCACCTGGAGACGAGCGCGGGCCTGCTCAATCCGCTCGACGCGATCGCCGCCCTCTGCAAGCACCACGGCAAAAGCCTGATCGTCGATGCGATGAGTTCGTTCGGCGCATTGCCCATCGATCTGCGCGACGGCGGCATCGACGCGCTGGTGTCGGCCAGCGGCAAGTGTCTGGAAGGCGTGCCCGGCATGGGCTTCGTGATCGTGCGTCGCAGTGTGCTCGAAGCCTGCGAAGGCCGCTCGCCGTCGCTCGCGCTCGACCTGTATGACCAGTTCGCATACATGCAAAAAACCACACAATGGCGCTTTACGCCACCGACGCACGTGGTCGCCGCGCTGCGCACTGCCCTCGACCAGTTCATCGCGGAAGGCGGCCAGCCGGCACGCGGCGCACGCTACGCGCGCAACTGCGCGGCGCTTGTAGACGGCATGAAGGCGCTCGGCTTCGAGACGTTTCTGCCGGCGGACGTGCAGGCTCCCGTGATCGTCACGTTCCACGCGCCGCGCGATCCGAAGTGGCAATTTGTGCAGTTTTATGCAGCTGTGCGCGAGGCCGGGTACATCCTGTATCCGGGCAAGCTGACGCAAGTGGAGACGTTTCGGGTCGGCTGCATCGGCGCGATCGACACGAACGAGATGCACAACGCCGTCGCCGCGATCGGCCGGACACTGGCGAGCCTCGGCATTAGCGTGAGGTAATCCGGCGCGGAGCAATGCGAAGCGCGACACTCACGCGATCAGGATTTCAGGGCCGCGCGCGGTGATCGCCTTCGCGAGCGTGCGCTCGGGCGCGAGCTCCGTGACGACGTAGCGCGCCTTCTCCATCCCTTCGATGCGCACGGGTGTCACGCGGCCGAACTTCGAGTTGTCGGCGACGACGATGACCGTATTGCCCGCGCCGATCATCCGGCTACGCACTTCGGCCGCCATGCGCGAGTAATCGGACAGTTGCGCGTCCGGCGTGATGCCGCCCGCGCCGATCAGCGCGAAGTCCGCGTGATAGTGCGACAGCTGAGTGATGGTATCGAGCCCGAACGCGGCATCTTCGTTGTCCGACAGCTCGCCGCCGAGCAGCGTCACGCGGTTGTCGTTGCGACGGCCGAGCAGCAGCGCGATGCGCCAGTCGTTCGTGTAGACGGTCAGCCGGTGGCGGTCGGTCAGCGCACGCGCGGCCGCGTGCGTCGTGCTGCCTGAATCGATGATGACCGAGGCGCCGTCGGGCACCAGTTGCGCCGCCCGCTCGCCGATGGCGCGCTTCGCGCTGGCGTTGGCGGCATCGCGCGTATCGAGGTCCGGCTCGCGCCGGTCGCTCGACAGTGCGCCGCCATGCGTCGTCACGATCAGGCCACGCTCGGCAAGCGCGTTCAGATCGCGGCGGATCGTCTCGCGCGACACGTTGAGTTCGCGAACCAGCTCGGCGACCGACAGTGCGCCCGTCTTCGTGACCTGAGCCAGAATATATTGATGACGTTGTTCTGCCAGCATCTCGATGTTGTTGGCCGCGGCGAGGCGGCGAGCGTGTATTCAGGAATCGGGCAGAGCCCGGCCGTATTGTATTACGCATAGAGACCCGGCGCGGAAGTTGCGCGTAATGAGCTTGTGCATGCTGTTGGCTCTCCGTTGGCACATCGTCGGCGGACAGTAGGCGTATGCCTTTCGCATGCGACAAATGGCACATGCCCGTAACCCTGCGGATGTTCCGCGCGCCCCAACCCTGCTAATCTGAGCGGTCCTGACCCGCATCGCCGATGCACTCGAACGAACCGCCGATGCCCCCTCTGTTTCGCCGACTACGACTGCTGTTCCACGCGCTGCGCTACGGCGCACGCCTCATCTGGCTCGCCGCGCCCGAACATCACAAGCTGCACTGGATCGTCACGCTCGTTTCCCGCGTGCACGGGTCGCCTGGCGGGCGCGCCGGCGTGCATCGCGCGCTGCCCAATCTCGGCCCGCTGGCGAGCGCGTTCGCCGACACGCTCGCGCGCCGCCCCGAACTCGCGAAAGGCACGCTGCACGACGCGATCGACGCGGTCAGCCACCTCGAAGCGCCCCTGCCCCCCGATCAGGTCGAGCAGGCGATCGCGGCAGCGCTCGGCCGCCCGGCGTCGACGCTGTTTGCATCGATCGATCTGACACCCGCGAGAAACGGCTTTGCCGAGCAGACGCATGTCGCGCGGCTGATCGAGCCGATCGACGGGCATCGCGACATCGCGCTCAAGCTCGTGCGCGTCGCGCAGGTCCAGGAAATCGCCGACGAGGCCGCGCTGCTGCGCTGGGTCGCGCGCTGGATGGAGAAGCTTTCGAAGAATGCGCGCCGTCTGCGGCTGCGCGAGCTCGCCAATACGTTCACGCAGGAAATCCTGCGCCGCTTCGATTTGCGCGCCGAAGCCGCGAACCTGAGTCAGACCGCGCATCATTTCGACGGCGACAAGCGTCTCGCGATTCCCGCCGTGATCTGGGAACTGTGCACCGACCGCACGCTCGCGATGCAGCATATCGAATCGCTGCCCGCGCTCGATCTCGCCGGCCTGTCGGCGCGTGGCGTAAAGCTCGTGCCGCTTGCCGGACACATCATCGAGGTCGTCACCGAGCAGGCCTTCGAGCATGGCTTCTTCCACGCGACGCTCGATGCGCGTCGCGTGCGCGTGAGTATCGAGCCGGACACGCTCGGGCGTATCGTGCTCGCCGACTTCGCGGTGATGTCGAGCCTTTCGTCGCAGGAACGCGAGTTCTTCGTGCACGGCGCGACGGCGCTGTTCGACCAGGACTATGGACGGCTCGCGCATCTGCATCGCGATGCCGGACATGTGTCGCAGGACACGCGCCCCGAGAAGCTCGAAGCCGAACTGCGCATGCGCGCCGAAGCGCATTTCGCGCCGCAGTCGAACGAGCGCTCGGCGGGTGCGCTGTTCCATCACCTGCTGTTTGCCGTGCATCCGTTCGGCGGCGATGTGCCGCCGCGGCTCGCCGCCGCGCAGCGCGCGTTCGACCAGGCGGAGATGCTAGCGAATGCGCTGCATCCGGGCGTCGATTCATGGCAGATCGCGCGCTCGGTGCTGGCGACGCTCGCGCGCCGCGAGTTCGATCATCGCGGCTGGGTCAAGCATCTCGCGCAGGAGTTGCCGCATCTCGCGCATCTCGTGCCGCGCATCCCGCAGCTTGCGGTGCACTTTCTGCAGCATCGGCGCGAAGTCACGACGGTCAGGCAACAGGCCCAGCTTGTCAGCGACGTGCTGCTCGAATACCGGCGCACGCGCACGCTCTTGTGGGCGTGCACGATTTGCGGCGGCCTGCTCGGCGCGATAGCCGTGGTGCTCGCGTACTGAGCATTTTTTTGGCGTGTTTCGTTGCTGACGCTGGGCGCAGTGCAGCTTCGAACAAGACGGGCTCCCGCGCATTGACCGATACTGCGAGCCTTGTATCCGTCGTTCGAGTCATCCGATGCTGGTTGTCTTCAATGCCATAGTTTTCGTGGTCCTGTGGTCGACGGGCTTCGTGGTCGCCCGCGCGATCAAGCCTTACGCCGATCCGAATCTGTTCCTGCTTGCGCGCTTCGGCGGCACGGCGCTGCTGTTCATGGCGGCTGCGTTCTTCGCGCGCGTCGAATGGCCGAAGGGCCGTGCGCTCGGCAAGCATCTGCTCGCGGGCGCGCTGCTGCAAGGCGTCTATCTCGGTGCCGGCTACTGGGCCGTCGCGCAAGGGATGAGCGCGGGCATCATGGCCCTGCTCGGCGCGTTGCAGCCGCTGCTGACGGCGGCCGTCGCGGCGCCGCTGTTTGGCGAACGTCTGTCGGGGCGCGGCTGGACGGGCATGCTGCTGGGTCTGGCGGGCGTCGCGCTGGTGCTCGAGCCGAAGCTGGCCGCCGCAACGGCGACCGTCGCGCCCGATCATGCGGGCAATGTACCGGAGTGGCTTGTCGTGACCGTGTCGATTCTCGCGGTGTGCGCGATCACGGCAGGAACGCTGATCCAGAAGACCTCGCTGTCGAAAGCGGATATCCGCAGCGCGAGCGCCGTGCAGAACGTCGGCGCGGCGATCGTCGTGCTCGCGTTCGCGCTGGCGCTCGGCGAGCACAAGTGGATTCCGTCGCCGGCGCTGTGGGTGTCGCTGGCGTGGGGCATCGTGATGCTGTCGGGCGTGAGCGTGACGCTGCTCGTGTGGATGGTCCGGCGCGGGGACGCGTCGCGCGCGACGGCGCTGCTATTCCTCGCGCCGCCGCTTGCCGCGCTCGAAGGCTATGTCGGCTTCGGCGAAACGCTGACGCTGGTGCAGGTGGCCGGCTTCGTCGTCGCGCTGATCGGCGTGCTGCTCGCGCGCTCGTGATGGCGCTGCGGGCAACCCGCTTGCTCGCGCCGCCGGCCGACCTGCGCTGAGCCTAATCCGCCGTATCGGCGTTGGCCGGCACCTTTGCGCGGACCTTGCCGCTCGGCAAAGGCGACCACGCGGGCCGCGCCTTGCGCTGCGAATCGACGACGACGATATAGCGTCCCGCCCAAGGCGTCGCGACGCGATCCGAATGCAGCACCCACAACGAGCGCCCCTCGGCGACGAGCGCCTCGTACTCCCTGTCGAGAATGCCGTAGTGATCGAGGAACACGTTGAGCGACGCCGGTATCCGCACGCAGCCTTTCGAATGGCGAATGCCGAGAATCGGCTCGAGCTTGTCGGGATCGGTTGCGTGCATCTGGAAGCGCATCTGCGACATGCCGCCCTTGCCCCAGCCGCGCTCGCCCTGCGCCCAGCCGAGATCGAAGATGCGCATGTCGTGCTTGCCGTAGCCGCGGATGCCGTTCTGGTTCATCGTGCCTTCCGCGCGGAAATCCATGTTGTCGGGCGTGTGCTCGAACACGCCGAGCGGCGTGATGAAGTGATCGAACTGGCCCGGCCTTCCCGTCGCGACGGGCGACGCGCCGATCATCTGCCACGCGTCCAGAGGCGCCGCGCGAAAGTAGATGAAGAGCGCCTGCACGTTCTCGTTGCGATCGACGAGCACCACATACTCGCCCGACAGATTGCCCAGATCTTTCTGCGCGAGCGCTTGCTGCAGACGCTCGCCATACGCGCGCTGCTCTGCGGCTGGCACTGTTAGACGGCGCATTACGCTGCGCGCGAACACGTCGCGCATCAATAGCGCGCGGCGCGGGTCCACGCGGCCGACGGCATCGCGCGCCGCGACGGACGATGCGTCGACGGCGGCATTGGACGCGACTGGGGGCGCATCGGCGGCATGCGCGCTTTGCGTGAGCGTGGGAGCGGCAAGCACCGAAGTCAGCGAAAGCGCCAACGACACACCGAACCACGACGCCGACCGGCGCGCGTATGAACGCACGCACGACCGCGCACGCGATATCGACGCGATCGTGTGGATCGCCCTATCCCCGTTATCACTGCGCAGCGTGCCGCTCTGCGCATCCGCCCTCTCTCGTGCAGGCGGAATAACTACCCAGTTCTGTTTTTTGCTGATCATTTTATTGGAACGTCACTGCCAGTCGCCCAACCCGCGCAATCGCTCGTGGCGTGCTGCCGGGTGTCCTCCAGCGCGGAAACGTTGTACCCGCGCCGTGCTCTCGCGCCGTCCGATATCGGACGGCTATTGCATCTGTCGATTTAAAGCCCTGATCGTTCAGATTTAATTATGGGTATGCCACATTAAACCAGACAATGTGTGACGGCGCATCGAGTTCAGCACTTCATGCCATCATCGCCAGTGATACCTGCGTCATTTGCCAAGGAGAACGTCGATGGACCAGCAGCAACGCGCCGCGCGTCAGCGGCAGATTGCAGCCGAACTGCACGTCGCGGACAATTTCGACGCCGCGCGCGAAATCGAACGGCGAGTTGCGTTTCTCGCCGATTATCTGCGGGCGAACGGACTTGCCGCCTATGTGCTCGGCATCAGCGGCGGCGTCGATTCGTCGACGGCGGGACGGCTTGCGCAGCTCGCCGTCGAACGTCTGCGCGACGCGCAATACGACGCGCGCTTCGTCGCGATGCGCCTGCCGTACGGTGTCCAGCACGATGAAGCGGATGCGCAGCAATCGCTCTCCTTCGTTCGACCCGACGAGACATTGACCGTCGATATCCGCCCCCCTGCCGACGCGATGCTCGCCTCGCTCAGCGCGAGCGGCCTGTCCTTCGCCGACGCGTCGCAACAGGACTTCGTCCACGGCAATATCAAGGCGCGTCAGCGGATGATCGCGCAGTACGCGGCGGCGGCGAGCGCGCGGCGCGGCATCGTGATCGGCACGGACCACGCTGCGGAATCGGTGATGGGGTTTTTCACGAAGTTCGGCGACGGCGGCGCCGACGTGCTGCCGCTCGCGGGCCTGACCAAGCGGCGCGTGCGCGCGCTCGCCCAAGCGCTCGGCGCAAACGACGCGCTCGCGCACAAGGTGCCGACCGCCGACCTCGAAATGTTGCGCCCTCAACGTCCGGACGAAGACGCCTACGGCATCCGCTACGAGGACATCGACGATTTTCTCGAAGGCAAGCCGGTAAGCGATGCGGTATTCGACACCGTCATGCGCTTTTACGACAGCACGCATCACAAGCGCGCGCTGCCTTACACGCCATTCGATTGAACGCGCGATTGTGCGAGTTACTTGCGCGGCGGCGCTTCGTCGCCGCCGAACGGCACGGCGCTAACCTGCAGCGCGACGCCGCCCAACTGCTTGCCGGTGAACTGCTGCGCAATGACCTCGGCGACATAGGCTTCGTCGGCTTCGACATCGACCTTCGCGTACGCGTTCGGCGTACCCTGCTCGAACACTTCGATGTCTTTTGCATAGTGACCGAGTTCGTGGCCGAGAAAATCACGTACTTCCTGCTCGGAGCAAGATTCGGGAATGTTCCACACGATGATCTTCATACGCGCCACGCTCTCAGTTGATGGTGGTCATGCCGCTAGCCGGATTGGCGCTGCATGCCGGACCTCGAAGCCGTGCTGTTTCTGTGCCGTTTCTGTGCGATTTGGTGCCGCTTCGACAGTCAGCGTAGCCAGAAACGTGCCCCGGAGCAACGCAGGGCGACAGATAGCGCGCCGCACGGTCCGGCAAGTTCGGTGCGAACTCAGTCCGCATTCTCGACGTTAGCCGCGCTGACCCACCAGGCCATCTTGCCTTGCGGCACATGCACGAGCACAGCGGACGGATCGGCGACGCCGTCATCGGCGATTTCGCAAACGCCGAGACCGTCGGGCAGACGCTTCACGGTGCCCGCGTCCTGAAAGAGCGCGAGTCGATGCGCGTCGAGCGGGCGCAACTGGCGATACACGTCATAGCTGATCGCGCCCGGCGTGTCGCCGCGGATCTGCAGCGCGTCGTCCTTGCCGCACGGCGATGACGCGGCCAATGCGGCATGACTCGCCGCAAGGCAGCCGAGCGTGGCCACGACGGC